>NZ_BJCF01000004.1 GCF_005402965.1 Dolichospermum planctonicum
ATACAGAGAAAAATTCAGGAGTCAGAAGTCAGGAGAAAGAAGACAAGGAAAGGAGTAAAATTAAGTTTGTATCAGCGGTTTTCCTAATTTTCGTACCTGATTCAAGTATATACGGCTATATTAACCCGTCTAACTTATGGTTCGGGTGTTTTGGGAAGGAGATGTAGTTTTATTTGTCATATATTTACTGATAAAGTGTTGCAAATGGCAGGTATTATGACTTGACCCCAAATCAAGGAAAGTTTAAATTATCTGACTATATCTGACTAATACGTAACTGCTGAATAATCTGGTATAAATCGTTTACAAGCATCAAAATCCGTAAAATCTTTATTCAATAGATAGTCTACCCCCACTTATTGAGAAGATAGAATAAAAATTTACCAAACAGCTACAAAAATTGTCAATTACTACCCTCTTCAGATATAATAACCATTTAATAGTTAATGGTCAAAACATGGAATTTATTTTTGTTTACATCACTTGTAAAGATCGTGTTGAAGCTCTTAATATAGGTAAAGCCGTAGTAGAAGCTCGTCTTGCTGCCTGTGCTAATATAATTGATGGTATGGACAGTATTTATTGGTGGAACGACGAATTACAAGTAGAAAAAGAAGCTATTTTAATTATGAAATCGCGGGGGGATTTACTTGAAGAACTAACGAAAAAGGTGAAATCAAAACATTCTTATGAAGTACCTTGTGTGGTGGCTTTACCAATTGAACAAGGAAATCAGGATTACCTGAATTGGCTAATAGCAGAAACCAAGGCTAAACAGATATCAACAAATAGTTGATAGTTAGATTTAGTGAATTTCAAGTTACTATCTTCATCAAGGATTAAGTAATGACAAATAAGATAATGTATAATTACTCAATACTGGAAATAGTAAAACTACTAAGAAAATATGTCTTTTAAATCAATTAATAATATTTTAGAAGGTATTAAACGGTCAGCAGTATGGCAAGAACAATTATTTCCGCGCTTGTTGAATTGTTGGGTGGAAATTGTCGGTGCTGGGGTTGCGGTACAAACTCGACCTTTGTCAATTCAACGTGATGTTGTGTGGGTAGCAACGTCTAGCGCTGCTTGGGCGCAAAATTTGACCTTTGAACGGAAAACCATATTGATGAAATTAAACCACAAGCTATCTACATCTTTGATAGATATTCGCTTTTCGACTGCGGGGTGGAAGAGTTTACCAACGACGGAAACACAAATAACTATTTCTGCTTCAGAACACCCCAGTTATGTTGCTGATGATCTAGTTCCTGAGAAGTTAGTCACACCGAGTCTTGACAATACTCTAGGTGCTTTTGAGAATTGGGCTAGGATGATGCAGGAGCGATCGCATTATCTCCCTTTATGTCCCGAATGTCAATGTCCTAGCCCACCAGGTGAACTTGAACGCTGGAATGTTTGTTCTCTGTGCTGTTCTAAGCTGTTGAAGTAAATAATCAGCCTTGATTATGATATTTAACTATTGTCAGTTGATTGTAAATAATGGAGTCAACTAGATGCTAAAAACTGAGTTTAAATCTATCCAAAGTAGACTAAAAAAATCGGAGTAAATCTAAAATCGGGCTTTTAACCTTGATCCCTAATATGTTTTAGTTTAAAGTGAGTATGTAGACACTCTAAGAATCATTTACAAATATAACAAGAATCTAAAGAGATAATAAAGTTTATTTATTGATAATAATGGCTAGAACCCGTATCCAATAATAACTTTTTGCCCTTCATCCCTATTTTGGTAAACAAGGAAAATATATAAGTATGTTGGCTAGTCCTATGGTACTGAAGATGAAGGCATATCAAGCAATTAAGCGTTTAACATCTACTTGTCGTTATTGTCGTTATTACCAGCCACAGGGTCGCCGTGGTGGTATGTGTGAAAAGTTGACCGCACCGGTCCAAGGTGTTTGGAAAGCTTGTCCCTTAGCGTTACCAGCTTTTGCACCCGCTTGGGAAACTCTAGAAGATGCTTGGAGTTTACCAGTACCAAGGCCTGTTATTTCAACTTCTCAAACTCTTGCAGCGGATTTAGATCATCTGACAATTAATTGTGTTGAAGAGACCCGTACTTATACCACGCAAGAGGTAATAAATCAGAATGTAGTAATTTAATTACGCACGATTATTGTTATCAATTTTCTGTCCACCTTAATAAGATTTGACTTGCAATTTATTAGTGTTTCCAATTTTGAGATCTTCAGAAATCGCACCTTCCTGACAGGTGCGATTTTAGTATATAAAAGTCAGGAAAGAATCAACCACGAAGGAACTAAGGAAGAGAAGGAAAGAGGGTTCGAGAGATATTTTCCGTAAGTCTCCAGGAAGTAAAACACTATTGATGTTATCACGGTCTTAGGGACTGATATAATTTTAAGCTTTAAGGTAACCAGGGAAATTCTCGAAAGTTGGGAGGTCGCTTTTCCAAAAAAGCTTGTTTTCCTTCCGCGCCTTCTTCTGTCATATAATAAAGA
This sequence comes from Dolichospermum planctonicum, assembly GCF_005402965.1. Taxonomy (GTDB): domain Bacteria; phylum Cyanobacteriota; class Cyanobacteriia; order Cyanobacteriales; family Nostocaceae; genus Dolichospermum; species Dolichospermum planctonicum. The sequence continues at coordinate 2,487 of NZ_BJCF01000004.1, forward strand.
AGAGTGGCATTACCGGCAAGTTCTTGTAAACCGGCTTGTCCGTCGCAGTCGGCGTTAAATGCTGATTTGAGACAACGAATGGCTATAGGGCTTTTTTCGAGGATTTCTCGCGCCCATTGTATCCCTTCTGTCTCTAGTTGTTCTACGGGGACAACAGTATTAACTAAGCCCATTTCTAAAGCCTGTTGAGCGTTATACTGACGACAAAGAAACCATATTTCTCGCGCTTTTTTTTGTCCTACTATTCGCGCTAAATAACTCGCACCAAAACCACCGTCAAAACTGCCTACTTTGGGTCCTGTTTGCCCGAAAATGGCGTTATCGGCCGCAATAGTTAAATCACAAATTAAATGCAGAACATGACCCCCACCAATAGCATAACCGGCAACTAGGGCAATGACGACTTTAGGCATGGAACGAATGAGACGTTGCAAGTCTAAAACGTTTAAGCGGGGAATACCAACATCATCTACATAACCTGCTTGTCCCCGGACACTTTGATCTCCCCCTGAACAGAAGGCGTATTTACCGTCTGTATGAGGTCCTGCACCCGTAAATAAAACTACACCAATATTAGTATCTTCTTTAGCGTCCCAAAAAGCCTCGTATAGTTCAAAGACGGTTTTGGGACGGAATGCGTTACGTTTCTGGGGACGGTTAATGGTGATTTTAGCGATACCGTCGGTTTTTTGATAGATAATGTCTTCGTAGGTTTTGACGGTTTTCCAGTCGGGTTCTATCATAGATAATCTGCGATACTGTGTTTGAGAATTTTATCGCGGCGGAGATGGAAAGTATTGGCAATTTCCAGGAAATGAGTAATTAGGGGGGGAAACTTAAAAAAATATTCCCCTAATTCTCCAGCAATAGGGAATTAGGGGAACCTGATTTTGATTTGTGTCAAATCCAAACTAGTAGGAAGTAAGGATGTAAGATCTCAGTTGAGCGCGTATTAGGCAATCAAAGTAAAATCGCTACTCACAAGGGTGATAGTAGGATCACTTAAAACGGCAAACTTAGATTCCCCACCCGGAGTAGATCCGTTGGAGTTATAGAAAAGACTACCAGTGCCTTGGCTATAAACAATGCGGGCATTACTAGCACCTACTGAATTATCGTTAGGAACTACTCCAAAATCAGTCAGAGCCTGTCCCACTGCATTAGTAATGGCACTGAAAGTAGCTTTACTCAATGCAATCTTGTCTCTATTTTCTCCTTGACTAATTTGTCCCGCTTGAAAATTGATGGTATCAACACCTAAATTGTTGAAGACTCCATTGAACTGATACTGATCATTACCGAGTCCTCCTATGAGAGTATCATTACCACTTCCTCCTATGAGAGTATCATTACCACTTCCTCCGTCCAGAATGTTATGGCCACTATTACCAGTGATGACGTTATTACCTATGTTACCTGTACCATTGATATTGCCAGTGCCGGTGAGATTAAAATTCTCGTACAGGTCACTTAAAACGTAGTCCACTGAACTTGACTGGGTACCAATGACAGTAAAATCATTCCTGTCAAGAGTGATACCAGGATCAACTTTGGCAAACCGAGATTCTCCACCCGCAGCACTTCCGTTGGAGTTATAGAAGACATAACCAGTGCTTTGGCTATAAACAATGCGGGCATTACTAAAAGTTGCTGAAGGATCATCAGTAACCACGGCAAAATCAGTCGCCGATAGATCCCCACTGTCAACACTAATAGCATTGAAACTAGCTTTACTTAATGCTATTTTATCTTCTCCTTCGACAAAATTCTCGATTGAAGAAAGACCTAATGAGGGAGAAGAAGAGAAAGAGTAATCTCTCTTGAACCAAAATCTATCCTGACCCTGTCCTCCATTGAGATTATCAATTAGGGAAGGATCAACAATTGATCCAGAATTACCCCCTCCCCACAAAGTATCATTACCATTTCCTCCATTGAGATTATCAGTGCCAGGTCCTCCCATGAGGATATCATTTCCGTTCTGTCCGCTCAGTCGGTCATTACCACTACCGCCCTGTAACAAATTATTTAGGGCATTACCAGTGATCAGGTCATTTCCCGCCCCACCAATCGCATTTTCAATGACATTTCCGGCAGAAAGAGTGAGTTTGAGGTTACTGACCGTTACCGATTGCTGTGTGGTGATGCCCAAGTTAATATTTACCGGACCTGCAATATTAGTCTTAGGATCACTAAAGTCAATAGTATCAATACCCTCGTTTGCTGCTTCCACAATGGTATCTGCTCCCAAAGCATTGGCAACACTAAAGACATAAGTATCGTTTCCTGCTCGACCAGTAAGGGTGTTGTCGCCACTATTACCAGTGATGACGTTATTACCTGCGTTACCTGTACCATTGATATTACCAGTGCCGATGAGTGTGAGGTTCTCTACGAGGTTAGGTAAGGTGCGGGTCTGTGCACTTGGTAAAGTATCAGTAATAAAGATTGGTATGCCATCATCGGTTACACTTGGATCGATAGTAGCATTAGTTGCATTGGAAAGTTTTACTAAGAAGGATTCATCGGGTTCATTGATGTTGTCTGTGAGAATGGGGATACGGATAATGCCGGAGGAAGTGCCGGCGAGGATAGTCACCGTTCCTGAACTATTACTATTATTATAATCAACGCCCGGTATTGCGGAAACTGCACCTGTCGGACTGGTGGTGTAATTGAAGGTGATGTCGTCTTTACTAGTGACGAGTTGTCCATTAGCACCGATAAGGTCTACAACTATTACAGCACTATTATTGAAGTCTTCAACAAAAATGTTATTGTTAAACCCACTGAATGATAAAGTTGGACGGTCATTGTCATCATTAATAGTCCCTGTGACGGGTTCTGGTGTATGAACGGTGTAACCTGTTCCACTAGCTAAGGTGACAACAACTGTCTCATTACCTTCGTAGTTGTTATCTGATGTGGGGTTTATGGTTAAAGTAGCTGTATCTGAATTCGCAGCAAAGGTGATGGTTTTACCTGTTCCCGGTGTTGCTCCTGTGTAGTCATCACCATTGGCTGTACCACCAATGCTATAGTTAACGGCTAATGGATTACCTAAGGACTGGCTGGTACCACCAGGATAACTGCGAGTGAAGGTATAGACTAGGTTGGTTGTACCGTCTTCATTTACGCTGCTTGGAGTTACGGTTACGGTAATACTAGCAGTATCGTCATCATTAATAGTTCCTACGACGGGTGCTGTTGTACCAAGGGTATAACCTGGTCCATTAGCTAAGGTGACAACTACTGTCTCATTACTTTCAACGATGGTATCTGCTTTGGGGTTTATGATTAAAGTAGCTGTGTTTTCACCCTCTTCAAAGGTGATGGTTTTACCTGTTCCTGGTGTTGCTCCTGTGTAGTCATCACCATTGGCTGTACCACCAATGCTATAGTTAACGGTTAAGGGATTACCTAAGGACTGGCTGGTACCACCAGGATAACTGCGAGTGAAGGTATAGACTAGGTTGGTTGTCCCATCTTCAAATACGCTGCTTGGAGTTACGGTTACGGTAATACTAGCAGTATCGTCGTCGTTAATAGTTCCTACGACGGGTGCTGTTGTACCAAGGGTATAACCTGGTCCACTAGCTAAGGTGACAGCTACTGTCTCATTACTTTCAACGATGGTATCTGCTTTGGGGTCTATGATTAAAGTAGCTGTATCTGAATTCGCAGCAAAGGTGATGGTTTTACCTGTTCCCGGTGTTGCTCCTGTGTAGTCATCACCATTGGCTGTACCACCAATGCTATAGTTAACGGTTAAGGGATTACCTAAGGACTGGCTGGTACCACCAGGATAACTGCGAGTGAAAGTATAGACTAGCTTGGTTGTCCCGTCTTCAAATACGCTGCTTGGAGTTACGGTTACGGTAATACTAGCAGTATCGTCATCATTAATAGTTCCCGTTGCTGATCCTGATGTACCAACGGTGTAACCTGTGCCACTAGCTATGGTGAAAATAACTGTTTCATCATTTTCAAATGTGCTGTCTGCTGTGGGGTTAATGGTTACGGTTTTCGTAGTTTGACCCGCAGCAAAGGTAATGGTTTTACCTGTTCCCGGTGTTGCTCCTGTGTAGTCAGCACCATCGGCTGTACCGCCAATGCTATAGTTAACGGTTAAGGCATTGTCTATCTTTCCATACCGACTGAAGGTATAAACCAGGTTAGCTGTACCATCTTCATTTACGCTATCAGGGGATACGGCTACGTTAACATTGGTATCCTCATCAATAATAGTTCCAATGACGGCGGTGGCTGTATTGATAACGTAACCTGATCCAGGAGCTAGGGTTAACTCAACGTTTTCATTACCTTCAAAGGTGGTATCTGCTTTGGGGTTAATGGTTAAATTGGCTGTACTTGCACCCGCAGCAAAGGTAATCGATCCTCTTGTTAGTCCAAAACTGGCTGCTCCTGTTTGAGTATAGTCAGTGTAATTAGAGTCACTGCTGAAAGTAGCTGAACCGCCAACATTGAAGTTAACAGTTAAGGCATTAGTCAGATCTCCAGCACGAGTGAAAGTGTAAACTAGATTTGTCGTCCCGTCTTCAAGAACACTAGCAGGATTAACCGATAGGCTAACATCAGCACGTCCCGGATCAACATCATTGTCAGTGATGATTACTGTTGCACTATTGTCTGTGCCTAAACTGTAATTAGTGCCACTAATTAATGACAGGATTACGGTTTCTCTGCCTTCGACAAGATTATCATTAACGGGAGTAATGGTGACGGTCTTTGAAGTCTCTCCCGCCAGAAAGGTTACGGTAGAAGGAATGGGGCTGTAGTCACCAGTAGATGCAGTTCCCGAAATTGTGTAACTAACTGTGAGAGCATTGTTAGTGCTACCTGTGCGAGTAATCGTAAACACACCTGGGTTAGCTGGTGTTCCTTCTCCAGCGTCGCTATCTGTAGCTATGACTTTAACAATGGTACTTGGGTCACTAAAACCTTGAATAAAAACTGCCGCGTCACGAGCGGAGTCACGGGTATCAGCGATCGCTAATTTTATGTGATTAATTTGACCTGGAATAAGATCCGTTGCTACTGCACTTAATACAGTTGTGAAACCATCGAACTTCGTACCTAAAATATTTCCATAATAATCAGGTTTGAAAAATGCCCGGTTCGTTTCAGCGTTAACAGTATTGATAGAAACAGGAGTTGTCGCACCGGGGACGAAAGCAATGTTTTTACCATTCAGGTAAAAGGCAAAAACATCATTGAACCTTGAATTTCCCAACTCAGGATAATCTTCAGAGGCAAATACATAGGAGAAGCTGATAGTATTCGAGGTCGGAATAAAGTCAAACTCTAATACTGCTGCATCATAGGTACTGTTATTAGAGACTATAGTTTTGACTATGGCATCTAGATCTCTGTCACCTGATTTACCGTTAGAAGTTGAGTAGGTTGAAGGATCATCATCAACATCAATATTTCCGGTACTCAGAACAATACCGTTAATGCCTATTGTTCCTTGTCCACCAGTAAAAGTACCCCCGGCAACATTTGCACCGGTAAACCTGATGTTGCTGATTTTGTCTGGTGTAATACCGGAGTTGCCGATTAAAGTGTTAACAAGTTGCGCAGCAGTAACGCTATTTAAGTCTCTTGTGGTTAAAGCACTCTGTTCAATTGCGATCGCTTCTCCATTTATTATAATCGTAGCGTGGTCATTCTCTGCTTGCAAACTCTGTAAAGTTGTCCCATTCAGACTTTCACCTCGTACCAAAGCGGCAAAAATCGCCCCTTCGTCTCCAGCGCTATCCGTTTGATTAATCCGAGCATCTACAAAATGCCCAATTTCTTCTAATATTACGTCACTAACTGCTGCTGAATTCGCATTTGCGACAAAATTATCTGATAAGTAAATCTTATTAGTGCTAGTAGAATAGGCCCCATTAGCATTGCCAAGAATGGTGTTACTAACAACTTCTATTTGGGGAAGTTGACTGAAATTACCCCCTTGCCAATCTAATCGCAGAATTTCCGCCGCGCTGCGGTTGTATTGCGTCCCAAAAGCGCTATCGAAAACCTGCCAGAAATTATTATTAACATCAGAAAAGCCACTTAGTTTGTCGTATGTCAGCTTTAGGGCTGATTCAAGTAAAAGTGAGAAGTTCATAAGTATATATAAGGTAGAATGCTTTATTAAAGATATAACACGATTTACTTTTAATTTCTAGGGTATTTATATTAAGATTTCTTATGTCACTAAAATTAAAATAACAATTAGTATGTCCAGAATATTGTCCCTACAATCTTTCTTATAAGTATCTATTGTATTATTTAATTTTAAGTATTAATATTTATTTGTCTAACCGCTCAGTCAAGGGAATAATTCAGGACTTACGCAAAATATCTCTCCCTAAACCCCCATTTCTCTGTTACCTCTGTGCCTGGAGTGGTTTCTTATTCCGCGACTTGTGCGTAAGTGCTGTAATTCTTGAAAAGATGAATAATAAATTATGTGCGGAATCTGGGTGCTAACTTCTAAATAGCAAAATTCAGGAGTTAAAAGTAAAAGTATCCGTGGTTTTTACATATTTATTAGTATTAATTTAAACTCTTTGTATAAAAAAAGGTGAGCGTTTTAGCCCACCTAAAAAATCAGAGAATATTGATGCTATGATACAGCGGATTGGAAATCAATGAGGTACAAAATCTAATCAAAGCCAGACAATAAGCCAATTTTACTCCTGACTCTTGCTGTAATTAACCTAACAATGCTTTGGCTTTAGCTAAAACATTATCAACTGTGAAGCCAAACTTCTCTAAACAAATACCACCAGGAGCGGAAGCACCAAAAGTATCAATACTGACGGTATCGCCTTCACTACCGATATACTTATGCCAACCGAAGCTACTAGCCGCTTCTACAGATAGGCGTTTAGTAACAGATCGAGGAAGAACAGACTCTTTATAAGCTGCATCTTGTGTATCAAATAAGGTAGAAGAAGGCATAGAAACAACACGAACTTTCTTACCTTCTGCTGTCAGTTTCTCTGCGGCGCTCACACAAAGACTTAATTCTGAACCAGTACCAATTAAGATGATATCTGGTGTACCTTGACAATCAACAATTGTATATGCACCTTTAGCGACACCTGCGATAGATGTACCTGCTAAGTTAGGAACATTTTGACGAGTGAAAGCTAATAAAGTAGAAGCTTGTGCTTTAGATTTTTCAATGGCAACTTTGTAACCACCAGAGGTTTCATTTCCATCTGCGGGACGAATTACGGTTAAATCAGGAATAGCCCGCAAAGAAGCTAAAGTTTCAATGGGTTGGTGAGTAGGACCATCTTCACCCTGGCCAATGGAGTCGTGAGTCATGACCCAAATTGCGCCAGCTTCAGAAAGAGCAGCCAAACGAATAGCAGCCCGCATATAATCGGTGAAGATGAGGAAGGTTGCACCGTAGGGTATTAAACCGGAACGGTGTAAAGCCATACCGTTACAAATTGCACCCATGGCGTGTTCCCGGACACCGAAGTGAATGTTACGATTGCCGAAATGTCCTTTTTGGAAGTCCCCAGTACCTTTAAGTTCAGTGAGGTTGGAGTGGGTTAAGTCAGCAGAACCACCGATTAATTCCGGTAAAACAGCACCTAATTTGTTGAGGCAGGTTTCCGAGTGTTTGCGGGTAGGTAATGCTTTATCTGCATCTGTGTAGGTAGGTAATACTTGATCCCAACCCTCTGGTAATTTGCCACTAATCAAACGTTCAAATTCAGCGGCTTCTTGGGGGTATTTAGCTTGATATTCGGCATAAGCTTTGTTCCACTCGGATTCGTAAGCAGCACCGCGTTCAACAGCCTTGCGGGTGTGGTTGAGGGCATCTTCGGGAACGACAAAAGCATCGTATTCCCAGCCTAAATTGTTGCGGGTAGCTATTGTTTCGTCAGGTCCCAAGGCAGCACCGTGAATACCAGCAGTATTAGCTTTATTAGGAGAACCATAACCGATGGTGGTTGTCACCTTAATCATGGTGGGTTTGTCTGTAACTGCTTTTGCCTGGGCGATCGCTTTGGCAATGCCTTCTAAATCTGTGTTACCGTCTTTAACGTGCAGAACGTGCCAACCGTAAGATTCAAAGCGTTTAGAAACGTCTTCGGTGAATGCTACATCTGTAGAACCATCAATTGAGATGTGGTTATCGTCATAGAGAGCAATAAGTTTACCTAATCCCCAGTGTCCAGCGATAGAAGCTGCTTCACCAGAAATCCCTTCCATGTTGCAACCATCACCAAGAATCACATAAGTGTAGTGATCAACAATTGTCGCATCAGGCTTATTGAACTTAGCGGCCAGGTGTGCTTCTGCTACTGCTAAACCGACAGCATTGGCAATTCCTTGACCTAAAGGACCTGTGGTAACTTCTACACCAGCTGTCACAAAATTTTCGGGGTGGCCTGGGGTCTTAGCACCCCATTGACGAAATTGTTTGATGTCGTCTATGGTAACGCTATCGTAGCCTGTGAGGTACAGTAGGGCATACTGTAACATTGAACCATGACCAGCGGATAAAACAAAGCGATCGCGGTTGAACCACTGAGGATTTTTGGGATTATACCGCATGAAGGAGTCCCAAAGGACAAAAGCCATGGGAGCCGCACCCATCGGTAGTCCAGGGTGTCCCGATTTGGATTTTTCTATGGCATCAACAGCCAAAAAGCGGATAGAATTGATACAAAGTTCTTGGAGGGATTGGGTTGCAACTGCCATAATCTCTAATTGTTAAGGACGGGTTAGGACTCTTTTTAGCGTTTTTGTGGGTTCATGAGCAAATGATCCCACTTTGTTCATCATCTCATTCCCAATTATCAATGGACAAGCGGGATTGTGAGGATTGTTAGTGATGAATCAGGCCAATAAATTTAATCATGCGTTCCCAAAGCTTGGCATTAGCTAGGCCGTTAGTTCAGCTATGAATTTCTCTATCATACTTGCCTTGTGTTCATTTCTCAAAGGCAAACTAGGAGCAAAATTATGCGGGGATCAATAATACAAGTCTTGGTAATGGATAATTGGGTTATTAACTTTACCTATTACCTATTACCTGACTAGTAAGTATCTTTAAGGAGTAAATTTCTTGAAGGCTAGGCTGACATTATGACCACCAAAGCCAAAGGAGTTAGATAAGGCTACCTCGACTATTTGACTGCGGCTGGTGTGGGGGACATAATCTAAATCACATTCTGGATCAAGATTTTCGATGTTGATGGTAGGGGGAATTTTGTCATGAGCTACGGCTAAAATTGTCGCTACGGCTTCAATTCCTCCCGAACCACCTAAAAGGTGTCCTGTCATGGATTTAGTGGAACTGACGGCTATTTTATAGGCGTGATCTCCTAAAGCTTTCTTAATGGCGGCGGTTTCGTTGACATCATTGGCTGGTGTACTTGTCCCATGGGCATTGATGTAACTTACCATTTCTGGGGCGATCGCCCCATCTTTTAAAGCTAATTCTATCGCCCTAGCCGCACCTAAACCACCGGGAACTGGCGCAGTGATATGATACGCATCACAGGTCATCCCATAACCGACAATTTCCCCATAAATCCGTGCGCCACGCTTCATGGCGTGTTCTAACTCTTCGAGAATTAAAATTCCCGCGCCTTCACCCATCACAAACCCATCCCTATCCCTATCAAAGGGACGACAAGCATGGGCTGGATCATCATTGCGACTAGATAAAGCCCGTGCAGAGGCAAATCCTGCCACTGATAGGGGGGTAACTGCTGCTTCACAGCCACCGCAAATCATAGCTTTAGCGTATCCCCATTGAATTTGACGAAAAGCATCACCAATGGAATTAGAACCAGCCGCACAGGCTGTTACAGAACAGGAATTAGGACCTTTTGCACCGGTATGAATTGCTGTTAATCCCGCTGCCATATTGGCGATCATCATGGGAATCATGAAAGGACTACAACGACTAGGACCACGTTTAGGATCTAAGTAAATGGTTTGTTGGTCTTCTAATACTTTAATGCCACCAATACCAGAACCGATGATCACGCCAATTTGTTCAGCGTTGAGATCGTCAATTACTAACCCGGAATCCGCAACAGCTTGAATAGCCGCCGATACACCCAATTGAGAAAAACGATCCATGCGCTTGGCTTCTTTGCGTTCTAAGTAAGTCTCTGGATCAAAGTTTTTGACTTCACCAGCAATGCGACAACTATGTTTAGAAGCATCAAAAGCGGTAATATAGTCAATACCATTCTGTCCGCTCAATAATCCTTGCCAATATTCGGCGGGTGTGTTTCCAATGGGTGTAATCGCGCCCACACCTGTTACAACAACGCGATTACGTTTATAGTCTGTCATGATTACATTAAATATGGCGAAAAAAAATATGGCGAAAAAGCAGCAGATTGAACAATTAAGAGTGCTGAGTTTCCAGTCAAATATCCATAAATTTTGAGTATACTGTCTTCTCAATATTAGGACTTTTGGATGAGGACTTTTGGGGTTTTCCTGGAATTTTTACAGTTTAAACACTCAACACTCATGTACCGGCGGGTTTATCCAGTTAATCTGTATACCTGCAAAATATCTCTTTAAACCCGCCTATACTGAATTAACACTTATCTAAGCAGATGCAGCAACGTGACTATCGATATAATCTACCACGGCCTGAACAGTTGTAATTTTTTCAGCCGCTTCATCAGGAATTTCGATCTCAAACTCTTCTTCCAAGGCCATGACTAGCTCAACTGTATCTAGGGAATCAGCCCCTAAATCGTCAATAAAACTGGCTTCTGGTATAACCTTCTCGGGTTTGTCTACACTCAGTTGCTCAATGATAATTTTTTTTACTTTTTCAAAAGTATCTGCTTGGCTCATAAATAAAAGTCCTTAACAAGTTGCTATGATTTGCTCTCAATGAACAAAGTTTTTTTGGCCATATACATCTTATCGGAAAGAGTGAATCTGAGTATAGGTTCTATCATGAAAACTGAGAATTGAAGATTAGCGGATTTAAGTCCTTACTACTAATCACTACCAATACATAACAAATCCCAATTACCTCTAAAATCTAAATCAAGTATACTTTTATGCCATCCAAAACTCTCAAGTACGCTTATTATCCCGGTTGTGTAGCCCAAGGAGCTTGTCGAGAACTGTATTTATCCACCCAATCTCTAACTAAAGCGTTAGGTATTGAACTGATTGAATTGAAAAAAGCTGCTTGTTGTGGTTCTGGTACATTTAAAGAAGATTCGCAATTATTAGAAGACACTGTTAACGCTAGAAATATCGCTTTAGCGGAATCTTTGCATCTCCCTTTACTAACCCATTGTAGCACTTGTCAGGGTGTTCTTGGTCATGTTGATGAACGATTAAAAGAATGTCAATCTACAAATCCCGATTATCTCAACAAAGTTAATGGTTTACTGGAAAAAGAAGGCTGTTCTCCTTATCGGGGGAGTACAGAAGTTAAACATCTTTTGTATGCTTTGGTGACAGATTATGGCTTAGAGGAAATTTCTCAGCTTGTTAACAAGAAATTAAGTGGATTAAAATGTGCAGCTTTTTATGGCTGTTATCTGCTTCGCGCTCAAAAATCCATGCCTTATGATGATCCTTTTCAACCCGAAGCAATGGAAAATGTATTTCGGGCTGTAGGAGCGACACCTGTATATTATCGTGGCAGGACTCAATGTTGTGGTTGGCCTTTGTCTAGCTATGCGACTACAGAATCTTTCCAAATGGCAGGAAATCATATTCAAGAGGCTGTAGCTAATGGGGCTGATTGTATTGTCACACCATGTCCTCTGTGTCATTTGAATTTAGATTCTCGTCAACCGGAAGTAGAAAAGGTCATTGGTCAAAAATTAGGTTTACCAATTTTACACTTACCCCAATTAATTGCTTTAGCTTTAGGTGTTAGTCCTAAAGAATTGGGTTTAGAAAGACATATTGTGTCTACAAAACCTGTTTTAGAAAAGTTAGGATTCTGATCAAATACAGCAAGTAGCTTTGAGTGAGGTACACTTTGTGCGGGCAAGACTTGTACTGAGATTGGTCGAAGTATGCCCGCACCACAAGAGTTTTATTATTAATATCTGTACTTCATAAGATCGGAAACTGCTGTAAATAAATTTTGGGAAGGAAATAATATTTTTCTTCCCATTACCCATTACCCATTACCCATTACCAATTACAGATTTCTGATATTCTTCTTCACTAATTAAATCGTGGTTATTTTCCACACGATCTAAAAATACTAATCCTTCCAAATGATCATACTCATGTTGAAAAATTCGGGCAATAAAATCCGTTAATTCTTGTTTTTGGAAATTGCCATAACGGTCTGTATACTCAACTTCAATTGTTTGATATCTAGGAACTAAACCCCTAATTCCCGGAACACTTAAACAACCTTCCCAACCCTTGACTATTTCCGAAGAATGGGCAACAATTCGGGGGTTGATCATTGCGGTGGGCTGCATTTCTGGTGCGTGGGGATATCTAGCATTAGGACGGGAAGCGACGATAAATAAACGGTATGATGCTGCTATTTGTGGTGCAGCAATTCCCACCCCATTAGCTTGAGCAACTGAGGTAATTAATTCATCAATCAGGTTTTGAATTTTCTCATCTTGAACATTCTCAACCGCAGCCGCTTTTTGTCGTAATATCGGATTACCTAATTTAATGATTGGCGCTAATTTTAACATATAATCTCTAGATTTTTCTCATATCAAATTTCATTATCGCCGTTTTGACGATTATACCATTGATGATGTGCGATCGCCCTCCGATAGCGTCCCCTTGTACCTCGCACGAGTTATGGAATTAAACGAAGCACTCCAGGCACCCCAGAACATTGCCTATGTGTAATTGGGAAATTGTGGATTCAGATATCAGTAAGGTAGCTGAAAAGTTTGTTAGGGCTAACAGTCACTTATAAGTAACTGCATTTTCCTTGGTTTAGCAACGTAATACCAGAACCACTTAACCGCTGTCAGCTAAACAAATAAGCCATTAATAACTGAAGTTGCATAAGTATATGGTATCTGTGGCTGAATTTACCCCTATCTAATACGAATACTGTTCGCTTCGCTTTGTCGCTTTGTGGAACTCAGTTACACAAATCTAGCTAATAATTCCTCACTGGATAATTGTAAAAGCAAAGGAGTAAATTCTTCTCTCTTCATAGCAATCAGAGAGTTGATAATTGTTGTTAATTGTGAATCAACTTCCCCAAAACGCACTGGCAAGATACTTTCAATCATAGCGCGTCGTTCTCTATAATCCCTCTATCAAGTCCTTCTTGTCGTTCTTGTTTTTTAATCTCTTCTAACTGTTGTTGATACATTTTGTTGTTGATACATTTCATTTACAGCAAGTAGCTTTGAGTGAGGTACACTTTGTGCGGGCAAGATGCCCGCACCACAAGAGTTTTATTATTAATATTATTATTATTAATTAATATCACAAGAAGATGCCCGCACCACAAGAGTTTTATTATTAATATCTGTACTTCATAATATCGGGAACTGCTGTAACTCCTGATCATCTTGATCAATATCGTGTTCTTGACGCTGACGAGTGGATAACACAGCAATTAAGTTATGTACTATTACTATAATATCCCCAAGGAACGGACTAAGTAGGTGAACGAAAAAAAACCGACATAAGTAACCAAAAGTAAAGTTGCCCAAAACCTCTTTCCTGTTAAGAGTTAAGAGTTCCCTGTCAACTGTCATGTCAACTGTCAACTGTCAACTGTCAACTGTCAACTGTCAACTGTCAACTGTCAACTGTCAACTGTTAAGAGTTCCCTAAAACTAAAAAACTTTGTACCTCAAGAGCATGGGAACTGCTATATTAACTGTTTTTATTAACTGGTAAAGGTGCGGGTTTAACTAAAACTTGAAAAATTCTGCCATTACGCTCTACTTGCACTTGTAAAGGAATACCAATTTTACTATTTTCTACTAGTTTTTGCACTTCATCAACTTTCAAAACTGGTTGATTATTAATACTTTTAATCACGTCTCCTGGCCTTAGTCCAGCAATAGCTGCGGGTGAGTTGGGAACAACTCTAACTAATAAAATTCCTTGACTTGCGGCTAAATTGATTCTATCACCAAATCTAGTAGTTATTTTTTCCTTGACTTCCGGTGTGAGTGTTACCATTTGTATTCCCAAATAAGGATGATCAACTCTACCTTTAGCAATTAATTCTTCGGCAATTTTTTGGACTGTATTTATAGGAATGGCAAATCCTAAACCCTGAGCGCCTTGAATAATTGCTGTATTCATGCCAATAACTTCACCACGGGCATTTAATAATGGTCCACCGGAGTTTCCGGGGTTAATTGCTGCGTCTGTTTGCAGATAATCAACGCGCTTATCACTCGCACCAATATCACTACTAGAACGATCTGTAGCACTGATAATTCCAGATGTGACAGTATTATTTAAACCCAGAGGATTACCAATAGCAATCACAGCTTCTCCTGGTTGTAAGGTGTCAGATTTACCTAAAGCTAGGGTAGGTAATTTATTCGCATCAATTTGAATAACCGCCACATCCGTGACTGCATCTTCCCCCAATACTTTACCTTTAAAAGTTCGGCCATCTTTAAGAGTAACTGTAACTAAATCAGCACCGTCTACAACATGAGAATTGGTGAGAATTTGTCCAGATGAATTAATTATAAACCCAGAACCGCTACCCCTTTCTACTCTTGCTCTGGGTTGTGATGGAATTACATTACCAAAAAAGCCGCGAAAAAAGGGATCAGAAAATCCGTCAGGAACTTGAGTAGTGACGGTTCTAGTTGAATCAATGCGAACCACAGCATTGCCAGTTTTTTGGACTACTTTAACGACAAAGTTAGGATCTCCAGAGGAGGAAAAGATCGGAGGAGGAGCAATTTCTGTTCTGGGTACGGTGGTTTTTTCTCCTTGTCCGTTACTGGTTTCAAGTGAGGTGGTTTTCTTCAAACTGTTGCAACCTCCCAGCATGAAAACGATTACACCACAGGCTGCAATCCATTTTTTACCTTTATTTCCCAATTTTTGCCCTAAAAACCTGGTATTAATATTTTTAGCTGATTTATGATTATTGATTCTCATCATCTTTCTTTTCAAAAAATATTGAAGGTAAATTGTAGCTAAGTTTATCAGATTATCATAATTCGTCCCTGACTTTGTGGACGCTACTAAGCAAGGGGGTCGCACCCCAACAAATTCCTTCGGGGAAAGGCACTTTTGGTACAATCCCAAAAATAATTGTGTCTAAAACACTTGCCATTATTCCATAGATATGTTGTAATATGTTAAGAATCAAAATAAAATAAACGAACGAAATATAATATGCAGCCATCGAGCCGCAAAGATAACCATGGTTAACTATCTTTCACACAAAACATTTATTCCACAACTAAATTTGAAAAATTCCCATCCATCCCCAAAAAAAATTTAAATTTGAAAAATCCCTGTCAATCTTCTCTAACTGCGTTATGATAACTATCACAGGACTAAAAACCTTGTAGACCGCAAATCGTCACTACTATTTGCCTAATTGGCCTTTAGTGGTAGTAATTACCGTACAAAACCGAAACCGAAACCGAATTCTCTAGCAATTTACTATCATTAGTTATGGTACACTGGAAAAGTTAGAACTAGCTAGCTATATGCCACCAACCATAATTGCTCCACGCACAGGTAATAATTGCTAACGGAAAGCTGTTTTAATCAAGCATTTACACACAAAAATCTGAAATACACCGAGGTTATGATTCAGCAAGTAATTCACCCCATGGTGAAATTGCAACGTAACGTGCAATCACTGGTAGAATCCAATATTATCAAACCCCATGATAGAATTTGGAAGATTGCCTTACTCTATGGCGATGAGTGGCAACATTGGAAACAAGAGTTGTTAGACTTTGGATTTAGCACCCAAGATCCAATTAGCGATTTATTGGCGGTAGAAACATGGGACGACGAATAAACATTTATTGTATACCAGCTATTTCTCTGTAATAGATTCAGGCGCAAATACTCCTACCTGTAGCATAGCAATGGGCTTGCGTCCCATTGTCCTTGCTTTAATGGTGGGTGAAATTAGCCACAATTCTATTATAGATTTAGCACAATAAAAATAGACATTTCAGTATCCTAACATACTCAGCCATCTTGATGAAGGCAGATAAATTATGGTTCAAGCCTTACCGAAAGCCAAATTAGTAACCTTTGAGGAGTTTATTAAATGGAAACCAGAAGGCGGATTTTATGAACTGCATGATGGGGAAATTATCGAGATGAACCCACCATTAGGAAAACACGAAAGCAGAACAGGGTTTTTGTCCAGAAAACTGACAGTTGAGTTTGACCGATTAAATCTTCCCTATTTTATTCCTAAACAGGCACTAGTTAAACCACCAACAACGAAATCAGTCTATTGTCCAGATGTTTTGTTGATAGATTCCACTAACTTAGTTAATGAACCGTTATGGGAGAAAGAGTCAACTGTTATCCAGAGTGATTCCGTACCATTACTTATTGAAGTTGTCAGCACAAATTGGCGAGTTGATTACTATAGAAAATATAGTGATTATGAAGAAATGGGAATTAAAGAATACTGGATTGTTGATTATCAACCTTTTGGCGCTTCTAAATTCGTTGGTGAACCAAAAGAGCCGACTGTATCAGTTTGTTCTTTAATCGGTGATGAATATCAAATAAAGCAGTTTAGAGACAATGATCAAATAATTTCACAAGTTTTCCCTAAATTAAACCTCACCGCTAACCAAATTCTTCTATCTGCTGACTGATTTTAATGCCTGAGCTAACTCTTGTGCGGTATGATAACGACGCGCAGGTAAAGGTTCGGTAACGCATTCAATGACCTGTCTTAACTGATTAGTAATGGCGGGTATACCCTTAACATCAAAGCGAAAATTTCGCCCCTGTTGACGATAGAATTTTAAAGGATTTTTCCCAGTTAATAAGAAAATTAGCGTTGGACCAATAGCATATAAATCAGATTGGGTAAGTGGTTGTCCGCGTTCCTGTTCAGGAGCGCAATAACCCTCAGCGCCGATTCTTGTCCCTGGTTTTGTACCAATTTCCTTGACAGCCCCAAAATCTAAAACCACAATACTATTATTACTACCCCGCACCATCAAATTAGCTGGTTTAATGTCCCGGTGAATTAGTGGCGGTTCTTGGCTATGAAGATAATTTAGAATATCACAAGTTTGTACCATCCAGGCGATCGCTTGTGGAGGTGTGACAGGTCCTGTTAACAAAATCCGTTTTTCTAGATCTTGTCCGTGAATTAATTCCATGGCCAGGTATTTTTTACCATCTTCCACAAAGAAATCATAATACTTAGGAATTCCCTCATGATTAAGGTATTTGAGAATACTTGCCTCTCTCTCAAATAACTCTCGGGCTTTGGGAATTTTTGCCATATCAGCATTCATTTGTTTTAATACCAGCAATTGTGGTACATTAGTAGTATGACCTGTAGCATCCCAAGCTAAATAGGTAGTACCCATGCCACCTTTACCCAAGGTGCGTATTACTTGATAATAGCGAATAGTCTTTTGTACGAAAATGGGTTGGCCACAATGAACACAAAATATATTTCCCGGATCATTTCCTTCATGGGTACAACGAGAAGCAGAAGATACAGGTTTTATCACCTGATTAATTTCCCCAGCCAGGGAGGATAAAGGGGGAGTAATTACAGGAGATAATTTCTGAATTTGCACCTGGATTAAAGGTCCACCTATCGCCAATTGCAGGAGAGAATTATCTGTGAGTATAGACTTGGTAATTAAACTACCATTAAGGAAAGTGCCATTAGTACCTTGACTAATGATTTCCCAATTGTATCCCTGGGGATTAGTAGTATGTCTTAGTTCTAAATGATATCTAGAAACAGAATTATCACTCAAGACAATGTGATTATCTACCGCTCGACCAATGCGAATGACGGTAGAATCTTGAAAGTGCCACTGCTGGAGCGGTGTTTTTGTGATTTTTTCTAATAGAGTCAAAGTAATCACAATACAACCTAAAACCTCAGAACAAAAAACTAACAAAAAACTAAATTGATGACAAAGCGGGTTGAGATGGGGAGACTTTTACTCGTACAAGTATAGCCGTAATGTTATCATGACCATTATATTCATTGCCCAACTCAATTAAATTTTGAATACCCATTTCTAAGTCACTATCATAACTCAATAAAGGTTGAAGATGAGTTTGCCAGTGAGTTTCTAAGCATTCATTATCTGATAAACCATCTGATACCAACAGCAGAAGCATATCCTCATGAATATCAAAAACAGATACATCGGGATCGAGGTAATTTTGATCACGCGGACCAAGAGCCTGGGTGAGTTGGTAAGCATCGGCGCGGCCATAAGCTATAGTTGGTTCTACACCCCTGGAAATTTCCCGTTGACCGACTTCATGATCTATAGTTAGTTGTACTAGTCCTTCCCTGGGAGTTAGGCAATAAAGACGACTATCTCCTACATGAGCGATCGCTGCTTGCTGATCCTGAAGTAACAACATTACCAAAGTAGTACCCATGCGTCCCATTCCCGAACGGGCTTGTTGTTGATTCAGGTCGTAAATGGCTTGGTTGGCTAAATAAACCGCCTCTTTAATACTTTCCTGATTAGGTAATTCCCCGCTAGTCCAGGTTTGTTGAAAGTATTTACGGATAGTATTCACAGCCAATTTACTGGCCACTTCACCTCCGGCATGACCACCCATACCATCACAGAGAATATACAAACCCCTCTTTGTGAGACTAGCACCCTCTGGTAATTCTTGTTTGTGAACTTTGCTATCAATAGCAAAATAGTCTTCATTATGATTTCGTTGACGACCAGTATCAGTATATGCCGCATATTCCCAACTAACTAACGGAGGGGATAGCGGTATATTTGTCATCTGATCACTGACAATTCTGTCCTCCGTTTCATGGTCTAAGTCTAATTGCAAGATAGTCAGGGAAGAATCCGGGTTTTCTCCAGACGATACTTCCACCGTATCCGTGGATATTTCTGACATAGACAACAGAGAACAAGTATTTTCCAATTGTGTCAGAGTTTGCATCTGCTCAGACTCAATATCCCTTAACCGTATATCCGCGTCACCAAAATAATTTATATCTAATACCACATTATCATGGGTATCAAGGCGGATTTTATCAGTTAGGGAAGTGCCACAATTTTGACAGAATTTATTATGATCAGAGTTGGGAAATGTACACTGGGGGCAAATCAGCATCATAGAAGTTCCTTGATTTTCCTGTTTCAGGAATCAATTGGCATTGATTATATATAAGATAATACTGGTATTTTACCTAAGGGCAAAATTCACAAAAGCTTGATTCCTAGATTGAGTTAAGGTAGGTTCACTACGTGAACTATAGGCAAAACCCAACCTATCAAAAAATAGCGAAAGTATTGAGTACTACAGTAGATTAACTTACTTTTCCGGTGCATAATTGAGCCTAGTTAATTCTGTGGGAGTAAGTTCTCGCCATTGTCCTGGTGCTAAATCATGTAATTGAATATTAGCAATACTCACCCGAATCAATCGCAAAGTTGGAAAACCCACAGCGGCCGTCATACGACGAACTTGGCGGTTTTTGCCTTCAGTGAGGGTCATTTCCAGCCAAGCCGTGGGAACACTTTTACGAAATCTAATGGGGGGAATGCGTTGTGTCACCGATGGTTCTTCTAACAATAACCTAACTTGGGCGGGGGCAGTGCGATAATCTTGAATTTTCACTCCAGTTTGTAACTGATTAATGGCATCTAGGGTAGGAACGCGTTCCACCTGCGCCCAATAGGTACGTTGATGACCAAAGCGGGGATGAGCGAGACGATGCTGTAACTGTCCATCATTTGTTAACAACAGTAGTCCTTCACTATCCCAGTCCAAACGCCCCACAGGATAAACGTCGGGAACATCTATATACTGTTTGAGAGTGATATGTTGAGGACTTTCTTGAGTAAATTGGCTCAGGACTCCATAGGGCTTGTGAAAAATGATATAGCAATTATTCATAAAATATAGGAGTCAGGAGTCAGAAACAAGAAGAAAGAAGAAATCAGAGTTAATAAAAATCAATTATGCCAATTACTAAAATCAGCCGTAGATCCTTTTTATTTCTTAGTGGAGCAACCCTAGCACAGGGATTAACAATCACATTACCCAGTTACGGCCAAGCTGTACAGGTCAACAAAAGTCAAATTAATGGTATCCCTTTTTATCAGACCATAGTTGACCTCACAGACCCAAAAAACTTAATCACAATGGGTTTAGCCAAAAATGCCACCTTTGCTAACACAATTCAAAAAACCAGTGGTGATGAAGAATTTAATAAATTAGTGCTGCGTTATGGGGCTACAGTAGTAGCCAACGGCACATTTTCCGCCAAAAATCCCCAAAAAACAGTTATGGGTAACATGATAGCAGGGGGGAAATTTCTCAAATACCGTCCTTGGGAAAACTTTGGTACTACTCTGGGGTTAGGAATTGGCAACAAACCGGAAATAGTCACAGCCAGAGCAGACGGTAGACCAGAATGGAATAAACATTGGTTTTCCCTAACTGGTGGACCGAGACTATTGCGACAGGGGGAAATTTGGCTCAACCCCAGAATTGAAGGTTTTAAAGATCTCTCTGTGTTGGGTAATAGCACTCGAACAGCCATTGGTTTTACCAAAGACGGTACAAAGCTTATTTTAGCGAACTTTGAAATCGCCCTCTCTTTGCAGGAAGAAGCGGAGGCAATGAAAGCCATAGGTTGTTATGAGGCCATGAATTTAGATGGTGGGGCTTCTAGAGCCTTAGCCACTAAAAATAGTATTTTAGTTCCTTCCGGCAGACCTTTAACTAATGTAATTGTCATTTATGATGCCACTAATCCTGCTCCTGCTGATTTACAACAGGCATGGTTGAGGTTTCAGAAAGGAGAACGCCCTCCCATACCTGCTTCATAAAATCAGGCAATTACCAATTACCACCCCTGAATACAGATTGAGGGGTATAATTTTCTCTCTTTAATTCTTAATTTTTAGCTCCCCACAGGGCTTGACGGCAAATACGACTATAAAGTTACGGTTCACCCCAATTCCTGAAAGTATTAATTCTCATACATTAGTCAATGTGAACGCACATTAATTCATGAGATCACTAGACATAATTTATAAAATTCACTGTTCCCTTAACGGTTCGGTAAACCACCCTTAGGCATATGGCTACCACTAAGTTTATATGATAAAAGCCTAGTTTGGGGTTTAATTCCCAGCAGAGCCTAACCCAATTGATTGCCATTGACAATTAGTTAATGCAATTTTATCAAAAAAGAATTCAGTAGTGTTCTGATGCTCTTTTTTTATATTCTCTCTGAGTTCATTTAGTAATTTTATACGGAGTAAAAAACCAAAATGGCAAAAGTAGTTGGAATTGATTTAGGTACGACTAATTCCTGTGTGGCAGTAATGGAAGGTGGTAAACCCACAGTTATCGCTAATGCGGAAGGTTTTAGAACAACACCCTCTGTATTTGCCTTTGCTAAAAATGGTGATAATTTAGTTGGTCAAATCGCTAAACGTCAAGCGGTAATGAACACCGAAAATACCTTTTATTCTGTAAAACGCTTTATTGGTCGTCGTTATGACGAAATCACTAATGAAGCTACACAAGTTTCCTATAAGGTTCTCAGTAGCGGTGGTAACGTTAAAATAGATTCTCCCGGTGCTGGTAAACAATTTGCACCTGAAGAAATTTCTGCGAAGGTTCTTCGCAAATTAGTGGAAGATGCTAGTAAGTACCTGGGGGAAACTGTTACCCAAGCAGTAATTACCGTTCCCGCTTATTTCAACGACTCCCAACGTCAAGCCACTAAGGACGCTGGTAAAATCGCTGGTATTGAAGTATTACGGATTATCAACGAACCTACTGCTGCTTCTCTAGCTTATGGTTTTGATAAGAAGAGCAATGAAACTATCCTCGTATTTGACTTGGGTGGTGGTACTTTTGACGTATCTATTCTGGAAGTTGGTGATGGTGTATTTGAGGTACTATCAACCTCTGGTGATCCTCACTTAGGTGGTGACGACTTCGATAAAAAAATCGTTGATTTCTTGGCAGAAAAGTTCAAAAAAGATGAAGGTATTGACCTCCGTAAGGACAAACAAGCTTTACAACGTTTAACAGAAGCGGCAGAAAAAGCTAAAATCGAACTTTCTAGCGTTACCCAAGCGGAAATTAACCTACCATTTATCACCGCTACCCAGGACGGACCAAAGCATTTAGATACAACTCTGACTCGCGCCACTTTTGAAGAACTCTGTTCTGATTTAATTGACCGTTGCCGCATTCCCGTGGAAAATGCTCTCAGAGACGCGAAATTAAATAAAACCAATATTGACGAAGTTGTTCTTGTTGGTGGTTCTACTCGGATTCCTGCTGTTCAGGATGTGGTTAAGCGGGTTTTAGGTAAAGAACCTAACCAAAGCGTTAACCCTGATGAGGTGGTAGCTGTTGGTGCTGCTATTCAAGCGGGAGTTTTAGCAGGTGATGTTACAGGTATCTTATTGTTAGATGTAACACCATTGTCTTTGGGTGTGGAAACCTTGGGCGGTGTCATGACTAAGATTATCCCTCGTAACACTACAATTCCCACCAAAAAATCAGAAGTGTTCTCTACTGCTGTAGACGGACAAACTAATGTGGAAATTCACGTTCTCCAAGGTGAGAGAGAATTTGCTAATGATAACAAGAGTTTAGGTACTTTCCGCTTGGATGGTATTCCTCCTGCTCCTCGTGGTGTTCCCCAAATTGAAGTTACTTTTGATATTGACGCTAACGGTATTCTCAATGTTGCGGCTAAGGATAAGGGTACTGGTAAGGAACAATCTATTAGTATAACAGGTGCTTCTACTCTTGACAAGAATGATGTAGAACGCATGGTGAGAGAAGCTGAGAAAAATGCTTCTTCTGATAAGGAGCGCCGTGAAAAAATTGAACGCAAAAACCAAGCTGATACTTTAGCTTATCAAGCAGAAAAGCAGTTACAAGAATTGGGTGATAAAGTCCCCGCTGCTGATAAGACTAAGGTTGAGGGTTTAGTTAAAGAAGTTCGGGACGCTATAGCCAAGGAAGATGATGCTCAAATCCAGAAATTAACACCAGAACTGCAACAAGCTCTGTTTGCTATTGGTAGTAATATTTACCAACAAGCTGGTGGTGATGCTGGTGCTGCTGGTGCTGAATCCCCCGGTGGTGGTTCTGCTCCCTCTGGTGATGATGTCATTGATGCTGATTTTACCGAAAGTAAGTAGTTCTACTAGGGTCAGGGGATACGGCTCTGACTTAATTAATACCCACCAGTAGTAAAACTGAGTGGGTATTTTTTTATGCCAACTAATTTATACTATTAATTTATACTAAGATAGTTCTTCCTTATCAACTTCATGATAACAAATTTAAAAGCAAATGTCAACCCCTACATCTTCTTTATTGGGGTTTTTTTTGCAAGCAAAAGCCTCGATGATTTTTAATAGTCGTTTTTTAAGTTAAAATAGACAATACACTTTAATCAAGTGATTAATCATGACAAAATCTACACCGCAAAGGGTTGTCCGTCGTGGTCGAGTATTTCGGGAAATTCAGTGGACCCAAGAACAAAAAGCTCACAGAAAAGCCAGAAGACAGGCTTTTTCTACCTGAGAAGTAATCAATTGTCAAAATAAACTTTTTCTCCCAACTAATTATTAAAAGTAACAAGGTAGATAAAGATGGCTTACAGTGATTTTAAATTAAGTGAAATTATCCAAAAATTTGAATTGACATTAAATGAAGTATCAGGATTATTTGCAGATGTACCAGAGGAAGAACCTAGTAATTTACTAACAACAATCCTCAAGGAAAATGTTGATTTAGCCGTTTCAATTAATACTGAGAAAGCCCGTTCTGAGATGATAATTAGTCCAATTTTACTTGAAGTAAGAAGAAACTTAAATAATGAAATCAGTTTATTTTCGGGAGTAGATTTTAATGTTGATAATCAACAAGGTTTAAATGGTTTTTGTGATTTCCTAATTAGTCTTTCTAAAGAACAGCTTTTTATTCGCGCACCTATAATTACATTGGTAGAAAGTAAAAATGAAAACTTGAAATTAGGTTTAGCTCAATGTATAGCTGAAATGCTGGCTGCTCAATTGTTTAATCAACAAAAACAAAATGCGATTAAGATTGTTTATGGTGCTGTAACTATCGGTACTATTTGGCAGTTTTTGAAGTTAGAAGATAAAACTATTTCTATTGATTTAACCGAATATTATATCAAGGATGTGAAAAAGATTTTAGGAATTTTAATCAGTGCAATAATATTATCAACTCACAAACAATTCATAAATAACAATCCTGTAAATCCTTAAATCCTGGACATCCTGATTCTGACAAAAAAATCCTTACATCTCACAGACAAAATTTTTTGGCAGATCAAGTTAAACTCAAGCAGAAAAATTAGGTAAATAAAATTTTTCTGGCTGGAATTTGTCAAAAATATCAATAATCCGAGTCACATCTGCGAAATGTGAGGTGCAAGCAAAAGCCTCGATGATTTTTAATAGTCGTTTTTTAGGTTAAAATGGACAATACACTTTAATCAGGTGATTAATCATGACAAAATCTACACCGCAAAGGGTTGTCCGTCGTGGTCGAGAATTTCGGGAAATTCAGTGGACCCAAGAACAAAAAGCTCACAGAAAAGCCAGAAGACAGGCTTTTTCTGATCGTTGTTGGGTAATTTTTGAGCGGTTAAAACCGGAAATACTTGATAAATACTATGGTTGGTATATTGCTATTGAACCTGATAGCGGGGATTATTTTATTGATCAGGATCAAGAGGTAGCTAGTAAAATGGCCAGAGAAAAGTATCCTCATGTCATTCATCATATTTATGGCATTAATGAAACGGGAGTTAGTGGCCGCATAAGATAGAGGGTAGATTTGGAGATAAAGGTCAAATTTATTTGGAAATTGATTTAATTGATGGAGATAATTTCAGTTTTTCTGTAGAAACAATGTTAGACACAGGATTTACTGAATATTTAGCCATGAATAAACAAGATTTACAAAGTCTTGATTGGCCTTTTTTAAGACAAAATAAATTAAGAACTGCTCAAGGAGAAACTGATTTTGATGTTTATCATGGTAGGGTGATTATAGATGGTCAAGAGTGGGAAATTCCTGTATTTGCTGGAGATGAAATACAGTAAATTTTACTGGGTTCTCGATGGTTGAAGTTGTTTGTTTTAGTTGCTAATTATGGTGAAGATAGGGTCAGTTTAGAGTTAAATAAATAAATTTTAAAACTATATTTAGTTTACACTTCCAGAAATATTAGATATAGATATCATTCTCAAAAATTAATTTTAGAATTAGTACAAAGAATGCTGGTTTACAAATTCTCAACCTATAGCTGTTAGGAGTTAGAAGTAATGTTTGGATTAACAGAATGGCAAAAAACCCATTAAAAACCATTCCTAAACTGTTAAATAAGGGACTAATTAATAGACATCTCCGACTTCTGGAAGAAGCCGGAGATCTAAGTACAACAAAACTAACCTGTAATCGTTCCCGTTACAGGAGAACTAGCACTAGCATACTCTTTAATAGGCATTCTACCCGACAAATAAGCTATACGACAGCATCATCAGTTAATTTCCTGCTGTATAATATTTATATATATTTTTCCTGATCAATCTAACAGCTTACTATCACGGCAGACACGGCAGATTTTGTCATAATATAAAGATAGGATTCCCATAACTAATTACGCTTTATCAACATTATAAGGAGTAGAAAAAGCCATTAAAACCAATGAAGCAACAGCTACAGATTGGATAAATCAACAATTGGCAATATTAGGAATTGATCTCAAAAATGGAGAAGAAAATAAAAATTAATGCTAATGTCATTTATAATAGAATAATAGCCTAGTAGTAGAGGTGAAACTATGACCATTGAACAAGCAGTTTTAGAAAACCTGCGAGAGTTACCAACCGATAAACAACAGGAAGTTTTAGATTTTATTCAATTTCTCAAACATAAACTGTCACAAATAAAAGAACAAGTACAGGAAAAACCATTACAGAATAAAGGAGATAGCTTTTGGGAAGGGGTTTTAAGGTTTCGAGAAACAATTGAAAGAGAAGGAATTGAATTTACAGATGAAGATTTTGCTAATTTAAGAGATCGTAGTCCAGGACGCGAGATTGATTTATGACAGTTCGCTTTTTACTAGACTCTAATATTATCTCAGAACCGAGTCGGCCAATTCCCAATACTCAGGTTTGAGATCAATTAAATCGCTATCGTTCAGAAGTAGCAGTAGCAAGTCTTATTGCGAGTATTGCGTTCTGTAATGACTTGATTTTAGTAACAAACAATATGGCAGATTTTCAGGATTTTGAGGATCTGATAATTGAGAATTGGTTTATTACAGTTGATTAAATTGAGGTAAATTACAGCAGTTATCCGTTTATGAAGTACAGATATTAATAATAAAACTCTTGTGGTGCGGGCATACTTCGACCAATCTCAGTACAAGTCTTGCCCGCACAAGGTGTACCTCACTCAAAGCTCTTGCTGTATGATAGAAAGGGACAATACTTGCCATTGAAATTAGACAGCGATTCCGACTTCTGGAAGAAGCCGGGGATCTAAGTACAAAAAAAACTAACCAGTAATCGTTCCCGTTATAGGAGAACTAGCACTAGCATACTCTTTAATAGGCATTCTACCGGACAAATAAGCTATGCGACCCGCCACAGTTGCTAAATTCATCGCATAAGCCATGGCTGGAGCATTTTCAGCCAAAGCGATCGCACTATTAATTAATAACGCATCTGCCCCCAATTCCATCGCCTCAGCGGCTTGTGAAGGCGCACCAATACCCGCATCTACCACCACTGGTATTTTAGCATTTTCAATAATAATCCGAATATTGGCGGTAGTTTTCAGCCCTTGTCCAGAACCAATGGGTGCGGCTAAAGGCATCACAGTGGCACAACCAACCTCTTCTAACCGCTTTGCTAACATAGGGTCAGCATTAATATAAGGTAATACAGCGAAACCTTCTTTTACCAATTTTTCTGCCGCTTGTAAAGTACCTATAGGATCTGGAAGTAAATATTTAGGATCAGGTATAACTTCTAACTTGACAAAATTATTATCCTCTTGTCCCAATAATTTCGCCATTTCTCGTCCCAAGCGTGCCACCCGAATGGCCTCCTCCGCAGTTTGACAGCCAGCAGTATTAGGTAACATCCAAATTTTACTCCAATCTAGCGCCTCTCCTAAACCTTCATGTCCTGGTGCATTAGTTTGTACCCGTCGCACGGCCACCGTCACAATTTGACAACCACTGTTCTCGACACTTTGCTGCATTTCCCGGATACTGCGATATTTACCAGTTCCCGTCATTAACCGAGAACTAAAGCTTTTACCGGCAATAATTAATGGTGAATCTTGAATATTTAGATCTGATAGTCTGGGCGGCGTAGCAATGTCACAAAATGATTTATTTTGGAGCTTGTTTACACTATTAATATTAGTGACAGTAGAATTAACGAGCATTGATGTAGTAGTAGATGACACAGCAGAAAAACGGGAATAGTGGAAATTAGGTAAAAGAGGATCTGTTTTTTGTTCGCAAATCAAATCAGCAATTAATATCGCTGTCACAGGTGCGAGTAAAATTCCATTGCGGTAATGACCAGTAGCCAAAGTCAAATTAGGACAATGACTAGCACCCAAAATAGGTAATTCATCGGAGGTAGCTGGACGAAATCCCCACCAAAGTTCTTGAAGAGGATAATTTTCTAATTGGGGATATAAGCGAATAGCTGATTGTAGTAAACTTTGAATCCCGACCGGGGTATTATCAGCAGTAAATCCCACATCTTCATTAGTTGCACCAATAATGATAGAACGATTGCGCCGCGGGACAATATAAATACCTTCTCCAAATAATACCCTAGTTAGGGGTAATTCATTGAGACAATCCGGGACTCGTAAACTCAACATTTGTCCTTTGCGGGGGCGCACTGATAAAGGTAATAATTGATTTACCCAAGCACCAGCGGTTAAAAGATAATGGTCAGCCCGAAATAAACCTATATTAGTTTGGACACCAATCACTTTTCCCTGTTGTTGAGAAATAGCTTCTACGGTAACTCCGTCTTGAAATATAATACCCTTATACTCCGCCGCAGTCCGTAGAACCTTAATTAAAGCCCGGTTATCAACTTGCCCATCTTCAGGATACCACCAACCACCGACCACATCCTGACCCAAACCTGGTTGATATTGGTTAATAGTATCTTTATTCAACCAGTGGGCGTTTCTATATCCCGTATTTTGTGGTTGTTGATAAACCGGTGCGAGGATACCGCAAGGCCAATAACCTGTATTGTTTACATCCTTTTGTCCAGTTAATTCTGCTAATTTTTCTGTCCAATTTAAGTATAAATCGCGCGATCGCCGACACAAAGACAACATCGGCTCATTAGTAATATTTTCCGCTTCAGGGGCTAACATTCCGGCGGCGGCGTGGCTGGCAGCAGCAGTAAAATCACGCGAAATTACAGTTACATTAGCACCCCGTAATTTCATTTCAAGACCGCAAGCCAACCCGATAATACCACCACCAATAATTAAAACATCATTAGTCATTAGTCATTAGTCATTAGTCTAGTAAATAACTAATAACTCATAAAGGCTAACAAAGGGAGTAGAATTTAGGTCTGGTCATTAGTTATTTGATTTTGACCGTTGACC
Organism: Dolichospermum planctonicum; assembly: GCF_005402965.1. Taxonomy (GTDB): domain Bacteria; phylum Cyanobacteriota; class Cyanobacteriia; order Cyanobacteriales; family Nostocaceae; genus Dolichospermum; species Dolichospermum planctonicum. The sequence goes on from NZ_BJCF01000004.1 coordinate 31,365, forward strand.
ATTGACCATTGATTTTTAACTTAATTTATCTCTAGTTACCACAAAGCTCGAATTGGTTGTTTGTCCTGATTAACATTACTACTAGAATTTGATAGCCCGCGTGGTGTAGCCATGTCACTATCTGTACTTGCCGTTTCTTTGGTAGAATCAGAACCTTGGTCACTAGTGCTTGTTTCTTGTGTAGTGTTAGAAGAATTACCTGAATTTTCAGTAGAAACATTACCTTGAGCTACATTAGTGCGGCGGCTTTCACTGTTAGAATCATTGCTTTTAATCGTTTCCGACTCATTGCTAGGATTATTTTCCGCATCATTACCTCCACCTGCACTATTAACATTAATATTAGCTGGGAGAACACTGGATGCTCTGCGTCCTTGTGGAACATTAGCACTTTGTTGTCCGCCCATAGGAAAGTTAATTCCCAGCAGCGTACCTAGCAAAATTGCTACGCCGCCAGCCATCAAAATTAAGGGTGTCCATCTACCCATCTTGTTTGTCTCCTTTTTAACCTTTTGGTGTCCAAACTATTGAAGAACCTTGACCCCAAAAACCGTGAAATTTAGTCACTTTAACAGTAGCTAAAACCTGAGTTTGATCAATCAAACCCAAATTACTTGTAGGAGAATGGGGAAGAAGGGAACGCAGAAGAATGCTCAGACCAATTTACTGCGGACACTTCGCCTTCTACCTTAACCGCACAAGTACCATAAGTGCCAATTCCTTTCCTCATATTTAACAGGATTTTGGGGATCATTTCCTTTGCTTGTCTTCAGGATGAAAACAGCTTAGAATTGAATTATTAACAACCGTCGGTACAGCGGACGAGCCGAGTCATGGTTTTTGCTAAAGGTTTTCCAGGGGAAGAATAAGTACTGAATGGTTTTAGGGTTTCCTGCATGGGTAACATGAGTTAAATCCCCAAGGGGATAGTGGCGAAGCTTTGAGACTGGAAGTAGGAAGAAAATATGAAGCTTCGCTACACTTCCTCAGAGCAATTGTTAGCATTTTTGTATGGCCTGATGAAACTACCAAAATAGCTTTTTGTTGTTTATTGGCGTGCAGCCAAGTTATCTCTCAGGTGTCAGTGTTGAATCAAAGGTTCAACAATTTTTATGACCAAAACTCCCTCAAATCAACTTTGGCTCTATGACACTACTCTCCGGGACGGGACCCAACGGGAAGGACTTTCAGTGTCCATAGAAGATAAGTTACGCATTGCTCACCGACTCGATCAATTAGGGATTCCTTTTATTGAAGGTGGTTGGCCAGGCGCAAATCCTAAAGATGTCGAGTTTTTCTGGCAACTTCAGGAAAATCCCCTCAAACAAGCGGAAGTTGTTCCCTTTTGCTCTACCCGTCGTCCTCATACCAAACCCCCAGATGAACCCATGCTGCAAGCGATTTTGGCGGCAGGTACTCGCTGGGTGACTATTTTCGGTAAATCCTGGGATTTGCACGTTACAGCCGGACTCAAGACCAGTCTAGAAGAAAATTTAGCCATGATTGGTGACACAATTGAGTATCTGTGTTCTCAAGGACGACGGGTAATTTACGATGCTGAACATTGGTTTGATGGTTATAAGCAAAATCCTGATTATGCTTTACAAACCTTGACAACGGCCATGACCGCCGGTGCGGAATGGTTGGTTTTATGCGATACCAATGGTGGGACTTTACCTCATGAAGTTACACAAATTGTTCAGGATGTTAATTGTCATTTATCAATGGCCAATGGTCAATGGTCAACAACTCCGCAAATAGGAATACATACTCATAATGATTCAGAAATGGCGGTAGCTAATGCTCTAGCAGCAGTTATGGCGGGTGCAACAATGGTACAAGGGACAATCAACGGTTATGGAGAACGCTGCGGTAATGCTAATCTGTGTTCTCTGATTCCTAATTTACAGCTAAAGCTGGGTTATAGTTGTATCGCCCAACACCAGCTACATCAACTGACAGCGGCCAGTCGTTTTGTCAGTGAAGTTGTCAATCTCGCTCCTGATGAACACGCACCTTTTGTAGGGCGTTCCGCTTTTGCCCATAAAGGCGGTATTCATGTATCAGCGGTAGAACGCAACCCTTTAACCTATGAACATATTCAACCAGAACAAGTCGGAAATACGCGCCGCATTGTCATTTCCGAACAGTCTGGACTAAGTAATGTTTTGGCTAAAGCCCGGACTTTTGGTATTGAGTTAGACAAGGATCATCCCCAAGCTAGACAAATTCTCCAGAGAATGAAAGAATTGGAAAATGTCGGCTATCAATTTGAGGCGGCAGAGGCGAGTTTTGCCCTGTTGATGTATGATGCTTTAGGTCTGCGTCAACAGTTTTTTGAAATCAATGGTTTTCAAGTCCATTGTGATTTAATTCAGGGGAAAGAAACAACCCATTCTTTAGCAACTATTAAAGTAACTGTCAATGGTGAAAATATTCTGGAAGCTGCGGAAGGTACTGGACCTGTAGCGGCTTTAGATGCCGCTTTGCGTAAGGCTTTGGTTAACTTTTATCCGCAAATTGCTACCTTTGAGTTAACAGATTATAAAGTTAGAATTTTGAATGGAAATACCGGAACTGCGGCGAAAACTCGTGTCTTAGTTGAATCTCGGAATATTCAACAACGCTGGACAACTGTTGCCGTTTCTAAGAATATCTTAGCTGCTTCCTATCAAGCAGTGGTTGAAGGTTTGGAATATGGTTTATTATTACATTTCCAAGCAGAAAACTATGCTTGAAAGTTGAGCCATAAATGGGTAAATATAGCAGTATAGCAGTGGGTTGTGAACGGATTTTTTTGAACTAACCTACACTGGACAGAGGACGCAGAAGTAGAGAAAAGGATCGCTATATGTCCCGGACTTCTTGAAAAAGTCCGGGATATGTATAATTATGTATGTAGAATTAATGTAATAGCCGCTTTCACTCGGTGACGGGGAGAGGGGAAGAGGGGGAGAGGGGGAGACAAGAAGAGGAATTATGCTCTATCTATTCCCTTTAGGACTCTTTAGAACTATATTAATTAGGTAGCTAGTAATCTGTTACAGAATCGGTCTGTAATTTAAGGCTACATACATAAAATAGCTGTTTTTAATTATATAACCTATGCCAGCAAATTCCTGGCCTGAAAACAATACTGATCACGGAAACTCTGATCCCCTTGACCTGATCTTACCTGACCTCTCAGAAAATAAAGAATCAGAATACCTACAACCAAGACGATTTAAAGCCCGTAGAGGCAAAGCTGCTTTAGTTTTAACTATAGTCTGGAGTGGGACTATTACCCTACATCTAGTTTCTTGGGGTTCGATATTTATCCTGGGACTGACAACAATACTGGGAATTCATGCCTTGGGGATTATTTTTACCAAACCCCGCGACCATTCCCCAAAGATAGAGGCAGATTTGCCTTTTGTGTCTGTGTTAGTGGCTGCTAAAAATGAAGAAGCAGTAATTGGCAGATTAGTTAGGAATCTGTGTAATTTGGAATACGGCAATGGTCAATATGAAGTCTGGATTATTGATGATAATAGTACAGATAATACACCCCAATTATTAGCAGAACTCAAGCAGGAATATCAACAACTGAATGTATTTAGGCGTTCCCCCCAAGCTAGTGGCGGAAAATCGGGAGCATTGAATCAAGTATTGCAACTGATAAAGGGAGACATTATTGCTGTATTTGATGCTGATGCCCAAGTGACACCAGATATGCTATCACAAGTAGTTCCTTTGTTTCAAAAAGAACAGGTAGGGGCTGTACAAATGCGAAAAGCGATCGCCAATGCTCCAGAAAATTTTTGGACTAAGGGACAAATGGCGGAAATGTTCTTGGATATCTGGTTTCAACAACAGCGGACTGCTATTGGTGGTATTGGTGAACTCCGAGGTAATGGTCAATTTGTCCGTCGTCAAGCCCTAGTAAGTTGCGGTGGTTGGAATGAGGAAACTATCACCGATGATCTTGATTTAACTATCCGCTTACATTTAGATAAGTGGGATATTGAATGTGTTTTTCATCCCCCAGTGGAGGAAGAAGGTGTTACCAATGCTACAGCCCTTTGGCATCAACGTAACCGCTGGGCGGAAGGTGGTTATCAACGTTATTTAGACTACTGGGATCTGATCCTCAAAAACCGTATGGGGACAAAGAAAACCTGGGATTTGTTGATCTTTATGGTGACAATGTATATCTTGCCAACGGCGGCAATACCAGATATATTAATGGCGATCGCTCGTCATCGTCCACCTATGTTAAGTTCTGTAACTGGGTTATCTCTAGGGATGTCAGTTATAGGTATGTTTGCGGGTTTAAAGCACATCCATAAGGCTACCCCAAGGCTATCAGAACAGCTTAAACCATCTACCCATTTAGTGTTACTTTTACAAACCCTTCGCGGCAGTTTATATATGTTGCATTGGTTAGTAGTCATGAGTAGCACCACAGCGCGAATGTCGTTCCGACCAAAACGTTTAAAATGGGTAAAAACTGTCCATAAAGGTGTGGAAAAATCAATTTTGTAATTAGGTAATATAGCAATTCCCATTCAAGTTAGGTACAAGAATCAGAATTAAACGCAGATAAACGCGGATAAACGCAGATAATTTTGTACTTCATTAGACTAGGATTCGCTATCAGGTTAATACTCCCCGGTCTCAGGACACGGGGATTCTTGGTTAAAATAGTTAAACAAGCTGATTATCTTCAAGCGGGAACTACAAAATTTTCACTCCCAGCTAAATCAAAAGCCGCGTGAATAACTTGTAAAGCTTTCACACCTTCATCAATACCTACAACACAACTAATTTTAATTTCTGAGGTAGCAATCATTTGAATGTTGATTTGATTTTGCGCTAAAGCTGTAAACATTTTCGCGGCAATTCCTGGTTGTCCTACCATACCAGAACCAACAATACTAACCTTAGCGATCGCACTATCTAATATTACCTCACCCCAATCAAATTCCGCTGCGACTTGTGTAAGTTTTTCTTGAGCGATTTCTGCATCTATTTTAGCCACAGTAAACGCGATATCCCGACGGGGAACACCGTCTACCACCCGACAACGTTGGGATTGAATAATCATATCCACACTGATGTTATATTCTGCCAAAAATCCGAACAATTTAGCGGCCATACCTGGACGGTCTGGTAATTGACGAATAGCAATCCGGGCTTGATTCCTATCTAAAGCGACACCACGCACAGCGGGGGCTTTAGAGCTAGGATAGACCAGGGAAGTAGAGGAAGAATTGATTTCAAATGTATCACACAGAGCAACTATAGCGCGATCGCAATCTACAGCATCAACTACACAACTCACCTTGACCTCACTGGTAGAAATCATCTGAATATTCACACCAGCGGCCGCCAAAGTTTTAAACATTTGCGCTGCTACCCCTGGTCTACCAATCATCCCCGCGCCGACAATACTAATTTTTGCAGTATCTTTTTCTACTAAAACCTCCGCCTCATCGGAACTAGGATTGTTTCTCAATGCCGGAGCTATAGCTGATGATACCGCTTCCGCTCGTTTTAATATTGATGTATTTACTGTAAAAGCAATGTCGTTACTATTACCTTCATGAATAGATTGAATAATCAAATCCACATCCACATTTTGCTGGGAAATTTCGCCAAATAACCGGGCTGCTACCCCAGGTTGGTCAGGAACGCGCAATAAAGCCACCTTAGCCTGTTGCATATCAAATTCTATAGCGTCTACAGGGCGAGCTAATTCTAAGTTAATTAACGCCCGATTTCGTCTTAGGGGCGTTGTCACCCAAGTTCCCGGTTGATCTGTCCAACTTGAACGTACCACCAAGGGAACGCCATAATTACGGGCAATTTCCACAGCCCTGGGATGTAATACTTTCGCCCCTAAACTTGCCAATTCCAGCATTTCATCACTGCTGATTTCTGTCAATAATTGGGCTTGGGGGACAATGCGGGGATCTGTAGTTAAAATCCCTGGTACATCTGTATAAATTTCACAAAAATCTGCGCCAATGGCTGCGGCTAAAGCGACTGCGGAAGTATCAGAACCACCACGCCCTAAAGTAGTAATTTCTAATTCTTCTGTGTTGCTAATCCCTTGAAATCCAGCAACCACAACAACTTTACCGTCATTAATCTGCCGCATTAAGCGTTCTGTTTCAATATGTAAAATGCGAGCGCGGGAATGTTCAGCTTCAGTAACAATGCCTACCTGAGCGCCAGTCATAGAAATCGCTGGTTGTCCAATTTCCTGTAATGCCATACTCAATAAGGCAATAGTAACTTGCTCTCCTGTAGAAAGTAGCATATCCATTTCCCGACGGTTAGGGGTTTTAGAGATATCATTAGCTAGTTTAACTAATCCATCGGTAGTTTTCCCCATGGCTGAAACCACTACTACTACAGAATTTCCAGCTTTGACAGTTTTTTCAACTCTACTCGCAACCGCTTGAATACGTTCGACTGAACCAACAGATGTACCACCGTATTTTTGAACTATTAGTGCCATAATCAGTATTTGATGTATTTATTTTAGTTTTATTGGTGAATAAGGCAGAGAAACATTAAAAAAAATATTTTAATTTAACGCTGGCGCTGGATTGAAAAAACTAGCTAAAATGGAAATTTCATGATCAAAGCGGTTTGATTGTTAGTGCTTATTACATGAATTAACCCGTTTAAACGTTGCACCATGGTTTTTATTAATGTCAATTCTAAACCAGTATTTTGTGCTTGCCAAGGGGAATGTTTCGGAATACGGTAAAATGGCTCAAAGACTTGTGATAGTTGAGATTCGGGAATCTCAACACCAGACATATTCACTTTTAATTCTATCCTGTCTGCATTTAAATGAGCCGTAACCGTAATTGATTTATTCTGGGGAGTGCATTGACAAGCTTGATTGAGTATTAAAGTAATAATTTTCTCTAAATCGTGGATATCTGTAGATAAAGCCGGAATTTCTGCTGATATATCAAGGTATAAATATTGTTGTTGACAATTCGTAACATCTCGGAAAGGTTGAATAATGGGAGGTAACCAATTCAGAAGATTAATAGTCATGAACGTGGGGGGTTGAGGATTGATTTTAAAATATGCAAGGGTGAGAATATCCTCAAGTAATTTATTTTCTCGTTCACATTCATTATAGAGAATTTGTAATAGGTGACTTACTATTTCTGTATTTAAATTATTTGCGGGTGTGATCAGACTTTCCAAGGTTTGAACCGCCAGATTAATATTAGTAATTGGTGTGCGTAATTCTTGAGAAATCTGTTTGATAAATTGGTATTTTTGACATTCTTGATTTTCTATTTCCTTGATATAGGATTTGGTTTTTGCGAGTAGTTGAGATTGACGAATTACGATGGCACATTTATTAGCTATTTGTTGTAAAAATGATATTTCTAATGGTGTAAATAGTGTTTCTGATGCTTTAATTATCCAAATATTGCCGAAAATTTCTTGATGATTAAAAATCGGACAAGCTAATTGACTGACAATCTCTAAAATAGAGTTATATGTGGGGACGATTTCCAGAGATTGCCAGATTTGTTTTTTTAATAAAGACTGATATATTTGGGTAAAATCGGCAATTTCTCGGGTTAATCCTTGATAAATAGGCAAAATGGAACTATATTCATAAGTAATGATAGTGGCAGTGAGACAAGGATTATAAAATTCAATTTGACAACAATTAAGTTGTAATAAATCAACTAATTTTTGAGTAATTATTGTGAATAACTTATCATCATCTAAACCATCCCGAATTGCTTCAGTTAGATACTGTAGTAATTCTTGAAATCTTTGAATTTGCTGTAACTGTTGAGTAGATTCCTGTTTTTCTAAATCTGGTGTATCTATATCCAGTTGCATAGATACTTCCGATAGCCTGGGTGGGGTAGCCATGGCATATATCGGTGGAGATGGTAATTGTGTCCATTCAGGAATGGATTCAACTCTATTTATATTCATGCAACAGTCTAGAAAGTAGATAATGGATAATGGATAATTGGGGAAGAAGCAAGGACCAAAACTGACTTGAATATAAGTGAGTATACCAAATATTGTGTATTGCTGATAACAACCATTGTGACAGTTTGTGAACAGGTACTTTACCCGTGGGTTGCAGATAAACTAAAAATTTTATTTTTAGCATTGCTGATAGCCTGGGTGACGAAGCCATATTAAAATATGGAATGGTAAAGGTAAATAAAACTTTTGCAAAATTGATGCTTTGCGTCTTGACGTGAAATATATCCATATATATTTATTTGATCATCAGCAAAGACAAATTGCGATCTTGTTTCCTGTTCTCTATTACCTGCTGTAAGAGTGCTATATGACTAACAATTCAGATTTTCGCGTTGAAAGAGACTCAATGGGCGATCGCCAAATTGCCAATAACGTTTATTATGGTATTCAAACCCAAAGAGCGATCGAAAATTTCCCCATTAGCGGTATTAAACCTTTACCAACTTATATAGATGCTTGCATATATATTAAAAAAGCTACAGCTATTGTCAACTCAGAATTAAATTGTATCCCGGCAAATATCAGCAAAGCGATCATACAAGCCAGTGATGAAATTTTAGCAGGGAAATTACGAGATCAGTTTGTGGTTGATGTTTATCAAGCTGGTGCGGGAACTTCACACCACATGAATATTAATGAAGTGATCGCAAATCGGTCTTTAGAAATTCTGGGTGATCAAAAGGGTAATTATAAACTAGTTAGCCCCAACGATCATGTCAACTATGGACAGTCCACTAATGATGTTATTCCTACTGCGATTCGTATTGGTGGCTTATTGGCGCTTTCTCGCAGATTACAGCCAGCTTTAGAACAGGCAGTTTTGGCATTAGAAGCAAAAGCGGCAGAATTTGAAAATATCATCAAATCTGGGAGAACCCACCTGCAAGACGCTGTACCAGTGCGGTTAGGTGATAATTTCCGGGCTTGGGCTTATATCCTCTCAGAACACCAAAACCGGCTTTATATTGCTTCTTCTGACTTAATGGTATTGGGTTTAGGAGGAAGTGCTGCGGGAACAGGAATGAATACCCACCCGGAATATCGTCAAAAAGTTGTAGATGTCTTGAGTCAATTATTGGAATTTCCCCTAGAACCAGCACCACATTTAATGGCTGCAATGCAAAGTATGGGGGCTTTTGTCAATGTTTCCGGGGCTTTACGGAATTTAGCCCAGGATTTAGTGAAAATATCTCACGATTTGCGGTTAATGGATTCAGGACCCAAAACCGGATTTAAAGAAATCCAACTTCCTCCAGTACAACCCGGTTCTTCAATTATGCCGGGAAAATATAATCCAGTTATGGCAGAAATGACATCAATGGTATGTTTTCAGGTCATGGGATATGATAATGCGATCGCTTTTGCCGCCCAAGCGGGACAATTAGAATTAAATGTGATGATGCCTCTGATTGCCTATAATTTAATTCACAGTATTGAGATATTAGGTAATACGATTTCTGCTTTAACTACCAACTGTATTCAAGGAATTACTGCTAACAAAGAAAGATGTTTAGTTTATGCTGAAGGTAGTTTAGCATTAGTCACGTCCTTAAATCCCCATATTGGTTATTTGAATGCTGCGGCTGTAGCCAAAGAATCTTTAGAAACTGGTAAATCTCTACGACAAATAGTTTTAGAAAAAGGGTTAATGACCGAGGAACAATTAGCCACTGTATTAGATTTAGAAAAAATGAGTGCCATCGTTCCATTATAATCATAGCGGGCATCTTGCCCAGTTTAATTATACTTAAATGAATGAAGTACAGCTTATTGCTAAACCCTGGTACTAATTTTATTTATTCCTTTTGATCTGCATTTATTTTCTATGCAAATAAATCGTCTAATTTTCAGGTTTATATATCATTTACAATCATCCTTTGTGGTGTCTTTTGACCAGTTATGAATTACGAATTATCGCGGATGAATGGGATTCAATCACCAATTATTCCCGTTATTGGAGAATTAATTACAAACTCTCCCGGAACAATTTCCCTGGGTCAAGGTGTGGTTCACTATCAGCCTCCAGAAACCGCGATGTCACTATTACCAAAGTTTCTTTCTGAACCGAAAAATCATCTTTATCAAGCTGTGGTTGGTATTCCTGAATTATTAACAGCGTTAGCAGCAAAATTATCAATATTTAATGGTATTGATATTAATGAAAAAAATGCTATTGTGGTGACTGCTGGTAGCAATATGGGGTTTATAAATGCTATTCTAGCAATTACTTCTCCTGGTGATGAAATTATTTTAAATACTCCTTACTATTTTAATCATGAAATGGCGATTAAAATGGCAGGTTGTCATCCAATATTAGTCCCAACTGATACAGATTATCGCCTAATTCCCCCAGCTATAGCCGCTGCAATTACAGAGAAAACCCGTGCTGTGGTGACGGTTTCTCCTAATAATCCAACGGGTGTAGTTTATTCAGAAACGGCTTTACTTCAAGTTAATCAAATTTGTCGAGAAAAAGGAATTTATCATATTAGTGATGAGGCTTATGAATATTTTACATACAATGGTGTAAAACATTTTTCTCCTGGGGCATTTTTAAACAGTAATCGCCATACAATTTCTCTTTTTAGTTTATCAAAAGCCTATGGTTTTGCTAGTTGGAGAATTGGTTATATGGTTATTCCCCAACATTTATTAACCGCTGTAAAAAAGGTTCAAGATACTATTTTAATTTGTCCACCGGTGGTTTCTCAATATGCAGCTTTAGGCGCGTTACAAGCTAAAGATAATTATTTAAAAGATAATATTAACGCCATTGCCCAAGTGAGAGAAATAGTAATTAATGAACTCCATAATTTAGCTGGTTTATGTACGATTACACCAGCCAATGGCGCATTTTACTTTTTCTTAAAAGTGCATACCAAAATGAATGATTTGGAATTGGTGAAAAAACTGATTCAAGAATATAAAATAGCGGTGATTCCCGGAACTACTTTTGGTATAGAACAGGGTTGTTATTTGCGGGTTGCTTATGGTGCATTACCAGCAGATACAGCAAAATCAGGTATAGAAAGATTAGTCAAAGGACTGCAAACTGTTGTATCATCATAACCGCAGCTAGAAAATTCATACTCCCTAATATTATTTTCTCCCATGAGTCAAATAGTTTGGATAGCAAGACACGCTAACCGTCTTGATTTCGTAAATCCAGATTGGTTTTTAACCGCCGAAAGACGGTATGATCCGCCCTTATCCGATGATGGTATGATACAAGCACAGCAATTAGCAAAACGACTGAAAGGGAAAAAAATCGCTCACATTTTCGCTTCTCCGTTTTTGCGAACCATACAAACTGCTCATGCGATCGCTGAAGTTTTGGATTTGGCGATTAAACTAGAAATAGGTTTGAGTGAATGGCTAAATCCAGCATGGATGACCGAAGAACCGGAAAAACTCTCAACTCCAACCTTAGTCAAATTATTTCCCAGAATTGACCCCAGTTATACATCACGCATAGCTGCACAATACCCCGAAACCCATGAAAAGGTGCGAGAACGTTCAGCCCAAACTGCCAGATGTCTATCTACAGAATTTTTTCCCCATGATATCCTATTAGTAGCCCATGGTGCTTCTGTATTGGGGGCAGCAATGGGGTTAGTGGGAGACATAGCTAAAACTGAAGTTAAGGCTTCTCTCTGTTCCTTGGTAAAAGTTGTGCGTCAAGATTCCCAATGGTTGCTAGAACTAAAGGGGGATACTTCCCATTTAACTAAAACTGAGGAATTGGTGCGATTTGTGTGAATATTTTGATCATAAGGGGATTTTTCTCAAATCCCAAGGGACAATTAAGCACAGGTAATTTATTAGCTGATAATTTTTATGAGTTTGCTACTGGCAGGAGACATCGGTGGAACAAAAACTATTTTGCGTCTGGTACAATCCTCAGATGCGGTAGGGCTAAAAACTCTGTATGAGGAGAGTTTTCCCAGTGGGGATTTTCCTGATTTAGTCCCCATAGTCCAAAAGTTTTTGACTACAGCTAACTCTAGCACACCAGACAAAGCCTGTTTTGCCATCGCTGGACCTGTGGTAGAAAATACTGCTCAGTTGACTAATTTATCATGGTTTCTGGATACAGAACGTTTAAGCAAAGAACTGGGTATTGAAAGAATTTCTCTAATTAATGACTTTGCGGCTGTTGGTTATGGTATTTTTGGTCTAACTAAACAGGATTTACTAACTTTACAAGTTGGTAAATATCAATCAGCAGCACCAATGGCTATAATCGGTGCAGGAACGGGGTTAGGACAGGGATTTTTGATTAAGCAGGGCCAGGGTTATCAAGTCTTTCCTTCTGAAGGTGGACACGCAGATTTCGCCCCCCGCAATCAGTTAGAATTTGAATTGTTGAAATATATTTTAACTAAATATGATATTCAACGCGTATCCGTAGAAAGGGTTGTTTCTGGTTTGGGAATTATTTCTATTTATCAATTTTTACGAGATCGGAAAATAGCCACCGAGTCTCCAGTCATTGCTAACGCAGTCAGAACTTGGGAACAAGAAGCCGGAAAGTCAGAAAAAACCGTTGACCCTGGTGCGTTAATTGGGAATGCTGCTTTAGAAAAAAGCGATCGCCTTTCGGAACAAACTATGCAATTATTTATAGAGGCCTACGGTGCTGAAGCGGGGAATCTAGCCCTGAAACTACTACCCTATGGAGGATTATACATTGCTGGTGGTATTGCTCCTAAAATCCTACCTTTAATACAGGATGGCGGTTTTCTTACTAATTTCACCCAGAAAGGAAGAATGGGTTCTCTTCTGGAAGAAATACCGGTACTTATGATTCTCAATCAACAAGTCGGGTTAATTGGTGCTGCTTTGTCGGCATCTAGGTTATAAATAGCAATAACAGTAAAATCTGCATCTACTATTACCAGGATTAGAGATTTCTTTACTTAATGAAGCATTAAGAAAAACTCGACTGGATCATAGTCAAGTTTGTGCTTGGTTATTAAGCCAATTTCAGCAATAATCTTATGATTTCATCCTATTTTTAAATAGCGTACTCATAATTTTGGGAATTATGGCAGGACATAGTAAATGGGCTAATATTAAACGTCAAAAAGCAGTAGTAGACGCAAAAAGGGGACATATCTTTACCCAGCTATCCCGCGCGATAATTGTCGCAGCTAGAAATGGTATACCAGACCCAGCGGGGAATTTTCAACTACGGACTGCTATTGATAAAGCCAAAGCGGCAGGTATTCCTAATGATAACATTGATAGGGCGATCGCTAAAGGAGCAGGTACTTTTACTGGTGATTCCTACGGAGATTCTCGCTATCACGACCGTTTAGAAGAAATTCGTTATGAAGGTTATGGTCCGGGTGGTGTCGCAATTTTGATTGCAGCCCTCACAGATAACCGCAACCGTACTGCTGCTGATTTACGGGTGTCCTTTAGTAAAAATGGCGGAAATTTGGGAGAAACCGGTTGTGTCAGTTGGATGTTTTCCCAAAAGGGTGTTTGTGTGGTTGAGGATGTAATTAATGAAGAACAGCTTTTAGAAGCTTCCTTAGAGGGAAATGCTGAGTCTTATGAAATGATTGCAGACCATACATCTGAGGTATTTACTCAAGTAACAAATTTAGAGAAACTCAGCCAAGTCTTGAAAGCAAAAGGGTTTAAAGTAGTTGATGTAGAAATACGCCAGATTCCTGGTAATAAAGTTGAGGTAACAAATATTGAACAAGCGCGATCGCTTTTTAAATTAATTGATACCTTAGAAGGGTTAGATGATGTACAAAGTGTTACCAGTAATTTGGAAATTGCTGATAATTTGATGGTTTTAAGTATGACCTAGTATTTTGTACTGTATTTTGTGCCGTTGCCTTGATTATCAATCGTAATCGCGTCACAATAATAATTAAAACTATTGTAATTTATCTTCACAATGTCTTCCACCCTTCTGACTCCTACCCTTTCCTCTCCCCACTCCCCCACAGAAAACCATTGGGGATATGATTATGATTTAGTCATAGTCGGTGGTGGAATTGTTGGTTTAACCCTGGCCTGCGCTTTAAAAGATTCTGGTTTAAATATCCTGCTGATTGAAGCTAGAATGACATCAGCCGCTGTAGCGAAAGGACAGGCCTATGCTGTACATATGTTGTCAGCAAAAATTTTCCAAGGCATTGGTTTATGGGATAAAATTCTCCCCAATATCGCTAAATATAATCAAGTTCGTCTTTCTGATGCTGATTATCCTCATGTAGTTAACTTCCAAACTACGGACTTAGGTACGCCAGAGTTAGGTTATGTAGCAGAACATTACGCACTATTAGCACCATTACAGGAATTTGTGGGAAATTGTGCAAATGTAACTTATCTTTGTCCAGCAGAAGTGGTAAGTACGGAAAATCACTTAGATACAATTAAGATTAACATCAAAATTAACGAGACCACCAAAACGATTCGTAGTAAATTATTAGTGGCTGCTGATGGTGCAAAATCTCCCATTCGTGAAGCTGCGGGAATTAAAACTAAAGGCTGGAAATATTGGCAATCATGTATTGTAGCTTTTGTCAAGCCCGAAAAACCCCACAATAACACCGCTTACGAGAAATTTTGGTCTAGTGGACCCTTTGCAATTTTACCCTTACCAGAAAACCGTTGTCGCATTGTTTGGACAGCGCCCCATGCAGAAGCAAAAGCGTTATGCGCTTTAAATGATCAGGAATTTTTAGCAGAACTGACTAAACGCTATGGTGAGCAAATGGGTAAATTAGAATTATTAGGGGACAGATTTATTTTTCAAGTACAATTAATGCAGAGCGATCGCTATGTTCTCCCTAGATTAGCATTAATTGGCGATGCCGCCCATAATTGTCATCCTGTGGGAGGACAAGGTTTAAATTTAGGTATTCGTGACGCAGCAGCATTAGCCGAAATCATCCAAACAGCACAGCAAAATCGTCAAGATATTGGTAATATTTCCATTCTCAAGCAATATGAACGCTGGAGAAAAAAAGAAAACCTCGCAATATTGGGTTTCACCGATTTATTAGATCGAGTTTTTTCTAATAACTTTTTACCAGTGGTAATAGTTCGTCGTCTCGGTTTATGGATGATGCAAAAAGTCCCGATGATCAGAATATTTGCTCTGAAATTAATGATAGGATTAAAAGGAAAAACACCAGAATTAGCTAAACGGTGAAATTACCAACACCAAAAGTAGGGTGCGTCAGATTCGATAACTCAGCCAGCCATAAATCGCTTTTTGATCTCTGACGCACCTGAAAAATTTACCTCTTTTGATAATTTGTTAATAACATCAACTTAATAACTAAGGAAAGTGAGAGATATCATGACTCAAACTTTAGAAAATTCTCTCAATTTAGTAGAAGAAGAACAATATTTCTACCGTCCTGGAATAACTTGGGAAAGTTTTCAAGCAATTCAAAAAGCCTTTGAAAATGTACCAGGAGTGCGTTTATTTTATTGTGAAGGAGTTTTAGAAATCGTGACTATCAGTAAACCCCATGAAGCAATTGCATCTTTAATGGGATTGCTGTTAGGACAATATTTTTTAGAACAAGGTATTGAATTTTTTCCCAGTGGTAGCTATTCGCAAATTATTCCCGGTATAGTTGAGTATCAAGCTGATTTATCCTATTGTTTTCAAACTGATAAATCTAGACCAGATTTATGTATTGAAATTGTGATTACTAGTGGTAGTCCTATTAAATTACAAAAATATAAATTAATGCAAGTTCCCGAAGTTTGGTTTTGGGAAGATGGAACTTTAGAAATTTACTGTTTGCGAGAACAAGAATATGAGAAAGTTAATAATAGTGAATTATTACCAAAATTAGATTTATCCCTATTAAATCGTTGTCTTTTATTATCTTCTCCCCTAGAAGCAATTAAACAATTTCGTCAGGGATTAACCTTGTAGGGTGCGTTAGCGACAGCGTAACGCACCACAAATCCTCGTTTATCCTCATTTAAAAAATTGGTATTTTAATAAAAAACAGAGATTAAATTAACTCTAAACTTACCCTATTTTCTGCATAATTAGCAATTAAAACGAATAACTTCAACCATCGAGAACCCAGTAAAATCTCCTGTATTTCATCTCCAGCAAATACAGGAATTTCAAACTCTTGACCATCTATAATTACCCTACCATGATAAACATCAAATTTGGTTTCTCCTTGAGCAGTTCTTAATTTATCTTGACCTGAAAAAGTCCAATCAAGACTTTGTATATCTTGTTTATTCATGGCTAAAAATTCAGTAAATCCTGTATCTAACATTGTTTCTACAGGAAAACTGAAATCATCCCCACCAATTAAATCAATTTCCAAATAAATTTGTCCATTTTCTCCAAATCTTCCCTCAATCATATTCTGCCACTAACTCCCGTTTCATTAATGCCAAAAATATGATGAATTACATGAGGATACTTGTCTCTAGCCATTTTACTAGCTACTTCCTTATTCTGATCAATAAAATAATCACCACTATCAGGTTCAATCGCAATGTACCAACCATAATATTTATCTAATATTTCTGGTTTTAAACGTTCAAAAATTGCCCAACAACGCTCATAAAATGCCTCTCTTCTAGCCCTATCTTGGGCTTTTTGTTCATCAGTCCATTGAATTTCGGGAAATACCCTCCCACGTCTAACAACTCTTTGGGGTGTAGATTGTGTCATGATTAATCACCTGATTAAAGTGTATTATTCATTTTAGCATATTATTGATTTAGTATTAATTTGTAGGGTGCGTTAGCGACAGCGTAACGCACCACAAATCCTCGTTTATCCTCGTTCCCAGGTTCTACCTGGGAATGCAATCAAAAGGCTCTGCCTTCTGAAAAACCCTGAAACTCTATTAATCTAGTAAAGATTGTATTGGGTTTCCGCTCTATATTTGGAAAATTGACAAAGGTATTGACTTATTTAACCCATTTTTATTAAGTCTTGCTTGACTTACATTTAAAATAAGATATAATGTAATATATGTTATGGTGATAATTATGTCTAACCTATCCTTAGAACGCAATCAACTTAAACAAACCCTGAAAGAATTAATAATAGAACTGTTTTCAGAAAACAAAGAAGAATTTTCAGCTTTATTTACGGAAATAATTGAAGATATTGCCTTATCAAAAGCTATTGAAGAAGGAGAAAAAACAGAATTAACAGATAGAGAAACAATTTTGGCAATTTTAAACCAAGAACAATGAAAACCGAATTTAGGAAAAGTTTTGATTATTGATTTAGAACAAAAGTAACATCTGTTAAAACAGGATATATTGAATATTGGACTCCCAAACTGACGTACCCAAGCAAATTGAAAGAGTATTAAAAGCCATGAATAATTAAAAAATACTTTTCAAACAATTAGTAGTATAATAATCCAAGATACTAAGGAGTTAATTATATGCAAATAAAACTTAAATCAAAAGTTGATGCACAAGGTAAATTATTGTTACAACTTCCCCAACAATTAGCTAATCAAGAATTAATAATTATTATTACTGATGCTTTTGAAGAGAAAATACCAACACCACAAGAATTAGGATATCCTGCGGATTTTTTTGATAAAACTGCTGGAAAGTGGGAAGGTGAGGTTTTAGTTAGAGAAAATTTAGTTGATTGCGATTTGTATTAATTTGTAGTATTAATTTGTAGTATTAATTTGTAGGGTGCGTTAGCGACAGCGTAACGCACCATATTAGTAATAACTTAAACTTCTATCTTCTCCTTACCTACATTCAAATTAACCACATCCTGCAACCGAGAAATTACAAAAGACTTCTCCAAATAAGACAACAAACCACCAGCCTTTGGACCCTTTTCTTTATTCAAGAAAGATAGATACAAAGCCTTAAAAGCCATTGGTTGTTGAACCCCTAACTCCTTAGTAGTCGAGAAAATTATAGTTTGTAATTCCTCAGCTTCCCAATGAGGAATATCCTGCAAATTTTCCATCAATTTTTGCAAATAAGCAACTTGTTCCGAATTTAAATCATGAGCTTTTTCGGGAACTTGTTCCAAATAGAGAACTAACTTGTCTTCCTCGTCAGCATAATCTTGTAACCACTTTTGAGCCGCAGCAATTCTTTGATTAATAATTTGTTGATCATACTCATTTAAAGGCTGTAAACTGCGTTGTACAACTTCTTCCTGAATATTTAAACGGGGAACTTGCAACAGAGAAATTAATGTACTAAAATCAAAAGGCTGGAAAGTTTTAATTTCATCCCCTAATTGGGCGTAAAATAAAGACATTAATTCCTCCGTTAATTCAGGAGCATCAGAATACTTATTAATTAAAGTATCGTAATCTCTAAATAACCGGGTAGTAGTTTCATAATTTGGTGCAAAATTAATTACTGTTTTCGGTTGAGTTCTTAACATCAAAAATCGCAATAATTCAGCAGGTAATAAATCAGCAATTTCCCTAGCACTCGAACCCACACCCTTAGAAGAACTCATTTTTGTCCCATTCACAAGAATAAATTCATAGGGAGAATGGAAAGGAGGTTGTTTTTGTAAAACCTTGCGACTAATAGCATTAGCAACATCACGAGAACCACCTTTTTGAGAATGATCCTTCCCGGCCATTTCAATAGTTACACCCAATATATCCCATTTAGCTACCCATTCAACTTTCCAAGGTAATTTACCATGACCATTAAAAGGAGAAACCCACCCGGAATGTCCACAACCTTTTACATAATCAACACCATCGGGTTTACAGGTGTAAAATACTTCTGAACCGTTATAATCTGTAGTGACAGTAGTAGCGATTTTACCGCAATTTTCACAAACAACTTGAAAAGGATACCAATTATTTGCACGTTCAGCTTTACTTACTTCCTTATAAGCTTCCCGCACTAAATGAGCATTTTTCAGGAAAATATCAATATGGGAATTAAGTTTTCCTGAACGATATAAATCACGTAAAAAATACGTTTCTGGTTTAATTCCTAAATATGCAAAAATTTCAAAAAACTCACCAATAAAATACTTAGCATAATCTTCCGCACCATCACCAGGAGAAGGAACATTACACAGAGGAAAACCCAAATAAGGCTGAAATTTTTCTTGATCTAAGTATTTAGGAACAGTATCCAGCGCATCATAATCATCTACACCATACAGAAATTTTACGGGCTTCCCTGCGTGTTTCAAAGCACGGTAAATAACGTCGTGAATAACCACACCACGCAAAGACCCAACGTGTACCCTTCCTGATGGAGTCTTAGAATCATTAACTACTTGTTGACCTACTGCGTCAGCAGCAATTTTATCAGCCCAAAACATTTATCTTTTATTATTTCACAATTGCTCTATTTTAACTGCTGTTATAGCGAATAAAATCATTGTTCAATAAATTTGGTAATTGGTAATGGGTAATTGGTAATTGGTGATAAAATACCTGTTTTCATCTCGATAACCACCTGATTCTGACACTGTGCCTAACTAGCAACTTACATTACTAAGTGCAACTAGACAATTAAATATACTTTAGAATAATCTCTGCTGCTTTCATTCGTAATAGATGAATGTAAAAACATTATAGAGAGATAAATTAAGAATTTATCTGAATTTAATTTTAGATTTTGTCTGAGTTATTCAATTTAAAATCTAAAATGGTCAGGTAATGATTTATAATCAGGGTTTTATGGACTGTATTCATTTGACGGGGATTCGCGGTTATGGCTATGTTGGGTATTTACCGGAAGAAAAGGTATTAGGACAATGGTTTGAGGTGGATTTGAAGTTATGGGTAGATCTGGCTCAAGCTGCACAGACTGATGCTATTAAAGATACAGTAGATTATCGTAGTGTTATTAGTTTAGTCCAAAACTTGCTGAAAACATCTAAATTTGATTTATTGGAAAGGTTGGCAGGTGCGATCGCTGATGCTATTCTTGAAGAAAGTAGTCTGACTACCCAAGTACAAGTTACTCTCATTAAACCTGCTGCACCAATTCCTGATTTTGATGGTAATATTCGCATTGAATTGACTAGAAGCAAATCAAATTTGTGAAGCAAAGGTCTATTTTTTGGACTTGCTGAAGGAAAGTATGAATTTTTGTCACGCAGAGGCTCAGAGGACACAAAGAGTAAGAGCTTAGAAGATATCCTAATATCCTTGGCTTATTTTTGCAAACCCTACCTACAAGGAAATGATAGAGAAACTTGTAGGAGAGGGGTTTTGCAATTTCTTAGGGATGTTTTTGTTTTATATCTTTTGACAAAAATAAACTCCCTCTTCTTGATTTGCACCTTCCCAATAATTTAGGATGATAATATCATATTGTTTGAGAATGTTTTGCAGTTTAGCAGTTGTATAACGATAGGAGAAAAATAATTGAATTTGATCACCATTTTTCCAGTGCATGATTTGATCATCTAATTTCAAATCTATATTAGTTTCTACTTCAAACTGAGCATTAACTCTTGTTAATTCTTGATGGTTTGGATCATCTTTTAAGGAAAATTTAATAGTCCCATGGTCTGGATTTATCCCCGCGTCAACTAACACTGTCATTAACCAATCTTTGGTTAATTCATTATCATACTGTGGCAAAATCTTGTTAATTCCTGTTAGATAATCGTCTCCCGGTGCTAAGTTCGCACTCATGAGTAAAATATCTCCTGGTTGCAGAAAATTACTTAAAATAGGCAAAATTTCATCAGGAGTAAAATTAGGAATCATGCCAAAAAATGTGATGATCTTTCTGTGTCCTTTTCCTTGATCATGAAGATGGAGTATTAAATCATCAGCACAAGGTAAATCACAAACAATTGGCTGTATAGAGACTTGAGGATAAGATTCTCTAATTTTTTGACCGGAAATTAAAGCCAGAGATAAACTAACATCAATAGGATAATAAATGATTTCCCTTTCTGTATTGAAGAGATAAGATACTAAAAGATGATCTTTTGCACCACCGCCACAACCTAATCCAATTACTTGGATATTGGTATTAATGTCCAGAAATTCCGCAGTTTTTTGAAAACATACTGCATACGCATTAATACAATCATCATTGGTTCTAGCTGGAGAATAATATTCATGAATTTTTAACCATTTCTGACTTTGTTTAACAGTGTCATAATGAAATTTATGATTGATTTTACCTACAGAAAAGCAATCTAAATAATCTTGATAAATCTTGTTGGGAAATTGACTAGGATGGACATATACTTTTTCAAAGCCGTTGGACATTGTAGACATAATAGTAAATTCCTTGGTGCTGATGAACCTGGTTAGTTAAATTAGTAGTTATCAGTTATATGATACTCTAAATTCAGTTTTTTAGATCAAGCAATTTTGTGAAAATATCTGATATTATCTGATATTATATTAATAATTTCCTGACACCTACAAATTTATGATTGATAAATCTGACCTGAGAACAACGATAAAATCTTCATTAAGTGCGATCGCTCTTGGTAGTAATATAGGAGAATCTTTAGCTATTTTAGAAGGTGCAATTAACAGCCTGGAAAAAACTCCGGGTATTACCATAAAAGCCAAATCTAGTTGGTACAGAACCGCTCCCGTAGGCGGACCATCACAACCAGATTATTTAAACGGTGCGGCTATTTTAGAAGTGCAACTCAGTCCCCAGAAATTGCTAGAAACTCTGCTCAATATTGAACAAGAATTTGGTCGAGTTCGTCAAGAACATTGGGGACCTAGAACTCTAGATTTAGATGTACTACTATTTGATGACTTGATTTTAGAAACACCAGATTTACAAATTCCCCATCCTCGAATGACCCAGAGAGCCTTTGTTTTAGTTCCATTAGCGGAAATTGCACCAGATTGGATAGAACCAGTTTCTAAAGAACCTATTTCACAACTCCTGCAAAAATTAGACCGTTCTGATGTGAGTTTATCTATCAAGTTATAAGCTGTTTATGTTAATTTAAAAGCCCAAAAAATTAACTTTTCCCTTGGAGTAAATACATTGACTGGTACAAGTTTCATCAATTCTCACTGCGACAAGTCCGGGAATTTGGGGTTCAAGCTGTTCATAAATCCATTTAGCGATCGCTTCACTGGTAGGATTAGCTAAACCCGTGGATTCATTTAAATGGTAATGATCCAGATAATTTTCCAAGAGGGGTTTTATGTATTTTGATATATCACCATAATCCATAATCATCCCCTGTTTAACACCTGAATTTATCAGTTTATCCCCTGTAACATAGACAACACCGCGCCAAGAATGACCATGTAATCTAGCACATTTACCATCATGATTTGGTAATTGGTGAGCAGCTTCAAACCTGAATTCCTTACCAATTATCCAAGTTTCTAAACAAGATTCAGATTCCGGTTTTGAAGTCATTATTATATCCCAATTATATCCCAAATTCCCCAATACTTAGATACTTAAAATGAATGTAGTGTATCTAAAACTGCTTTAACTTTAGGAACTTCATGAGTTCTGAATAAATCTGTTTTTCCTAATGCTGCTAAAACCGCAAAAAATGATTCTGCACTTCTTACTTCTTCCCCAAAATATTCAAAAGCGTGAGGGAGAGCATGACAGACAGGAAAACCTAATTTTCTCAGTCTAAAAGTAGTCAAAAAAGTTTTCATTTGATAACGAATTCGCAAAGAACTATCCTGGAGATTTTTATAATAAAACCCCAAACCAGCATCAACAAATATTTTTCTCACCCCATATTTAGCTGCGATTTCTATTTCATTAGCAAAATATTCATACATTAATTTTGTTGGATCATCACCAAAATCAAAATCACCAACTTCTCTGACATTTTTACCTTGAACATAACAGATAATCACCCCAGCGTCAAATTCAGATACAGCTTGATAAATTTTCTCACTATCAAAAGCACCCGTTAGATTAATCACATTAGCGCCAGCTTGTAAACATTCTCTAGCAACTTGAGGATAATAAGTTTCAATGGAAGTTAAAACCCCCTGTTGACTCAGAGATTTTAGCACTGGTAAAATTTGGGAATTTTGTCGAATATCCTCAACTCTTTCTGCTTTTTCTAAAGTAGATTCAGCGCCAATATCTATAATATCAGCACCTTGAGCCTTTAATACTAATCCCTTGCGAATAGCCTGTTCTGAACTTAAACATACGCTTTCTCTGTACCAAGAATCATTAGAAAGATTAATCACTCCTAAAATTGCTGATTCGGAATTAAAATTAAATTTTTTCTCACCAATTGTAAATTCTTCTACTTTTACTTGCAGAGCATCATGATATTTTTCATATATTTCGTAAATGTCTTCAATCTTCAACATATTTCCAATCCTTTTTTTGATAGACAATAGTTTTTTATTAGCTGTTCACAAGCATTGAGCAAAAATAACCAAATCATCACCACACTTGATTACAACCTCCATCCCCCCGAAACTTCTAATACCTGCCCTGTGATATAATCAGATTCTGGGCTAATAAAAAACCAGGCTGCATGAGCCAGTTCTTGTAAAGTTGCAGGTCGCTTAGTAGGTAGTTCAGGTAGAGATTCCTGCAAATCAAAGGAATTTTCTGCTATTCCTGGGGAGACAACATTAACAGTAATTTTATCTGTAATTAGTTCCTTTGCTAAAGATTTTGAGTAGATGATAATGCCAGTTTTAGCAATTAAGTAAGGTGTATTAGTACAACGCGCGAGGAGATTTTGCGCACTAGCACAACCAAAATTGACGATACGTCCCCCATTAGCAGCTTTCAGGTAAGGTAGTGCAGCTTTAGTGACATAAAATGTAGCATGAAGATTAGAGTTAATAATTTCATGCCATTCTGCTACTGATAATTGGCTCGTTGGTCTGTCTAAGTAGTTACCCACATTATTGACAACAACAGATAGACCTCCCAATTCCTCAGCAGCACTTTTGACCAAAAACTCCGCTTGTTCAGGATTTCTTAAATCCGCTTGTAAAGTAACAGTTTTAACGCCGTACTTAGCAGCCTCCTGACGGGCTTGATTACAGGCTTCCACACTCTTATGATAATGAAATGCTACATCAAATCCTTTAGCAGCTAAATCGAGAGCGATAGCCTTACCAATTCCCGATGATGATCCAGTCACCAGTGCTTTTTTCAGCATTATTGTTAAACCTAATTCCTATATAAATTACCAATGTTATTTTCTACAAAATCCTCAATTAACACTTGAGTATAACTATTGAGAGGATATTCCTTTGCTTGTGCGGGAGTCACCCAAGCCCATTCCTCAATTTCTTGATTAGGTGTAATCGTATCTCTCAGTGAAAATGCGTAATAGTTGATCATAATAAAATGGGCAGGTCGCACAAATTGTGAGTCCAGCACTGCTTCTTGTAGCAACGCAAAACGCACATTAGTTAAGTCTAACCCGACTTCTTCCTGAAACTCCCTCAGAAGTGCAGATTCTAGAGTTTCACCCCAATCTACTTTTCCCCCTGGTACACCCCAAGCACCTCTCCACTTCGTAGATTTAACAATTAACACCAGTCCGAGAGAATTGACAACCAGCGCTCCTACAGTAGTCAGAGGGAACTGCTTTTGTACAGATGTTGGTTCAATAGTGGTCTGATACTGCATATTTACTTCCGCACCCCACGACGACTGACTTTTGGCGATACTTAATCTTAGTACCGTTCAAATTTTATCAGCAAATGCCTGACTAAGTTCAATTATATTTTGATCTGGATCTTGAATAAAAATCGCTGGTCGGCCAGAAGCACTAGCTTGAAACGGATAATTTTTAGCTGTTAATTCGCTTTTAATTATTTCTAAATCCATGACAGCAAAAGCGATATGAGGATTTTGTCCCCATTTTTCTTGTTGCTTATCAGTGGGTACAGTAGGCGCAACAATCAGATGCAGTTGATAGTTACCAATTTGGTACCAGATACCCGGATATTTTAAAGGACGTTCTACTTTTTCAAGTCCTAATATATGAGTATAAAAATAATCAGAACGGTCTAAATCAGTTATGAGAATAGCAGTATGAAGACTCTGGATAATTTGCATAATTGTAGATTCAAATGAGATAGGAAAATTCAGAGTGAGACGCAGATAACCGCACATACAGCGAATTTCATCCAAGTGAGGTACACCTTGTGCGGGCAAGATGCCCGCACCACAAGATTTTTACAAGATTTTTATTATTAATAAAGCAAGTTCGGCTTGAGTGAGGTACACCTTGTGCGGGCAAGATGCCCGCACCACAAGATTTTTACAAGATTTTTATTATTAATAAAGCAAGTTCGGCTTGAGTGAGGTACACTTTTGGCGGGCAAGATGCCCGCACCACAAGATTTTTACAAGATTTTTATTATTAATAAAGCAAGTTCGGCTTGAGTGAGGTACACCTTGTGCGGGCAAGACTTGTACTGAGATTGGTCGAAGTATGCCCGCACCACAAGATTTTTATTATTAATATCTGTACCGGACTTGGATTAGGAAACGCTATAATCAATAGACATCTGAGCAAAAAAATTAGACATAATCAGGATTGTCGGGAATCAGTAATACATAAATTACCACAAATTATCAAATAGTTTTCTCTGAAATCACCAACCCAAGAGAAAATGAACAATAAAAAAGGTCTGGTTGAGAACCAAACCTTGACTTAAATCCAGTGCATAACAACATCCCGAATTAATTTAACCCGTTTAATCCATTTTTAGCATCTTCCTATGGTATGTGTACAAATATCCTAAAATCTGATAATCAACCATTTCCATAGCCAAAAATAAAGGACGGAATTAGTCCCGTCCGTAAATGCCAAAATGCCAAATGATGATTGTTAATTTTTAACTTTTATCTGTGACAAATCTAAAAAATTCGCTAATTTATAGACTATTCGCGCACCAACATTACCATCCCATTCCGCATTACCAACTTCGCAAACATCAAAACCAATAATTTCCCTACCAGTATTCACTACCTCTCGGAATAAACAATAAACTTGTTCTAATTCCAGTCCTCCGGGAACGGGAGTACCCGTATGGGGGCAAAGTTTGGGATCTAAACCATCAACATCAAAACTAATATAAACTTTTTCTGGTAAATGACTGATAATTTCTCGACATAAATCTAGCCAATTTTTACCAGAGTATAATTGTTGTTTAATTACTGGATCATAGTAGGCAATAATGCGCTGATTTGATTGATTAATCATCTCTATTTCATCATCACAAATATCCCGTAAACCCACTTGGACTAACTTGGAAATTTGCGGTATTTTCATGGCATTAAACATAATGGAAGCATGGGAAAATTCAAAACCTTCATAGGCATTTCTTAAGTCCGCATGAGCATCAATATGTAAAATTCCCCAGTCATCATATTGAGTAGCTAAGGCTTGAAAATACCCCAAAGGAACGCTATGATCACCACCAATAACAGCGACTTTTTTACCTAAATTTAAAGCTTTTTGACATTCTTTAAATAACCATTCATTAATTTGTTGACAACTATGATTAACAGTAACAAGAGTATCTTTTAAATTTTGAGAATCGGATATTTTTAGACCTTGTGCTAGACTTTTGATAATTGTTGCTGCTTGGCTACGATAGTATTCATTTTTTTCTAACATTTCTGCGGTATGTCTTTCCAGAAAGATACCTTGTTGCCAACCTTGGGGATGATCAAAATCAAATAAGTCTATTTGCAAAGAAGCGTCGGCAATTCTTTGTGGTCCTTGTGCTGTACCTTGATGATAGGAAACAGTGACTTCCCAGGGAACAGAAAAAATGATTAATTTAGCTGATTCATAGTTAAATGGTAAACCGAGAAAGTTACCATTTTCTTCAGCGATATCATTAGGATTATATGCTTGTAGTGGGTTATTCATTACTTGTACCTGCAAAAAATTAAGAACGACGGGCATTTAAACAACACCATTCTTTTTTCTCCCGGATATTAGTCACAGTCCAACCATTTTGTTCTAAGGCATTAGCAACAGCCTTTGATTGTCCTATTAAAATACCACTAAATATACCCCAAGTGCTAGATTTAGTAATTGCGGTCATTTCTGGGAGTAATTGAATAATGACATCGGCTAAAATGTTACAAACAATACCATCTACTGGTTGATCAATTGTTTTCCTGACCGTGTCTACACTACCTTCTAGGGGAATTAAACAATCTGGAGGGATATGATTCAGAGTGCAATTACTAAAAGTAGATTTTACTGCTAAGGGATCATTATCAACGGCATAGACCTTAGTAGCACCTAATAATATTGCCCCAACACCTAAAATACCTGAACCACAACCAATATCGGCAATAGTCGAGGGTTTTTGGTTCTCTGCTATGTCAGAAAAGTGCATTTCTAGGGATTCTAAACATAATTGAGTGGTAGCGTGATTACCTGTACCAAAGGCTACACCCGGATCAAGGAGTATGATTAAGCGTTCTGTAGTAGTGGGTAAAGGTAGCCAAGCGGGATTAATCAAGAAGCGATCGCCTATTTCCTCGGGTTGCCAATGTTGTTTCCAACTACTGGACCAGTCTTCTTCATCAATTAAGTGCCAATTTAGCACAGGAGGGGGGAATCCTAGAGATATAGCATCTTCACCCAAGGATGATGATAATTCTTGCAAATCTGGTAATTCTGCTTGAAAACTGGGCAAATAAGCCTTAACCAATAAGTTATGGTCTTTAATTTCCACTGCTGTACCACGAGTGCCAAACTTTTCTAATCGCCAATATATAGTATCTTCTAAATCTGGGTTAGATATAATATTGATTTCCCACCAAGTATTTGCCATAGAATTTGAGATTAGTAATAGGTAATGGTGCAAAAACAAACCAAACCATCAGAATATAGCATTTTCTAGTCCACTGAAGTAGATTCATAGCTGCGTTTATCTGCGGTTAAATTGCTCATTTTATTTTTGAACATGAAAAGTTTTAAATTCCCGACTTCTGGAAAGAAGTCGGGATCTTATTGTTCGATAATTAAAATGATATTTCTAATTATCAAATTACTTAATCATCCTCATCTCATAAATCAAAAAAAATCACAGTCTAGAATTAAAGTGTCACTGTATAAGCGTCCCTAATGCCCGATACTTTCTTAATTTCTTCTAAAATGCCTTCAGGTAGAGGATCATCAATGCTCAAAGCCATCACAGCATCACCACGAACGATTTTTCTACCGACTTGCATACTAGCAATATTGACATTAAAACTGCCCAGGAGAGAACCGAGTTTACCAATGATACCTGGTACATCACGGTGGAGAGTAAACAACATATATTTACTGGGGGGGACATTAATAGGAAATCCGTCAATGTCAGTTAAGTGAATTTCCTTATCACCCAATAAAGCACCAGTTACAGAATGTGTACCTAAAGTACCTGTAGTTTGTAAGTGCAATGAACCTGCATAGTCACGGGCTGAAGCATCTCTAGTTTCAATTACGCGAATACCTCTTTCTTTTGCTTCTATGTTAGCGTTAACATAATTTACCCGTTCGCGGAGAGCTTGGTAAAGTAGTCCTTTGAGGGCGGCTATAATCAGGGGCTGACTTTTATTAGTTGCCAAGTCTCCTTGTAGGGTAACATTAAGTGTCTCTACTCTGCCACCTGCGAGTTGACCAACTAAATTTCCCAAAGTTTCCGCTAATTCCATATAGGGTTTAAACTCTTCGAGGACATCAGGACCGAGTCCGGGAATATTCACAGCGGAACGGGCTGGTAGTCCTAATAACACATCCCGAATTTGTTCAGCCACGTCTATAGCCACGTTTACCTGGGCTTCAGCCGTAGAAGCACCGAGGTGAGGAGTAAGAATGACATTTTTACCCAAACCTAGCAAATCAGATTCACCCAAGGGTTCAGAATCAAATACATCTAAAGCAGCCCCAGCAATTGTACCCTCTTTAATAGCCACAGCTAAAGCTGCTTCGTCTATAATACCACCACGGGCGCAGTTAATAATTCTGGTGGTGGGTTTCATTAAAGCCAAAGTTTTGGCGTTGATTAAATTAGCGGTTTCTGAGGTTTTAGGAATGTGCAAGGTGATATAATCAGCTTGCTGGAAGAGCAAATTTAACTCCACCAGTTGACAACCAAGTTGTTCGGCTCTTTCTGTAGAGATAAATGGATCATAGGCTAAAAGTTTCATTCCCATGGCTTTAGCTACGGAAGCAACATGAGAACCTATTTTACCTAAGCCGACAACACCGAGAGTTTTTTTGTATACTTCTGAACCAACATAACTTTTGCGGTCCCATTCACCACGTTTCACTGAAGCATTAGCATCGGGAATATGACGAGATAGGGATAACATCATAGCTAGAGCGTGTTCTGCGGCCGCAATGGTATTACCCTCTGGAGAATTGACAACGACAATACCTTTGCGAGTAGCTGCGGGGACATCAACATTATCCACTCCCACGCCAGCGCGGCCAATAATTTTTAATTTGACTCCAGCCTCTATAATATCTTGAGTGACGCGAGTTCCAGAACGAATCATCAGCGCATCATACTCACCAATGATAGCTTTCAGTTCATCGGGTTTCAACGTAGTTTTGATATCAACTGTAGCCACTTGAGAAAGAATATCAATCCCAACTTGATCAATTGGATCAGAGACAAGAACCTTAGACATAATAACTCGATTTTAGTTAACAGATTGTGCTGTACAAGACTTTTTAGTTTATACCAATTTCATGTAAAGCTGCACAGAATCATCAAATCCATTCCATTATCCCTCCTTATCTGCGTTTATCTGCGGTTAATTATTTTCAAAATCTCATTTATTTAAATAGTAGTATATATAAATACAAATAAAGTGCGTTATATCTAATATTGTATGTAGCTTGGATACTCGGATTTTCTAAAAAGTCGGGTATCCGATTTTAGCAAACATTTGTAAATTTTCCTTTCTCCAGATCACATCTATTTTTCTATTTGTTTTGACTTCTAAAACCCTAATTCCTGTTTTTGGTAATTGCTTTAAATGATCTGCTAATTCTTCCCAAGCAGTAATTAACTGATATTGTACATTATAGGTAGCGCATAATTGGTAAAAATCAATATTTTGGGGAGTAGCAAAAAACTCTTCAAATGGTGGATTAAATTTAGCAATGGGTAGCATTTCAAAAATTCCCCCACCATTATTATTAATTAAGATGATCGTCAAATGTCCGATAAATTGATCGCTAATTAAAAACCCATTTGTATCATGCAATAAAGATAAATCTCCGGTTAATAAAACACTACTTTGTTGTTGATGTGCGATTCCTAAAGCCGTGGAAAGTGTACCATCAATACCATTTGCACCGCGATTAAAATAAGGTTTAATTCTTAAATTATTCGGTTTCCAGAAAAATTCTACATCTCGCACAGGCATACTATTAGCAATAAATAAAGGTGTTTCTGGTGGCAGAATTTGGGAAATTAACCACGCTACTTTACTTTCGATTAATTCCTCTAGATTTTGCAAATAATCATCAATATTTTTTCTAACTTGTTTCTCTATCTTACACCATTTTTGTAAATATTCATTTTCTGCTAATTTCTCAATTTCTAATTCGCTGCTAATTTCTGTGACTGATATTCTTAAATGTCTGGTTTTTCCATGTAAAGAATCTAGATTTTGATCACAATTATCAATGATCAAACGTTCAGATTTAGTATTAATTAACCAATTTCTTAGTTCTTTACTTGTAGGCATTTCTCCAATTTGAATTACCATTTCTGGTGTTAATTCCTTGGCAAGTTTCTCATTTCTGAGGATGATATCATAGGTAGAAATTAAATAGGGATTTAAGTCTGCATAATTTCTCACTGGAGAAAGTCCTTCAGCTAAAACAGGCCATTGGAGAGATTGACTTAATCGCGCGATCGCTCTACAATATTCTTCAGATAGCTGTGTTTGAGCTACACCAGCGATAATAATTCCTTTTTGGTAATTTATTACTGGTAATTGATAATTAGTAATTGCTAATGGGCTAGAAGCCACTGCTGAAAAGAAATCTGACACATCTAAAGTAACGTTAGTACCATCGGGAACGGGAGCGAGCGGGTCACGGAAAGGTATATTTAAATGTACTGGACCAAAATTAGGAAATTGACAACGTTCCCAAGCGTAAATAACGGTTTGTCTGAGATAAGCTAACATTTCTAAATTTGCGGAGGGTGTAGCTAATTCCCCTTGCCAATTGGGATAATTACCGTATAATTTTACTTGGTCAATAGTTTGGCCAGAATGACAATTTCTTAATTCTGCGGGTCTATCAGTGGTTAATATCAATAAAGGAACACGACTTTCTTTAGCTTCAATTACCGCTGGATAAAAATTTGCCCCCGCAGTTCCCGAAGTACAAACTAATACTACAGGTTTTCCTGTCGCTTTTGCTCGTCCCAACGCAAAAAAAGCCGCCGAACGTTCATCTAAAATCGGCATAGCTGCAATATGCGGTATTTGTTGAGCAAAAGCCACTGTTAAAGCTGTAGAACGAGAGCCAGGACAGATTACAGCGCATTCCAAACCCAAGCGTTTAAGTGTTTCCGTTAATACATAAGACCAAATTTGATTAAGATTGTTAAAATTAAGCTGCATTTTATTGGTGTCCAGACTAGCCGGGTCTGTAATTAACCGGAGATAAACATAGATAATTTTGTACCTTATTAAACTAGGAAACCCTAGATAATAGCTGACGGAAATGCAGTATTGGCATAGTAAATAAACCCCAAGCCAAACCCGTAATCAAACCGAAAGGAGTAACAATATAATTATTAAAATCCCATAAACCGAAAATCTGGGCTGCTAATTCCAAAGGATAGGCCATCATAAACACCGTAGCACAAGCAGCGCCATTTCTACCATATTGACTTAACCAAAAAACACCTTTGCCATCAGTTAAACTATACAAAATCCGAGTTATTAATAAACCTGTCACTGTGCCATAACAGCGCATACAAACCGCCATAATAAAAGGTGGCGCTAACTCCAAACCCATAGTAGGCTGGGGACAGACATGATTACCCATAAAGTAAATAATATCCGCAATACCCGGAAGCAAAAACACACCAGACCCAGCGAGAAAAGGAGCAAGAGCAGGACCAAAAACCATACCAGCTAACAGGAAATCAGCAAAAAAACTCACCCAATTAACTTGTAACCCTCTTAATAAAACTACCCTTTCCATATTCTCTCCGTGTCCTCTGCGCCTCTGTGGTTCGTTTTCTGCAATTAGTTAGTATTCTAGAGTAGAAAATACCCAAAATCATTATACAGCAGTTATCCGTTTATGAAGTACAGATATTAATGATAAAACTCTTGTGGTGCGGGCATCTTGCCCGCACAAAGTGTACCTCACCCAAGCTGAACTTTCTGTAAATCATCATTTGGATCAATCCCCATTGCCCGTAAACGTTCGGCTAATTGTGCAGCCTTTCGTTCTGCTTGTTCAGCCCTGAATTTTTGTAATTGGGCTTCTTCTTGACCTACCAATAACAAATTACCATCTAAATCCCACCAGCGCAGCCAAAGTTGTTCAGGATTATTTAAGTAACTTCCTTGCCATAGTCCCAATTCTACAGCTAATGGCGCAATAGGATAATGTCCACGTTCGTTAGGCTGGATTTTTTGGTAAGCAAAATCCACCAAATGATAAACCTCTAATTTGCCATGATTAACTTCATAGATGGCATAATAGGGAACACGGATAATACGTTCATATACCCAGAATTTACCAGGTTTTTCACCTGCCTGTAAACCCGCTAGAGGTGTTGAATCTCTTTCCTCGTCACCATTACCACTGGCTAATTCTATAACAATTAATGGGGGAATATATTCCCGCCATAATACATAGGAACGACGAATTTTACCATCTAATCTTGGTGCTACATCAGGGACATAAAACCAATCTGGTGCTACTGTACCTTTTTCTGGTGGTTCAGTTTCGCGCCAGTAAATACCACAATCTTGACCTATACAAAATTGTCCATCAGGATGTAATTTTTGTAAAGTTTGAATTATGGAATCTGTGATGATAATACTTTGGGGATGTTCTTGAAAATTCTTCACGAATGTACCATCAGACTCTGGGAGTTGAGTATGATCAGGAAACTGCGGTGGTATAGCAATATCAGCCAGGGTTTCACTCATACTATTTAAAAAATTGCAGTTGTCAATTTAGTATTATATCAGAGAATAGGGAGCGCGGAATTACTGGATATTGTATTATAAAGGTTATACGGTCATCTATCACAGATTATGATTTGCTGCTTAAACCCGGATTGTTCCCAGCCTATCAACCCTGATCATAACGAGTTTTGTCAATCTTGCAGAACCCCGTTAGTACCATTATTAATCAATCGTTTTCGAGTATTGCGTGTGCTTTCTAATAAAGGTGGTTTTGGGAGAACCTATTTAGCAGAAGATAGCCAAAAGTTAAATGAACCCTGTGTAATCAAGCAACTTGCACCTAAACAGTCAGGAACTTACGCTTTAAAAAAAGCCACAGAGTTATTTATTGAAGAAGCTAAACGCTTACAAGATTTAGGAGAACACCCGCAAATACCAACACTGTTTGCTTATTTTGAAGATAATGGTTTTCTCTATTTGGTACAACAGTTTATTAAAGGGGATAATTTATTAGATGAATTAGCACAAAAGGGGAAATATAACGAAATTCAAATTAGAGAATTATTACTAGATTTATTACCACCTTTAAAGTTTATTCATGAGCGCCAGGTTATTCATCGGGATATTAAACCACAGAATATCATGCGCCGAGCCAGTGATGGTAAATTGGTATTAATTGATTTTGGGGCTTCTAAACAATTACAATTAAATACCACAGTTCACACCCAAATAGGAACACAAATTGGTTCTTATGGATATAGTCCACTGGAACAAATACAAGGTGGTGAAGCTTATCCAGCCAGTGATTTATTCGCTTTAGGTGCAACTTGTTTTCATTTATTAACAGGGGTTAATCCTTTTAATTTATGGACAATCAATGGTTTTAGTTGGGTGAATAATTGGCGAGAAAATTTACCTAGTTCTGTTAGTCAGGATTTGGGGAAAGTTTTAGATAAGTTGTTGAAAATTGAGATTCAAGAACGGTATCAATCTGCGGATCAAGTCATCAAAGATATACAAATTTCTCAAAATCAAATTTCGGGAAATTCTCCAACTACAATCAATCGTCGCGGTTTTATCTATGGAGGATTATGTTTAGGTGGTGTAACTGTTGCATTTATAGGAATCAGTTTATTTTTTAGGAAGCAAAATCAAACCTCAATTTCAGATACAACAACTCCTAAAAATAGACGAACTCCTATTATAAATAACCTGAAAACCTTTAGTTTTGAAGTGGTCAGCACTGACGCAACCGGAAACATCATTAACCGACGGAATGAAAGTGCAAAATATTTCACAGAAGACTTAGGAAATGGTGTGACATTGGAAATGGTGGAAATCCCAGGGGGAACATTTATCATGGGTTCACCGGAAAACGAAGCGGGAAGGTATTCAGACGAAGGACCACAACATCAAGTTACTGTTCCTGCTTTCTTCATGGCAAAATATGAATTGACACAGGCACAATATCAAGCTATCATGGGTAGTAACCCTTCTGCATTCAAAGGCAATAATCGCCCAGTGGA
The DNA here is from genome assembly GCF_005402965.1 of Dolichospermum planctonicum. Lineage (GTDB taxonomy): Bacteria > Cyanobacteriota > Cyanobacteriia > Cyanobacteriales > Nostocaceae > Dolichospermum > Dolichospermum planctonicum. The sequence continues at coordinate 66,002 of NZ_BJCF01000004.1, forward strand.
AAGAGTCAGTTGGAATGATGCAGTTACATTCTGTGAAAAGTTAAGTCAAAAAACACAGAAATACTACAGATTACCTAGTGAAGCTGAATGGGAGTATGGTTGTAGAGCCGGAACTACCACACCGTTTTATTTTGGTGAAAGTATCACTGCTGATTTGGTAAACTATGATGGTAATTACACTTATGGTTCTGCATCAAAAGGCCAGTATCGTCAACAAACCGCAGATGTAGGTTCTTTTCCCCCTAACGCTTTTGGTTTGTACGATATGCACGGTAATGTATGGGAGTGGTGTTTGGATGATTATATAGATAATTATAATGCTACGCCTAAAGATGGTAGTGCTTTGACAAGGCGAAGCGGCTATAATAAACTGCTGCGCGGTGGTTCGTGGTTCAACAATCCTGCGGTTTGCCGTTCTGCTTATCGCTACAACGACAACCTCGTCTACAGCAACTACGGTATTGGTTTTCGGGTTGTATGTAGTGGTGCGGCGAGGACTTAGTAGCCCTTTACACTTTTGCTCTTTTGCCCTTCTTTGTTTTTTCCCTTTTTCGATCGCGTCACGGCGATCAATTTTTTTTATAAAAGTTAGATTATGGCATATTGTAATATGCTAACAGAGTTTTTCGGTCATGTCAAGTTTTATTTTGTCAGAATCAGGTGGTTATCGAGCGAAGTCGAGATAATATCCAGGATTTGAGGATTTACAGGATGTTATTGATAAATTGCTGGTTTTCCTTTGCGTCTTTGCGTCTACCCTGCGGGATCTCTAAGAGAGATTGCGCGAAACTGAATATTAAATGTTCTCAGAATCTGACAATTTTTAAACTTCTCCTGCTGTAATTAGAGCATAATTATATATTTTAGGACTGATCCTTGTACCTTTTATTATTAAATCATCCAAAATATTTTTGACACTATCAATTAATCCTTGTTCTTTGGCTAAAATAATTACTCCAACTAAACCAACAATTGGTAAACCTCTACCAATAGCAACTTTTCTACCAGCTTTTTCATCAATTAAAAGTTGATCAGCTTTTAATTCTTCTGCCAAAATAATCGCAGAACATTCTCCTAAATCTAAATCTGTTTCTAATTGCAAATTTTTAATCAGTTCGTGATTATTTATAGAACGAACTTCCAGCCATGATACTAATTTTACAGCTAAAACAGCAGGATGATTTCCTGTGGTTAATTCTTCATAGACTTGTTGAGGAATTATCACTCTGCCAAAAACAGCCTGAAGTAAATCTAATTTACCAATTTTAGCAAGTTCACTTAATGGGGTTGTATCAGAAACAATAATCATAAATTATTTGCTTTTAACCCCATTCTCGCTTGATTGATTTCTGACTGAAATTCCTCTAAACTCATACTATCGTCAAAAAGAGATATATCATATTTAGACATTAACTCAATCATATCTAATCGAGAAATTCCTAATAATTGACTAGCTTTACCACTACTAATTTCTCCGTGTTTTAGTAGTGTCATTACATAAGCTTCTTTAGCTTTATTTTCTGCTTCTTTTCTGATAGTGTCTGTGACGCTATGGATGGGAATGGTAAACTCTACTTTAGTCATACAATCACATTTGTTTATTTTGATGATGCTTATATTATAAACCCACAGAGGTAGTTAAGTAGGTGGACGTGAAATAACCAAAATGTGTAACGATATGTAAATTTACCTCAATGCGTTATTGTAGTTGAGTTTTAGCCATTTCACAAAACGAAATATATTTTGATTTTCCTCCGCCCACCTACTTATATCTTCCAAATATTGGATTTTACCACGGAGGGAACTAAATAATTCTGCTGTTGAACTTTTTACAACAATATTTTCTGGTGAAAAAAAAGTGATTCTGACAATTTAATTTTATAATCTCATGAGTTTTGACAACGTTTGTAAACTACTAGCAGAAAAATATCCCTTTGATTTTGCTAAATGGTTACTTCCCCAAGCACCAAAAACGATCAAAGTCTTAAAAACCGAATTGAGTATAGAACCAATTCGCGCTGATTTTGTCACCTTCTTACAAACAGAAAATCGGATTTTACTGAATTTCAAACCAACCCACAATCTAAACCTCCAATTCCTTTTAGAGAGTTAGATTATTCAGTGAGATTAATCCGTACATATCAAGTTCCTGTTACTCAAGTCGTGATTTTCTTACAAGAAACAACAGACGAAATCGCTTTTACCGAAGCATACATCAATGAAACCACACATCACCGTTATCGTGTCATCAGAATGTGGGAACAAGATTCAGCTTTATTTCTCGATAATCTGGCATTATTACCATTAGCACCATTAACACAGACAAATTCACCTCAAGGTTTATTATCCCAGATTGCCAATAATGTTGCTAAAATTGCAGATAGGGAGACTAAACAGGATATTGCAGCTTACACAGAGATTTTAGCAGGTTTGCGATTTGAGAAAGACTTTATTCGTCAATTGTTAAGTGAGGATATTATGCAAGAATCAGTCATTTATCAGGATATTTTGCAGAAGGGAGAAAGAATAGGAGAACAAAGAGGAGAAGTTAAATTTTGTCTACGTTTACTTAATCAACGGTTTGGGGAAATTGATTCTTTAATAGTTGAAAGAGTCAAAGGTTTACCTGTAGAACAGTTAGAAAATTTAGGTGCTGCATTGTTTAATATTTCTGAAGTTGCTGATTTGGTAACTTGGTTAAATCAACAAGATCATCAGAACTAATAGTGGTGTTGGGTTTTGCAACCCAACCTACTTGATAATTATAGATTTCGGTTTGCACTGCGTGAATAAAACTTCCTCCACAATATTTTGAGTAAATGATCACTAAACATCAAGAAAAATATCAACATCAATCTGAGTCTGTTTTAAAATACTTCTTAGTGTTCCTTCCTTAATTTCTCCATGATGCGGAATGGTTGTTTTTTGATTTGTTGCTGCATTAAACCAAATTTCATGATCTCCTTTAGCTGCAAGGTAAAACTCAAATCCTAGCTTTCCTAACTTTCTAGTCACTTCTCGATAGGAAAAACCCGCTAATCTCCCCATTACACTTCCATAATTAACGGATATTCAAATTGAGAAGGTAAATCTGGTAAATGAAAATTATGATTTTTTTCTTTCTCCAATTCCAATAATACCTTAGCTACATCTTCAGCAATTTCTATGGCTTCTTGTACTGTTTTACCTTCTGCCAATAAACCTTGTAAATCATCACTTGTAGCTACAAAATATTCTTGTTCATCTTCAATAAATTTTTCAATTTTTAGTCGAATTAGCATTTGCATTTAGTTAACCTTGATAGTGAGTACAGGAATAAATGGTACTGCTTATATTATATTATATTTCTCTGTGTTCTCTGTCCCTGGAGTGGTTTATTTAATTACAGGACTTACGCAAAAAGAACAGAAAGTAGGGGTAATTCATGAATTACCCCTACGCAAGAATAAGGTGTTCAGCCACATCTTACGTAAGTCCTAAATTATATTTTATACAAAACACAAAGGCGGGCAAGACTTGTACTGAGCTTGTCGAAGTATGCCCGCACCACAAGATTGAGAATGTTAAAAGCGGTATTTCTTAACCTACATTAGCAACATAAGGACTGGTCAATTTATCCAATTGCTGAAGTAGCAGACTGAGGAATAAACCCACATCTGTTACTACCCCTACAGATTCTATTGAACCACGATCGCTCAATTTCGTCACTACAGCCGGGTTAATATCCACACAAACCATCTTCACACCTGCGGGAGTCATATTTCCTACCCCGATGGAATGTAACATGGAAGATAGCATCAAAATCATATCTGCACCTTGGATAATTTGCGAATATTCCTGTTGTGCTAAGATCAAGTTCATTTGGGTATCGGGTAAAGGTCCATCATCACGAATTGAACCAGCGAGGGAGAAGGGAATATTATTTTTCACACATTCATACATCACCCCACTGCTAACTGCTCCTGCTTCTACAGCTTTAGCAATGCTACCAAACCTGCGGACAGTGTTAATTACCTTGAGATGATGTCTATGTCCACCGCGTACCGCTACACCGCGCTTCATATCCACACCCAGGGAAGTACCCAAGATATTTTGTTCCATATCATGAACAGCGATCGCATTTCCGCCCAAAAGACCTTGAACGTAACCTTCTCGAATCAGTCGTGACAGATGTTCACCACCACCAGTGTGAATGACCACAGGACCAGCAGTGACAACTACTTTACCACCACTATCCTTAATTTTACGTAATTCCCAAGCCACTTGTTCCACAACTAATTCTACTCGTCTTTCGCTGGAAACACCGGAGGACATGAAGCTAAATTCTTGGGAATTGCGTTGTTCTCGTGATTCGGCTTTACGGATAGTGCGGATACCCAAGACATCAACTACTACCTGTTCACCAATTTCTAAATCCCGCAATAGTTTACATTTTGCTACTATACCATTACTCGTTTGAGAAATAGCGATCGCTCCATCCATGCGTTGATTTTCCACTTTCAGCCATTGTCCATTTACCCGAACTTCAGTAGGATAAATCGTGCTGACATAGAAATCATCAGGGGCTACACCCGCTTGTAAAACTGGTTCTAATTTAGAATCTCGTTCATCTTGGGGTAAATCAACTGCGCCCAAATCAATCAATTGAGATATAATCTCTTCCATGACATCATGGGATGGTGCAGATACCCTGACCTCAGCAGCGGAAGTGCTTTGACGTTGTTCTCCCAAGTTGAATTTCAGAACTTGGAAACTTCCCCCCATTTCCACAATTAGATCTAAAGCGCGGTTAATTAACCCTGCATCTAGTAAATGCCCTTCCATGCGAACCACACGACTTTCTACAGATACATTAGCGTGTAGTTCTTCTCTCACAGGTTCTGTAACCCGCAAGGTCAAGCATTTAGCAGCACCACCAGCCTTGAGAAATTCCGTCAAAGGAGTTTCAATAACTTGAAAACCAACCTCTGCTAACCGTGATTTTAAACCATCACTGGCTTTGTTCATAATCACGATACTATCAACATTCACCGCATTACAAGCAAAGTTAACAGCATCAGCTTCCATAATAGCGATGCGCTTTTCTGGTGCGACGCGCATTTCAATAACGCGGTTAGAATAGGAATCGAAAGCACCGGGATAATACAGCAAATAACCATTTGCTAAAGGACAAAAACAGGTATCAAGGTGGTAAAAACGCTCATCCATTAAGCGCAGAGAAATCACCTCAATATCCAACCATTTAGCCAGGAAGGGGTGAGAATCCAATTCTGAGCGAAAACCATATCCAGCCCATAACCAACGCCCTTCCCGGTCTAAAAGCGCGTCTCCAGCACCTTCAAAGGGGAGGTCTTTGGGTAGAGTGTAAACATTAAAACCATTTTCTGCAAACCACTGTTGAAAATACGGTTCTTCTCCTTGACGTTCCTTATGTAAAAAGCGGCTGAGAACGACATTTTCACCCAGAACCAAACCCGCATTGGCACTGAATACCATATCAGGCCAGCCTTTTTCGGGAGCGACCAAATCAACAATGGCATGATCTTTAATGACATTGTATAATTTATTCCATTGTTCTACTGCGCGATCGCGTGAAGACTTATGAATATTACCTTCCATCCAAGGATTAATCACATAATCCACATCATAATGGTCGGGAGCGCACATCAAAAAACGAATTTGGGAAACCATAAAAATTTTACGAACTTCTAAAATGCTACTAATGTCTTCTGGATACAGAGTTTTGGTGTTACAAGTCTGTCAAATCTGCTACTTAATCGCTACCTTGTGTTCTTGGTAGGCTTCACAAGGATATCGTTATTATTCTATAACTGCTAGGGACAATATGAGAAAATAAAGTAAAAATGTCTTATTGGGGATGTTATAGTGTGGCTAATAACCCTTTAGGGAAAAGCATATTGAAGTTAGAGATAAAATGAAATAGCATATTCTTATATACTTTACTAGTAAACAGCATCCTTAATAGGATTTTCTATATTGGAATATAGGCGAAAAATGAAAATCAAATTCTCAAATTTAGGTTCTCTTGAAGAAACAGAGTTAGATTTGCGTCCTCTGACAGTAATTATTGGACCAAATAACTCAGGTAAAACTTATATTGCTTATTCTACCTATGGTTTGTGGCAACGTACTGGTAGAACCGTATATCCCCAATATGTATTTAATAATTTAAAACTTAATCAGCAAGGAGAAGGTATTTGGTCATTGACAATAGATAATGATCTACTTGATTTATTTATAAAAGATGCGGAAGAAACAGCAAAAAATTTTCAAGGAAGTGCTTTAGAATCATTTTTTCAAGATTCAAGTCGTAAACTTTTTGCAAGAACATCATTTGCAATGATGATTGAAAGACAAGAAGTAGAAACTGCGATCAATCAATTAATTCAGCGAGGTACTATCCCTTTGACAGATGAAACTTCCTTGAGAATTACAAGAGAAGATAATGTTTTGTTTTTTAAAATGGAAATAGAAAATGAGGAAATAAATAAAAGTATAACGTTAAAATTTAGAGAGATGCTAAACCACTTTAGCGATCATCCTGATTTAGTATTTATATTGAGTGTTAAGCAAGTGCTTTTTTCTAATGTTTTTCCTTTTCCTGCTGAAAGAAATGCGTTTATAAATATATATAAAATACTTGAGACGAAAAGATATCGAATACTGAAACAAAAAGAAAGAGAGTTATGGCTTGCAACTAATCAAGAAGGTTTTGACTTAATTAAACAGTCAAAAGATATTCGTTATCCACAACCTGTAGAAGATTTTTTAGATTTTTTATCTGATATAAACCTTGAAGATGAAGAAGAAATAGATAAAATATATTCAACAAGTAGTAAAAATGAATTTCAGAAGTTAGCAGATGTAATTGAAAACCAACTACAAAATAAAAACCAAACCATCTTAAAGTCTACTCCACTAGGTGGAAAAGAAATAAAAGTTTTAGTTAAGACGGACTTAGAAATTGATCTATATAATGCTTCTTCTTCCATTAAACAACTTGCACCATTGCTTTTATATTTAAGATTTCGTGCAAGTAAAGGTGATTTTCTGGTAATAGATGAACCAGAGATGAACTTACACCCAGAATCACAAGCCAAGCTGCTGGAATCATTATCTATCCTTGTTAATCTTGGTGTGAGAATTTTACTCACAACCCATAGTCCTTATGTTATGGCACATTTGAATAATTTAGTTAATGGTAATCATGAAAATCCTGAAATATTAAAACGTCAATCTTCATCTTTATATCTTCAAGATGAAAGAGCATTTTTACCTATAGATAAAGTTAGCGCGTATGAAATGAAAGATAATAAATTAGTTTCATTAAATGATCCAGATTATGGCATTAGATGGGATACTTTAAGTGATGTTGCTGTAGATATTCAACAAAAGTTTTTTGAAATTTATCAAGCAGGACAAGAAAAAGCAGATGAAACAGAAGAATAATTCTAATCTTCAGGATAAAAAAGATAAACTTGACTGGCAAAATTTTAACTTTTTAGAAAATCTGCTAGTGTTCTGTACAGTACCAGGAAGAATTGTTCCTAAAGAAAGTGGAGTACATTTTAGAATAACGTTAGATTCTCAAAATAAATCTCTATGTATTTTATTTGAAATAGATAGAAAAAATGATCCTCTGATCAAGAATCAAGCATTAAAGCGTCCAGATTATATGTCTCTTTATATTGATTCTAATTCTTGTATTTGTACTATTATTGAAATGAAAGGAAAGAATCACAACTCCTTAGAAAATGGAATTGAACAAATTTTACAATTGAAAGAAATTTTACAAAATGAAATATCTGATCATTTACCAACTAAATTCAAAATTAAATGTCAAGGAATTTTATTAACTCCCTACAATTCACAAATTCCATTTAAAAAAATAGCGGAGTTAGCTGCAAATGGTTTTATTATTTTACCTATTCAATATGATCATAAAGCTGAATTATATCCTTATGTTTCCAAGCTAAATAAGATAACAGATAAATATAATCATCAAGAAATTACTGAATCAATGGCTTTATTGATTGAAGAGATTTTAACAAAAAAAGCATTACCAAAACGTATAGAAGATGACTATTATTCCAGAAATTTTGTAATTAAGAGGGATAGAAAAGGGATTTATATTAATTATTTATTACCAGATGAAACAGATTATATAACTTTATTATCGAATACGAAATTTACCGAAGTTAATATAGAAGAAAATGAATATCAGCAAAAGATCAAAGATGAATTAGAATTACTTAATCTGATAAATAGATTAGCAATAAAGTTTTCAAATAGGCAAATATTAGAGTCTAATAACTAACTTATCTATTAGACAATCAAATAAGTAACGGTGGGTTACGCAGTGGCTAACCCACCCTACAATAGAAAGAATATTTGCTGTTATGAAAACTTACTTGTTAGGTTGAGGAGTCATCCGCAAATAAGGTTTAATTTCTTGATAGCCTTTGGGAAACTTTTCCTTGAGGACTTCAGGATCTTTCAAAGATGGTACAATCACTACATCTTCACCATCTTTCCAGTCTGCGGGGGTAGCAACACTGTAATTATCAGTTAATTGCAAAGAATCAATGACGCGCAAAATTTCATCAAAATTGCGTCCCGTGCTGGGAGGATAAGTAAAAGAAAGACGGAGTTTTTTATTGTTATCAATCACAAACACAGAACGGACTGTAACAGTAGCCGCTGCGTTAGGGTGAATCATATCATAAAGTTCGGAAACTTTACGATCTGGGTCTGCCAAAATTGGGTAATTCAGGGTGGTGCTTTGGGTTTCTTCAATATCTCCCACCCAACCATTGTGAGATTCTACATCATCAACGCTCAACGCGATCGCTTTCACGTTGCGTTTGTCAAATTCTGGTTTGAGTTTCGCAACAGTTCCTAGTTCGGTGGTGCAAACTGGTGTAAAATCAGCAGGATGAGAAAATAGCACTACCCAACTATCACCAGCCCACGCGTAAAAGTCAATTTCCCCATGGGTAGAGGCTTGAGTAAAGTTAGGTACTGTATCACCAAGACGAAGAGTCATAGAAGATTCCCTGTGTTCTCAAAAGATATCTAAATTATACCGTGACAGTATAACACAAAAGACCGATTATCCTATCGGTATGTCGTGGTTTGTAACAAAATTTTAAGTTTGTTGTTTCTGAACTTTTAAGCCAGGTGTTGTTGGACTTGGGAAACTAATTCATTTGTCCAATGGTTAACAAGTTCAGCATTAGCGGCTTCTACCATGACTCTAATTACGGGTTCGGTCCCAGAGGCACGGACGAGGACTCTACCATTATCACCCATGGCGGCTTCGGCTTTTGCGATCGCTTGTTGTACGGGTTGACAATTTTCCCATCCTAGTCGCCGTTCACGATCTAATACTCGCACATTTCGTAATATTTGGGGATAGGTTTGGAAACTTTGATCTACCATTTCTGCTAAGGACTTATTCGCTTCTTTCACCACCGCTGCAATATGTAGCGCTGTTAATAAGCCATCTCCAGTCATAGCATAATGACTACAAACAATGTGACCTGATTGTTCTCCTCCTAACATTCCTCCAGTTTTCCGCATTTCCGCTTGAACGTATTGATCACCTACTGCGGTGCGAATTAATTTACCCCCTATCTGTTGCCAAGCTCTTTCAAAGCCCAAATTGGCCATGACCGTGGAAATTATCAGGTTATCTGGTAGTTGTTGCTTTTGTTGTAAATGACGACCCCAAAGGTAAAGAATATAATCACCATTCACTGATCTGCCCGTATTATCCACAGCGAGAACACGATCTGCATCGCCGTCAAAGGCAAAGCCTAAATCCGCTTGATGGACTTTAACAGCGGCTTGGAGAATATCTAGGTGAGTAGAACCACAATTAACATTAATGCGATCGCCATTTGCTTCATTATGTAAACAAATTACCTCCGCACCCATTTCCGTAAATACCGCTGGTGCTAAACCTACCGCCGCCCCCCAAGCTAAATCTAAAACAATCTTCATCCCTTGCAGATTCGGTCCCGACTGTAAAGGTGCTTGTATAGCTTGACTATAATCCTTGATTAACTCCGCACGGTAATAATGTCTACCGCAATTATTTATACTAAAATCCAGGGATAATTTACCACGTAATCCCGCCTCAATTTCCATTTGTACGGCTTGGGGTAACTTACCACCATCTGCATTAAATATTTTAATTCCATTGTCTTCTGGTGGATTGTGGCTGGCGGAAATCATGATTCCACCAATGGCGTTAGTGGTGCTGGCCAGATAAGCTACACAAGGGGTAGGACATAATCCCAAATACCACACTTCTAACCCTGCTGCGGTTAAGCCAGCACTCAAGGCCATGGCTAACATATCACTAGAGTTACGGGAATCTTGTCCCAGAATAATCGGTCCTGGATAGGTAGCATGACTACTTAAAACCATACCCGCCCAAAAACCCACTTGTAAGGCTAAGGGCGCGTTTAGCAGTTCTCCCACTTGACCACGAATACCGTCTGTACCGAATAAAGCATTAGCTGGTAACGGTATGGAATTTAACATCCAACTATTTTCTACCTTTGTCACCAATTCGGAAATACAGCCTTGAGTCTGAACCATTGATGAAACCATAAGTTTAAGAACCCCAGATAATTACACAGGAGAATAGCATTTTTTTTGATCATTCTCGACCCTGGTGAAACAAGATGTTGTTTCCTTGCTTAATGATTTTTAATATAAATTCTCATCAAATAGTTCTAATCTAACCTTTTAATGGGATTTTTTGACCCTTATGTTCAGAAAACTCCAGAAGTTAATTTTTTTACAGTTGAGAATTTTAATATGAGCAGCAATTTAGCAAGCAAATTACGTGTAGGGACAAAGAAAGCACATACAATGGCAGAAAATGTGGGTTTTGTCAAGTGTTTTTTGAAAGGAGTTGTGGAAAAAAACTCCTACCGCAAGTTGGTTGCTAACTTTTACTTTATTTACTCAGCCATGGAAGAGGAGATGGAAAAACACAAACATCACCCGGTGTTGAGTAAAATTTACTTTCCCCAACTTAACCGCAAGCAGACCCTAGAACAGGATTTAACTTACTACTATGGCAAACTTTGGCGGGAACAAATTAAATTGTCCCCTGCGGGTGCGGCCTATGTCAACCGTATTCGGGAAATTTCTGCTACCGAACCAGAATTATTAATTGCTCATTCCTATACCCGTTATCTAGGTGATTTATCGGGGGGACAAATTCTCAAAGGTATTGCTCAAACTGCGATGAAATTGGGTGAAGGGGAAGGGACAGCCTTTTATGAATTTGCAGATATTAGCGACGAGAAAGCATTTAAAGCGGAATATCGGCAAAATTTGGATGCTATGCCCATTGATGATACCACAGGCGATCGCATTGTAGAAGAAGCAAATGCCGCCTTTGGTGTGAACATGAAGATGTTCCAAGAATTGGAAGGTAATTTGATTAAAGCCATTGGGATCATGGTTTACAACACTTTAACCCGAAAACGGACAAAAGGTAGCACTGAATTGGTAACTGCTGAGTAATGAGTTAAGAAATATTAACTTTTCTCAACTCATCTCAACTCATCTCAACTCATCTCAACTTAAAATAACTGGGGGTAATTTCCCTGTGATTGTTTTTATGTGCATGAAAGCAACCAGAGGGAGATTACCCCAATTTAGAATCATCAAATTCAAGAACAATTTGTGAATGGTGAAAAATATTCAGTTACCATCACCGAAGATGGTATTTTTTTAAAAAAAGCTGCTAAATTTGATTGGAATGAATTAAGGAAAACAAGAGAAGCAGTAAATGATCCTCATCCTTTGACAACAGAAGAGATTTGTGAAATTGTGCGAGAAGTTCGCAGGGAAAATAACCAATTAGGAAAGCAAAAGATTTTTTGCACGAATATCAAATTTAGTAAATTAATCTCATAATTCTTGATCTATATTTTGCGCTAAACTCCCATTTTCTACCAAACCAATAAACTCAGCTAGTGGATCATTTATGATATCTTTTTCACTGGGTAAAGGAATATTATCCCCCGCTTCATAAGCTGTTTCTATCCACAATTCCCGCGCTTCATTGATATTTGTCATTGTCTCTGCTAGGGTTTCTCCTTGAGTGAGACATCCGGGTAAGTCTTTGATTTCTGCTACATATCCACCTTGTTCTACGTCAGGGTAAAGAGTGACGGGATATTGAAGGTTTAAATAGTATTCTAGAGATGGTTTTATCAATTTCATAAATTTGCTCATAAAAAAATGAACTATTAACTAACAGCAAAGTTTGTATATGGTCTGATTTGAGGATGACGAAAACCAAGTACAATATCCTGTGTAGGAACACCTGCTGCTATAAAATCATTAGCAATACCTTCTTCTGTATCATCATATTGAATCCAAATTTTATGATCAATCAAATCTACATGAATTGGTGTGGTATGTAGATATTGATCATCGTTCCAACCAATATCTAAAACTAGATAACGTTCATGTTCATCATCAAATAAAACTTGGGAGTTATAACCATCAGGTATAGAAGCGCGATATTCGGCGGTTTCTGTTAATATGCTTTTGATGATTTCTTGATATTTTAATTTGGTATCCATTGTACTATCTCCTCATTTTTATCATCAAATACAATCAGTTCTTGACATTATAAACCTATTCTATATTAGTGGTTCTGGGAACTGATACAAGATTTTATGAAAACAGACTGAATAATAGTTTAGCTATTGGTTGGCAGAAATTAATTTTTTAAGGGTAAATTTTAACCAGCTTAGTTTTATCTTCATGAAATTAGGTTAAAATCCGAATATTGGCAATTTTAGGTATAAAAACTAGATTATGGCAAATGATGAGCATTTAGCAATACTGACGCAAGGGGTAGAGGTTTGGCATGAGTGGAGAGAGGAAAATCCAGATGTAACACCTGACTTGAGAGGGGCTGACCTGCGTGAGGCTAACCTGTGTGAGACTAACCTGAGTGAGGCTAACCTGTGTGAGACTAACCTGTGTTGGGCTAACCTGTGTTGGGCTAACCTGAGTGAGGCTAACCTGAGTGAGGCTAACCTGAGTGGGGCTGACCTGTTTAGGGCTGACCTGAGTGGGGCTGACCTGAGAGAAGCTAACCTGAGTGTGGCTAATTTGAATGGGGCTAATTTGAATGGGGCTAACCTGAGTGTGGCTAACCTGAATGGGGCTGACCTGAGTGGGGCTGACCTGAGAGAAGCTAACCTGAGTGTGGCTAATTTGAATGGGGCTAATTTGAATGGGGCTAAACTGAATGGGGCTAACCTGAGTGGGGCTAACCTGAGTGGGGCTAAACTGAATGGGGCTAACCTGAGTGGGGCTAACCTGAGTGGGGCTAACCTGAGTGGGGCTGACCTGTGTAGGGCTAACCTGAGTGAGGCTGACTTGAGTGAGGCTAACCTGTTTAGGGCTAACCTGAATGGCGCTAACCTGTTTAGGGCTAACCTGAGTGAGGCTGACCTGAGCGGGGCTGACCTGTTTAGGGCTAACCTGAGTGGGGCTAAACTGAATGGGGCTAAACTGAGTGCGGCTAATCTGAGTGAGGCTAATCTGAGTGAGGCTGACCTGAGTGAGGCTGACCTGAGTGGGGCTGACCTGAGTGGGGCTAACCTGTTTAGGGCTAACCTGAACGGGGCTAACCTGTTTAAGGCTAACCTGAGTGAGGCTGACCTCAGTGGGGCTAACCTGTTTAAGGCTAACCTGTTTAAGGCTAACCTGAGTGAGGCTAACCTGAGTGAGGCTGATTTAGAAAGATCCCAAGTAATTGGTACAAATTTTCACAATGCAACTTTAACAGGTGCTTGTATAAAAGATTGGCAGATTAACAGTAAAACAAACCTAGACGCAGTAATTTGTGAATATGTTTATCTTGATGATGAAAAAACAGAAAGACGACCTATCAATGGTAATTTTGCACCTGGAGAATTTGCCAGTTTATATAAGAAGATTATAGAAAACACAGATTTAATTTTACGCAAAACTCCCGAAAATGATAATACTGTTAATAAGCCAGAAAAAAATATTGATGTAGATAATACTTCTAATAACCAAGGAGTTCAACGTTCAGACTCAACAATTCACACTTGGGAAAGACTAGGCTTTCGCTCAAAAACAGAAATCAAAATTGCTGAAGCATTAGACCGAACTGGAGTTTTATTTGTCCCCAATTCCTTAGCACGACTTACCACACCCAAAGGTAGAGAAAATAAAGAAGCTGATTTTCTCATTTGTTATAAAGGTAAATGGGGAGTTTTAAAAGTTGATGAACCACATCACACCGCAGAACGCAGAGTTGAAGAACAAGAAGAAGAACGCATTTTCAAGAGGAACGGTATTAAAGTTGTAGAAAGATTTGATGCCCAAAGATGTTATAACAATCCTGATGAAGTAGTGCAGGAATTTTTCAACATGATAGATATTGGATATTCTTAAAATAATCTGACCTCACCCCAACCCCTCTCCGACACGGAGAGGGGCTTTTAAACTAATAATTAGTAATATTAAATTAAGTATTTCAGCCAATACTTTTCAGTTAAAATAAATCTCTTTTTTAAAACAAACCACAGAGGCACAGAGAACACAGAGAAAAGGGCTTAATAAACTCTTTACAAAACTCTATTGGGATTTAAGCCTCTCCAATCATAAAAACTGCTCCTTTTCCCTCCCCTGTAGGGGAGGGTCAGGGAGGGGTGCGGGGAGAGGTTTGGAGAGGGGTTAGACAATATATGGTAAAATTGATTTCAAAACTACACACAAAACATGGCTACAAAGATCCCCGTTACCGTGATCACAGGCTTCTTAGGAAGCGGTAAAACCAGCATTATCCGTCACCTCCTCCAAAACAACCAAGGACGACGCATAGCAGTATTAGTCAACGAATTTGGTGAACTGGGGATAGACGGAGAATTATTAAAATCCTGTCAAATTTGCCCGGAAGATGAAGTACAAGAAACTCCAGAAAATACTAACATATTTGAACTGACAAACGGCTGTTTATGCTGCACCGTGCAAGAGGAATTTTACCCGACCATGCGGGAATTAATTAAACGCCGCGATAGTATTGATTATATTATCATTGAAACCTCTGGGTTGGCTTTACCGAAACCTTTAATTAAAGCCTTTCGTTGGCAAGAAATTCGCAATGCTGCTACGGTAGATGCAGTAATTACAGTAGTAGATTGTGCTGCGGTTGCTGCGGGAACTTTTGCTAGTGATTTAGATGCTATAGCCGCCCAAAGACAAGAAGATGATAGTCTAGAACATGAAACACCATTACAAGAATTGTTTGAAGATCAACTGGCTTGTGCTGATTTAGTGATTTTGAATAAAACTGATTTAGTTGATAGCCAAACTCAAGGACAAGTTTTAGAATTAGTCAAGAAAGAATTACCGAGAGTTGTGAAAATTGTCGCTAGTGATTATGGTAAATTAGACCCATCTATCTTATTAGGATTTGCAGCCGCAGTTGAAGATAATTTAGATAATCGTCCTAGTCACCACGACACAGAAGAAGACCATGATCATGATGATGAAATTAACTCAACTCACGTGATTTTAAACCGGACTTTTGACCCGGAAAAGCTACAAGCAAGATTAGAAAAACTGGCACAGGAACAAGAAATTTACCGTATTAAAGGATTTGTAGCTGTTGCTAATAAACCCATGCGGTTAGTTATGCAAGGTGTAGGGAATAGATTTGATAAATTTTATGATCGTCCTTGGAAACTAGAAGAAGCAAAACAAACCAGTTTAGTTTTTATCGGTCGTAATTTACAATCTTCAGCAATAGAATCTCAATTAGTAACTTTGTAAGTCTCATTACTGTCACCTGTCAACTGTCAACTGTCACCTAATCTTATGAATACCACAGATTTGTTTAATGTTGCGAATGTTTTTGTTTTGCCTTTTTGGGCTTTGATGATTCTTTTACCTAATTGGAATGTCACCCGCAAGGTCATGGAATCTTATCTACCTTTTGTGGTTTTAGCTGCTGGGTATTTGTATTTATTTGTCACTAGCATTACCCCAGAAAATGCTGCTGCTTTATCAAATCCTCAATTAGCAGATATAGCCAAGTTTTTTAGTAATGAAACTGCTGCTGCTACAGGTTGGATTCATTTTTTAGTCATGGATTTATTTGTGGGAAGATGGATTTATTGGCAAGGACAAAAAACCGGCATTTGGACAATTCACTCGATAGCTTTGTGTTTATTTGCAGGTCCTTTAGGTGTACTTTCTCATATTTTCACCTATTGGATTTCTAAAGCTTTTTCTCAGGGTGCTGAGGGTGTAACAGAAGAAGAAAAAGTAGGGGTTTAGTTAAGTTCACTACTTGACAATCAATTTAAATCAATTTATTTAGATCCGAGACTTCTGAGAGAAGTCGGGGATCTATTTTTGTTTTTAACTCACAGCATATTCTGTATAAGGACGAATTTCCAAGGGATGAAAACCTAAAACAATTTGATCTTTAGGAATACCAGCATTAACTAAATCGTTAGCAATTCCATCTTCTGTTCCATCCCTTTGAATCCAAATTTTACTATTAATAATTTGTATATGGACAATACAAGCATGAACTCTCACACTTTTTTCCCAACCAGAAGTTATTAATAAATAATCTTTATCGTTTTTACCAATAATTAATTCTGTTTGCAATTCTCTGTGGTAATAAGGAATTGCTGCATATTCAGTTAATACTTCCTGGATAATTTGTTGATATTCATTTAGTCTATCCATTGTGTAATCTCCTGTTGGGTGGGATCAAAAATAAGTAGGTGGATTTTATGTTTTTTCAAAACTAGTGTACCAATAGGTTCAGAAAAAATTTCTTTATATGTTGATTCACGAATAGCTAAATATAATAAATATTCATTTGCACTTTCTTCTAATATGTCTGTATATAAAAGATATTGTCCTAGTGCATTTTGCAAATCAGCGATCGCCGATGGATTAATAAAACTTTTAATTTCTACAATAATTCTCCGTTCTGCTTTTTCAGCAATTAGTAATTTTTTTGCCCCTAAATCAACAAATAATTCTCTTAAACCCCACTTTAGTTTAAAGGGATCATCAGTAATTTTCCATCCATCTTTTTCTAAGGCGGTTTTAACTGTATTGTGATAAATATCTTTGGCTGGCATTTATAGTTAATCTCAAATCCAATTTATAGGGTTAAGACCCATGATATTATAATCATAATATTATAATCATAGGGTGAACCAAATCACCCTACATCATTAAAATCAAGTTAAGCAAGTCTCTCTATAATGGGCATCTAACCAACAACGCGGTAATTTTTCCCCAGAGGGAAATATTAATTCTTCCTTTTTATAAGTGTCCGTTTCCTGTTCTTCTTGTCCTTCTTGATCTTGGGCATGGACGATTTTAATAGTGGGGTCAAATAGTTCTTGAACATCAACTATTTTCACCAAATCGCGGCTATCTTTGATTTGTAAAAACATTTTGATCAACCTCCATTATTCAAATGTGTAAATCTGCCAATGGGAATGGTAAGAAAGTAAAGATTATATTTCCCGTTGATATTTTTCTAAGATATCCACTAAGGCTACTTGACATTGTAATGGTAATAAATCAATTAAAGATAGTTCCTTTCTCCCACCACCGACTTTGACGGTAATAGATTCTAAAACTGCAATTACTTGATCTTCATTGACAGCACAAGAAGTAATTAAAGGATACAACTTTTCAGCCACAATCTTATGCAATCTGGCATCGGATAAATAAAGATGCCATTTAGCAATATCTATATAAACACTTTCACCAATTTCTGCGGCTAGGGTTTCTAGTAATTCTGTGGTATTGATTTGAGCCATAAATACAATCTCATTGTTAGTAACATTGGTATATCTTAGCTTATTTCACATTATTACTCAAGTAGCTAGACTTGAGCTACTACCACAGGTGAGAATACCCTAGCTTAATTTTCATTCTTTAGGTAGATTTTGGTGGAGTTTGATCGTAATTAGCGATCGCACCAATGTAAATTAGATGCAGTATTAATACTCCTATCCAACCAATTGTTAACCCTGGTAGCCATTCCCAGGGAGTATTTTTCAAAATGTGGAAAAACCACAATCCCGAAGTCACAGTTGCACAAATACCGACATGAACAGCAAAATTCATGCGATCATCTAGTTTACGAAACTCTGGATCTTTGCGGTCTGGTTTGCGAGGCCAACGAGGGGGCATAAATATAAATGTTCTCTAAATGTTCTTGACAGCAGTTAACACACCCTATCTATTGTAAGGTCTTGCGGGTGTAACTGATGAATTTATTTCGCACCAAGACGCAAAGGCGCAAAGAATCCAGAGATGGTAGTATGGGTTATGAAATCTGCACTGTTGACTCTGTATAACAACTTTCGCCAAATTCGCTGCCTCTAGCACTAGGTACTAAAGTCCAACCTGCTTTTAAGAGTTTTTGATAAGTAGCCCAACCCTTGGAACCGCGAGGAACGCGATGATCTGGAACTGAAATTTGAGGAAAAGCTGTATAAGGCCGCCAAGGTTGTCCAGATGCAGTTTGCAAGTACAAAATCTTTTCATCATCACCGTTAGACTTAGATAACCAGCACATTTGTCGAACCATGGTTAACTCCTTGATTGTTTAGCTGAAATATCACCAGGAGGTTAACTGCGGATATTCAGTAGTTTGGGAAATTACCACAAAGGTGTTTTTGATTCCCCATCTAAGTCCTCAGTTATACCAAATTGTGATTAAGTGTTATTGAGCCTGATGTTTAAGGCAGTAAAGATTATTTTGTCAAGTAAATTATTTAAGAAGGTAAACTCCTGTCAGCTGGTTTTATTAAAAGGGAAAGATGAACAAGAACAATGGTTTTTTTTGATTATTGATGTTTCCTGTTAATCAAATATTTTCAGCAAATATTTTTATCATGTTAGCCACGGTTGTTATAATTGTATGTATCTATAGTTACGATTTGCTAAAAATGAGCAAAAATTTATTGATAATGTTGACAACGCAATTCACGTGAGAGGCCAGAATGCCTATTTTACAGGAATGTAAAGGATTTAAGCCCTTTGCACATGATCCAACTTCACCGTTATGATTTAAGATGGGTATTGGATTTTATATATTCTTCTATTGACATAGATCAGCACAGATGATGAATCAACCAGTTGTTTGGGTAAATGGAGACTGTCTAAGTCCCTACAACCCCGCACTTCAAGAATATCCCCAAGCTCCAGCCCTTTGGGTTTGGGATGATGCTTTAATTACCAAGTGGCATATTGGATTAAAACGCCTCACGTTTATTTACGAATGTTTGCTAGAATTACCCGTAGAAATTCGCCGGGGGAATGTAGCAGCAGAAGTTTTAGCGTTTGCTCAAGAACATAATACTAATCATGTGGTGACTACAGATAGCCCCAGTCCCCTCTTTAGTGATATTTGTGATCAAATTGAAAAGTCTGCAAAATTGGAAGTTTTTGCTGTAGAACCGTTTTTTGAATATGATGGATATATTGATTTAAAGCGGTTTTCCCGGTATTGGAAAGTAGCAGAAAAATATGTTTTTGAGTAAAAATAAATGTAGTTTAAGTAGGTGAACGGAAAAAAACGACATAAGTAACGAAAAGTAAAGTTGCCCAAAACCTGTTCCCTGTTCCCTGTTCCCTGTTCCCTTGTCATAACGACAATTTTTAACGCCAACCTACTGATAGTGAATTTTGCAATGACAACCAAACTTACTGATGTTCAAAATCTCCTCTCAGATTTAATTTCCCGTTACTCTTCCCGTGTGGACTATTTGATGATTCGCTTAGAAGAATCCCAAGGAACAGATATTGTCTTACGTGGTGAGCAAGTGGAAACTCTCAGTGAGGGTATTTCTATTGGTGGCCAGATTCGTACTTGTTATAAAGGTGGCTGGGGATTAAGTAGTTTTAATAAATTAGCAACCATTGAAGACCGCATAGAAGAAGCCATCGTCGCAGCCCGGATAATTGGTGATGAAGAAACTATACTCGCACCTATTGATCCTGTCCAAGCAGTATGTCAATTACCGATCTTGGGTACTGATCCCCGTCAAGTTTCGCTGAAGCAGAAAAAACAATTATGCGATCGCTATACGGAATTAATGAAAACATTAGATAGCCGTATTACTACTACTTCCGTCCGTTATAGTGACAGCAGCCAAAGAGTAATTATTATCACATCTGAAGGGACTTTCATTGACCAATCTTGGGTAGATATGGAAATGCGCTTTGCAGCCACAGCCAGGAATGGAGACACAGTACAAACCGGCAGAGAAACTACTGGTTCTCGCAAAGCCTACGAAGACCTAACTAATTTAGACAAACAAGTTAAAAGTGCAGCAGCAAGAGCAGTTACGTCTTTATCATTACCTTCAGTCAAAGGCAACACTTACACCGTAGTGATTGATCCCATTCTCACTGGTTTATTTGTTCATGAAGCCTTCGGACATCTTTCCGAAGCGGACATGGCCTATGAAAACCCGGATATTCTCGAAGTTATGACTTTAGGAAGACGTTTTGGACCCGAAGAACTGCAAATATTTGATGGTGCTGTACCCGAAGGACATCGCGGTAGTTATTTTTACGACGATGAAGGTACACCCGCAACGACTACCCAGCTAATTCAGGATGGTATATTAGTTGGTAGACTGCATTCCCGTGAAACTGCTGGTAAATTAGAGGAGCAACCCACGGGTAATGCTCGTTGTCTCAATTATCACTTTTCACCCATTGTCAGAATGACAAATACCTGGATTGAACGCGGGAAAACCCCAGTCCCCGACTTATTTACTGATATCAAAGAAGGAGTTTATGCCCAAAATTGGTTAGGTGGAATGACGAATGGGGAAATGTTCACTTTCACTGCTGGGGAAGCTTGGATGATTAGAAACGGGAAAATTGCTGAACCCGTAAAAGATGTTACCCTTTCCGGTAACGTCTTCCAAACCCTCGCAGATATAGAAGCCATTGGTGATGATTTTTACTGGGATGAATCCGGGGGTTGTGGTAAAGGTGGACAAAATGGTTTACCAGTGGGTTGCGGTGGTCCGAGTTTGCGAATTAAGGATGTTGTAGTGGGGGGAGAAAGTTAAATTTTGTTTCGCGCAATCTCTTTTAGATATCCCGCAGGGGTAGTCGCTAAGGAGAAAAGACGCAAAGGAAAATAAGGGGTTTTTAAATACCCTTTTTTATCACCATATCTATTTGTTGTAAAAGGGATTCTAAATTAGAAGAATTATCTAAATTTACGTCAGCACGGGCGATTTTTTCAGCAATGGGTAATTGACTATTAATTCTTGCTGCTGCTTGTTCTGCTGTTAAATTATTTCTTGCCATTAATCTTTCTAGTTGTTGTTGTTCAGAACAAGATACAACCCAAATTTGATTAACTAAGCTCTCTAAATTGGCTTCAAATAAGAGAGGAATGACTAAAATTAAAGTATTTGCAGATGATTCCTTAATAGCTTGATCAAAGCAATTTCTAACATAAGGATGAATTAAACTTTCTACCCAATGACGTTCTTGGGGAAGATTAAAAATAATTTCTCCTAATTTTCCTCGATTTAAATTACCATCATTTAATATAATATCTTTACCATATTTTCCTACAATTTTTGATAGAAGAGGAGAACCAAGAGACACAGCATCTCTCGCATAAATATCTGCATCTAAAATCGGTAAATTGTAAACCGTAGCCAAATAATGAGCAACTGTACTTTTACCCGTCGCAATACCACCAGTTAAACCAATTAAATTTTTATTCATTAGTGATTAAATACATCCCTCTGTGATCTCTGTGCCTCTGTGGTTCGTGATTCTTTGATTACATACTTAATAATAGCATTTGTTAAACCTTCTAAAGTATATTCTTCCGCTTCAATATCCACTCTGCCAAAGATAGAATGACAAGTTTTTGAAGTTTGAGGACCAATGGAAGCTATAGAAACCCTGGCTAAAATTTCCGGGTTGTAGGTAAAAATAGGTGCTGTTAATTGGGAGAAAAATAGCACAGTTTTAGAACTCGCAAAAGTAATGATATCTATGGTATTATTAACTAAAGCATATTCAGCCGCAGTTGGCATATTTTGAGGACAGCAAGATTCATAAGCGGGAACTTCAATTACTTCCGCACCTTTGGCCGTTAATTCTTTAACCAACACCTCTCTGCCACCACTTTCAACCCTAGGAAATAATATCTTTTTACCTGTTAGTAATTCAGGAAAATTTTCCACTAAAGAATCAGCAACAAAGTCAGGAGGAATAAAATCCGCTTGTATATTTTGTTTTTGCAAACTTTGGGCTGTTTTTTCACCAACAACAGCAATTTTTACCCCAGATAAAGCATTTTGATTTTGACCAGATTTTGCTAATCTTTGAAAAAAGTATTCTACCCCATTACTAGAGGTGAGAATTAGCCAATTGAAAGTTGATAAATGTAAAATTGCCTGATCTAAAGCTTCCCAACTACTAGGAGGTCCAATTTCCAAAGTTGGCATTTCTATTACTTTAGCACCTGCGGAGGTTAAGCGATCGCTAAATTGATTTGATTGACCGACGGAACGGGTAACTAAGATGGTTTTACCAGCGAGGGGGGAAAGATTGTAATTCACGGTTGTTGCATTAATAATTTTTGGTTTCGCGCAAAGACGCAAAGGAGCAAAGACGCAAAGAGGAGATTTTTTTAGATTATAGTTAGATTACAAGTAATCGCGTAATCTCACAACTTCACCAATAACTATAACTGCGGGAGAGAGAGATAAACCAGCGGTTTGCTGGAGAATATTTTCCAGTTCTCCTGTCCAGATTTGTT
Organism: Dolichospermum planctonicum; assembly: GCF_005402965.1. GTDB lineage: Bacteria > Cyanobacteriota > Cyanobacteriia > Cyanobacteriales > Nostocaceae > Dolichospermum > Dolichospermum planctonicum. The sequence continues at coordinate 88,893 of NZ_BJCF01000004.1, forward strand.
GGTTTGGTGTCCCAGCCCAACGGATAATAGCAATGGGTGTAGAATAGGATTTTCCATATTTTATCATTTGATGGATTATTTCTGGTAAATTTTTTCCTCCCATCAAAATTACTAAGGTTTCCAAGCTTGCTAATGCTTCCCAGTTTAAAGTATCTGGTTCATGGGCTGTACAGACTGCAAAACAACGACTAAGAACGTTATCTGTGAGGGGAATTCCCGCTAATAATGGTGCTGCTAATGCCGAAGAGATTCCGGGAATGAGTTCAAAATCACAACCGGCTGTTTTTAAAGCTGCAATTTCTAAAAGACAGCGACCAAATATAAAAGGATCTCCTGATTTTAGTCTAATAACTTGTTTACCTTCTAAACAATATTTTACCAGTAAATCGTTAATTTCAGTTTGGGAAGTGCTAGGTTGACCACCGCGTTTACCAACATCTATTTTTAGACAATTACCAGGGACACAATCTAATAATTGACTATCAACTAAAGCATCATAGACTAATACTTGAGCAGTTTGTAAAAGACGATAGGCTTTAACTGTTAAATAGGCCACATCTCCAGGTCCAGCACCAACAAGATAGACTTTACCCATTTTTATAATCATGTTTAGTAATTACTCCTAAATAAAGGTTGTTTTATTATAATAAAGTAACTCAAACATGATATAATCCTTATCAGGTCTTTACAAGACTACACCACAGTTATTCGTCCTGATCACAATGGTACTTGTGTTGCTTATATCCCATCCCCAATAAGTATCATAGATTACTTAATAGTAAAAATATAAATAATGGCTAAAGACAAATTTCACGATGTTGTCAAAAATGCTTTAATTAAAGAAGGATGGACAATTACAAATGATCCATTATTTATTCAATTTGGAGGAGTAGATTTATATGTTGATTTGGGTGCAGAAAAAATGCTTGCAGCCCAAAAAGACAATGAAAAAATAGCTGTTGAGATCAAAAGTTTTCTTGGTGATTCCACAATTTCTGACTTTCATCAAGCTCTTGGACAACTGCTGAATTATCGCTTAATTTTACGACGGCAAGAACCAGAAAGAATTTTATATTTAGCTGTCCCATTTGATATTTATGAAAGTTTTTTCAAGCTAGAATTTACTCAGATAGCTATTATTGATTATCAGTTAAAAATTATTGTTTATAATATTGACGAGGAGGTAATATCTCAATGGATAAATTAGAAAAGTATCGGCATTATATTGAAAGTATTCTCAAAGAATATAGTCAATATAAACCATCCTATGGAGATGTAGAATTACAGGTAATTATTGATAAAGAACATAATCATTATCAATTAATGACTGTGGGATGGAATGGAGAAAAACGCATTCATGGAATCATGCTACATATTGATATTAAAGATGGTAAAATTTGGATACAACACAATGGAACTGAAAGAAGAATTGCTCAAGATTTATTAGAATTAGGAGTACCAAAACAAGATATTGTTTTAGCATTTCATTCACCAACCAGAAGAAAATATAGTGATTTTGCGGTGAATTAATTAGGTTTGGGGTAAAAATGGAAAATATTGTATAATTATACTCAAACGATTAGCCCCAACGAGTATCTATGAGTCAATGTCTTAACCCCGACTGTCTACAGCGAAATCCACCGGACACGATATTTTGTCAACGTTGTGGAAGTAAACTAATATTGCAAGAACGATATCGTAGTGTGCGGGTAATTGGTGAAGGTGGCTTTGGGAGAACCTTTTTAGCAGTAGACAAACAAAGATTAGATACTCCCTGTGTAATTAAGCAATTTTTACCCCAACAGTCGGGAAGTGCGGCTTTAGAAAAAGCGACAGAGTTATTTAAACAAGAAGCTTTTCGACTGCGAGATTTAGGAAAACATTCACATATTCCTGATTTACTCGCATTCTTTCCCCAAGAAGGAAGACTATATTTAATTCAGGAATTTATCGAAGGTAAAAATCTCTTAGATGAATTACAACAAAAAGGAAAATTCAGCGAGTCAGAAGTTAAACAGATATTAGTTGAATTATTACCTATTTTACAATTTGTCCATGATAATAAAGTCATTCACCGAGATATTAAACCAGAAAATATTATTAAAAGTTCCCAAACTGATGCTTTATTCCTAATTGATTTTGGAGTTTCTAAAGAAGTTGGGGGAACTGTTCTGACTAGAGTGGGAACGATTACGGGAACGCCGGGATATGCACCACCAGAACAATTTCGCGGGATGGTTTTTCCCAATAGTGATCTTTATAGTTTGGCTGTAACTTGTATTCGTTTATTAACAGGATATTTTCCCAAAGCTGACGGTGATGATTTAATATTTGATTCCATGAGAATGCAGTGGATATGGAAACAATATGTTTCTGTGAGTCAGGAGTTGGAAATAGTTTTAGATAAAATGTTGCAGGATTTACCGATTAATCGGTTTCAATCAGCATACGAGGTTTTATCAGCATTGCAAATACAACAAATTCCACCGACAATTATCGCCCCACAACTACCAGTTTCTCCTAATTCCTACCAGCAATTTTTACAATTTATTTCTCCACCAGTAAAACCACCAGTTTATCCTCACCAAAATGAAAATCTAGGAAATGGTGTAGTTTTAGAAATGGTGGCAATACCTGGGGGAAAATTCCTCATGGGTTCACCGGAAGGACAAGGATATGATAGAGAAAGACCCCAACATCAAGTTACCATTCAACCCTTTTACATGGGAAAATACCCTGTTACTCAAGCCCAATGGGAAAGGGTAGCATATTTACCCAAAGTGAAAATTGATTTAAGGTCTAAACCCTCACACTTCCAAGGTGCAAATCTTCCAGTTGAAAATGTATCATGGCATGACGCACAGGAATTTTGTGTTAGACTAAGTAAAGCTACAGGTAAATTATATCGCTTACCCAGTGAAGCAGAATGGGAATATGCTTGTAGAGCTAATACCACAACTCCCTACTACTTCGGTGATACCATTACCACCGATTTAGTCAATCATCGTAATAAGTATGGACAAACCACAGAAGTAGGAAAATTTCCCCCTAATGCTTTTGGTTTGTATGATATGCACGGAAATGTCTGGGAGTGGTGTGAAGACGGTTGGCATGAAAACTATATAAACGCGCCTATTTGGCCTAATAGTAGTATTGCTTGGATGAGTAACAATAACAACCGTGTGCTGCGTGGTGGTCAGTGGTATCTTAATCCTTCTTATTGCCGTTCGGCCAGTCGCAGCTACAATAGTGGAGACCGCAGGAACAAAGACAACGGTTTTCGGTTGGTAGTTTCTGGTGCAGGGATTCTTTAATTTTTTACACTTTCAAATATTTTTAATAAGTAGGTTGGGTTGACACCAGGAAACCCAACATTTCCTATAATTACAGCAGTTCCCGGTATTATGAAGTACAGATATTAATGATAAAACTCTTGTGGTGCGGGCATACTTCGACCAAACTCAGTACAAGTCTTGCCCGCACAAAGTGTACTTCACTCAAAGCTACTTGCTGTATTATATTTTGAGGTTATGTTATTTTAAATTTATATCCATAATTGAAAAAGACAATGCGTAAACAAACTATTCAATACACATCACCATTAGATGCTTTAGTTGCGGTTGCAAAACGATTAAGTATCTGTGAAAACCAACAAAAAATGGATTCTGAAGAATTTTTTTACCAATATAATCAAGGTATATTATCAGATGATGCCCTATTTATAGAATGGGCAAATGATTACCGTCATTACCTTGCTTTACGTCAGGAACTAGATCAAAGATTTAACTATGCTGCCTAATATTCTATCTGATGACTTCAATCAAGTTGAGCAGGTAGTTCTTATGTACAGTAATGTTTATGTCGAACGTTACGAAGAGGAAATTTTAACTCCCAACCGAGCTAATATCAAAATTCGATTGCGTTTCCATCAAACACATTTGCTAGAAATAAACGAAGCTATCGTAGTCGCAAACAATCAATTACAATTTCTCGATTACCGTTACCATTTTCAAAACGAACATAATTACCTAATTTTTCGTTATGATACACCGATGACAGATTATTAAGAAAAGCTAAAAAGTATCCAGATTTGATTACCATTAAAGCAGAAAACCCCGTTGTTTGGTTAATGAACATTTTACAGGAGGAAACAGATGAAACTAACAGAAATTAGACAACAAGGATATCAAGCATTAATTGAATCCTTGGGAGTTGTAGGAATGTTACGCTTTATTCAACAATTTGAAGTAGGTTATGGAGATTACACTACTGAAAAATATCAATTAGAAGAACCAACCATAGAAGATTTTCAACAATTTGTGAGAGGGGATAATAAGGAAGTAAATAAATAAAGGGAAAGGGATGGTTTAATTTTTAATGTTTTTGATAGCTTTTTTGATTTTATCTGAGAGGATGTTTTAAAAGTGGGAGGCTGAGGTTATGTTATTTTAAATTTATATCCATAATTGAAAAAGACAATGCGTAAACAAACTATTCAATACACATCACCATTAGATGCTTTAGTTGCGGTTGCAAAACGGTTGAGTATCTATGAAAACCAACAAAAAATGGATTCTGAAGAATTTTTTTACCAATATAATCCCGGAAGATAGGATATAAAGATGCAATAAATATTCTTAACCATTAGCGATTCCTATGTCTCACTGAAGGCGATCGCCTCCGTTCCCAAACGTTTTAATACCTGTAACACACTATAAAGCTCATTATCAGGATTTACCAAAGAAAACAGCCGTGAATTAGCATATTTATGTTCCAATACCTTTAAAAATAAAAACTCATTACCATTGGTAATCATGCCAAAGGTTGGTAGCACAGTTTCCTGATTACCCAACATATAAGCCAAAGCTTGAGGAATTTCGCGTGTCACCGCAAAATCACTCCGTTTTGATTCAATTACCAACAACCAAAGCCGATTTTTTAACACCAAAACATCAATCCGCCCCCGAATAATCGTTCCTTCATCCTCCATTTCTAAAGCCACACCCGTTTCTGTTTCAATCCTAAACGGTTTATGATAAAAACCAGCTAAATCTAACAAGGGCGCAAGTACCACCATCTTCACTGTATTTTCTAGCATTGGGGGATCATCCATCAATTCTAAAAAATTAGCCTTCACCCGATCTAATAAATGTTGCTCTTCTTTGTTCAAAGCCTCAAGCCCATCCAACCACTCAGGAAAAAAAGTAGCATCTTGAACGATTTGAATGCCAAAATTTTGCTTTAATTCCCGTAGCGTCACATCCTTGGCCGTAATAGACTGAAGCATTTTGATATTTCTCCTGACGAAATTTCAAGCTCAAATCATAGTATAATAGGACTTACGCAAGATTCATGGAATAACGAACCACAGAGGCACAGAGGTCACGGAGAAATGAGGATTTGAGAGATATTTTGCGTAAGTCCTGTATAAATCAAATCAACTGTAATAATCCTAAAAATCATAATATGGCTACGCCACGCTTTGCTATCAGATATTTTTAGCCATCATTTTATCTAACAAAACACTAACCTTTTTCGCTCTTTCTGGTTGACGCTGTTTTTGCAATAACTCTTTTGCTGTGACTAAATTAGCTTTTGCTTCTGCTTCCTGTTGTTCCTGCATGAGAATATTTGCTAAACGTAAATAAGCATCAGGATTTTTAGGACTGCTATCAATTACTTCACAAAATAACGCTTTGGCTGCGGTAATTTGCCCCTTTTCATTTAAAATATCTCCTAACAACAAACGTACCATATCATTGGTAGAATTGATAGCAATAACTTTTCTCAAAGCTATTTCGGCATTTTCAAAATCTTTGGCTTGATAAAAATTGATACCTTGCTGAAATAAATTAGAAGTAATCAATGTTTTGATACTCAAATAACCAAGAATAGCCAGACCAACAATGACTACAAAAATTGCGAAAATATTAGATGAATTAGATGAAATAGAAAATGTTTCTAACATGATTTTAAGCCAAATTTTAAGCTAATAAACAAGAGACGGGAAAAAGTAGATATTCAATGAAAAACAATTTCCAGATAAATTGATAGAAATTAGTAATGGCTTTTTTGTCTTGTAAATCAACTCCTGCACCTTGCCACCATAAAACAATTAAAGTTAATGTATGGGTAATTACAACAAAAATAGTATTAACTTCCGCAAGCTGAAATAATCCTACTAAAATCATGCCTCCATAACAGATAGTTAATACCCAAAGAGCCAGATTAAATACTTTTTGTTGTCCAAGTTGGAGGGTAAAAGTTGTGATATTATAAACCCTATCTCCTTCCATATCAGGAATATCTTTGAAAATTGCGATCGCAAATGTAAATACCAAGATAAAAACAGTTAAAGCCCAAACTGCACTGGGAATACCTTGGCTTCTTTGCAATACCCAGCTAAAATGCAAAAACAAACCTAAATTAACAATCGTTCCCCGCACGGAAAAAATACATAAAGCAGCCCAAAAAGGAAACTGTTTTAACCGAATTGGTGGTAAAGAATAAGCCGTACCAATTGCTAAACTTATTGTTACCATTCCCATTAAAAAAGGTCCAGTTAGCCATGCTACAGCCAAAGCCAAAATACCAGTAATAATAACAATTAATTGTCCTTGTCCTCTCGTAAATTCTCCCGCAGCTAAAGGTAAATCAGGTTTATTGATTTTATCAATATCAATATCTTCCAATTGATTCAAACCAACAATATAAATATTACCACTTATACAAGCAATCCATGTTGCTAAAATTTGCCCAATATGCAAACCAGAAAAACTTGTAGAAGTAACACCCAGGGTAATTAAATATAAACCCAAAACACTCAAACTTGTTCCCATAATCGTATGAGGACGGGAAAATTTCCAAAAAGAATAAAACCAACTTTTTGGAGAAACAGCAGAACTTTGTTGATAAAATTGATTCATTTTTTGCTCTTTTTTATTTGCACCATCTGAAAGAATTGGACTTACTTTGTCCCGCGTAATAAACCAAAGCGAACTAACCCAGTTTCATAACCTCGACGCATTAACCCCAAAGATAATGCTCCTTGAATTGTACTCCAACCCGCCATTAATAAACCGATAAATGCTTGGGGCGTGAAAGCTGAATCAATTACTACATTCCAAAAAGGTGCAACTGCGGTTGACCAATCAGCAGTGCGAATATTATTTAATGGTAATTGCCAAGCGATCGCTTCATACTCCGCTAAAGACATTACATAAGGTAAACAATAGACCCTATAAATGTCCTCTAAGTGCTTTTGTTCATCCGCTGTCAGTGCTGACTTATCCGTATTCCGATGACACCATGTCACCATAATCAAAGTCCCACCCGGTTTTAACACGCGATAGCACTCTTGCAAAAACTTAGTTTTATCCGGCATATGTTCACCGCTTTCCAGTGACCAGACCAAATCAAAAGAATCGTCATCAAAGGGCATTTCCTGGGCATTGGCCACCATGAATCTAGTCTTTTGACTCAAATTCATTGCCAAAGACCTTTCCATGGCTCTAGCGGCTTGTACAGGACTCAATGTAATTCCCGTGGCATTTGCCCCAAACTTTTCAGCCAAGTATAAAGAACTACCACCAATTCCACAACCCACATCAAGGATATTTTTAGCACCGTGAACATCTGCCCATTTTAGCAGTTCTTCAATTAAATCAATTTGTGCTTGACGGCGTTCTTTCACCTGTTTACCATCTACACCATAATAACCGTGGTGCATATGTTCACCCCAAATCTGCTCCCACAACCCGGAGGAAGCGTCGTAAAATTCCTGAATTTGTTTGTAAAGTATTTGACTCATTATTTGATAAATAAAGATAACATAAGAAACTGAAAAGAAAAAACTTATTCTTAGGCTACCATCTATGTTTTTAATTAGATAGGGATATTTTTGCCTGGGAGTAACTGATCAATTCTACCTTGCGAATCTCAAAAATAACCTAAATGCACAAATTTTCTTGATTTTTAATTGATTTTTAATTGATTTTTAATTATTTATGACCGTTGCTCGGACAATTTGTTTAGGGTTTATCGCTGTCATTCTCTTGGGAACAATTCTCTTAACCTTGCCTTTTTCTACTGGTAACGGGAATTGGAATGATCCCATTGTGGCATTATTTACTTCAACTTCCGCAGTTTGTGTTACAGGTTTAGCTGTGGTAGACACTGGTACTGATTTTTCCTTTTTAGGTCAATTGTTTATTGCTCTTTTAGCCCAAATTGGTGGTTTGGGTTATATGACAACTACCACATTTTTGATGTTATTAATAGGCAGAAAATTTGATTTGCGACAAAAAGTAGCAATTCAACAAGCTTTAGATCGTCCAGGGATGAGTGGAAGCGCTCAAATTATCCGTTCCATTATTGCAACTACCCTATTATTTGAACTTACGGGAGTATTACTACTAATGATAGCCTTTGTCCCGGAAAAAGGTTGGCAAGAAGGAACTTGGTTAGCAATTTTTCATAGTGTTAGTGCTTGGAATAATGCTGGCTTTAGTCTATTTAAAGACAATTTAATCAGTTATCAATCTTCTCCTTTAGTGATTTTAACAATTGGCACATTAATTATTTTTGGAGGTATTGGTTATCAGGTAATTTTGGATATGTATTTGTGGTTAAGAGATAGCTTTACTTATCAAAGTAATCGTTTGATCAGAAAAAATAGTTGTTTAATATTTTCCCTAGATTTTAAAGTGGCTACTAGCACAACCTTAATATTATTAGTGCTAGGAACAATTGCTCTTTTGATGATAGAAATTAAAGATAATAGCACCTTTGGAAAATTAGATTTAACCGGAAAAATATTAGTCGCTTGGTTTCAGTCAGTTACCACCAGAACTGCTGGTTTTAATAGTATTGACATTGGCAAAATGACCAATGCTGGATTGTTCATTATGATTGCGCTCATGTTTATTGGTGCAAGTCCTGGAGGTACAGGAGGAGGAATTAAAACCACAACTTTACGAGTGATTACCAGTTGTACAAAGGCAATTTTGCAAGGTAAAGAGGAGGTATTATTATATAATCGCAAAATTGCCGTATCATTAATTTTAAAAGCAGTAGGTGTAGTATTTGGTTCATTAGCAACTGTGATTGTTTCCACGGTTTTAATTAGTATTACCGACCCGGAATTTCCCTTTATTCAGATTCTCTTTGAAGTAGTATCAGCCTTTGGTACAGTGGGACTTTCTACAGGTATTACAGCTACTGTTTCTACCACAGCCAAATTAATTTTAATTCTCACCATGTACATTGGTCGAGTTGGTATCTTACTATTAATGTCATCCATACTAGGTGATCCTCGTCCTAGTAGAATTCATTATCCTGAAGAAAATCTCCTGGTTGGATAATTACCAATTACCCATTACCAATTACCCATTACCAATTACCCATTACCCATTACCCATTATGAATCTTTCATCATTAAAATTTCTCCGCAGTTTACGTAAAGACAATCACCAATTTGCTGTCATTGGCTTAGGTCGTTTTGGTCGTTCTGTTTGTTCAACATTGCATAATTTAGGTTATCAAGTATTAGCCACAGATGTTGACGAAAAACGAGTTTCTGAGGCTTTAAATGAGCAAATAGTCGGTCATGCTTTACAACTAGATTCAACTGAACCAGCAGCACTAAAAGAAGCCGGAATTTTTGAATTTGATACCGTAATTGTCGCCATTGGTAACTACGTTCAAGAAAGTATTATTACTACTTTAAATGTAAAAGAAGGTGGTGTACCTCACGTAGTGGCAAAAGCCTCTAGTGAAGTTCACCATAAATTATTACAACGAGTGGGAGCAGATCATGTAGTATTTCCTGAATATGAAGCCGGTTGTGCTTTAGCACGAACACTTACTAAACCAGGAATTTTAGAAAGATTTGATCTTGACCCAGATAATAGCATTGTGGAGTTAATTGTTCCTGATGAATTTCATGGAAAAACTATTGCTGAACTTCAACTTCGTAACCGTTATGGTTTAAATATGTTGGCCGTAAGTCATGATAGTAAATTTATCATTAATCCTGAACCAACTAAACGTTTGGAAAAAGGTTCTGCAATGGTAGTAATTGGTTGCAACAAAGATATTAATCGTTTACCAATTTGAACTTCTCGCGGCAGTCCCTACCCTCAATGTACCCTTATGGTAGGGGTTAGAGCAGGTTATTGTAGCGAAGCGGAAATAACCAATCTTTCTATTCTAATCTTTCTATTCTATTTACTTCGTTGGTGCGTCTTGTTCCTTGATATATTGCTTTAGTTTTTCAATTGGCGCACCACCACTTGATGCCACATAATACGAGCTAGACTGTGAAAACAGGTTTCCAATAAAATTTATCAATATGTTCTTTAAATTTTTTCTACTTTATACTCACTCAAACTACATCTCACGTTAAATTACTCAGTGTTAATCCCCGACATGATTCAATGCCAGTTAAGCGGTCAGGTTGACCGTGGTAGAGACGTTCCATGGAACATCTCTACATAGTGCCGACACTTTCAGGAAGAAAAAGCTGGTAATTGTTAGCTTATGTTAGCTTTTTTGTATCGTTCAAGGTTCAAAATTAAGGTTCTTGATTTTCCCTTGGGCAATTTTTCTTTTGACAAAAACGCCAGCCCCAAATACCATGGTTGCACCCACTAAAGGAAGCGCGTCTGTTTCCCAGGGAACAGCCGTAGGAGGTGGCGTTCCGTCGTCGACTGTTACGCTTGTCAAGAGTGCTATAGGAGGTTGTCCACCTGGACCGCCTACGTTGAAGAAACTCAGCAATTGGCTTGTGTTAGTGGCTGTGAAGTCCATGGTTATTTTCTCCCAGGGTCGAACGTTCTCGTAAAGAGCCATGTCGATCCGAGGAGCCCATTTAACTTCGTTACCAAAAGTAACCTGGAATTGATCCCATGTGGGTGTGTTGTAAATATTGGTATAACCTCCAGGGTTAATGGATGCTCCTGCCTGATAAAAGCTGACGGTATAGTTTTTCCCTACGGTAAGGCCAGTCAATTGTTGACTCAATCTCGGTCCATACTGTGTGTCTCCGTCGAAATTAAAGAACCATGCTGGGGCACCAGTAGGAGAATTAACAGTCTGTCCAGGTGCAACATTTAACGCAAATGCACCCGGTAGTCCGGGTGCACTCCCACTACCGACGGCAGTACCAGGTGGCGTTATAGCTCCATAAACGGCACTGGAATGGTTGAAAATAATCCAGTCTGGGATGACGTTGTTTGTATATGTGCCCTGACCCTGAATACGATAAGTGTTATTTGGAGAGGCATCTTGTATCGTTTGACTGGGAATTAGATTACCATTTTTGAGTATATTAACGGCTTGTGCAGGAAGACTCACAGCAGAAGCCAAAACCATGGCGGAAAATCCCAGGACAATTGGCTGATATTGATTGATATTCATTGATTTACTGATCATTGATTTTTGAGTTGATCAAGGATTTTTGCAGTCTGATTCACCTTACCAATGTGCCAGTTGCGTAAGTCCTGGTATTGGTATTATTTACTCAGTAATAAGAACTATATAGTTATGTATCGCCAATGAACACTCCAAAATTCCCACTTTTTCGTATGTCAAAAAAAAGCCATTATTGGTGGTATAATTAAATTTATCTGCTTTATACTCACTCAAACTACATCTCACGTTAAATTACTCAGTGTTAATCCCCGACATGATTCAATGCCAGTTAAGCGGTCAGGTTGACCGTGGTAGAGACGTTCCATGGAACATCTCTACATAGTGCCGACACTTTCAGGAAGAAAAAGCTGGTAATTGTTAGCTTATGTTAGCTTTTTTGTATCGCTTTTGGAAAACACATATTTAATTAATTTTCACCAGAGGTCTCATGTAATTTTATGCTTTTCTTTTTATCTGCTGGTAGGATCACCATGGCATCCCCAAAAGAATAAAAGCGGTATTCAGAGGCGATCGCTTCTTGGTAAATATCTAGTAACCTTTCTCTACCAATTAAAGCACTAACCAACATCAACAAACTAGAACGGGGTAAATGAAAATTGGTGATTAAACCCTCCACAACTTGCCACTTATAGCCAGGATAAATAAATAAGTTTGTTTTCCCCATAAATGGCTGTAAATCCCCCAATTGCGCCGCTCCTTCCAACGCTCTCACCACTGTTGTCCCCACCGCAATAATGCGTCCTCCCGCAGCTTGAGTAGCCCGAATTTGCTCAACGGTATCAGCAGAAACCTCTATCCATTCTTCGTGCATGGCGTGAGTAGTCACATCTTCTACTTCTACTGGGCGAAAAGTACCGACACCAACATGAAGAGTAATAAAGGCTTGATTAATGCCACAAACCCGCAATCTTTCTAGTAACTCCGGTGTAAAATGTAGTCCTGCTGTTGGCGCAGCGATCGCTCCTGCTTCCTGAGCATACACCGTTTGATACTGTTCATTAGCAGCGGTAGAGGCCGTGATATAAGGTGGGAGGGGAATTTCGCCAAATTTGCCTAATACCTGGACTAAAGGCACTGCTGGCGGCAAATCAAACTGCAATAATCGCCCCCCGGTTTGTGGATCTGATTCAACCACCGTCGCCCTTAATGTCTGTTGATTTTCCTCTCCTCCTGCTGTAAAAATAATTTCATTGCCTATCTTAAACCGCTTACCAGGTTTCACCAAAGCCAACCAGCAATTATGCTGTCGTTCTTCCAATAGTAACACCTCGACTTCCGCACCAGTAGACTTACATCCGTACAACCGAGCGGGAATCACTTTCGTATTATTCATTACCAGCAAATCACCCGGTTGCAGCAATTCCGGTAAATCACGGAAAATATGATGAGAAACTGGTATAGTATGAGGATTTTTAAGAGAATTTACAACCAATAACCTGGAACTATCTCTAGGAACAGCAGGGTTTTGAGCAATTAGTCCTGGTGGAAGTTCGTAGTCATAACTAGATAACGAACAATCTAAATTCACATCCTGTACTTCTAGACTAGACATTTTCTGCAATTTTGCTTATACTATTTGTTACTTGATTTTCATTAAGGGGAATTAATGGGTAAATCTCCCCATAGAAAAACGGGGGCTTTTACCCTACCGGGAACTGGGCTTGATTAGGGAAGATAGAGAGGTAAAATTAGCTTTGATCCTTCACACCATGAGCGAATACTTATATTACTTGGCCAATGCCAGTCTCACACTGAGAATCGTTCAACACCTCCACGCTAGAAAGGAAACCCTTATTTCCTTTGTTAGTATAATTCATCAAATTAATGGTTGGGTAGTCAGAATCAAATTTAAAGAAGTGCTTTCACCCCAGGAAGATGGTGATTTTCGGGCATTTTTGAATGAATTAGGCATTAACTACCAACCACCAATGAGAGTACAAATGGCACTGTGGAGTTTAGAAGCTGGACAAACCCCTGTAGACGTAATGGGTCGTTATCAAGTAGCAATTGTTTCCCATGGAAATCCTGAAAGAGAAGAAATTGAAGCATTTAGACAACAGTTTGTGCGTGGTTTAGGCTACTGTCCAGAAACACTGGCTTAAACAATTTAAAACTGAAAATTCAAAACTGTTTGTGTAGTATCACAGAATGGACAATAATTCTGATCTCATATTATTTGTTGGTCAAAAGCTGCCAGAATATATTCTTGCAGCTGAAAATCATATCCAGACACCGATAAACTAGCCAGAGAGACTTCTTCAATAACTGCCCTTTTTATCAGCTTTTTTGATGTAGGTTGATAATGAACAAGGGCTATATCAAAGCGACAATAATAATCAGCTTTTTCAGGATATTCACTTAAAAATATTTCCGCCGTTTGCCAGATTTTTGCTTGTTTTTCGGGAGTAATGGCGTTTTTACCCAATTCATCCCAATTACCGGAACTCCGGGTTTTAACTTCTATAAATGCCACCGTTGTGTCTTGATATTGGGCAATAATATCAATTTCTCCCCAGCGACACCAAAAGCGACGGTGTAAAATTTTCCAACCTGTAGATTGTAACCATTTGGCTACTAGGTCTTCACCTATGTTACCAATATCTGCATAATTAAATGGAGAAGAATTAGCCATTCAATAACAATACCATGAATAATACACATCAAAACTGGACAAGTATATTCAGTTTATTACTTTGGGTGATGATTTCCACCACCGCTTTCATCGCTATCGTCCCCCCTGCTGTAGCACTGGAATATAACAAAGAAATTCTCATCAGTGCTGATTTTTCTGGACGTGATTTAAGAGACTCTAGTTTTACTAAAGCCAATCTCCGCTACAGTAATTTTAGTAACTCCAATTTAACAGGTGTAAGTTTTTTTGCTGCTAATCTAGAATCAGCAAATTTACAAGCAGCTAACCTAACTAACGCTACATTAGATTCCGCCCGTCTGATAAAAACCAATTTAACAAACGCCATTTTAGAAGGCGCATTTGCCGCTAATGCTAAATTTGATGGTGCTATAATTGATGGTGCTGATTTTACAGATGTGCTACTGCGTCGAGATGAAAACAATAAATTATGTAAAGTAGCTAAAGGTACTAATCCTGTAACAGGTAGAGACACAAGAGATACTTTATATTGTCGGTAGAGAAGAACATACCCGACTGCTGATAATTGTGGGGTGGGCTTCTAGCCCGCCCTAGTCGCTTGCGACTGCTGATAATTGTGGGGTAGGCTTCTAGCCCGCCCTAGTCGCTTGCGACTGCTGATAATTGTGGGGTGGGCTTCTAGCCCGCGCTTGCGACTGCTGATAATTGTGGGGTAGGCTTCTAGCCCGCCCTAGTCGCTTGCGACTGCTGATAATTGTGGGGTAGGCTTCTAGCCCGCCCTAGTCGCTTGCGACTGCTGATAATTGTGGGGTAGACTTCTAGCCCCCCCTAGTCGCTTGCGACTGCTGATAATTGTGGGGTAGACTTCTAGCCCCCCCTAGTCGCTAATACCATTTGATACTGATTTGAGAATGAGAAAGCCCTGCTAAGGATAAAAGTATGTTAGTTTGGGAGATGTCAATTTGTATTATTAATTAGGTGAATTTTGGCAGATATTAATAATCAGGAAAAAATTCTACTTGTACCAGGTACTTTATGGACAAGTGTGAAGCAAACAACAGAACTGGCTTTAAATTCTGGGGCGTTAAAATCTCTACCCACGGAATTGGAAATTGTCGAACAAGATGGGATAAAATTTATGATCAGAATTTTAGCAAATCTCAACCGCAAACAAGCCGATAAAGAAAAACAAGAACAACAAATTGCTAGGACTGGTAAAAAGTTTAATCCTTTCTTACCCTACGAGCAAGATTTATTCGTCACGGATATCTCTCCTACTCATGTTTGTATTTTAAATAAGTTCAATGTTGTTGATAATCATTTGTTAATTATCACCCGCATTTTTGAACAACAAGAAACCTTACTCACCCTAGAAGATTTTACAGCAATGTGGGCTTGTTTAGGAGAATTTGAAGGTTTAGTATTTTACAATGGTGGTAAACTAGCTGGTGCGAGTCAACCACATAAACATTTACAAATTGTCCCTTTTTCAGAAACAGATATTCCTATTTCCCCACTTTTAAAAACTGCAAAATTAGAAAATAATATGGGAACTATCCGAGAATTTCCCTTTTTACACGCTTTTACTCATCTTCATAGCGGCGAAAGTCCAAAATTAACCTTAGAAAAATATCATACTTTACTGCGAAAGGTGGGAATTAAACCTCTAGAAAATAATTTACAATCAGGAGCATATAATCTTTTAATTACACGGAAATGGATGTTAATTGTGCCGCGAAAACAAGAAGAATTTGCAGAAATTTCCATAAATTCTCTAGGTTTTGCAGGTGCATTATTAGTCAAAAATCAACAACAAATGGAACTAATGAAAAACATCAACCCAATTAATATTTTAACCAATGTTGCTTTTCCCATAGAAAAAAATTAAATATTAGAGTAAAATATTAGAGTAAAATATTAGAGTAAAATATAAGCTAATATATAGCGATTCTAAATCAGACGTGAATACCTCTTTTTTCCTTCACCTCTGAGTCCTCCGTGTCCTAATAGGTTCGTTCAAAAAAAATCCATTCACAACCCACCAAGAATTGCTATACTCACATCTTGTAGCTTTACGCGGAACAAAAATCATAAAAAGGGGAAAAATTATGGAATCTCTAGATATAAAATGGATTCGTTCTCAGTTTCCCGCGCTGACACAAACAATCAACAAAAAGCCAGCAATTTTCTTTGATGGACCAGGAGGAACACAAGTTCCTGGTGGAGTTTTAGACGCAATTAGTGATTATTTAGTTAGATCAAATGCGAATGTTCATGGTACTTTTGCTACAAGTTTGCGAACAGATGCTTTAATTATTTCCGCCAGAGCAGCGATCGCTGACTTCTTAGGATGCGATAATGATGAAATAGTATTTGGCGCAAATATGACCACTCTCACCTTCTCTGTGAGTCGCGCTATTGGTAGAGAATTACAAGCTGGTGATGAAATTATCGTTACAGACTTAGATCATGCTGCGAATATTTCTCCTTGGTATGCTTTAGCAGAAAAAGGTGTAATTATTCGTGCTGTTGATATCAATACTTCTGATTGTACTTTAGATTGGCATGATTTAGAAAAAAAGATAAATTCCCGCACCAAATTAGTAGCAGTTACCTATGCTTCTAATGCCGTGGGGACAATTAATGATATTAGTAAAATAGTCAAAATAGCCCACAATGTCGGGGCTTTAGTATATGTTGATGCTGTCCATTACGCGCCCCATGGACTGATTAATGTTCATCATTTAGATTGTGATTTTCTAGCCTGTTCTGCTTACAAATTCTTCGCACCCCATGTAGGAATTGTCTACGGAAAAAGAGAACATTTAACCAGATTTTCCCCTTATAAAGTTAAACCAGCAACAGAAGAAATTCCCTCAAAATGGGAAACAGGAACTTTAAATCATGAAGGTTTAGCCGGGTTAATAGCAGCGATTAATTATTTAGCCAAATTAGGTTGTCATGTTTCCCCAAACTTAGATAATGAATTACTTTCCTCCTTAATAGAAGCCGACAGAGAAGGTTTAACTACCTTCCATTGTCCTCGATTTTTGACAGCACCAGAACAAAAAAATCATCAATTAGTATCAGCCTATCATAGTCGACGAGCAGCTTTAATAGCAGCAATGTCAGCCATTCAACAATATGAAAGAGAATTAAGTAAAAAGCTAATTTCAGGCTTATTAAAAATCCCTGGTTTACGCTTATATGGTATTACAGAACCCAGCCAATTTAAATGGCGCACACCAACAGTATCTATTCGCATAGCAGGAAAAACGCCCGCAACCATAGCCCAAATATTAGGAGAAAAGGGAATATTTGTTTGGTACGGAAATTTTTATGCAATTAACCTCACAGAAAAATTAGATGTAGAAACATCTGGTGGATTATTGCGGATAGGATTAGCCCATTATAACACAGTTGAAGAAATAGATCAACTATTACAAACCCTAAATGAAATTGTCTAAGTAGGTTGGCGTTAACAATTGTCGTTCAAGGGAACAGGGAACAGGGAACAGGTGACAGGGAAGAGGGAACAGGTAACAGGTAACAGGTAACAGGTAACAGGGGACAGGGAACAGGGAACAGGGAACAGGTGACAGGTGCTACGCCACGGGGACAGGTAAGAGGGAAGAGGGAAGAGGTTTTGAGCAACTTTACTTTTCGTTACTTATGTCGGTTTTTTCCGTTCACCTACTTAGTCTCATTAAGCCTTAATTAGTCCACGGAGGTGGACTTTGCTTGTGTAGTAGCGAATTCTATTCGCCCAATACCCTTTATTAATTTTTAATTCATCCACAGTCGTCAGCCTCACAGACACGACGTATATTAATAATGTCACTCATTTTTTTAAGTTGAACAAATAAACGTTCCAACTGAGGACAATCGCGCACATCAATTCCTAAATCAATTAAAGCCGGTTCTCCCAAAGAAGTTTTAACTTGAGCGTGACGGACATTGATACCCTGGTCGCTTAATCGAGATAGTACATCTTTTAATACTCCCACTCTATCCAATGCCTCAATTTGCATATTAATAGGATATGTATAAGGACGGCTTTGATTTTCTGTAACTGAGTTCCAACGCACTGGTACTAAACGTTCACACTCAACATGACCTAGATTATGACAGCCTTGGCGGTGTATAGAAATTCCTCTTCCCCTAGTCACAGCCCCCACAATTGGTTCCCCAGGAATGGGAGTACAACAACCAGCAATATGATAAACTAAACCCTCCACCCCAAGAATAGGGGAATCACTAGCACGGTATGTAGATAATGAATCCGTTTTTTCCTGGCGCGAAGTTTTTGCTGTTGATTCCTTGGCGAGAAATGGGATCATATCACTAACAGGTTGTTTACCTTTAACAACTTCCCGCCAACGGTTCAGCACTAAATTTAAAGTAACTTCCCCATAACCTAAACTAGCCAGTAAATCTTCTACACTGTGATAATTACACTTTTCCGCCACAGTCTGCATAGCCTCTGATTTGAGTAAGTTCTCAAAACCAGTTTTCCCCAATTCCTTTTCTAATAAATCCCGTCCCCTGGCGACATTTTCTTCTCGGCGCGATCGCTTATACCATTGTTTAATACGATACTTCGCCGTCGAAGTACCAACAAAATTTAACCAATCTAAACTGGGATGACAATTTTTTTGGGTAATAATGTCAACAATATCACCATTATGCAATCGCGTTGATAAGGGAACAATGCGCCCATTTACCCGCGCCCCTGCACAGTGGTTTCCGACTTCTGTATGAATGCGATAGGCAAAATCTATACTGGTAGAACCAGGAGTTAAAGGAATAACATCCCCCTTGGGAGTGAAGACATAAACCCCATCTTCAAAGAGATTATCTTTCACACTATCTAAGTATTCCTGAGCATCTTTTAAGTCACTTTGCCAATCTAGCAATTGGCGTAACCAAGTAAATTTTTCATCAGAACTTGTTAAGTTAGTATTCTCAGAACCACCCGTTTCTTTATACTTCCAATGAGCAGCAATTCCGTATTCCGCGATATGGTGCATTTCCAGAGTGCGAATTTGCACTTCTAAGGGTCGCCCTGTCAAACCAATTACCCCAGTATGTAGAGATTGATAATTGTTTGGTTTAGGCAGACCTATATAATCCTTAAATCTACCAGGGATGGGACGAAAAGTATCATGAACCACCGCTAAAGCTCGATAACATTCTTCATTAGTTTGGACAATAATTCGCAGCGCCGCCAAATCATAAATTTCATGAAATTCCTTTTGCTGCCGCCGCATTTTTTGATAAATGCTATAAAGGTGTTTAGGACGACCGCTAATTTCCAAACAATTAATACGCGCTTTCAGTAACCGACGGCGCAGAGTCTCCGTAGCTTTAAGTAACTTTTCTTCCCTATCCGTGCGTTTTTCAGCCACACATTGCTGAGTTTCTCGATAGGCCTCCGGTTCTAAATATTTGAATGCTAGGTCTTCTAATTCCCATTTAATTTGCCAAATTCCTAAACGATTCGCCAAAGGTGCGAAAATATCTCGTGTTTCCTGGGCGCTACGTTGACGACTAGATTCTGGCATATATTGAAGAGTCCGCATATTATGCAAACGGTCCGCCAGTTTGACCACAATTACCCGAATATCTTGCGCCATAGCCAGAAACATTCGCCGGAAATTTTCCGCTTGACTTTCGGTTTTGCTGGTAAAATTAATTTTCGACAGCTTAGTAACACCTTCTACCAATCGCCGCACCTCTGATCCAAAGCGTGCTTCTATGTCTTCACCTGTAACTTCTGTATCTTCAACTACATCATGAAGCAAGCCCGCTGCTATCATAACAGGACTACCACCTAATTCACGGAGTATTTCCGCCACAGCCACAGGGTGAGCAATATAAGGTTCTCCAGATTTTCGGGTTTGACCCCCATGTAATTCATAAGCAAACTGAAATGCTCGACAAATCAGAGCGTTACCGTTATACGTTCGGTCTTCTTCCTCCGTCAGTATGGGTGCTGGAGGTTCAATTAAACATCTGTTAAGCCAGTCTGGGAGAACGACATCAGTAGGAGGTTTGATAGCTATACTACTCATAAAATCAAAAAGGTAATTTGTGGATAGGTTGGAAGATAGTTAAAATTGACAGCACCGCCATAAAATAGATGCTGTTGCCTGGAGGCTTAGAGATAAGACGAGAGAGATGATGTCTTAATGGTTTTATCATCCATTACAAGTTGCTTTCAAATATAATCAGAAAAACCTATTGACGAGAAACCAAGCCCCAAAGTACAATTCAGGGCTGATGATTTTGAGCAAACAAAAAAGAAAGTTGAGTTGTATGAGAAAATTTTCTTGACATTAATATTATCCTAACTGGCAACAAATGTCTTTAAATTGTGATAAATATCAGGAATTGGCAACATTTATAGACGAGTTACGAACTCATATAACAGCCGATAAACTCAATACTAATCAATTACGGTTAAATTTCACCCATCTACAAACATTTTTTTTACAGCAAATTGTTCCCTTAGTTGATGACAATTCCCAGCAACTGTCCTATAAAACGGAAATAAGTAAACAGTTGCGACTCTTGGAAGTGGATATAATGTTTCTCCAAGGGGCAAGGCATTCAACAACGCTACAGGCTAGATTGAAAGCCATTGAAGAACGAATTAATACTTTACTTGGGTATTGTCAAGCTATTATCCAGCCATTGGCAGATAAGTAATCATAAACTAGAAATATACTGAAATTAAATGAATTTAACTTACTCACCAAAGATAGAACTAACTACTTAATAAGTATATAAAACTTAACAAAAAAAACTACTAAAGTCATAGGAAAATGGTAAATTAATTTCAGTAACACCCAGGATCAGGCTGTGTTTCTTGATAGTCCATCAACTTAAATAGATACAGGATAGTTATATGTTTAATAGAATACGTAGTCTTTTAAGCGGATTTTTCAATAATTCTCGCACAGTAAACAACGAACCACTAAATAAAGTGAGTTTGATAGTAATTATTTTAGTTGATATTTTCATTTTAATTAATGTCTTTACGGGTTTAAATGATATTAGTCAATGGTATCTTAGCCCGTCTCAGTCTTATCCATGCTATTCTGAATGGAACGATTATAAAGCAGATACTAAGACAAATAAAGATTATCAATTTCTGATCAGTGGATTACCTTATGGTAGCAATGAGCAAACAATTCAACAAAGATATCAAGATGCAGAAAACAGACATTTGGGTAAAGTTTCGCCAATATGTTTAAATTATGGAGAATTTAAAGATCAACTAAACAATCCTGAAAATCAGAAAATTATCAGCGGTATCAATCAGAAACAAAATAAGATTAATCAACTCCAACAGGCCAATAATACAATTCGTGAACAATACGATTCCACACTTTTAGAAAAAATTGCTGGTCAGCCTTCAGGTAATTCAATTAATCAAGTAAAAGCGGAAAAAGCTAAACAGGAATTAACGCAAAATAACCGCAATATTTCTGTATTAAAACAAGAAATTGCTAATCTACAAAATCAACTGCTGAACAAACCTGAGAGTATTAATTTCCTCTCTTTTGTCAAGGACGAAACTAAATTTAACCAAGTTGCAAAAGGTCATCAAGACGCATCATTTTGGTATTCTAGCATTCAATTTCTATTTCAGTCCATCTTCCTACTGCCCTTGATTTTGGTTGCATTATTGGTTAATAACTTGAGTCAACGCCAAGGATATGGATTAATAAGCCTCATAAGCTGGCATTTGCTAGTTATATTTCTCATTCCTCTAGTTCTAAAAATATTTGAATTTCTGCAAATTGGTGTCATATTTCAATATTTATCTAATCTCATTAATCGTCTGTTTGCAGGGTTAATCTTCCTCCTGCGTTACCTTTATATTTTGGTAATTCCTGTACTTGGTTTTGGGATCATTAAATTTTTCCAAACCGTTGTATTTAATACCAAAATTCAGGCCACTAAAAGAATTCAAGAATCAAGGTGTATTCGCTGTGCCAAAAAAATTCGTCCACGAGATAGTTACTGTCCCCACTGTGGTTATGATCAATATATTGAATGCCATAATTGCCATAATTTGACCTATAGAGGATTACCTTATTGTTATCATTGTGGCGCTGATCAAAATTCTAGTCCCGTAGAACAGAATTAAAAATCAAAAAGTATAATTCATCAATGTTGGGTTTAACTGTCGTTCAACCCAACCTACAGAGATAATAAAAAACTTAGCAAATTTAAACTTAGTAAATTTAAACTTAGCGACATATTTCCTCACCTATTTATTAGATATTATCGAATTACTAACTTAAATCTAAAGAGAGGATTTATGTCATCAATTACGAATGTAACAGAAGCCACATTTAAACAAGAAGTATTAGAAAACGAAACGCCCGTTTTAGTTGACTTTTGGGCCCCCTGGTGTGGTCCGTGTAAAATGTTATCTCCTGTAGTCGAAGAAGTAGCCACAGAATACGAAGGACAATTGAAAGTTGTTAAAGTCAATACAGATCAAAATCCCACTATTGCTAGTCATTACGGGATTCGTACCATTCCCACCTTGATGGTATTTAAAGGAGGAAGACAAATTAATACTGTTGTTGGTGCTGTTCCCAAAACCACTTTAGCTGCTACCTTAGATAAGTATATTACCAGAGAGAAGTAATTAAAAAAACAGGGATATTAGAGATAAAAACCTCGCATTTACTTTCTCGCGTCTCTGGGTCTGTGCGTGATCAAAAATACCCTGTAATTCCATCAACAAATAACGAACCACAGGTTAATTGAACAGCGGACAAAAAAGCGTTACCCTAAATAGGACAAAACAGAGGAGAATACCGTGAGTTCCAGCACCCAGACCCAAGCATTAGACGTACCTAGCGCCATAGTACAACGCCGTTCCATCAAAACCTTCAAACCAGATTCTATTTCCCCCGACTTACTCAAACAACTAGTAGAATTAACCGTAGCCGCACCCAGTAGTTTTAATGTTCAATCTTGGAGAATAGTATTAGTTCAAGAGGAAACGCAAAAACAAGCATTATGCGCGGCTTCCTGGAATCAAAAGCAAATTATCCAAGCGCCCGTTACCTTTGTTTTCGCTGCTGACACTGCTGCGGGAGAAAAGGACTTAACACCGATTTTAGAACAAGGGTTAGCCACAGGAGCCTGGAATGAGGGAACGGTGAATTATTTTAGAAATGCAATTCCCCAATTTCAAGCAGGGTTAGGAGACAAGCGCCGGGAATACGCCATTAAAGATGCCATGATAGCTGCTACAAACTTAGTCTTAGCCGCAGAAAGCCTGGGTTTATCTACCTGCTTTATGAATGGTTGGATTGAAGAACAGGTCAAAGCTATAATTGGTGCTGAGAATAACCCAGACATAGCCATTGCTGTTTTAGTACCGGTCGGTTATGCGGCCGAACCGCGTTTAAATCCCGGTCGTTTACCATTATCGGTTAATGTGTCTGTAGATAAGCTAGACAACCCCTATGAAGGTTAATTAGGGATTTGGGGGTTAGGTTGGGACAATTTTTGGCTAAATGAACCATATTTTTAGTTTCGCGCAAAGATGCGAGGGCGCACAGCATCATGAAGTTCATCTGTCCTCATCTGTCTTCATCTGTCTTTATCTGTCTTAATTATCTGTCCTCATCTGTCTTTATTATTTGTCTTCATCTGTCTTCATCTGTCTTTATCTGTCCTCATCTGCGGTTAATTATTCTGAAAATCTTATTCTATCTAGCTTTGTTTTAATTATACTTACTATAAAAACTATATATTTCGGTTGTTTAAATTACAAAGTGATAATTTTTTATTGTACATCAATAAACATAAAAATAGTTGGTTTTGATTTAAAAATATTGTAATACGGCAATGACTAAAATCTGTTGCTGGCTCTCTCATTAATTCTAGAAGTTTTACTTTTAGTTTTTCTGACAATTCACAAAAATTTACTTAACCCAAATATTGGGTTTAGTAAGTTCAATTTCTAACAGTGATTTAGTTTAGCTACATCCATAATTACTGTTGTTTGACATATTTTCCCTATTTTTCAGGGGAGTAAATGACTGAACTCGCAGCAAATTTATCATATTTATGTTTGGCTGGATAGAGTAGTAAATAAGTCTAGGAGATTGTAATGCTGGATTTTTTCACTTCATTGAATGAGCATAATTTACCATATCCAGATCCTTTACATCCTATCGTGGTTCACTTTGTAATTGCGATGGTTCTATTTTCTGTTTTCTGTGATGTCGCTGGGTATTTAACTGGTAGAACTCGCTTGTTTGAAGTGAGTTGGTGGAATATGTGTATTGCTACAGTGGCGATTTTTGTAGCGATTATTTTTGGTCAATTTGAGGCGGGTTTAGCTAAACCTTATGAACTGGCTAAATCAGTTTTAAATGTTCATACTCTTATTGGTTGGTCACTTTCTGGAATCATTACGGCCATTACAGCTTGGCGTTATGTTTTGCGGAGTCAAAACCCGAATAAACTGCCTTTTCATTATCTAGCTGTGGGCATTTTATTAACATTAATTGTCGGTTTTCAAGTGTATCTTGGTGATGAACTTGTATGGGTGTATGGCTTACATACTGTACCTGTTGTGGACGCGGTCAAGGATGGAATATTGCCATGAATTCAGAATTATTAGATCAAATTAGTCATCAAATGGGTGCAAATGGTTTACCTTATGCCATTCCTGTTCATCCTAATTTAGTACATCTAACATTAGGTTTATTCATCATTGCCATCATTTTTGATCTTTTGGGTGTATTCTTCCCTGTGGAAAAATGGCTATTCAGATTTTTGGGAATTAAAGTTGAGCGTTCTCAATTATTTGATGTGGGTTGGTATAACGTTTTTGCCGCTGCTGTAATTACATTCTTTACGGTTGGTGCGGGTTTTTATGAAATGTTATTGGCTGCCCCACCAGCAGATATTAAAAGTCCTTGGGGAATGTTAGCAATGCCCACAATGATGTGGCATGGTGTCGGTGGTGTATTGCTATTAGCAATGATTGTTGGTATGACTTTTTGGCGAGGTTGGCAACGTTATGTTATCGGCAAATATGAAGAGCGAGAAGTACAAATTTCTTATCTCGTTGTCGGTGTAATTATTATGTTGCTGATGTATGTTCACGGCACATTAGGAGCGCACTTAGCAGCAGATTTTGGTGTTCACAACACAGCCGATAAATTACTGCGAGCCGGACAAGACATTAATCAAATATTGGGTAAATAGGTAATGGGTAAATAGGTAATGGGTAATGGGTAATTGGTAATTGGTAATGGGTCATTAAAAACTAACTGACAACTAACAACTGACAACTGACTATTATGAAAATTCGGCAAATTCTCAACTTTTTGACCCTAGCTACTGGGGCAGTTGCCGTAACTTTTACTAGTCTATGGATTGGTAAACAGGCTTATTATTGGCTTCCTCCCCAAGGGGCTGCTGAATCTCATCTTATTGATGATTTATTTAGCTTTTTGGTAACATTAGGAGCTTTAATTTTCCTGGGAGTAACTGCTACTCTTCTCTATTCCATCACTTTTCATCGTGCCAGACCGACGGATTTTAGTGATGGTCCCCACATTGAAGGTAATATAACTTTGGAGGTAGTTTGGACGGCAATCCCGATTATGTTGGTATTATGGATTGCTGGTTATAGTTACCAAGTTTACGAACAAATGGGTATCCAGGGACCATCTCACCAGATACATCTACATAATCCCATGAAGATGGAGTCCGTTGCTGTTGTGGAAGATAAAGATCCAGCAGCCATAGTCGAAGATGTAGAACATATTGATGTATCGGCTAAACAATGGGCTTGGGTGTTTCATTATCCAGAACAGAACGTTACCAGTACAGAATTGCATTTACCCCAGGATAGTCGTGTCCGTCTTAATCTACATTCGGAAGATGTACTTCACGGCTTTTATATACCTGCTTTCCGTCTTAAACAAGACATTATTCCTGGTCATGATCTGGACTTTGAATTTACTCCTATTCGCCCCGGTGCTTATGATTTAACTGATTCCCAATATAGCGGTACATATTTTGCTACTATGCGGGCAAAAGTAATTGTGGAATCACCTAGTCAATATCAGCAGTGGTTAAGCAAAGCTGCAAGTCAAGAACTCACTCCAGCACCTAACCAAGCGGCTTCTGAATACGCTCAAAAACTCGAAAACGGGATTAATAGCGGTTGGAAAACTGTTAAACCCGCTACACCCCCTTTGGTCAATTTCTCTGGTTAACTAACCTTTTGCTTTTAGATTTGGTCATCAAAAATCTAAAAATTGGCAATCTAAAATCTAAAATCTAAAATCGAATGACTAACATCCCCATTGATATCACTGGTGAATCACATCACCACGAACCGCCCCAAACCTGGAGAACCTACTTCAGTTTCAGTACAGACCATAAGGTTATCGGTATTCAATACCTCGTTACCTCTTTTATTTTCTTCCTGGTTGGTGGTATCTTCGCTATGATTTTGCGCGGAGAACTGATTACCCCAGAAGCTGATTTGATAGACCGCACAGTATACAACGGAATGTTTACCATGCACGGAACAGTGATGCTGTTTCTCTGGACATTCCCCTCCCTTGTTGGTATGGCTAACTACCTTGTTCCCCTGATGATTGGGGCGCGAGATATGGCTTTTCCCCGTCTCAACGCTGTCGCTTTTTGGATGGTGCCGGTGGTGGGTATTCTCCTCATGGCCAGCTTCTTTGTCCCCGGTGGACCGGCTCAATCTGGGTGGTGGGCATATCCCCCCGTCAGTACCCAAAACCCCACGGGAAACCTGATTAACGGTCAAGTTCTCTGGTTATTAGCGGTGGCTATTTCCGGTGTCTCTTCGATTATGGGTGCGGTAAATTTTGTCACTACTATTGTGAAAATGCGATCGCCGGGAATGGGTTATTTTAGAATGCCTCTCTTTGTGTGGGCAGTATTTAGCGCCCAAATTATCCAATTATTTGGACTCCCAGCTTTAACCGCAGGGGCTGTAATGTTACTTCTTGATATTACAGTAGGAACTGCCTTTTTCGACCCCACCAAAGGCGGAAACCCGGTGATGTTCCAGCATTATTTCTGGTTCTATTCTCACCCCGCAGTTTATGTGATCATTTTGCCTATTTTCGGCATTTTCTCGGAAATCTTCCCGGTTTATTCCCGCAAACCTTTATTCGGTTATAAAGTCGTTGCTATTTCTTCCATGTTAATTGCTGTAGTTAGCGGCATTGTTTGGGTACACCATATGTATGTCAGTGGTACTCCTGCTTGGCTACGGTTGTTTTTCATGGTGACAACCATGTTTGTATCTATTCCCACAGGGATTAAGGTATTTGCTTGGGTGGCAACTATTTGGGGTGGTAAAATTCGCCTGACTACACCCATGTTATTTGCTTTGGGTGGTTTGGTAATGTTTGTGTTTGCTGGCATTACGGGAATTATGCTTTCTTCTGTTCCTGTAGATGTTCATGTTAATAATACCTATTTTGTTGTCGGCCATTTCCATTATGTTCTCTATGGAACTGTAACTATGGGAATGTATGCCGCTATCTATCATTGGTTTCCTAAAATGACGGGCAGAATGTTCCACGAAGGTTGGGGTAAAATCCATTTTTGGTTAGCATTTATCGGCACAAATTTGAATTTCTTACCTATGCACCCATTAGGTTTACAAGGAATGTTACGCCGCGCTGCTTCCTATGCACCTGAATTAATTGGTTGGAATATTGTTGCTAGTTTGGGTTCTTTTTTGTTAGGAATGTCTACTCTTCCTTTCATTTTCAATATGTTGATTTCTTGGATAGACGGAGAAAAAGCTCCTGCTAATCCTTGGCGGGCTATTGGTTTGGAATGGACTGTTTCTTCTCCTCCTCCTGTTGAAAATTTTGAGGAAATTCCGGTGATTACTTGCGAACCTTATGGTTATGGTAAGTCTGAGGATTTAATTGCATCTGCTGAACATGAGTAATGGGTAATATAGCGATTCTATTTGATGTGTGTTCAGGATTTTTTTTAACGAACCACTCCAGGCACAGAGAACACGGAGGAAGAGAGTTTTTCCCGTCTGGTTTAGAATCGCTATAGTTTTTCTCATTACTTTTTTCCTAATTACTATTTTCCTGTTTTTGGAGTTTTTTAACAATGGATGTTTCTGTTTCTCCTGATGATTTAGATCATGTTAGTCATGAGCATGGACATGATGAAGAAGGCAGTAAGATGTTTGGTTTTATTGTTTTTCTGTTATCTGAAAGCGTCATTTTCTTGAGTTTCTTTGCTGGCTATATTATCTACAAAACTTCTACTGTTAATTGGTTGCCGGCTGGTGTTTCTGGTTTGGAAATAAAAGAACCTAGCATTAATACTGTTGTTTTAGTTGCTAGTAGTTTTGTGATTTATTTTGCAGAAAAAGCTCTGGAAAGACATGATTTAACGAGTTATCGGCTGTTGTTATTTTTGACAATGGCTATGGGTGGTTATTTCCTCTATGGTCAAGCTGTGGAATGGAGTCAACTGGAGTTTGGTTTTACTTCTGGTACGTTTGGAGGAATGTTTTATCTGTTAACTGGTTTTCACGGTTTGCACGTTTTTACGGGTATTCTGTTACAGTTAATTGTCTTATTGCGTTCTTTTATTCCTGGTAATTTTGATAATGGCCATTTTGGCATCAATGCCACTTCTTTATTTTGGCACTTTGTTGATGTTATCTGGATTATTTTGTTTCTGCTTATCTACGTTTGGCAGTAGGTATTTTAGTAACGAAAAATCAATAAATTATGTAGGGGTTTAGCATTGCTAAACCCTTACTCATGTATTTGTATGATTATTGTGAAATTATCTATTTGGGGAAATAGCGATAAATTTCTTTTCGGTGTAAAACTCTTTCAAAAATTAATGTTTCACCATCGAAAATAATACCAAGACGATAATCACCTATACGAATCCGATAAGCATTATCATATCCCTGAAGTTTTTTGATATTTGTGATTTATGCAAAATTTGATATTTCGATTATTTCTTCAAAAGCAAATTTCTTAATAGACTCATAGTAAGGTGTACTTTTGAGTGCTTTCAAATCTTTAATAAAACTTGGTAGATACTGGGTATTCACTCTTCTTCTAATTCCGCTAAAGCTTCATTTAAATCTAATGGTGTCTCATTTTCTACTTCTTTCATGGCTAGAATAAGTCCTTCATCTTCTATAGCTTCTAGCAACCTTAGATAGTCGTGAAAATCAATGACTACTTTTCTGATATTACCTTCAATATCAGTAATCAATTCTTGAGCAAAGGGATATTTATTAGTTTGCATTTTGTTTATATAGGATTAGTATTTTACTATTTACATTTAATGTAGCATATTTTTATCAGGATCGAAAATACTAGAATTGATTTTTAGTTCGTAGTGGGTACTTTAACTAAAGTGCCTACCATGAGCTTATTTGACAAAGTAAAATTATAAAAATTAGGTATTCGTATATAGGAATAATATTTGATTTATAAAAAGATACCTAGGGTGCGTCAGATATTACAAATCTGTTTATTGATAGAATTTATGCAGTAGTAAAGCACCCTACAATACCTAATTTTTTCAAAAATCAAATACGAGTTCTATATCTTTATGAAAACACTCTTTAACATAAGCCTGCTTTCTAATTTGTCTAAGCCATTTAGTAAAATCTCTTTGTTTTGATGTTTTATTGTTCATTACCGTTATGCTCCCCTTGTAGATATTTTTATAGATTACCCTATTGACAGGTACTTATACAATATTCTGAATATCACGAGGTGGTATTTCATCTGCTGTCAAAGTCACAACTTTACCATCTCGCAAAATACTAATAGATTCTCTTAACCTGCGATGTCTTTCTATAGCATTCGCAATAGCAAATTTCACACCAGCATCTATTTTTTGATGTAACTATGTAACGGGAATATGAGATTTATTATCTTGCTCTAATTTGATTCCAGATTCTGTATTCATAAATTATCACTTCCTGATTTATACCTGTTTCAGCAAGTAATTGAGGTTCATCCCCAGAGTTATTATATACTATCCAAGTATTACACAAAGGTAAATAAAGGTCAGTTAGATTTCTGCGTCCCCGTTCATAGCGTCTGCGGATGATATCTTCGGGAATATTATGACCTCCACTTGCTACCCGTCTGCGGACTCTCGTTATTGCTAGTTCTGGACTTTCCAGCCAAAAGTATATCAAATTTATTATATAATCTTGGTTTTTACATTCTCTAATAAAACGCGCAAAATTACGAGCAGCTAAAGTTGTTTTAAAAGCAAAGTCAGCTTTATCATTCACCAGATTCTCTAAAAATGCTATTTATAATATTGATAAAATAAAAATTACCAACATGATCAATAATCAACCTATTTGCATTTCCTTATTCACAGGTGCTTATGGCTTAGATTTAGGACTAGAACAAGCAGGATTTTATACTGTTAGTGTAGTTGAAAAAGATAAAGATACAGTTAAAACAATTGCTCTTAATAAACCTCATCTCCAAGAAAGTGCTATTCCCAGAGAATTAGAAAAAGTTACTTCCCAAGAATTATTAGAAGAGGGAGGAAGAGTTTTAAATTTAGGTCGTGCTTTACTTCCAGGAGAAATAGATTTAGTCACCGGTGGTCCTCCTTGTCAGCCTTTTAGCACCGCAGGAAAACGGGGTTCAGTTATGGACCCACGGGGGAGTTTATTTATGGATTTTATTCGCATTGTCAAAGAAGTCCAGCCGCGATTTTTCTTAATGGAAAATGTCAGAGGATTACTTTCTGCTTCTTTGCGTCATCGTCCTATTAATCAAAGAGGAAAAGATTACCCAGCTTTAGAACTTGATGAAATAAATGGTGCAGCTTTGAAAGTTGTTTTAGCAGAAATGAAGCAATTAGGCTATAACGTAGTTTATAACCTATTAGAAGCCGCAGATTATGGTGTTCCCCAAAATAGATCCCGTGTATTTTTTATTGGTTCTAGAGATGGTGAAACTGCTGCATTTCCTCTAGCTAAATATAGTAAAGATGGGAAAATTTTACCAAAGTGGAGAACTTTAAAAGATGCGTTAACAGATTTTGTAGATATTGAACCAGAATTTATTAGTTATTCAGAAAATCGGCTCAAGTTTTTAAGATTATTAGCAGCAGGAGAAAATTGGAAAAATTTACCAGAAGAATTACAGAAGGAAGCAATGGGAGGTGCTTATAATTCCGGTGGGGGAAAAGTCGGTTTTTATAGAAGATTATCTTGGGATAAACCTTCACCAACTATCACAACCAGTCCCCAACAAAAAGCTACAGATATGTGTCACCCTGTAGAAATTCGTCCTTTAACCGTGCGCGAGTCTGCGAAAATTCAAACTTTTCCTGATGATTGGATTTTTCATGGTTCGATAAGTTCTAAATACAAACAAATTGGTAATGCAGTTCCGGTATTGCTTGCTAAAGAACTGGGTGAATATCTGATTTATTTAATGCAGGGAAATCAACCAAAAGGGAAAGAAGTTACTGAACAACTCTCTCTATTTTCTCTAGAGAATTTACTTTGCAAATAACTCAGCAAATTCATGATCATATTCAAGATGAATCATATCCCAAAATTCTTTACCAGCTATGGGAGGAATTTTATAATTGTCATATCCATCACAAGCTATACTAGAATTTAATCCCTTATTTGTGTTTCCTATGGTTGTAAGTGCTTCGACCACCAAAATCACTTGGGAACTCTTACCCGAAGACTTCGTTTTAGACGATGAACCTGTGGATAATGTCAATCAAGCCAGTCTAGCAGCAGCACTCACGGAAAGCCTAGAACTGGCTGGTAAACTTCCAGAAACAGCGATCGCTACCACCAATTACGGCATCTGTGCCACGGTAAATGGTAAATTTGTCATCAAAGCCCCTGACTGGGCTTACGTGCCATAAATTACAGTGTCTAGAGAACAAATCCAACGCAGTTACACCCCCCATAAACAGGGACAAATTCCTGCGGTGGTCATAGAATTTCTTTCCGATAGCGATGGTAGTGAATATTCTAATAAACACACTTATCCCCCCGGAAAATGGTTTTATTATGAACAAGTTTTACAAGTTCCTAACTACATCATTTTTCAACCAGATATCGGTGAATTAGAAATATATCACTTGTATGAAAATGGACACTATAAATTACAATCTCCAGATGAAAATAACCGTTACTGGTTAACTGAAATGGAATTATTTATTGGTGTTTGGCCAGGAAAACGCGAAAACCGTCAAGGTTACTGGTTACGTTGGTGGAATCAAGATGGTAATTTGCTACTTTGGGGTTCTGAGTTAGTGCAGCAAGAACGACTTGCTAAGGAACAAGAACGACTTGCTAAGGAAACTGCCCAACAAGAAGCGAATCAAGAACGACTTGCAAAAGAAACTGCCTTAAAACGCTTGGAAGAGTTAGAAAAACGCCTTCGAGATGCAGGTATTTCCGACTAACTTCCATTGACATCCCCGACTTCTTTAAGAAGTCGGGGATCTTTGATCGCTCAACTTGTACAATAGAAAATAGATTGTTGCGAATTGTATAGTTAAGGATTATAGCTGTCATGGCTGCCGCCGTTTTCATCGAAAATCTCAAAAAAAGCTACGGTAATGTGGTCGCAGTCCAGGATGTCTCTTTTCAAGTGCAACCAGGAGAAATATTTGGACTGCTAGGACCAAACGGGGCGGGGAAAACGACCACTCTCCGGGCTTTGTGTACGCTAACAACCCCTGATACGGGCAAAATTGAAGTTTCAGGCATTTCGGTACTAGATCACCCCAAATTAGCCCGTCAAAGGCTGGGTTATGTAGCCCAGGAAGTAGCTTTAGATAAAGTCCTGACTGGCCGGGAGTTACTACAGTTACAAGCCGCCCTTTATCATCTTCCTGGTAAAGTGATCAAAGAGCGAATTAACACTATTCTCGATTTACTGGGTTTACAAGAATACGCAGATAAAAAAACTGGCACTTATTCCGGTGGTTTACGCAAGCGGTTAGATTTGGCTGCGGGTTTACTCCATGCACCCGATGTTTTAGTATTAGATGAACCAACGGTAGGGTTAGATATTGAAAGCCGGGTTGTAGTCTGGGATTTCTTGCGTCAATTGCGGGCTGGGGGAACTACTGTGGTAATTACCAGCCATTATTTAGAAGAAGTTGACGCTTTAGCTGATAGAGTGGCAATTATTGATAGAGGTTTGGTTATTGCTAATGGTACACCTTCTCAGTTAAAAGATCAGGTAGGTGGCGATCGCATCACTTTAAGAATCCGCGAATTTTCACCTCCAGAAGAGGCCGAAACCGCCAAAAACCTGTTAGCAGCTTTACCTTTTGTGCAAGAAATTATCATCAATAGCGCCCAGGGTAACTCCCTAAATTTGGTAGTTACACCGCAAAATGACGTTTTAATCACGATTCAACAGGTGTTAAATCATGCCAAATTACCAATTTTTGGTATCGCCCAATCTCGTCCGAGTTTAGATGATGTTTACCTAGCAGCAACAGGAAAAACCTTAATGGATGCGGAATTAGCTGCTGTGGCTAATCGTGATCCTAAAGCTGAGAAAAAGCAGAATATGAGATAGAGATAAACACAGATTTTGATTTTTCCCACGTCTTTTGGCGTGGGATTTTAGAATCATAAAAACTATTCAATCTTTCTCATCCGGTTGAGAGGGAAAAATATTTTGTATGCTTTACCAATGATCATATTCCGAGGTACAACTCCCCAACAACGCCCATCATAACTGCTACTACGATTATCCCTTAACATTAAATATGAATCTGGTGGTATAGTGACAGGTTTTGATAGATAAGGTTGCCCATATAATGATATGCAAGCATCAATTTCAGTTCGTTGTTTTGAAACGAGATATTTATCTTCTGCTAATGGTTTATTGTTAATAAAAACTCTTCCATCTCTGAGTTCTACTTTCTCACCAGGTAGTCCAATTATTCTTTTAATATAGGCATCTTTAGATCTGAGTTGTAGTGTTTCTTCAGTAAGCAAAAATACTACAATATCGCCACGTTGAGGGAGTTGAAACCGATAGCTAAATTTATCAATAAAAATCCTATCTGCTTCCCACTTATTTATAGTCCCATGTAATGTGGGTTCCATAGAACCTGAAGGCATCCAGCGGGATTCAACTCCATAGTTTCTTATAGCAAACCCAAGTCCAGTCGGGAATAAACCGGATATTGCAAATAGTAGGGAAACAATAAATGCTAGTTTTTTGGAATTTTCTCGCTGAACTGGTGATAAGGTATATGTGAAATAACCAATATACCCATAAATAACTGGCAAAACTACAGGAAAAATCTTTGAGAAAATCAAGATAATAATAACAGCTAAAATACCAAACAACCATTTACCAATGTAAAAGTTACCAACTCCTAAAAATAGCTGTGAAAGAAACATCCCCAACCAAGGGTCTTTATTCTGTTTCCGTAATTCCTCAAATTCTTGGCTGTTATTACTTTTAGCACTTGCATAAGCATCAAAAAGATTCCAGAATGAAAAAATTAAATTACCAATTAAACACCCAATCCCAACTAATATATCTCCATCAGGACTGAAGATAAACCAAAAAGCAACTATATTTAAAGTAATGGTTAAAAATATCAGCAAATATCCTTTTTGTTTCTTTCCAGAATATATTTGTCCTAGTCCAGGGAATATTTTGGATAAATTGACTGCAAGCCAAGGTTCTTTGTTATACATTGGTGTAATTAATTAAGAATTTAGTGTTTATATGTCAACCATTATCTAGCAATTTTAATCATTTATAGCCATTTTTAGAAATAAACAGCTATAAATAAGAGTTTAAGGAAAAGTGCGAGTTAAACTTAGATAAAACCGAATCAATTAGGAAATTATTGAATCACTCAACCCGACGCTGTTTACCATCAAGTAAACAGCTAACAGTCATATCACCCATAACATTAATAGCAGTGCGACAACGATCAAGAAACCAGTCCACTGTCACCAACAAAGCGATATATTGAGTAGGTAAACCAACGGAAGTAAATACCAGGGTCATTGTCACCAAACCAGCTTCTGGGATACCTGCTGCACCGACAGAAGCAAAAATAGATGTCAGTACAACAATTAACTGTTGTGGCAAAGACAGATGTAAACCCAACACTTGGGCAATAAATAATGCTGACATAGCCTCATATAGAGCAGTACCATCATTATTAAAATTACTACCGACTAACGCCCCTAAAGAAGCAGAAGATTCTCGTAAACCAATTTTTTCCAACAAAGCCTCAAAAGTAATTGGTGTTGTTGCTGTGGAAGAAGCGGTAGAAAAGGCTGTTAACAAAGCTTCTGAACCCCCACGTAAAAAGTGAGTTGGCTTCACCCAAGAACCAAATTTTACCCGCAGCAAGTAATAACAGGCTTGCAAACACAAAGCTAATAGTACGGATACAATAAACGCACCCAAAGCTTTAAATGGTGCAAAACCCTGAAGGGCAACGGTTTTAGCAACTATTCCAAAAACTGCTAACGGCACTAAAGCGATAATCCAGTGCAGAATACGGATCACAGCTTCAAACAAAATCGTAATTACTCTCTCAATAGCTTGGTAATCTGTTTTATCTTCAGATATTTGTTGTGCTTTCAAAGCCCGCAGAACTACCCCAAATGCCAAAGCCATAAAAATCAGTTGAATGACGTTGTTATCAACTAAAGGTTTGAGGATCGAATCAGGTACAATCTCTTGTATCAGTCCCCAAGGATCAAGGGTTTTACTTGGTGCTTCAGTGCTTAATGGAGCAGCAAGAGAACCCCATGAACCGGGTTTTAACACATTAGCGACAAAAAGACCAATAAAAATGGCTACAGTTGTATTAGTGATTAGCAGTGTTGCTAAACGGCGACCAGATTTACCTGGAATATCAGCAGTTAGAAATGAGTGAAGTACCGCCAACATAATTAGTGGTGTTGCTAATGCCCGCAGAGCCTTGAGTATTAAGTTACAGGGAGTAGCTAGATGATTGATTAAATCAGGATTATTTGCTGCTTGACCACTTAGCAAAGTCCCCAGGCTAACTGCAAAGACGATAGAAATTACAATCTGTAATGCTAAAGGAATATGTTTCCATGATCTGTATTTTTTTGAGGTAACTTTGCTCATACTTTTTTGCAGATAAGGTATAGGATGGTTTTGAAGTATCCGTTCTTTTATTCCCCCAATTCAATCAAGATAATTTACGTGATATTTGATAAAACTTTACACTTTCCCCTTCCCCAAAATTGGTAAAATCAAATACCTGATATCCTATTAATGTGTGTATTTTGGGAATTATTTGTTAAAATTTCCTCAACTTACGAATAAATCCTGTGACTATCCAAAATCCCCGACAATCAAGTAATATAAATTACTCTCGTGTTATCCATCTCAGTCATCTAATTGATACAGATATACCCAAATGGACAGGTGATCCTCCGGTAGAATTTACCAGTGTTGCAGAAATTGAAAACGATGGTTATTACCTGCGACGCTTTTCTTTAGGAGAACATAGCGCCACTCATATTAATGCCCCCAATAGTTTTGATGGTAATGGTGCAAGTGTTGACAAATACCCAGCAGCATCATTAATATTACCTGCTATAGTTATTAATATTTGCAGACAAGCCGCAGTCAATTCCGATTATGTTTTGACAATTGGTGACATCCAAACTTGGGAAAATGAGTTTGGGGAAATTCCTGTGGGTAGTTTAGTAATACTATATACTGGTTGGCAAGAAAAATGGTTAAATCACCAGGCGTTCTTTGGACAGGACACAGCCGGAAAAATGCACTTTCCCGGTTTTAGCTATCAGGCAACTGAGTTTTTAATTAAACATAGAAAAATAGCTGGAGTCGGTATTGATACTCACGGTGTAGACTCTGGGCAGGATACCAGTTTTACTATAAATCGTTTGCTGTTAGAGCGATCGCTAATTGTCCTGGAAAATCTTACGAATTTAGATCAGTTACCACCTCAAGATATTACCTTAATCATTGGTATTCTTAGATTAAGAGGAGGTTCTGGTTCTCCGGCTGCGGTAATGGCATTATTTTGAATTTTTATTTTTTTAAGTTATTTTTTTAAGTTATTTTTTAAGTTATTTTTTTAAGTTATTTTTTTAAGTTATTTTTTTTAATATTTTCCAGCATAACACCGGAAAATGTTTAAGGTTGATTAAATTTGTGACAGATGAAGAATATCTAAAACTAGATATCTTCACTTTTTTAAACACAGCGGAGGTGATTGCTAAAGATTAGCAATACCGCTGGTTAGGTTTTCAAATACAGCAGTTTTCGAGAAGATGAGATACATATTTAGCGGGCAAGATGCCCGCACCACAGGAGTTTGATTATTCCGGTTTGTACCCCATTTGAATCAAATATCCTGTAAATGAGAATTACTTAATGGGAGTTTGCTATTATTCCGGTCAAGAGTAGAGACGTGGTTTATTGTACTGCTACTCTTGCCATTAATTCTAGATTATGAACTGGAGGCTTGAGACTTGGAATTATAGACTCTGACCAGCAGTTTTAGATTTCACCATTAACCTGCATTTGATGAACTTGATCTGCTAACTCTTGACGCTGTTGGGCGTCTAACTTATCAATTGCCAACATTCCCATGAGAATAACCTCTTTCAAGGTTAAGCGAGTTGAATGTGCCTGTTTTTGCACAATCTCCTTAATGATGGGACTAACACCGATTGCTGTACTAGCTCTAGCCACGGAATAAAAGGAAACATTAATAACTTCGCATACATCCTAGCACTTTTCGCGCAGTTATTCTACACCTCTAGAACTGATATGCTTTTGTTTTGATAGATGTTCATATATCTAATCCAGACTATAAGTGGCAAGCAGACCCGGTAATTCTGCAAATATAACTTTTTGACGACGGGTATAACCATTCTATAGCAAGCATTTCCACGATTTACTTATTTTGCCATACAAAACTATGTTTTTTGCATAACACAAAAAAGTTAAATATTTTTACTTAAAATAACTAAAGTATAAATTATATATAAATATATATAAATAATATGTCATGTAACCCTTGTAAATTACACCTTTTAGCTTTTCTTAGAAATTTTTATTGATATGTATTTATACATAAAAAATAATTTATTAATTTTTATTAAAAATAAACAGCACAAACAACTCATAATTGTCATCTATCAAAAGTATGAGATTGTGGTTTTGACTAAAATTCATGTGAAAACAATGGTGAAAGATGAACAGACAAAAGGCAGGAAAGATTATGTAGTCAAGATTTCAGACTCCCGACTCTAAAAACTGGGTATTTTTTAATGCTGACATTGGGGTATAGCTGATAGCCAGGTTAATCTAAGTCCATGACATTGCTGAATAACGCTAAATATCGTCAAATAGTACAATGCTCGAAATCTTCCTGAATTCACCTAACTAAGGCCGTCATAAGAAAAAGTAGTGAATACCTACAAGGAAGAAAACAACTATGAGTGGATCTTATCTCTTGGCCGCAAGCTTATTAACAGGATTAGTAATACCAACACCAGTGCTTCCACAGATACCTAATCCTGGGAAAAATTCTCCATCTTTGTTGGATTTAGCGCCGGGTTTCCAGTCTGACAACAGCAGAAAAATCTCCCTCCGGGAAATTGCTGTACCTGAATTTAGCAGTCAAACTGAACCTTCTTCAGCAGGTGGAAAAAGTATCTCCGGGATTAATACATCATTACCAGAATTTAGCAAACAAACTTTTTCGCCTCATAAAAAGTCGTCAAAATTTAGACAATATAGGTTATTAAATCCAGTTAAATCATCATTCAACTTTAATAGCCAAAAAAGTAAAACAAAGCCACATATCTCTGGTCGTAAACTTTACCAGCAAA
This sequence comes from Dolichospermum planctonicum, assembly GCF_005402965.1. Classification (GTDB taxonomy): domain Bacteria; phylum Cyanobacteriota; class Cyanobacteriia; order Cyanobacteriales; family Nostocaceae; genus Dolichospermum; species Dolichospermum planctonicum. Next base: position 127,883 of record NZ_BJCF01000004.1, read on the forward strand.
GACTAGCCTCACTGAGAATTGGTCAAATTTATACGCGCACGGATAATGATGACAATTTAGAATCATCCTGGCAGTTAGACAAAACATCTAAACCAACTTATCAAGACTGGAAAAGCTTATTAACCATGGAAGCTAAGGCCATTAGTCAAGGTCAAGGTACAAATCGTTTGAGTATCTTGGTAGGTGATTCTTTGAGTTTGTGGTTTCCGAAAGAAAACCTGCCTGTGGGTAAATTATGGCTAAATCAGGGCATATCTGGAGATACTTCCCAGGGTGTTTTTCAAAGATTGTCGGCATTTTCCACAACCAGACCAGATGTGATTTACTTAATGATTGGGATTAACGATTTACGTAAGGGTGCTAGTAACAAGTCAATTTTGCTCAATTCCCAGCGAATTATCCACAGTTTACGTCAGAGTCATCCCACAAGTCAGATTATTATGCAATCTATTTTACCTGTGCGATCTGGGAAAATTGCTAACAGTCGGATTCGTTACATTAACGCCCAACTAGCTGTAATTGCCAAACAGCAAGGAGTTAATTATCTGAATATTCACCATTTGTTTACGGATGTTGATGGCAACTTGCTTCCTGAATTAAGTACAGACGGATTGCATTTATCTCCAGCCGGATATCAAGTGTGGCAATTCGCACTTGAGCAAACAGAATATAGGGTTGCCCAAATTAACAATTCAGGTTCATTGGGGAATTAGAGTGGTGAAGATGCGTATTCTACAAGACTTCCATATAATTGATCTATGCAAATTAAATGTATATTAACGTAAGTTGCTGGTTGAGAAAAAAGGCAAGGGGCAAGGGCAAGAGGTAAGAATTTCTACCAATTACCAATCACCAGCCTAAATTTACATAACTAGCAACTTGGGTTATGTTATTTCACAGGTCAGGGTGTGAGAACTATCACTAAATATCAAATGGTAGATCGGATAAATGATATCGCTTGGCAAGCTCACCAAGGAAGCGTTGCAGCGATTATTCAAGTCTTGAATGAAAGGCTAATTATATCTGGTGTGAGAACTAGGGCGATTTTCGCGGCTGGTGTGTTGCAAATTTTGTGTGAAGCGGCTACGGTGGAGCAACTTGAGCAATGTACCTTGGTTCCAAAAATCCAACAAATTTTGGAGTCAATTGCACCGCGTCACATTCGTCGAGTCTATATCAATAGTCGAATTGTACGAGAAGAACAATTACTATGGTTAAAGGAAATTCACCGTGATGCCGATCATCAATTTCTATGGTCACAGGAAGTTATATTGTCCCAACCAAATTTCTGGAAGCGGCTAATTCGAGATCTAAGGGAAACTGATGCCAAATCCAGAAAACCTATTTTAGCTCAACCGCAATCTTTACTCAAGAATCGGGATCAAGGGAAAATTTCAGTCAACACTGGGGTAATAGCAGTTTCTGGTTTATGTTCACTAATTTTACTGGCTTGGTTGGATTTTCGCTTAGGTAATACACTAAAAAGTTTGTTAATATTCACAGGTTCTCAATCTTCGCAAACAGCAAATCAAAGATCGTCTAGCCAAAGTCTTTTAACACTATCTGATGATCCATTTGCTGCTTCTGTACGACTGGCTAACCGGGCTAGTGTTGCTAGTAGAACAGCTATCACCTCAACTCAGTGGTTGGAATTAGCTGCTACTTGGCAACGGGCTTCTGATTTAATGGGTCAGGTTTCACCTAGCCACAGCCGCTATCAAGAAGCACAAATTAGAACTAAATTATACAAGAAGTTTAGTCAGGTAGCCCAGAAAAAAGCTGAGAAAAGTGAATTGTGAGCAGGTTCAGATTTCAGATTTCTGGAATTTCCACTATTTACTCATTTCTAACATCCGTCGCATGGGTCGCAACGCAGCTAGGCGGATTTCTTCTGACATGGTAATTTCTGGTGTGCGATTTTTCATGGCTAAATACAGTTTTTCTAAGGTATTTAACCGCATAAATGGACATTCGTTACAGTTACAATCATTCTGTGGAGGTGCGGGAATGAAGTTTTTCTCAGGTGCTAGTTTTTGCATCTGGTGAATGATTCCTGGCTCTGTAGCCACGATAAATTCCTGGCTAGGGCTGGTTTGACAATAATTGAGTAAGGCAGCTGTAGAGCCAATAAAGCTGGCGTGACGTAAGACGCTGGTTTCACATTCGGGGTGAGCGATCGCTTCTGCTTTAGGATGTGTAATTTTTAACTCCACTATTTTCTTTTCCGAAAAAGTTTCATGGACAATACAACTACCTTGCCATAGAAGCATTTCCCGTCCAGTTTGTTCGATTACATACCGTCCCAAGTTCCGATCTGGGGCAAAAATAATTGGCTGTTGAGGGGGTATTTGCTGGACAATTTTCACAGCGTTGGCACTAGTGCAGATAATATCGCTCATGGCTTTGATTTGAGCCGAGCAGTTAATATAGGAAATAACTAAATGGTCAGGGTGTGCGGCTTTGAAAGCTGCAAACTCTTGAGGAGGACAACTATCTGCTAAAGAACAACCTGCATTGATATCTGGTAATAGTACCAATTTATCCGGGTTGAGGATTTTGGCGGTTTCCGCCATGAAGTGAACACCAGTAAAAACAATTACATCTGCTTTAGTATTTGCCGCAGCTTTGGCTAATTGCAAGGAGTCACCAATAAAGTCGGCAATGTCTTGAATATCAGGGTCTTGGTAGTAGTGGGCTAATATTACCGCATTCAGTTCTGTTTTGAGATCCTCAATGGCAGTAAATAAATCTAATGGTAGATTATCTGATTTCGGTTGAGTAAGTGTAGTTGTAAACACAATTAAAAACTGCTGTTTTAGAGAATGAGATGACCTTGTGGATTAAATTATAGTAGTTTTTACCAAAAATAGGGGATGATTGATATTAGCAATTTATGCCCAAATTCCTTGGAGTTTCCTATCCTGGAGATATACGGCTTTTTAAAGTGGCATGACCAGTCAGAAAACTCAATCAAAACCTGTGAAAATTGCTGTAGTTGGGGATATTCACGACCAATGGGACGTGGAAGATGGTATGGCACTTAAACATCTTGGTGTGGACTTAGTGCTGTTTGTCGGCGATTTCGGGAATGAATCAGTAGAAGTGGTAAAAACGATCGCTTCCCTAGATATTCCCAAAGCAGCGGTAATGGGCAACCATGACGCATGGTACTCGGCCACCGAATGGGGACGCAAAAAATGTCCTTATGACCGCACCAAGGAAGACTGGGTACAGAAACAGCTAGATTTATTAGGGGCTGTCCAAGTCGGTTATAGTAAGTTGGATTTCCCGCAGTGGAATTTAACTGTGGTGGGTGGTCGTCCTTTTACGTGGGGTGGACCTGAATGGAGATTTGCGGAAATCTGTCAAGAACGTTATGGTGTTTCGAGTTTAGATGATTCCGCAGATAAAATTGTCAATGTAGTTAAAAATACTACTTGCGACAATATTATTTTTTTAGGACACAATGGACCTAGTGGTTTAGGCGATCGCGCTGAGGACCCTTGTGGCAAAGATTGGCATCCCATTGGCGGTGATTTTGGTGATCCTGATTTAGCGGCGGCCATTTCTCAAACTCTCAACATGAACAAAACAGTTTCTTTAGTTGCTTTTGGTCATATGCACCGGACTTTGCGCCATACTAAGAAACTAGAAAGGAAAGCTGTATTTAAAAGCCCAGAAGGGACTATTTACTTAAATGCTGCTAATGTCCCCAGAATTGTCCAGGAAAACGGCGTAAAATTACGGAATTTCTCCCTGGTCTTTTTAGATGGGGGTATGGTGACAAAAGTTGCTCTCGTTTGGGTGGGTAAGGACTACCAGGTGGCGGCTGAGGAAATTTTTTATAATTCTTTGGTTTGATCGCTGCCAATTCTGTAATTATATGTTATGATTCTATTTGTCAGTTTTGATTTTCAACAATTCTGGCAAATAATCTGGAGAGGTGGCAGAGTGGTCGATTGCGCCTGACTTGAAATCAGGTGAAGTGAGAGCTTCCGGGAGTTCGAATCTCCCCCTCTCCGTTTGATTTTTTTATCGCATTGACTTGTTAATTATCAATTACAGCACGTTCGGCTTGAGTAAGGTACACCATTGGCGGGCAAGATGCCCGCACCACACTGGCTAGAATTTAAGTTACAGTTTCAAACCCAATTTTCTAAACTACAACCTTTTCCAAAATCAATTTAGAACGCTTTACTTGTTCAGGAATAGCAACGGGATAATTACCAGTAAAACAAGCAGAACAAAAACTATTAGTATCTTCTCTGGTGGTTTCTAACATTCCTTCCCAACTCAAATAAGCCAGACTATCAACTTGTAATTGTTTGGCTATTTCCGCTACTGATTTTGTGGCAGCAATTAATTGATCTTGAGTATCAGTATCAATACCATAAAAACAAGGGTGTGTGACAGGAGGAGAGGAAATTCTCATGTGAACTTCCGCCGCGCCAGCATCACGTAAAGCCTGGACTAGTTTGCGGCTAGTAGTTCCCCTAACAATGGAATCATCAATAATTACTACTCGCTTACCGAATAACACATCTTTGAGGGGGTTAAGTTTCATGCGGATACCTGATTCTCGCATGGCTTGGGTAGGCTGAATAAAGGTGCGGCCGACGTAGCGATTTTTAATCAGTCCCTCACCATAGGCTATACCGGAAGCTTGGGAAAAGCCAATGGCCGCAGGTATACCAGAATCAGGGACACCAAATACTAAATCGGCTTCTACGGGGGATTCTGCTGCCATTTTCCGTCCTAATCGCATTCGATAACTGTATAAAGTTTCATTGTGCATGAGGCTATCAGGACGGGCAAAATAAATCATTTCAAAGATACAAAGTTTACGTTCTGACTGTTGATGCCACTGAAATGATTCTAAGCCAGTTTCGGTAATCCATACTAATTCTCCAGGGGCGACATCACGCAGATATTCCGCACCGATAATATCTAAACCGCAAGTTTCGGAAGCGAGAACGTAACGGACGGGGTTACTATCTAAAGTACCAATTACTAAGGGACGAATCCCGTTAGGATCACGGACTCCCATCACACCTACGGGTGTAGCAATAGTTAGGCTAAATGCACCTTGACAACGATGAAAGGCACTCATGGCCGCTATTACCCAATCTGCACCAGCATTAACTTCTTGAGCGATCGCATAAGCAATCATTTCTGAGTCCGTTGTCGTGACTAAGTTAAACTTATCTTTGACCAGTTCGGAACGCAATTGGACGGTATTGACTAGATTCCCGTTATGTGCTAAGGCTAATAAACCCAAACGAGTTTCCACCACAGCCGGTTGGGCGTTAACTTTACGACTAGAACCAGTAGTAGAATAACGGGTATGACCGACTGCCAGATTTCCGGGTAATTGCTCTAGAATAGTCTCATTGAAGACTTGAGATACCAGTCCCATATCCTTGTGTTGGTGAACGCGCGAACCCTCAAATGTAGCAATGCCAGCAGATTCTTGACCCCGATGCTGGAGAGCGTATAGTCCAAAATATGTTAATTTAGCAACATCTTGTTCTGGGGCATAAATGCCAAAAATACCACAAGCTTCTTCGGGCTTGTCACTAGTATTTTCATGACTGTTGATTGAGTTATTGAGGTATTCATCCGCAATTACGGAATTAGCGAGAATCATGCTGGTATTACTCCTGGTGGGGTGTCGAGTCACTGGGGATTGGAAATTACTCACAAGAGCGCGGGGGAGAGGGGGAAAATTAAGAACTATTACCCATTACCTTTTGCTTCTTAACAAATCGTTAACCATCCATTAAAACAGTACCTTAAATTGGTGAAGGATCAAGTATGAATTGTAAATTTTTATGTTCAAACCTTGATTTTTGCCCTGGTCTAGGTGTTATTCTGAACTCCCAGACGTTTAGAGATTGCCCCATAATAGCGATCGCGCATATCTTCAATACTAACCTGGACTAACTTATGGTTATCTGCGGTTAAAATTTGCAAATTGCCAGAATTAACTACTTTACCGAGTTTTTGCCAATATTCCCCCAAATGCTCCTGTAAATAAGATTCCCAAATTTCTTGATTTTCGTCACTGACAGAAACTAAAATTCTGGACCCACCTTCACCGAATAGGACTTCATCAAATCGTAAATCATGATTTGTCGTGATTGGGAAATTAATTTCCGCCCCCAAATTCCCAGAAAGACAAGATTCCGCTATTGCAACAGCCAAACCACCCTCAGCGGTATCATGGGCGGATTTTACCCAAAGGGCGCGAATACCATGACGACAAGCCTTTTGTACACACCGTTCTAACTCAAAATCAACTCTAGGCGGCCTACCTGCAATTGTATGATGAATCGTGGCCAAATATTCAGAAGCGCCTAATTCGATTTTAGATTTTAGATTTTGGATTTTGGATTGAATAGGTAAACCAAGCAGATAAATTATATCACCTGGATTTTGCCAAGCTTGTCCGCAAATTTTAGTCAAGTCTTCAATTAAACCCACCATACCCACAACCGGAGTCGGGTAAATTGGTTGAGGATTACCCTCCGCGTCAAAAGTTTCATTATATAGGGACACATTCCCTCCAGTTACTGGCGTTCCCAACTCCCGACAACCTTCACTCAAGCCTTCACAAGCGGACGCTAATTGCCAATAACCAATGGGGTTTTCTGGACTACCAAAATTGAGGTTATCCGTCACAGCCAGGGGTTCAGCACCCACACAGCTAAGATTCCGGGCAGCTTCTGCTACTACTGCCTTAGCTCCTTCATAAGGATCAAGATAGACATAGCGAGAATTACAGTCTACCGTAGCCGCAACAGCAAAGTTGCGATTTTGGATTTCAGATTTCGGATTTTGAATTTCTACTAAGGGACGAAGACGAACTACAGCAGCATCAGCCCCTCCTGGTAATAATACTGTGTTATTTTGAACTTGATGATCATATTGGCGATAAACCCAGCTTTTAGAAGCAATAGTAGGAGTATCTAACAAAGTCAATAAAATATGATTCCAACTTTGCCAATTTCTGCCAATTTCAATTCCTGTCACATCACAAGCGGGTAAATTATCTTTTGTCCATTGCCAAGCCTTGTAAGCATACTCTGGTGCTTCTGTCAATAATTCTCTTTCATATAAAGGTGTATTTTCCGCTAAAGCCTCAGCGGTAATTTCGGCGGCAATTTTCCCCTCAAACCAAATCCTGACAATGGGTTCAGCAATTACCGTACCTGCAACTACCGCTTGTAGTCCCCAACGGTGGAAAATAGCGATTAATTCCTGTTCTCGTCCTTTTTCGGCGACAAATAACATTCTTTCTTGAGATTCCGACAGCAGATATTCATAGGGTATCATTCCTGACTCCCGCACCGGAATTTTATCTAAATCAAATTCAATACCGACACCACCTTTAGCGGCCATTTCCGAAGTTGAACAAGTGATACCCGCAGCACCCATATCCTGCGCTGCTACTACAGCCCCAGTTTTAAATGCTTCTAAACAAGCTTCAATTAAGGATTTTTCTAAAAATGGATCTCCCACTTGCACCGCAGGACGATTATCCATGGACTCCTCGGTTAATTCCGCACTAGCAAAACTTGCCCCGCCCATACCGTCCCGTCCGGTGGTTGAACCCACATACAGCACCGGATTTCCCAGTCCTGAAGCCCCTGATTTGACAATTTCCGACGTTTCCATCAAACCCAGAGCCATGACGTTAACTAGGGGATTTCCAGAGTAAGCGGGGTCAAAATACACTTCACCACCCACTGTGGGAACACCAACACAGTTACCATAATGACTTATGCCCGCAACTACGCCTGTAAACAATCTTTGAGTTTTCGGGTCATTCAAGTCACCAAAGCGCAAAGAATTTAATAAAGCAATAGGACGCGCCCCCATTGTAAATATATCTCTTAGTATCCCACCTACTCCAGTAGCAGCACCTTGAAATGGTTCAACAGCGGAAGGGTGGTTATGGGATTCTATTTTAAACGCTAATTGTAGTCCATCGCCAATATCCACGACTCCGGCATTTTCACCAGGTCCAACGAGAATACGCGGTCCTGTGGTGGGAAACTGTTTGAGTAAGGGACGGGAATTTTTATAACAGCAATGTTCAGACCACATGACCCCGAACATACCCAGTTCGGCTTTGTTAGGGTGACGACCTAAACGACGGACGATTTCTGTATATTCTTCTGGTTTTATGCCTTCTGAGGCAATTTCTTGGGGAGAAAAGGGATTTTCGGAGGTGGTGGTCATGGTAGTTATACACCAAGAGGACAGAGGAATATTTTATAGCAACATAACGCATAATTCAGGACTGCTATATAAATTCTAGCAAAGCTAGACATTTAATTCTGAGGCTAACTGAGGCTAACTCTGACACTGGTTGCAGAATCTTGTTTTAATGCAACCAAGGCCATGGCTTGTGCTTGTGTCATAGTTAGCTTAGTAATCTCTTGTTTCAGTGTTGCTACTGATTGGGGATTGACACTCAACTCATCTAAACCCAAACCTAATAAAATTGGTGTAATTAAAGTCTCTGCGGCCACTTCTCCACATAATCCTACCCAAATATTTGCTGCATGGGCAGCTTGTACGGTTTGCTGAATCATGCGTAATACCGCAGGTTGTAAAGCATCGGCTAAATTTGCTACTCTGGGATTATTCCGATCACAGGCCATGACATACTGACTCAAATCATTAGTCCCAATACTAAAAAATTGTACTTCCTTAGCTAACTGATCAGCAATCGCTACGGCTGCGGGTGTCTCAATCATAATTCCCAGTTGCATATTTTCATCAAAGGGAATTTCTTCTTGACGCAATTCTCCCTGTACTTGGGCTAAAATTACCTTGGCTGCCCTAACTTCTGCTAGACTGGTAATCATCGGCAACATAATTTTGAGATTATTCCCAGCACTAGCGCGTAAAATTGCCCTTAAGTGAGTTTTAAATAACTGAGGATTTTCCAAACAGAAGCGAATACCGCGCACTCCTAAAAAAGGATTCGCTTCTGTCATTCCCGTATTCATATAAGCCAGTGGTTTATCTCCACCCACGTCAAGGGTGCGTATAATTAAAGGGCGATTTTCCAGAATTTTGGAAATAGACTGATATACTGTTAATTGCTCCTCTTCTCCGGGTAAACTATCACCATTGAAGTATAAAAATTCAGTTCTTAGTAGTCCTACACCTTCTGCTCCGTTGACAATTGCTACTTTAGTATCAGCAATACTACTTATATTAGCTAAGACTGTAATCCGCCGCCCGTCCAGGGTAATAGCTGGTTTTCGCGCCTGTTTTCGCGCTTCCTCCTGGGCGGTTTGCCAAGCTTGACGTTTCGCTTCTAAAATGCCTAAAATCCCTGCTGCTGGGTTAATCCAAGCTTTACCACTTTCCCCGTCCAGTGCCATTAGAGTCCCATTTTCCACCTTTAATATTTTTGCGTCTACACCCAAAACCGTGGGAATTCCCAAAGTCCGCGCAATAATAGCACTGTGGGAAGTCGCACTACCTAAAGTTGTACAAATACCTATAACTTGAGTAGGATCTAATCTAGCAGTATCGGAGGGAGTTAAATCTGTAGCCAGAACTATAGATGGTGTGGTTATTTCCAAGTTAGCAGGAGCATTACCAAGTAAGATTCGCAACACACGCTTCCCTATATCTACTAGATCAGCCACCCGTTCTTGCAAGTAAGTATCCTCAAGTTGATCATAAGAATTTGCTACTTCATCCACTACCGCTTGCCAAGCTGCTTCTGCATTAATATGTTTCTCGAAAATCTGTTTACGTACCGATTCTAATAGTACAGGATCTTCTAAAAATAGGAGATGGGCATCAAAAATCGCTGCTTCCGCATCACCAAGCAAATAAGCATGAGATAATAACGCTTGAACTTCTTGTTTAGCTACTTGTATAGATGCTTGTAATCTATGCCACTCTATTTCTACGTTCTCTACATTATATTGCGTAATATGAATGGGTACAGACCCGTAGTGAACTACCGGAGCGATCGCTATTCCTGGTGAAGCAGCAATTCCCAGTAGTTCACCTTCTGTCACTGCTGTAACTTCCTTGGGTGTCACTATTCGCATTTTAACAACACTATCATCTTCTCCAAAATTATTGACAATTAATGCTTTTAATGCTGTTAATGCTGCTTGAGCATCTGTACCAGTAGCGGTAATTAATAATTCATGGCCTTGACGCGCCCCTAAAGTAGCAACTTGGTTAATACTATCACTGCGAACCGCTGCTGTACCCCTTGTTAAATTTTGTACCTGAATTTGGGATTTATAGCGGGATGCAGTCGCTACAAATTGCGCTGCTGGACGGGCGTGTAAGCCTAAGCGGTTCTTAATAGTCAGTCTCATTTCCTGAGAATTTTCGTCACTGACACTCCCTGTCTGCACTAAAGGACAAGTGTGGGGCTTGAGATGATCCTGAACACCTAACATTGTAGCTTTCGCTGATAATGCTCCCTGGGCTTCAGCGATAACTTCCTGAATATTGTTACCAGCAGCGGCCGAAACAGCCGCCGCTAGAGTTCCTTCTACTAAAGGTGCTGAACATAAATATACTTTGGCTCGTTGTTCTGGAGATAGAAACTCTAAGGCCATTTCTGCACTCATCACTGCGCTACCTAAATCCATCAATACTAAAACACCATGATCTGAAAAGACAGAATTGATAGCTTGACATACCTGCATCACATCTGTACCCAGCGGATTCTCGGAATCTTCAATTCCTGCTGCAATAGCTATGGGAACTCTTTCATCAACCATTTGCACAGCAAGTTCCCGCACTCCCAGTGCTAATTGTTGACTATGAGAAACTATAACTAGTGATATAATGCTCATATTGTGTTGACGGATAACTACTTAAATATTAATAAATTAATGATTGTTTAGATTTGAGCTTTTCCGGGCAAAATACTGATATTTTCTAACTTAGATGAGTGATATTTTTAAACGTGGCTAAATACAATATTTATTATATTTAAGTCCATTTTTTAGACATCTATTCTCATTCTATCAACTTAGCGATTCAATGTCAAAACTAAGATATAGTAATTAATAACCAAGTTCTCGGAAAAGATAAATTGGTTTATTCCCTCAATTATAAGATTTTTAAAAGTACATGAACAAAAGATTTATTTTAACCTTGATTTCTAGCCCCGTCTTGTTCACATCCATGCTATCTATGGTGGTGATGGCTAGACCTGCTCATGCTAATCAGGTATCTGATACTACTGGTACTCATCTATCTTGTGTCATGTCTCCCCATTCTGCAACTCCAAAACAGGTATGTATACAAGTTAGTAATACTCCTCCCTCTGTTGCCAAAGAACCTGTCCAAATAGCACAAGCGCAAACAAATAACCCCAAAGAATTAGAATTTTCTGATGCCGAAAGTGATCTGGCGATCAAGTTATTTGGCTGTGATTGTCCAGTTTGTATCAATGCTGCTCGTCAATTAGACGGTTTAGCTCCTTTACCAGTTTAATACCAGTTTAATAGGTGACAGGGTAATTGGGAAAAATTTACCCATTACCCATTACCCATTACCCCTTATTTCCTAACAATACTTCTCTAATTATTTCCGTTGGTACTTCGTCAGTAACTTTCACTGCACCAATTTGGGTAGGTAGTACAAACCGGACTTTACCAGATTTAACTTTTTTATCTAACTGTAAAGCATCAATAATTGCTTCAACATCTAAACCTGTGGGTATTTGGGTGGGTAAACCTGCTTTTTTAATTAAGGCCTTTTGACATTCTGTGTCTGTTTGTGGCCAAAGTCCTAATTTGACAGCAATTTCTCCCGCTGCTACCATACCAATACCTACAGCTTCACCGTGTTTTAACAGACGATACTCAGTTAAGCTTTCCACAGCATGACCGATAGTATGACCATAATTCAAAATTGCCCTCAGTCCAGATTCTTTTTCGTCTTTGCTGACCACATCTGCCTTTGCTTGACAGGAATGAGTTAATATGCTGTTTATCAGGTCGGATTTTACATAGCGGAGTTGGTCAAGGTGTTTGCTTGCTGCTAATTGAGTAAACAATTCGGTATCCCAAATGATCCCATATTTGATCACCTCTGCCATTCCTGCTCGAAATTCCCTAGCTGGGAGGGTTTTTAACACTTCTGGGTCAATTAAGACTAAACTAGGTTGATGGAATGCACCAATCAAATTTTTACCGTGGGGATGATTTACACCAGTTTTTCCACCAATAGCTGAATCTACCATAGCCAGAAGACTGGTAGGGACTTGCACAACGTTGATTCCTCTCAGCCATGTAGCGGCTGCAAAGCCTGTCATATCACCAATAACACCTCCCCCCAAGGCCACCATGGTTGAGGAGCGTTCTAGGCGATTTTCCAGGGCGATATCGTAGAGTTTTTGAATGGAGTTGAGGGTTTTGTAACGTTCTCCAGGGGGTAGGTTGTAGCTAACAACTTGAAAACCGGCATTTTCTAAAGATGCGATCGCTCTTGGTCCATAATGTTTAAATATGATCGGGTTAGAAACTAGCAATACTTTCTTACCTAGTTTCAAACCGGCCATTTGTTCACCTAGTTGATTTAAACTCCCGGGTGCAATGGTAATATCATAGGATTTTTCTGGTATATCTACTTTAATTACAGATTTAATTACAGAACTCATTCCCTGACCCTAATATAATCACTCGTCTGGGTATTTTACCCCAATTTGATCACCTCTTTTCTATTCCCTGTTCCCTTTCATAATTATTGATGATTGAATAGAAATAAGTAACTAATGTGGAGAAAAACAAATGGCTGTAGTTGAATATGTTGTCTTTTTAGGCGTGTTTATGGGTGTAGCTGTTGGCTTGCTATTTGGTCTACGCGGCGCTAAGATACTGTAACCCGAAAACTAGACGCTAATTAAACCCACATAAAGTGGGTTTAGTCTATATTTAAAGTATATTAATTTGTGTAATTGCTTTTAGTAACATTTTTAAATCTCAGATTATTAATATTTATTATTTGTATCTTTTAAGACTTTTATTATAATACATAATTTCAGATATTTACTATTTGAGATAGGACTTTTCTATAAACCCAGTTTTAATTCTCTCAAACACTAAATCCATAAGTTTATCAACTACTTTAATTGCTCTTTCTAAGTCTTCTCTTGTTACAAGAATAGCGCCTTCTTGCCCATGAGCAATTGTATTTCTTTTGTCGAGCAGGAATTTATCGAGTTCTTTTACTAAGGAATAACCAGATCCAGGTTCTGGATATTCTGGAATCTTTTCTATATTAAAATCACTTAAGATTCTATTTAATACATCAAAACGAACATTGCTTTCTGTATTGAACTTCTTGGGATCAATTTCCAAGTGATTAGTTTTATAAAACATTCCCAATTTATTGAAAAAATTCACTTTTTTATGAAATTTATCTGCATCTGGATATTGTTTAAATTGCGGAAATGTAGATTCGATATGATAGATGAGAATAGGATTGCAAACATCATCAATACTAAGTTCTAATTTATTTAACTCTTGAACATATGTTTTAAAAGCAGTTTGAATAAAACCTTCCCAAATAGAATAAATTATTGGGATTGAGTGGTAAAGAAATAATTCTTCATCTCTTTGTGAAAATCCGTATCTGACATAGAGCAATCTTAACCGTGACATTAATTCTCTTCTTTCCTCAATGTCTGACATTATTTTTTGTTCTAAAAGAGTAATCTGATTAGTCATTATTTATTGATGTTTCCAAATATTCTCTTTGCTTCTGTCAGACGATTGATAATTCTGTCTTTTTGATTATTTCCTCCTCTTCTAGACAACTTGGTTAAAATTGTATCTTTACGTACTTCTTTATCTATTTTATTTAAGATCACTTCTGATGGTTGAGATTTGTAATCATCATAGTTTTCTGCCACACCTATTGTAATAACATCATAAAGGGCAGTGGCAAAATTGCCGTCATCCTGACGAAAAATCTTTCTTCCTAAAGGTTTAAGTAATGCAAATACTTGAGTAAATATTTTTTTGTATCCGTCATAATCAAAACTTTCATTTTCTAAAGCATCTTTCATAAATTTAGTCATGTGTTGTGAAATACTGGTGCGGACTTTTTTGAGATTGTTGTAAAGAGAAATAAATCTCAAAGCCAATTCTTCATCATATAATTGCTCATATTGCTCATGACTTAAAGCGATTAATGTCCGAAAATCTTGATTAGCTGCAAGTTCTTTAAGAAAATCATTAAACTTGGGTGAAATATCTCTATAAATACAATTCCGAATCTCCTGAGTAGTTAAAGGAGAACCACCTGTATTCAATCTATTGAAAAGTTCAAAGCGCATATCATATTTACTATTCCATCTCAGAATTTCAACTCTGCAAGTTGATCTTTTTATGTTTAGTCGAAATTGATTTGGTATTGTTTCATAAGTGAATCCTTCTAAAGATTCTACTCTTTCACCTTTCATCAACTCCCAATTATTTTTATTTCTAATACCTTCATCTTCACTTTTCAAAACTCCAAAAAACGAAAGTACAGTAGAAATTCTTTGGAGACCATCAACTAATTCCCATACTCCATCCCCATCTTCGGCTACAAATATTGGAGGAATGGGAATACCTAAAAGTATAGACTCAATAAAGCGTGTTCTCTGTTCTTCATCCCAACGAAAATATCTTTGAAATGCAGGTTTAATAACAATTTCTTTATCTTCATACATACGCATTATTTCCCCGAAAGATACATCAAGTCTATCGGTGTGTAATAAATTTCTCTGTTCTTCAATTTGTATTTTCAGTTGTTCAGTATCCATATTATGTAATGTTTAAAAATTTGCTGTGACTTATGGCTGTTTTTGATTATATCAATTTTTCTAAATGAAATAGAAGATAATTTAGGTCAATTGGTTGGGTGGCGCTGTCGCTTAACCCAACCTACTTTTGTTATATCATCGCTGGAGTTGGTGTTTTTTCCTGCTTTTGAAATGGGGGACGCATTTCTAAACCAAGTAAATTCAACATTTCTTGATCTGCGTCATAATCGGGACAGGGAGTGGTTACAGTCAACATTTTATGATCATCGCTGGAAAAGATGGAATTTGCACCAGCCATGAAGCATAAAGCCTGTTCTACTTGGGAAAGTCTTGCTCTACCCGCACTTAACCGCACGTCAGATTGAGGCATAATAATTCTAGCAGTCGCAATCATCCGCACTACATCCCAAATTGGGACATCGGGTTGATTTTCTAAGGGTGTACCGGGAACTTGGGAAAGAATATTGATGGGTACAGATTCGGGGTGAGGTTGTAAACTGGAGAGAGTATGTAACATTCCTACTCGATCACTAATATTTTCCCCTAAACCGAGAATACCGCCCGAACATACGGTAACATTAGTTTGGCGAACATTGGCAATTGTATTTAAGCGATCGCTATAAGTTCGGGTAGTAATTACAGTGCTGTAGTATTCCTCTGAAGTGTCAAGATTATGGTTGTAAGCATATAATCCCGCATCTTCTAAACGCTTGGCTTGGTTTTCTGTCAGCATTCCCAAGGTACAGCATACTTCTAAACCCATGCTGGTTACATCCTTGACCATATCCAGGACTTCCTCAAATTGGGAATTATCCCGGACTTGTCTCCAAGCAGCGCCCATACAAACTCGACTAACACCGCTTTCTTTGGCTGTTTTCGCAATATTCATCACTGTTTCTTTTTGTAGCAGTGCTTCGGGTTTTACCTCGGTTTTGTAGCGGGAAGATTGAGCGCAATAACCGCAATCTTCTGGACAAGCACCAGTTTTAATAGAGATAAGCTTACAAACTTGTATTTGTTCTGGTTTATGATATTGACGATGCACTGTAGCGGCTTGGTAAATTAGCTCTAGAAATGGGGTATTATATATTGTTAAAATCTCTGTCGGTTGCCAATTGTAGCGTATTTCCACTGTAATGATCCTTTTTTTAGTTGAAATTAACCAGTCTGAGCGATTATGAATCGCGGTTATACAGACAAAACCCGAATTTTCTTAGTCCGCGTAGGCGTACTTTGGTTGTGTAGTAGCGATTTCTAATCGCCTGAGAATATTTAAATTTAAATTTGAGTATATGACATCAGAGCCACCAATTTTGAGAAGCGATCGCCTATTATTAAGAATGGCGGTGATGGAAGATATTCCCTATATACTTAAATACTTTACGGAAAATAAAGAACATCTTACGCCATTTTATCCTCAATGGGATGAAAATTTTTTTACCGAAGAATATTGGGAATATCAAGTAGAAACCAGTTTTTGGGAATTTGTGAACAACTATTCATTAAAACTATTTATTTATGGCAAGCACCAGCCCAGAAAAGTAATTGGAACTGCTAATTTTAGCAACTTTGTTTATAATGCTGCTCAATTTTGTCAGTTAGGATACAGTTTAGCAGAATCAGCCCAAGGTTATGGTTACATGAAAGAAGCGCTCTCTATTGCTATTAATTATGTTTTTGAAGAATTAAATATACACCGCATTATGGCTAATTATATGCCACATAATAGCCGCAGCGGTAATGTTCTTAAAAGACTCGGTTTTGTAGTCGAAGGATATGGTAGAGATTATTTAATGATTAATGGTAAATGGGAAGATCATATTTTCACAAGTTTGACAAATCCCCACTGGCGATCAGATTTATAATACCTGAAGAAGTCGGTCATTTGCAGATAATTATGGAGAATAAATTATGTCAATTTATAATAATCGCCTGGCTATTTTAGCGACAATGCACAATAAAGAAAAAGTAATTTCTCCTTTATTGAAAGAACATTTAGGAATTAATTTGATAGTTCCTCAAGGGTTAAATACTGATGTTTTTGGAACTTTTACTAGAGAAATTAAACGTCCAGATACACAAGTTATTACTGCTAGGTTAAAAGCTAAAAAAGCCTTGGAAATGTATGATCAAAAAATAGCGATAGCTAGTGAAGGAAGTTTTACACCTCATCCCCTAATTCCCTATATTTATGCTAATCGAGAAATAATTATTTTTTTGGATCAAGAAAATGATTTAGAAATTATTGGTGAAGTATTTTCCATAGAAACTAATTTTAATCATCAAACTATCTCTAGTTTAGAAGAAGCTGAAGAATTTGGAAAAAAAGTTGGTTTTCCTGAACATGGTTTAATAATTTCATTTGATAATATATCCACAGGAAAAACAGAATTTATTAAAGGTATTACCAGCCAAGAAAACTTGATCAATTCAGTAGAAATTGCTATAAAAAACACAAGCTGTAAATTTAATATAGAAACAGATATGAGAGCAATGTATAATCCTACCAGGATGAAAAATATTGCCCTTACTACTCAAGACTTAATTAATAAAATTAATAGTTTATGTCCGCGATGTAATACTCCTGGTTTTATTATTAATCAAAAAATACCTGGAC
This sequence comes from Dolichospermum planctonicum, assembly GCF_005402965.1. Lineage (GTDB taxonomy): Bacteria > Cyanobacteriota > Cyanobacteriia > Cyanobacteriales > Nostocaceae > Dolichospermum > Dolichospermum planctonicum. The sequence continues at coordinate 145,315 of NZ_BJCF01000004.1, forward strand.
TGCCTTGTGAACTTTGTCATCAACCAACTTCATTAATTAAAGCAGTAATTTTTCAATGTCAAAAATGCAATTTTACCCAACAACAATTATTTCCTAATAATCAAGAATTTGCTGATCCTAGTTTATGTGAATATTGTAATCCTTAAAGCCTGGATTTTTTTAAGACCGCCTGGGAATAAATTCCCATTCTCATAGCCAAAGTCATCTGAAGATGACTAAAAATCCCCAGTTTACTCTAGTAAACTTTATTTATTGGCACTGAAATGAATTTCAGGGTGGGTTTGTCAGCCAATGGTAGGCGTTTTTTGTCTATTATTAAAGAAATATCAATTAAGCCTAATTATAATGACTCTGGATGAAACTCCCAATCATACCTATTCTACCAATCCTTTGCTGACCCTCAACTATGAACCAGCCTTAGAATCCCTTGGTGATGAATATTACGATCAAGTTGTAGCCGAGGAATTTCCCCAACATACTCTCCGTTGGCGTAATGACGCACTATTACCCCGGTTAGGACTTGATCCCAAATCCGTAAAAGACGAAGATTTTATTAACGCTTTTGGTAAATTTGAACAAAGAGAACCCCTGTTAGCACTACGTTATCACGGTTATCAATTTGGACAATATAACCCCCAATTAGGTGACGGTAGAGGCTTTCTTTATGGACAAGTACGGGGTATTGACGGAGAATTATACGATTTTGGCACAAAAGGCTCTGGGAGAACCCCCTACTCTCGCGGTGGTGACGGTATGTTAACACTGAAGGGGGGAGTGCGAGAAGTTCTTGCCGCTGAAGCACTTCATCGTTTAGGTGTGGGTACTTCTCGCTGTTTAAGTATGATTGAAACAGGTTTACAACTATGGCGTGGTGATGAACCCTCACCGACTCGTTCCTCTGTGATGATACGTATGAGTAAATCACATATTCGATTTGGGACTTTTGAGCGATTAAACTATTTCCAACGACCTGATTTAACTCAAAAGCTTTTAGATCATGTCATTGAGCAATATTACCCTCATTTACAGGCTGAAGATGATAAATATGCTTTATTTTACGCCGAATTAGTGCAACGGGTCGCAGAGTTAGTAGCCCAATGGATGGCAGCGGGTTTTTGTCATGCAGTGCTGAATACTGATAATATGTCAATTACCGGGGAAAGTTTTGATTATGGACCTTATGCTTTTATTCCTACCTACGATCTGCAATTTACAGCGGCATATTTCGATTATTATAGACGTTATTGTTACAGTCAACAACCGGGAATTTGCAAATTGAATTTAGAACTTTTGCAAGAACCGTTAAAAGCGATAATTTCCCAAAATGATTTAGATACTGGTTTATCTAAATTTGGTGAATATTATCAAAACGAATATCGAGCTTTGATGTTGAAGAAATTGGGTTTTGCAGATTTCCAATTAGAGGAAGCTGATGAATTTTTGCGGTTAACTATTACCTTTTTACATGATAGTCAAGTTGGTTATCATCAATTCTTTGCTGATATAGCTGCTACCTTTTCTAGTAAATGGAGAGATGATCCAGCTTTAGTAATGAATGGTTCAGAAATTATCCCCCCGTTGGGACAATCAGTAATTTTTGATAATTGGTGTTTGCTTTATCATAAAATCCTGAATCATTTTGATCTTGAACAAATGGATAAAATTGGGAAAACTTTAACCGAAACTAATCCAAAAACAGCATTATTAAGACCTGTAATTGAGTCAGTTTGGGAACAAATTACCCAAGATGATAATTGGCAACCTTTTTATGATTTAGTAGAAATACTGCAAAAAGGGAAGTAATACAAGAACCCCACCCCCAACTCCCTCCCCGCAAGCGAGGAGGGGGCTAAAATTTATCCATTCAAGTACATACCAGTATACCGATCATAAAAGAGATGTAAATATCTCCTTTCTCACTTGTGATCTCTGTGCCTGGAGTGGTTCGTTTCAAAAAGTCGGGGATCTAAACTTACCAAAACTATGATCAGCATTAATTTCAATTACTAAATCAACAGATAATGATTGAATTAAAGGATTAATGAATAATTCCGGGTGTAAAGAACGCCAAAAATAATTCACAAATTCCTCTATTTGTAATTCATTCATTCCTGATTTACCAGTAGCAATCATTTGTTTTTCCGCTTGTTTTCGCCATACTAAAGAATAACGATAATCTGTAGGATAAAGAACTATTAAACTATTCAATCTTTCCCAAAGTGGTAAATAATCTTTAAGTTGATCATTCATATCAGCAGCAAATTTTCTATCTGCATCTGTAATAATGGGTGGTGGTGCAGTTAAAAACGCTCTAGGGTGAATTGGTTTTACACCCACAAACCAACCTTCAAAGAGAACAATATCTACAGGATTTGTGATAAATTCAGGAGTAGTGCGATCGCCAACGCCCCCATAAGCAGATTTATCAAATCTAGGAACCATGACAGGACCCTTGCCTTGAGCAATTTGATCGAGTACACTTAAAGCTAGGTGAATATCGTGGGTTCCAGGCGGTCCGCGCCAAAGCAAACGAGAATCCTGTTGTATTAAGACCAAACGATCATTATAAGTTTTGTACAAGTCATCCAAGGACAAACTTAAAGTCTGGTATCCCAACTGCTGGAGAATCAAAACCAGTATTTTAGACATGGTAGTTTTACCGGTTCCTTGTGAACCTAAAATCCCTTGGATAAAAGGTTTACCTAACTGTTGACGCTGGTCTGCAATTTTGATACTCAAAGGTAGCCACAAATCCCATAGTACCTCTAACATTTTTTGGGGTTCAGTTTTTAAGGTAGTTTGACAAAACTGGCTAAAATCAGGGAAAACTAACTTCAATAAGTCCCCTCTCCTTTGCATAACTTGGGCTACATTATCAGCAGTGATATTAAATACCTTAGCTCTCAAAGGATCTGCCAATGCTGCGGCTTGTGCTAATAGTTGCCAAGACGTATCCATTGTGAAAATTTTACTTAGCCATTCACTACTCATAAAATTACGAACCCAGTTTCAAAGCTTCTAGAAATAGGCTGTAGATAAAACCAACTTTCAAATAGTTGAGTGTTTCTACCCAAAGTGCTGCCCGCGCCAACCAGGAGCGACTGTAAAATAATTTACTAAATATCTCAGTAAATACAACTAAAAATGCAGCTACTACAATGTCTAATTCTGCTTTTTGTCCAGCGGTTGTTGATACTGCTGATCCCAAAAAAAAGCCAAACAAAAAACTAATTAGTATCAATGATAACCGCCGCCAAGGATTAAGAAACCATTGACTTAGGCTTCTAGTTATGGTGTCTAACAGGTTGTTGAGACGAGTATTTTGCATGGTAGCAAAGAACAGAAAACAGGGTGAGAAAAACTAGTTTTGATGCTGTGAAATTGAATAATCTACTTTGGATAATCTAAGTAAACCCGTTTAATTACCATTGGGGATCATTGATAAACATAATCGTTTTAGGCTAGCCTTTAATTTTATTTCTAACTGTATCTGACTATGAAAGATTCCATGTATCAGTATCGTAACTTGATGATTGTTTTTTTGGCATTAGGACTAATTGGGATGATAGCAGCATGGTTAAATGTCAGCATATCTTTTGAGTCTACAAATCCAGAAACAGTATCAAAAGTTACCAGAAATACACCATCTGGAGTGACAAACACTGAAATTAATGGAGAGGAAACTAATTCAAATAGTACACCAATTCAACCAGTAGAATCGAGTAGCCAAAAAAGAGAGTCTACCGTTTTGTCTAATCAGGTTAATTCAGATACTAAAACCAAAGTACCAGGATTGCTGCGCGTGAGCAACAAAACAACTCAGCCCGTACGTTTGGTATTATTAGCCAGACAATTATCTCAAAAAAGTGCCAATATTAATAAAATCAAATCTACACCCCCCGCTCATTGGGATTTTGCACCAGAGGAGGGAAGTGAGACAGGATTAGTTGTATCCTTACCTCAAGCTAATTTAAGACTGGAGAAAGGTGACATTTTAGCAGCTTTTGCCCAAGATGGTTCTCGACACTATTGGGGACCCTATGTCGTCGGGGAAACTTCCTCCCCCCAATGGCAACCTCAAAGACAAGAATGGCAGTTGGTGTTACAAAATAGGTAATTGATCACGGCAGGAGTTTATTTGTATTTTGTTTGAGTGTAAACTATTGTGTAGTAGCCAGGACACGATTACCGCGTCTTTAAGTACAACTGCATGGACATAAAAGTGAGTATTTCCGGTAAAATGGTTGAAAAGTGGTTTCATGATTTACAACAGCGTCCAGTTTTAGCTGTAGCGGTTTCGTCTCTGTGGTTATTGGTAATTGGTTGGATAGCTTTTGGCTGGAATTTGGGTAATGTGGGCTTAATTGATGAAACTGAGCCACTTTTTGCCGAAGCTTCCCGACAAATGCTACTTACTGGTGATTGGATTACTCCGTTTTTTAACGGAGTAACTCGCTTTGACAAACCTGCTTTAATTTATTGGTGTCAAGCCATCGCCTATTCTATTATGGGCGTGAATGAATGGGCTGCCCGTACCCCTTCCGTATTATCAGCTATGGGCGTAACTGTTTTGGCGTTTTATACTGTACAGTGGTATTTTACTCAAAAGGACGAATTAGAACAAGTTACCAACTTACCCAGACGTTACTTGACAGCAGCCGTAGCCGCAGCTTTAATGGTGCTTAACCCAGAAATGATCGTTTGGGGCAGAACCGGGGTTTCTGATATGTTGCTCACCGGTTGTATAGGTTCAACTTTGTTATGTTTTTTTCTGGGATATGCTCAGAATAAGAGAGCAATTGTCATTGCTAATTGGCAATTTCCTAACCAATGGTACTTAGCAAGTTATGTTTTAATTGCTGGAGCAATATTAACCAAAGGTCCGGTAGGAATTGTTTTACCAGGACTAATTATGATTGCTTTTGCCTTGTATGTCGGCAAATTTTGGCAAATTTGGCGGGAAATGCGGCCGATTTTGGGCATGGTTATAGTTTTAGTTTTATCACTTCCCTGGTATATTTTAGTAACTTGGCGTAATGGCTGGAATTTCATTAACGCTTTCTTTGTGTATCATAACATAGAACGTTTTACGGAAGTTGTCAATGGTCACTCAGCGCCTTGGTATTTCTACTTTTTAGTTGTGTTGCTGGGTTTTGCTCCTTATGCAGTATATATCCCTGCGTCCCTAGTGAAGCTAAAATTGTGGCAGCGATCATATTGGCTAAAACAAGAACGGTCTCAACACTTAGGTTTATTTGTCAGTTTATGGTTTTTGGGAGTATTTGGATTTTTCACCGTTTCCGTCACCAAATTACCCAGTTATGTGTTACCCTTGATGCCAGCGGCAGCTATTCTTGTGGCATTATCCTGGAGTGATATTTTCCCCATTTCACAAAACCCCACCCCAACCCATCTCGCATCTTTACGTATCAGTGGTTGGATAAATGTAGCTTTTATTACTTTCATTTCTATTGCTCTATTTAATCTTCCCCAAATTGTTGGACCTGATCCTGCGGCTCCTAAATTATATGCAGAAATGGAGAAATCAGGTATACTCAAATATGGAGGCATAATTTGGTTAATAATTGCTCTGATCTCGTCTATCTTGATCTTAACTCACCGTTACCGACAGATTATCATAATTAATTTAGTGGGATTTACAGCCTTTATTGCTATTTCTTTAATGCCTGCAATTTTAATTATGGACCAACAGCGTCAGTTACCTCTTAGGGAATTATCAGCTTTAATTGTTGAATTAAAACAACCCAATGAAGAATTGATTATGGTTGGTTTCAAAAAACCTACTGTGACGTTTTACACGAAGCAAAATGTTAATTACATCAAATTTTCCCAAGCAGCTTTAAAATATATTCAAAACCCAGGATTCTCAAAAACTAAATTATCATTATTAATGCTTATTGAGCAAGAAAAATTTCCAGAAATGAAGTTACAACCAGATACTTACAAAAGTCTAGCCACAAAAGGAGCTTATCATTTAATTCGCATTTCTTTGCCAAGAGTCAACAAGGATAAGTTAAATCCATCCTGAAATTTCATTACCGTAGTATTAATTTTATCATCAAAAAATTTTCTTTTTTTAGGTTAAGCCTATTGACTTCCGCCTGCGGGGATGGTATTTTTATAATGGGAATGCGTGGGTATTTAGATTAGTTTTCACATCCCATTATTTACGCACTATCATCATACCACGACCGCTGCGGATGAAAACCGTAATTATTAAAATTTTCTGGAAAGATTTATACAAAAATAATGTAAGTATGATGGCACGCAGGCTATGAGCAAACCTTAGATAAAGCTTGATTTATCTGAGTTAATAGCTCTTCCATAGAGATAGAACGGGGTAATATCTGGGTAGCAATTTCACTTACCGCAGTTTCTACAGAAGATGTATATCTGTGCTTACGGGATTGAGAGCTATTTTCATAATTAGGCTGGTTTAATTTTTGGTCAAGTACCAAAATTGGGGGTAATTTAAAGGATAAATCCCCCAAGGATTGTATAGCTTTGTGTACTTCTTGATGCATCGGCGTTTCCTGTAAACAAATTAATAGTAAGTCAACACTTTTATGACTAACTTGTTGTAAAACTTCGGACCAACAACTAGCAATAGAAGCTCTAAAACCAGCAGTTTGTAAGTATTGAATTAGAGCTTGAAACCATTCATAGCCTCTATTACCCGGCTGATTTTTGAGATTGAGAGGAGAATTTTTAATTAACTGATAATTCTTGACTGGTTTGCGATTTATTTTGGGTAAATCATGCAACGACGTTATATCTACCACAAGAATACTGAGTGGACAACTGATGCCAGCGGCAATTTGTAATACAGATGATAAAGCATTTCCCTGGTAATTGTGGGCATCATTTTCCTGATGCAAGGGACTTAAACAAGGAAATACAGACAATCCTGGTATTTGGGAAGCAGCTAAAGTAGTAGCAACATCACAAGTGACCAATGGTAAAGTTGCTAATCGCTGGTGTTTAGTTAATTGTTGTAGATAAGTGCGAGCCGTAGAAATTTCCATATCTAGTAATATCAAATCAAACTGCCAGACTCGTGCTAACAAATCTGCTTGATCTAAATCATCTACTTCAATAACTCGATGTTCTCGGAGGGAAGGGTAGAGATTAACCGCTTCTAATTCTGGATTTACTAACCGGAGAATTCGTAGAGGGACAATCTGAGGACGGTGATTATTTTCCATCTCTGAATGCTGAACGTTTAGAGATGTGGATAATTTTTCTAATAGTGTAGTCAATAGGTGGTGTTTGATGGGTAAACTTAAAAAACTATCAGCCTGTTTAGTAAGTGCTTGCTCCTTTTCAGCCGCTGTAGCCGTGACAACAACATGAATGTGACGAGTTAAAGCATCAGATTTCAATATAGTTAAAACATCCCAACCTGAGAGTAAAGGTAATAAAGGGTTTAAAAATATAGCCTTTGGTTGTAAACGTCGAGCTTTTTCTAATGCTTCTGTTCCCGATCTAGCAATGACAACACGATAACCTAAACCTTTGAGTTGTTCAGTTAATTCTTCAATATATTGGGCTACTGCTTCCACCACTAACACCAATCTTGGGGAGGAATTAGGTTGGTATTGTGGAGAATTATGGAGATTTTGACGGGAAGAATTGGCAGTGTTGCCTATTTCCCGCTTTTCTGGTTTTATATCTTCAGAGTCACTAAAACTGAGTTTTGGTGGACTCGGTGGTAAAAGCAGGGTAAATTGACTACCTTTACCCTCACGAGATAGGAAACTGACATCTCCACCATGTAAGCGAGCCAAAGCTCTGGTTAAGACTAATCCTAAACCCGTTCCTTCAAACTGACGGGTGAGGGGGTTTTCTAATTGCTGGAATTTTTGAAAGATTAAATGTTGTTGTTGTTCAGGAATCCCAATACCTGTATCCCAGACAGTAAAAGCAATCCAGCCTTCCCAACGACTTACCCGTAACCCAATTTCTCCAGATACTTCTGTGAATTTAAAAGCATTAGAAAGTAGATGTGCCAGCATTTGACGCAAGCGTAATTCATCCGCTACCATTTGTTCTAAACCCGGTTCAATGGCCAGACTAAATTGACGGTGAGAAGAATTTTGATTTTCTGCTGGGGATAATTGTTGAGTTTTGTGAGTTTGCTGATGGATGTTTTTGACATCTGACAAAGCTCGTTCACATACTACCTGAATTTGTACTGGGGTGAAGGTGAGTTGCATTTGTCCAGTTTCCATGCGAGTCAAATCTAAAATATCATTAACTACACTCATCAAATGTCTGCCACTTTGGTGAATTAGCCCAGCATAACGAGCTTGGCGCTCATTTAATTGTCCCAACTGTTGGTCTACAAGTAGTCGAGATAGTCCTAAAACTGCCGTTAGTGGTGTTTTTAATTCGTGACTGATACAAGCTAAAAATTCATCTTTTAAGCGATTGAGTTGAATCAAATCGGCGTTTTTTGTTGCCAATTCCTTGCAAAGTTGTTGTTGTTCCGTTACATCTGTGGCTAATATCAGCCACAGGTCGTCGGTAGTTGCTGGCACTTGTGACTCAGAAACCCAAATTTGCAACTCCCTACTATCCAAAGGGATTTTGGCAAATTGCCAAACCCGTTCCTGACCATTTTTGATTTCCACCACACAAGTACAAATACCCAGATGCGTATCTAAAACACAGCGATCAGAACTACTATTTACATTGACGGGTGACTCTTCCAGAAATGGTAAAGCTGATGACTCATCAGGTGAAAAAACCGTTGGGGAGATAGTTGTTTTGGGACTCGTGAAAGGATCTGGTTTCTGATTTTCAGACCCATTAGCATAAATATAAGCAGATTTTTGAGCATGCGTTGGGGCAAGTATGGTCTCTACCTGTTTTCTAACTCCTTCGATGTCTTTTAATGCTCCCAATTGTTGCCACCAAGCAGGATTTTGCGTGATTACTTTGCCATGACTATTTTGTAACATAATTGGCCAAGGCAGTTGCCCCAACAAATGGACTATGGATGTGTGTATTTTCGGCGGTTCTTTTTCCTGATTGATGATTGAGTTAATAGGATTTTTGTTTTCAGCTAAGAGTTGCAATAAGCGTAAAATATCCACTATTCCCAGGAGTTTACCATCTGAGTCAACCAATGCCCAATCTAAATTTCTTTGTTGTTTAGTTTCTTGGTATTTTAAAAATAGGCGGAAATGTTCTAGACTCTCTGCGGCTGATATGGTTTGTATTGGTTCTAGGAGCGATTTATCCACTTGTGAGATTGGTCGCTGTAAATTTAAAAGGTAGTCATCAGTAGTTGCTGCTAATAATTGTGGCAGTAACCGAGCAGAGTATAACAAACCAATTGGGACTTGTTGTGAATTGACTACCATCAAGCGATCGCACTGTTCTTCGGTAAAAATATCCAGCACGGTTGCTAGAGTATTTGTTTCTAAGCAGATTGGTACATTTGCTAGAAGTTGATAAAGCGGGTACTGTAGCATTGATATAATTCCTCAGTGGTCATTCTTCTGATGATCAACTCCGGCCTCACCATTAGCTTTCGTTGAGATGGTCTTCAAGCCTGAAGCAATATCCGGCCAGAATATTGAGAATGGCTACGCTATTGTGGGATTCCCGTTAGACATTTAGGAATTACGCACAATATCTGGAGAAACCTTCTTTCCTTCCTGTTCTATCCTTTGAGGGCGCTTTGCGAGCGCTCCTTCCTGGTTCATGCTTTCGTCGTTCGTTGTTTCGTAACTCGTGCGTAAGTCCTAATATTGACAAACTGCGCTGAAAAATTTCCCTCAAACCAGATAAATCCAGACAAACCAAATCCAAATATTGAATAGTTTTGGTATTTTCATTGGTGTTAAACACGGTCAGTAGTTTGATACCATTTACACATAAATAATCCGTAAGCTACAGGCTAGATAAAGAGCCAGTCTGGGGGTTGGGCTATGACTTTGGGACAGTCCATGGCATCAAAAAAAATACATGAACTCGAAGCCAATGACCGATTATTTTTCCCCTCACAGTGCAAGATGTGAATTTTCATGGTGAACAAGTAACCATCTTGACAAGATTATTACTTGTATTGAAAGTCATTACTTTTGAGAGTGACAACTACAACAATAATTATGACTCCAAAGATTCGCTTTAGAACCTTGAGGAATTATAATGATTTAAAATGCGACAATTCTTTAAGTTTGTTTAAGTATCTTATCAAGGAGTAAAGTAATGTAACCTAAGTCCAATTTTGATATGTTAATGCACTCATCAATGATTCCCAACTACGCCAATTTGTATAAGTTATCCTATTTAAGCTAAATAAATATGCTTATTTACTAACTTATATATCCCACTCCTACATAATACCCATGATTTATCAACCGTAGATGTTAGTACCTATATTGCTTTTACAAATAAATATAAAACAAATTTGCGGTAGACCATTTGCACAAAAGAGGCACAAAGGTTTACTTATTCACAGATGGAATTTCATGAGTAAATTCCTTAGCCAATACTACCGATTAATCAGCGAATGGTATTGGCTGCCAATTACTACTACACCTGATCAGATATACTATTTACCTAATCAGACATTAGATAAAAAAAATAATTATTTCCTGTCCTTTGCCCAGCAGAGAAAGGCACAAAACTTTCAGGATATGACTACTACCGAAAAACGGGAAATTCTAGAAGAACTGAAATCAGATTATCGGCAAATTATTGTAAATTATTTTTTAACTGACAAAGCAATAAAAGAAAAAATTGATAAATTTATCAACGCCCTATTTTATGCTAATATTCCTGTGCCACAAATTATAGAAATGCACATGGAAATCATTGACGAATTTGCCAAACAATTAAGACTAGAAGGTAGAAGCGATGAAACATTACTAGATTACCGTTTAACCTTAATAGATATTTTGGCACATCTTTGTGAAATCTATCGTTCTACTGTTGCTAAAATCAATTGAATGTGGCGAAGCAGAATTTGCGTCTCCATTGATTGTGAGTAAATACTAAAAGTATAGATAAAACCAAAACCTTTGCTTTTTTTATTTGTCACATTTATTGCTTATTTTTAGGAGTCTATATTGTATGAATCAAGCCAAAAAAACCTATGTTCTCAAGCTTTATGTGGCAGGGAACACCCCCAATTCAGTGCGAGCCTTAAAAACCCTCAAAGATATCTTAGAGCAAGAATTTAAAGGTGTTTATGCCTTAAAAGTAATTGATGTCCTGAAAAACCCCCAATTAGCTGAAGAAGATAAAATTCTTGCCACTCCGACATTATCAAAAATTTTGCCGCCGCCGGTGCGGAAAATTATTGGTGATCTCACAGACAGAGAAAGAGTATTAATTGGATTGGATCTGCTGTATGAAGAATTGAACGAAGAATACGAAAAAGAGTAGGATAACATACAGTAGATTGGGGGTAAAAGAAGTACAAAATTTTCATAAAAAATCAATTTAATTATTAAGCAGGTTTTACCAAAGGACTCTTAACTTAGTAGATTCTGCTGTATTTATGAAAAATGATCAAAAACTTTCTTGATTTTAAAAAACCAGGTTGAATATCCATATTAGATAAACCATGACAAAAAAAGAGCAGTTTGACCAAAAAAAAATACCTGTTGGTGGCGTAGAAAAAATTCGGACAATGATCGAGGGCTTTGACGATATTAGTCATGGGGGTTTACCCGTGGGTAGAACCACCTTAGTGAGTGGCACTTCCGGGACAGGAAAAACTTTGTTATCACTGCAATTCCTTTATAATGGCATCACTTACTTTGACGAACCAGGAGTATTTGTCACCTTTGAGGAATCACCCAGTGATATTATTAAAAATTCCCATATTTTTAATTGGAATTTGCAACATTTAATTGATGAGGGTAAATTATTTATTCTCGACGCTTCTCCAGATCCCGAAGGTCAAGATATAGTCGGTAATTTTGATTTATCTGCCCTGATTGAAAGGTTACAATATGCAATTCGTAAATATAAAGCAAAAAGAGTTTCCATTGATTCAATGACAGCCATATTTCAACAATATGAAGCTGTAGGAGTAGTGCGACGGGAAATTTTCCGTTTAGTAGCGCGTCTGAAACAATTAAACGTCACCACAATCATTACCACTGAAAGAGGTGAAGAATATGGACCAGTAGCATCTTTTGGCGTTGAAGAATTTGTTTCTGATAATGTAGTGATTGTTCGCAACGTTTTAGAAGGAGAACGCCGTCGTCGAACTATTGAAATTCTCAAATTACGGGGAACAACTCACATGAAAGGTGAATATCCCTTCACAATTACCAACGAAGGAGTTAATATATTCCCCTTGGGAGCAATGCGATTAACACAAAGATCCTCTAATGTGCGAGTATCTTCTGGGGTGAAAATTCTTGATCAGATGTGTGGTGGTGGTTTCTTTAAAGATTCGATTATTTTAGCAACAGGAGCTACAGGAACTGGTAAAACCTTATTAGTGAGCAAATTTATCCAAGATGGCTGTATTAATGGTGAAAGAGCGATATTATTTGCCTATGAAGAATCTCGCGCTCAACTTTCACGTAATGCTTATTCATGGGGGATTGATTTTGAGGAATTAGAACATCAAGGACTGTTAAAAATAATTTGTACCTATCCCGAATCAACTGGCTTAGAAGATCATTTACAAATTATTAAATCAGAAATATCTCATTTTAAACCTGCTCGCATTGCCATTGATTCACTTTCAGCCATGGCTAGAGGTGTTAGTAATAACGCTTTTCGTCAATTTGTCATTGGTGTTACAGGTTATGCTAAACAAGAAGAAATCACTGGTTTTTTTACCAATACTACAGACCAGTTTCTCGGTTCTCATTCCATTACCGACTCCCATATTTCCACAATTACAGACACAATTTTGATGTTGCAGTATGTAGAGATTCGGGGAGAAATGTCGCGGGCAATTAACGTCTTTAAAATGCGAGGCTCTTGGCATGATAAGGGCATTCGTGAATATAATATCACAGCCGACGGACCAGATATTAAAGATTCACTGCGTAACTATGAGCGAATTATTAGCGGTGCGCCTACTCGCGTTATTATAGATGAAAAAGCAGAACTTTCTCGCATTGTCAAGGGTTTTGAAGACAAACAGAGTTCTGATGCTTAAAATAGGAAGAGTGCGATATTCCTTCACAAATCTATGGATCATGCTATATTTTGTGGTGAAGACAAGTATTCTGCCGCTAAATTGATATTTTTTTCTGTGAGGGGACGCGGTGAAAAGACAGCAATTATTCCATAGTTTCTTACCCGGTTTTACAGTAGCAGTATTAACAACTCAGCCCGCTTGGGCTAATGTTGTGAATATGAGTGAGGTACAGCCAGGGTCTTATCCTAATGTTTCGATTTCTACCAATAGTAGAAATTTATTCACACAAGTTACAAATCACCCAGGATTATTATTTAGCAGTTATTTCCGTCAGGGTAGTATAAGTCATGCTGTTAACTACAGTCTACCAATAATTACCGCTGACAATAATCTTGGTCATGAGGGGGTAAAAATACTTAAAAAAGATGATGGTAGATTTGTCAATTTTTCTGATCTATCAAATCATAATTTCCTGGCTGTTAATAATCCCAATTCTGAGCAGCAATTTACCAGCGGTAATACCAGTGTATCAGAATTAATAGAATCTAGTAAATGCCCACAGCAGAAGAGTCAAGCAGCTTTACTACTTGCCTCTAACACCTGTTTACCTAAAAATACTTCTGATTGGATAGCGCAAACAACTATCCCGACTACATCAGAACCCAGTAAACCCTTTTCTGGTAGTAATGTAAAATCCCAACTTAGTCAGTCCGTAGATTTTACTAATACTCCTAATGACTTAAATCCTAACCCGAATCCGCTGTTATTTCCAAGACAAGCGGAGGAAGTAAAAATACAGGCAACTCGGCCAATTAGTTTGTCAGAGGCTTTGGAACTGGCTAAACGGAATAACAATGATTTACAAGTGTCCCTATTACAATTACAACGCAGTAAATCAGTTCTGCGGGAAGCTCAAGCGGCTTTATTTCCTAGTGTAGATTTGAGTGCAGATGTAACAAATAGTCGTAACGTTGGGACAACACTACAGTTTGACCAAGCTAGAACAAACAACCCACGAGTAGGTGATGCTCCAGCAAATACAAATTTTAGCGGAACAGCACAGATAAAATATGATTTGTATACCTCCGGTAGACGCAATGGGGCTATTCAGGAAGCTGAAGAAAGGATACGTGTACAAGAGTTTGATGTCGAAAGACAATCTGAGGAAATTCGCCTAAATGTGTCTAAGGCATATTATGATCTGCAACAAGCCGATGAAAACGTGAGAATTACCCAGTCAGCGGTAGAAAATGCTCAAGCTAGTTTAAAAGATGCCATGGCCTTAGAAAAAGCTGGCGTTGGTACTCGTTTTGATGTATTGCGATCGCAAGTAAATCTAGCCAATTCTCAACAAGAATTAACTAATTCCATCTCTCAACAACAAATTGCCCGCCGCAAATTAGCACCATTGTTGAATTTATCCCAATCAGTGAGCATTAGTGCGGCTGATCCAGTAAAATTAGCAGGTTTATGGCAGCAACCACTAGAACAGAGCATTGTTTTAGCCTATCAAAACCGTCCTGAACTACAACAAACTTTAGCACAGCGAAAAATCGGCGAAGCACAAATAAAACAGGCTTTAGCTTCTTCTGGTCCACAAGTGAGTTTAGTAGGGAGATATAACTTATTAGATCAATTTGATGATAGAACTAGTGTCAGCGATGGTTATTCATTAGGACTACAAGCCAGCATTAATTTATATGGTGGGGGAGCAGGAACCGCAAGAGCAACCCAAGCTAAAACCAGTATTGCGATTGCTGAAACTCAGTTTTCTGAACAAAAAAACCAGATTCGCTTTCAAGTAGAACAAGCTTATTCCACCCAAGCCTCAAGTTTAGAGAACGTACAAACTGCTAATGTAGCCTTAGAACAAGCTAGAGAATCTTTACGGTTAGCGCGGTTAAGATTCCAAGCAGGTGTAGGTACTCAAACCGATGTAATTAACGCATTAAATGATCTGACACGTTCCGAGGGAAATCGCGTCAAAGCCATATTAGACTACAATCGAGCTTTGACAGAATTACAAAGGTATGTAACAGCCAAAGGATTAAAACAGTTAGAGCAGTCAGGAGTCAAATAAGAGGTAAGATTAGTAGGTTGGGTTGAGGCAAGAAACCCAACTTACAAGAAATGACCAAGGATCAATGATGTTGCAAGTGCTAAACTATTGACATACTCACCGACCTGAAGGTGCGATGATTCTTGACACTTCACTGGAACACACCACAAGTGGTCTTATCGTCCCTCCATGTCCGTTTAAAGTCTCCCAATGCCCTATGGCGACTATAACCGAATTTTAACATAAAGCCGTCCTAAAAGCGATGCACTGAGCTTGCCGAAGTGGACGGGGCTTGTATCCCAGATTTTTGGTCAAAAACTCATGATCATGACTAAAGTTACATCACAAGAGATTGCAAAATTTCGTTCTCTGATGGTAGATGATTCCCAAGCAATGGAAGCATTAGACTTGATAGAGGACTGCGATGGAGATTTAGAAGACGCGGTAATGACTCTGGCTATTAAGGCTGGACAACAACCGGAACAAACTAATTCTGAATGGTTAGATGCCTTAGCCAAAAAATGGCGGGCTGTAATTTGTGAACAGGAATATCGAGAAGACTTGCTAAATGGGTCAATTCAAGAGATGATAGAACATCTGAGGACAATACAGACCTTTCCTAGAAGTCTGGCCACACCGGTTTTAATTTATGTTCTTAAACAAGGTGTAAATAACTTTTGTGAGCCTTTAGACTTGCTAAAATCAGATAAATACTGATTAGTGAATATACTGATGATGTCAACTGGAATTTAAAAAATAGTTGAAGATTAATGAATTATCTTGTTGCTGTATTATCAGATCGTATCCAAGCCGAAGCCGCCGATTTAGCTTTAGAAAAAGAAGGCATAAATGGGACTATTCTTGGTAGAGGATATAAAAGTGCTGATGAATTTGGTTTAATTGATCCCAAAGAAGAAGCGAAAAAACAAGTAAAATTAATGGCGATTTGGTTAGTCCCATTTGGCTTTTTTTCTGGTTTTACTTTCAGTTTGATTACTGGTTTAGATACTTTTGCTTGGGCTGGAGAAATCGGTAATCATGTAATTGGCGGAATTTTGGGCGCTGGTAGCGGAGCTATGGGTAGTGTATTTGTGGGGGGTGGTGTTGGTTTGTTTGAGGGTGGTGGTGATGCTTTACCCTATCGTCATCGCTTAGATGCGGGTAAGTATTTAATTGTCGTCCGAGGTTCGGAAACTTTGACCCGTCAAGCTACTCGGATTTTAAGGCAGTTTGAACCGGAAAATATTCAAGGTTATGCTGAAAATAATTAATTAATCAATTAATTAATTGGTAATTGTTGTCTGAATCAGGATATCCAGGATTTAAGGATTAATCAGGATTCTGAATAACAATTAATAACAATACTTGTGAACTTCGCAATCCGAACTCCTGTAACTGCTATAATTCTATGCTACCTAGAGAAGAACTTTTAAAAGGGGTTGAAAACCGCGATACCATTGCCCGTGTAATTGATCAAGCTGACCAGGCTATAAAGACCTGGGAGGTGGTATTAACAGATTTTTTGTCTCCGCCAGAGTTAGCGGAAATTAAGCGGGTATTTAGCCGATTAACAGAGGTGCATTTAGTGACTTGGGGTGGATATCCCCAAGCGGAAAGACAAAGAATAGCGATCGCTCGTGCTGAGTTACCATTAGATCAGTCTCAAGTTGCTATCATGGCCTTGGAAATTGCTGGTAATTTCTTATTTGATACAGCGAATCACCGAGATTTTTTAGGTGCGATGTTGGGAACGGGAATTGTCCGGGAAAAAACGGGAGATGTGATTGTTTTGGGGGAAAGAGGGGCCCAGGTGATTGTTGTCCCGGAATTGGGAGAATTTTTAGAGATGAGTTTAAAACAGGTGCGTTCTGTACCGGTGAAAACTCAACGCATTGATATTAGCGAGTTAAAAATCCGCGAACCTAAGAAAAAAGAATTAACGACTGTGGAAGCTTCTTTGCGGTTAGATGCGGTGGCTTCCGCTGGGTTTGGGATGTCCCGCAGTAAAATGGTAGATTTAATAGACTCCAATGATGTGCGCGTTAATTGGAAGGAAGTGACTCAAGCCAGTTCCCAAGTTAAAACGGGGGATTTAATTGCTATTCGGGGAAAAGGGCGGTTAGAAGTTGGAGAAATTGCGGTGACAAAAAAGGATCGTTATCGGGTGCAGTTAACTAGATATATGTAAAATAATATATCTAAAATATATCTAAAATAAAGTTTTGGTTTTAGCGGTTGACAGATGATATTTTAGATGATATATTATTAATCTGTGTGGTTAAGGACGGTTAGCTCAGGTGGTTAGAGTACATCGTTGACATCGATGGGGTCGTTGGTTCGAGTCCAATACCGTCCATATTGTTTTTTAAAGTGACTGATTATTTACCGCTGTAGAAAAAGGCAATTTCCTTTTCTTTTAGCGGCGCGAAACCGGCATCAATTAGCTTTTGGTCTAGTTCAGTTTGGGGAATATGTTTAGCACCAATACGGACAATGCGAGAACGCATGGTGTTGGATACACCACTACGCTGTCTATTGGCTTCTAAAGCCATAACTTGTGCATACAATTCTAACTTAGCGGGAGGAATAGGAGAACCATCAAAATCAATTCCTTTAGCGATCGCTTGGTCAATAGCATCAGCACCTGTGGTAGTTTCAGTAGTCATGGTAAATCATTTTCAAAGATAAAGATATAGAAGTATTTTACCACCTCAAGGATTTTTACCCATTACCAATTATCAATTACCCATTACTAATTACCTGCATAAATGCTAAAATCCTCAATTAGAAATTGAGGATATTTTCATGCCAGTTGTAACTAACCCAATCAAGTTTGGCACAGATGGCTGGCGCGGTGTGATAGGTGAGGAGTTTACCTTTGAACGCCTGGCGTTAGTAGCAACTGTAGCCGCCAAGGTTTTACATAATACTTACTTTTCCGAGGTAGGTAGCCGGACAATTATTGTCGGTTATGATCGCCGATTTATGGCGGAAGATTTTGCTCGTGTGGTGGCCAATGCTGTCACGGCAGTGGGCTTTGATGTCCTGTTTAGCGAAACTTCTGCACCAACTCCGGCTTATAGCTGGGCGGCTAAAGAACTCAAGGCTTTAGGGGCGCTAGTTGTGACAGCGAGTCATAATCCGGGTAGATATTTAGGATTAAAAGTTAAAAGTGCCTTTGGTGGTTCAGTCCCTCCGGAAGTTACACAAGAGATAGAAGCTTTATTATCAGAAAAAGTGCCACCAGTAGCGATTCCAGGTCAGGAACATAGTTTTGATCCTTGGCCTAGTTATTGTCAGGCATTAGCGGGTAAAGTTGATATTGACAAAATTAAACAAGTTATTGCTGCTGGTAAATTAACAATATTCGTGGATGTCATGCACGGGGCTGCGGCTGGGGGACTAGCGCGACTATTAGGGTCACAGGTTCAAGAAATAAATAGCGACCGTGACCCTTTATTTGAAGGTGGTGCGCCGGAACCTTTACCAAAATACCTGTCACGACTATTTACAGTCATCAAAAACCATCGCCAAAGCAATAAAGCTGGTTTAACAGTAGGTTTGATATTTGATGGCGATTGCGATCGCATTGCAGCGGTAGATCAAGATGCTAATTTCCTCAGTTCTCAAATTTTAATCCCCATCTTAATTGACCACCTGACCCAGCGGCGCAACTTTCAGGGGGAAATAGTCAAAACTGTCAGTGGGTCGGACTTAATGCCTCGTGTAGCCGCCTTACATAACCTTTCTATCTATGAAACCCCTGTAGGTTATAAATACATTGCTGACAGAATGTTAACTACACAGGTGTTGCTAGGTGGTGAAGAATCTGGTGGGATTGGTTATGGTAGCCATATTCCCGAACGTGATGCTTTATTATCGGCGCTGTATGTATTGGAGGCTGTGGTAGAATCAGGGTTAGATCTAGGCGAATATTATCGTTATTTACAACAACAAACTGATTTTTCATCGGTCTATGATCGCATTGATTTACCTCTAGCGAATATGGAAGTGAGAGGGCGACTATTACAACAGTTACAATCTCAACCTTTAACAGAAATTGCAGGTAAGGCGGTAATAAGTTGTCAAACCATTGATGGTTATAAATTCCGTCTGGCTGACAATAGTTGGCTAATGATTAGATTTAGCGGTACTGAACCAGTTTTACGGCTTTATTGTGAAGCAGCAACAATAGAACAAGTTCAGCAAACTCTAAATTGGGCAAAAACTTGGGCTGAATCAAATTAATGGGTAGTGGGTAGTGGGTAATGGGTAGTGGGTAAAATCTCTACCTTTTGCCTTTTTCCTCACAATGGAAAATGGACAATGGACAATGGACAATGGACGAATGACTAAATTACTCGTAGTAGCGACAGGAAATACCGGTAAATTACGGGAAATGCAAGCTTATTTAGTTGATTCTGGTTGGGAATTAACTATAAAACCGGAAAATTTGGATGTGGAAGAAACAGGGGAGACCTTTGCGGAAAATGCTTGTCTCAAAGCCTCGGAAACTGCTAAATTTACAGGTAATTGGGCTATAGCCGATGATTCTGGTTTGGCGGTAAATGCCCTGAATGGTGCGCCGGGAGTGTATTCTGCTCGTTATGGAAATAATGATACAGAACGGATTGGTAGGTTATTAAGAGAATTAGGTGATGAAAAAAATCGTCAAGCTAGGTTTGTGTGTGCGATCGCAGTTGCTAATCCTCAGGGAGAAATAGTAATTCAATCTGAGGGTATTTGTCAAGGTGAAATTTTATTTGCACCTTCTGGAGATGGTGGTTTCGGTTATGATCCGGTTTTTTATGTCCCAGAAAAACAATTGACTTTTGCCCAAATGACAACAGATTTGAAAAAGTCAATTAGTCATCGGGGAAATGCTTTCCAGGCTTTAGTTCCCCAGTTAAGGAAATTAATCATGTAAACCTATTATTTCTCATCCTAAGATTTGGATGGTTTTTTATGTTCTCCTTTCCCGATGATGAGCAGCTTGTAATAATAAAGACTCGGCAAAAGCGATTGCTTCATTTGCGGATTTACCACCAGCTAATTGTGCTAATTCTTCTCGACGGGTAGTTAAATTATCCAAAGTTGTGACTCTGACAACTGTCCGCTGTTGATCATTACTATTTACGGCTTTATTAATCACTAATTTAGCGACGCGAAAATGACGATCTGCCATAGCTGCAATTAAAGGTTGATGGGTTACACATAATACTTGATGTCCTTGACTAATTTGATGCAATTTTTCTGCTATAGCTTGGGCAACTCTACCGGAAACTCCCACATCTATTTCATCAAAAATAAAAGTTCCCACTTCATTTCCTTGGTGAAAACAAGATTTTAAGGCTAATAAAAATCTGCTCATTTCTCCACCCGAAGCAATTTCGGTTAATGGTTGAATAGGTTCACCAGGATTAGGACTAAACATAAAAGTAATTTTATCTGCACCTGCGGCCGTGGGGGTAGTGGGGACAATTTCGACTTGAAATCTTACCTTATCCATTGCTAGGGGCTTGAGTTCAGCTAGTAACCGAGATTCTAAATCAGCCGCAGTTTGACGACGTAATTGACTTAATTGTTGACTGAGATGATGGAGTTGTTGTAAATATAATTGTTCGTCTTGTTCTAAAGTTTCTATAGATTGTTCATTATTATTTAATTCAGCTAATTCATTTTGAATACGTTGATAATAAGCGATCGCTTCTGTTAAAGTTGGACCATATTTACGACAAATTTGTTTTAATTCCCGTATTCGTTCTTCTACTTCTTCTAACCGCTGGGGATCTGCTTCCAATCCTTCTCCATAAATATTAATTTGTCTACCCACTTCCATGACTGCTGCGACTGCATCCCGCACCAATTCTAATAAAGATTGTAGTTGAGAATCATACTCTATCATTTGAGTTAATATCATCTCTCCATCGGCTAATAAATCAGCGGCCGTGGGAGTTTCCTGATCATCTTGATACAAAGCCTGATATACTTTGTAACTCATTTGTTGTAAATCAACAACATGATTCAGACGGTCTCGTTCTTGATTTAATATTTCCATTTCCTGGGGATCATCAAGATTAGCAGCACCTAATTCTTGTACTTGATATGTGAGTAGATCTAATTGTTGTAGCCTTTCCCGTTCTGATGTTCGGCGTTTTTCTAGTGCTTGACGTGCTTGTTGATATATACTAAAAGCTGCGGTGACGTTTTGGCGTTTTTGTAACAATAAATCACCACCATATAAATCTAACCAATCTCGAACTTGAGCCGATTGTCCTACTTTTACAGTTTGTCCTTGTGCTGTTATTTCTACTAAATGATCTCGCAATCCTCCCATTAATTGACGATTTACCAGGACTCCATTCACCCGTGATCTACTGCGAATATTACTAGTGGTGGTGGCAATTTCTCGACTGATGATCACAGCATTATCATCTATTAAATCAATTTCTTGTTCACTTAACCAAGCAGCTAGGGGTGGGGTGACGCTAAAAGTTGCTTCTACCATTGTTCGATTTGTACCAGTGCGAATGACTCGACTAGAGACTTTACCACCCAAAACTGCATCAATGGCATCTAGTATAATTGATTTTCCTGCCCCGGTTTCCCCTGTTAATACATTCAAACCTGCCCCAAAATCTAATTCTAAATGATCAATTAAGGCAAAGTTTTCAATTCTTAGATATAGCAGCATTTACATAATCCTCAGATTGCAGATTTCCTGGTTACCTCTGAATTACTAATAAGTTATGTTATTTATCTTATTTGGTAATATTTGCCAAATTATGATTAGTTTACCATGTATTATACTTAATCAGGTTAACAAAATAAAACTTTATATTCTCAATGGTTGGCTTTTACCTAACACAGAATTTATTGTCTGGATTTTGAGCCTATAACTTAGTAATGATTATTCTCAGTATATATTTTAGATATAAAAACTTTCAGATGATACACTATGATATTACCACAAAATATGGAGATGTCAATACCCTAGTAAACTCGTTAGCTTATTGACCATATTCTCAATAATCTTGAGAATCAACCAGCTATATTCTCAATAAACATAGGGAGGCGATTTTTTTCCTAAAGGGATATTTAAAAAACTTATATATCTGACTGGATTAAAAATTTAGTAGCTATGGCTTAAATATTGCTACATTAATAAAGGATGTAACTATTTGCAGAAATATGGTATCTACTCCTATAACATTTTCCGATATTCAAAGTCATTGGTCGAGGGCATTCATTGAGGCCTTAGCCGCAAAGGGGATTCTCAAAGGGTATCCTGATGGAACTTTCCGCCCTAATAACCCTGTGACTCGGGCTGAGTTTGCGGCTATCATCGCTGCTGTTTTTTCCCCAGCAGTGAAACGTGAATATGCGGGTTTTGTTGATGTTCCTGATACCCATTGGGGGATAAAGGCGATTAAAAAAGTTTATGAAAGTGGATTCTTGACAGGGTATCCAAATAAGCGGTTTGGCATAGATGAAAATATTTTTAAAGGTGATGTTTTAGTAGCCATGGTCAATGGCTTGGGAATTGCTGCTCAAGTTGGTTTAGACCTAGTGAGTAAACTAGCGGAAATTTATCAAGATGGGTCTTTAATTCCCTACTATGGAATTAATCAGATAGCTGTAGCGACTCGCGTTGGTTGGGTAGTAAATTATCCCAATGTCAAAATCCTTAATTATAAAACAGCGGCTACTCGCGCGGATGTAGCGGCGGTAGTTTATCAAGGGTTAGTATATTTGGGCAAGGCGGAAAAAATTCCTTCTGCTTATATTGTTGTGCCTGGGGCTTTATCTCCATCTCCACCTTTATCTCCAGTCTCTAATACTAAGACTGTCAAGGTAAGTCATCGGCGTGAGTTCCGAGGTGCTTGGGTAGCGTCTGTGTGGAATAGTGACTGGCCTTCTAAACCGGGACTGACTGTTGAAGAGCAAAAAGCAGAGTTATTAGCGATTATTAAACAGTTGCAATCTTTGAATTTTAATGCTTTAGTTTTGCAGGTACGACCAGAAGGTGATGCTTTATATGCTTCTGAATTAGAACCTTGGAGTGCTTGGATTACAGGAACTCAGGGAAAAGCACCAACACCATTTTACGATCCTTTGGAATTTGCGATCGCTCAATGTCATCAGCGCAATATTGAATTACACGCTTGGTTCAATCCTTACCGCGCTAGAGCCAATAGTCAAGTTTCTCCTGTCCGTCCCCACATTGCGGTGACTAACCCAGAAGTTGTTTATCAATGGGGTACTCAACTATGGATGGACCCAGGGGCAAAAATTGTTCAAGACAGGGCCTACAATGTGATTATTGATGTTGTCCGGCGTTATGATGTAGATGCTATTCATCTAGATGATTATTTTTACCCCTATCCCATATCTGGTAAACCTTTTCCCGATCATAAAACCTACGCAGCTTATCAAGCCAAAGGTGGTAAACTCAGTTTAGAAGATTGGCGACGAGAAAACGTTAATCAAATGGTATTGCGACTTTCTCAGGGAATTAAAGCCACCAAACCTGATGTGAAATTTGGTATTAGTCCTTTTGGTATCTATCGTTCTGGAGAACCTGCGGGGATTGTTGGTTTAGATGCCTATAATGTCCTTTATGCTGATTCTAAAAAATGGTTACAGCAAGGTTGGATAGATTATATTGCGCCTCAACTCTACTGGCGTACCGACCAAACAAAACAAAGCTACGAGGCACTGCTGCAATGGTGGACTAAAATTAATAGCAGCCAGCGTCATGTTTATGCCGGTAACAATCTAGGACAATTGGATGGTAAAGCCTGGAAAAACAGCGAAATTGCCAAGCAAATTCAGATTTCTCGGAATTTAGCGGCTAATTTGTCTTTAGGTAATATCTTTTTTAGTATGACTGGCATTCAGGAAAATCGTCAAGGCATCAGTGATGAGTTTAAAACCCATTATCCCACACCTGCCCTCGTTCCTAGTATGTCATGGAAAGGTTCTGCAACACCGATACCGCCTAAAAATCTCAAGTTTGTTGATGGTAAATTAAACTGGCAACCAGGAGATAATCGACCTGTGCGTGCTTGGACTCTGTATCTTCAAAGTGGTCCGAATTGGACAATTAAACGCATTTTATCCGCTGGTACTACCTTTGCGACGGTTACACCCGGTACTTATGCTGTCTGCGCTGTGAATAGATTAGGTAATGAAAGTGAAGGTGTTATGATTACTGTAGCCTAGGTTAACTAGCAACCGCCAGCTAAATAAATGCAAGATAGTTCTTCCTTATCAAGACAAGGATAACATATTTCAAATCCTTTGTCAACACCTAAAAAGCAAATTTTTCGCGGTTTTTTTGCATTTTGTTGGCTGTTCCCTGTCAACTGATGAAAGGATGTACAGGATGAGGAGGGGGATTTTTTGATGATGTCAATGATTTAAAATGGTGCGTTACGAATAGCTAACACACCCTACTCAAAAAGCTATTCCCTGTTCCCTGTCAGCTGTCACCTAATTTATGTCAGAATCAGGATATCCAGGATGAAAGGATGTACAGGATGAAGATGAGGATTTTTTGATGATGTCAATGATTTAAAATGATGGGTTACTATATTATATAGCGAACTGCTTGCAGCAGCGCTTCGCTATCGCTATCCTACTCAAAAAGCTATTCCCTGTTCCCTGTCAGCTGTCACCTAATTTATGTCAGAATCAGGATATCCAGGATGAAAGGATGTACAGGATGAAGATGGGGATTTTTTGATGATGTCAATGATTTTAAATGGTGCGTTACTATATAACCCACATTCCGCACCCCAAACTGTCACAGAGGTAAATTACGTAGAGAAAAAATTAAAGAGAGCATCAAAACAAACATATAAAGTGAAAAAAGGCATTTGAGAAACAGTAAATCACCAAAAACGTCAT
>NZ_BJCF01000005.1 GCF_005402965.1 Dolichospermum planctonicum
CAGATACCATTCAATCTAGTGTTACTTACACTATTGCGGCTCTTGCTAACGTCGAAAACCTGACATTAACAGGAACAGCAGCCATAAACGGTACTGGTAACGCAGCTAATAACGTTATTACTGGTAACGGCGCTAATAACAGCCTTGATGGTGGTGCTGGTACAGATACCTTAATTGGTGGTACAGGTGATGATATCTACATTGTAGATAGCACCACTGATACCATTACCGAAAGTGCCAACGAGGGTACAGATACCATTCAAGCCAGTGTTACTTACACTATTGTGGCTGCTAACGTGGAAAACCTGACATTAACAGGAACAACAGCCATAAACGGTACAGGTAACGCAGCTAATAACGTCATCACAGGTAACAGTGCTAATAACACCCTTGATGGTGGTGCGGGTAATGACATCCTCACCGGGGGTCTGGGAAAAGATACTCTAACTGGAGGGTTGGGAGTAGACCGTTTTGACTACCGCACTTTAGCTGATTCTCTTTTCGGTAACTTTGATGTGATTACTGACTTCAATGCTAATGCTGGCAATGATTTGTTCCTTGTTACTACTACCAACAGCGGATTCTCTAATGCCGGAACTGTGACAACACTTGATGCAACCGGAATTGCAGCTCAGTTAACTACTACTGCTTTTACAGCTAACTCTGCTGCTCAATTTACCTTTGGTACTGGTACTAATACCCGTACCTTTGTCGCTATTAATGACGCTACCGCAGGATTTAATGCCACTACGGATGCCATTATTGAGGTGACAGGTTTAACTGGTACTCTGACAGTTAATAACTTTACCACTACCTTAGCGTAGCTTCTGGTATCATGTAGCTGAACCACGTTGTAGAGACGTTTCATGAAACGTCTCTACATCATCAAATTATCCTGTGATTGATGGGATATGATCAAGATTCAATTATTCATAACCGCACATTAGACAATTTACATGATTTGATAATATGGTGCGTTACTAATCGCTAATACACCCTACATACCATAAGTTAACCTATTTGTCAATGGTATATTTGTTCTACTAGTCAAAGTACATGATTTGCTGAATAATTTTTTCCCAATTGACTCTTTCAAACCACTCCTAATTTGTAAAGTTTTGTATATTTTTTCAAAATTGATCTCTGGAAGGACTGTAAATAAAGACTTTTATAGATCATCTTTTGAGCAGGGTGTAAAATTGACAATAGTAACCCAATTATGAAATTCTCAATAATTCTAGCAAATCGCCGAAAGTATTGCAAGCTCGTTGCTAAATAAAAATAATTCTTAATTAATTGTTAAGAAAATCTCAAGTTGAATTTTCCTAAGTTCTGAATATTAAAAGTATTATAGATTTTATATAAGTTTTAATTATGATTTATTGTGAACTCAGTTATAAGTAGTGATAACGGAAACAATAAACTCAAAACGCACCAGGAAAAGAGGATTTTATAGAGATGATTTAGAATTATATATGTATTAGCCTTTGTAAAGCGATCGCTTTTAATGATTTACGTGGACTTGATTAGGTTGAAATCCTGAATTTTTTGCTAGTTTGTATAGCCGTGATTTCTAGGCACTCAATCATATTTTATATTGGTTTGAGCAAACCCTACTTATTACAGCAGTTCCCTATCTTATGAAGTACAAATATTAATAATAAAACTCTTGTGGAGCGGCCATCTTGCCTGCACAAACTGTACTTCACTCAAGCTCAACTTGCTGTATGTGTGAGATATTTGTCAATATCACCATTAAATAATTTGATGATCGCATTAACAACTATTTTAATTTTTAAAGGATTATTATCACATAAATCACATAGTTCATATTTTTGTTGTTCTGTCCCCAATAGTTGTTTTGATTGTATCAAAGAAAACGCTACTACTAAAGAACCAAACAACTTCAAAGAACGTACTGAGGATGACCAGTTTTCCAGTAAGCTGAATTCAATGGGTTGATTTCGACTGGTAAAAATTAGACAGCTTTGATGATTGGTTTCCGCAATTATTTGGATAAAATGATTATACTTGCTATCAAACTTGTCTAAAACTATTTCGATGTCATCCAAGATAATTAAACAACGACGGGTACGCAAATAATACATAACTCGATTAATGTCGGGTTTACTTTCCTTGTAATTGGACACCAAGGAAAGCATATCAGTGATCATCTCATCAAAGGATAAGATAGTAGGCACAGAACGCCAAAAAACGTAATCAAATTGATCTTGAATTTGTTTTGCTAGTTGAGTAGCTAAAGTTGTTTTTCCAACTCCACCCATACCGAATAATCCTAGTAAGCGACAACCATCTTCTAAAATCCATGACTGTAATTGTGTCAGTTCTTGGCTATATCCGTAAAATTCTGAAATATCAATTGCAGTTCCCCAGTCTAGAAATTGATTGGAATTTGGTTTTTTTTTTGCGTATTTGTGCGTATGCGGGAGGGTAGATATTACTTGAATATTGGTAGTAATTTCTTGCCAATCTAGATTTAATATACGACACATTCGTTCAAAACTATGATAGCTAACAGGTTTACCAGTCAGGAAATTACTAATTGTCGATAAGGATAATCCTGTATCACGAGCTAAAACTCTTTGGTTAGGGTATCCGTTGTCTGTAACTGCTAATTTTACTTTGGCAATGCAGTCATGACGAACTCTCAGTGATCTTGACATTGATTTTTGTTAAGTAGTTGTTCACTTAGTTATTCACCTATATGGTGGGATGTTGGTATTTTACGCAATTACTTATAACGTTAATTGTCTTTTTCCAAGCTAATAGATCAAGTAAGTAAATGTCAACTATGTACTTTAAGGCTGATTTATCATCTATCTAAAGATAGATATTTAAATCCTATTGCTATCCAGGCGATTACAAACTCAGTACAAACTCAGTACAAACTCAGTACAAACTCAGTACAAAACTATCTCTCAGGTATGATAATATTGAGAAAATAACCATTCACAATACACAGGGTTATCTCCATGGCAATTTCAACTTTCAGTAACACTAACTTCATCTCTATTCCAGACGGCGGGGCAAGTGATCCTTATCCTTCAATTATCAATGTTTCTGGAATCAGTGGTAGCTTGACTAAGCTAACAGTCACCCTGACCAACCTCAACCATGCCTGGACAAATGACATTGATGTGCTTTTAGTAAGTCCAACGGGCGCGAACAGCATCCTGATGTCTGATGTAGGGGGCAGTAGCGATTTAACCAACGTTACTTTGACTTTTGATGCCACTGCCACTTCTAGTCTTTCTGATTTTGATGCCATTAGCAGTGGTACTTATCGGCCAACTAATTTTGATTTTGATGGTTTTGATGACCCCGACTTTTTTGACTCTCCTGCCCCCGCAGGACCTTACAATACAGACTTTTCTGTTTTTAACGGTACTGACCCGAACGGTGAGTGGCGGCTCTACATCGTGGATGATACTCGTGGTGATATGGGAAATGTTGATGGTGGTTGGTCTCTCTCAATTGAAGCCGAGGAAGGCATCATCGATGGTAATGATAGTAATAACACCCTTGATGGTAATATACTTGATAACACTGTTAGTGGTTTTGGTGGCAATGACACCCTCAAAGGTAGTGCGGGTGACGACACCCTAGATGGTGGAGCAGGTAATGACACAGCAGACTATAGCCAACTTGGTCAAAGTATAACTTTTTCACCCACAGGAATCATCACTAAAGGTGGTGGACTGGGAAATGATCAACTGATTTCAGTAGAGACAATTATTGCTGATGCCAGTCCGGTTAATAATACCATTGATGTGTCTACTGCGGAGGATGCAGCCTCTCTCAACTTCAATTTACAAACCCAACAATTGACTATCAATGGTGTCGGAACATTCACAGTCACCAATTTTGATCATGTTCTGGGAACAAGTCAAAATGACACCATTATTGGTGATACTCAAAATAACCAACTCTCTGGTAATGCTGGTAATGACTCCCTCAATGGTGCTGCGGGTAACGACACCCTCAATGGTGGTGCGGGTACAGATACCTTAATTGGTGGTTTAGGTGATGATATCTATATTATAGATAGCGCCACTGACATCATTACGGAAAATGCCAATGAGGGTATAGATGGAATTCAATCCAGTTTCACCTACTCTATTGCTGCCAGGCCGAACATCGAAAACCTGACCTTAACAGGAACAACAGCGATTAACGGTACGGGTAACGCTGGTAATAATACCATTAGGGGTAATAGTGGTAATAACACCCTCAATGGTGGTGCGGGTAATGATATGCTATATGGGGATGTCGCAGATTACGGCGGATCTACCTTATTTAACTACAATGGTAATACATATCTGTTAAGCACTGCTGGATCATGGCAACAAGCTCAAACTCAGGCACAGAGTTTAGGGGGAAATCTTGTCACCATCAATGATCAAGGCGAGCAGGATTGGTTAGTCACTACCTTTGGTGGTGAACAACTGTGGATTGGTTTGACAGATGAGGTGACAGAAGGCGAGTTTAAGTGGGTGAGTGGTGAAACCTCTACTTACACTAATTGGTATCCAGATGAACCAAATAATTCCGGGAATGAAGATTATGTGGGGATGAATTTCGGTGGTGCTGGTACATGGAATGACTACGGTAGTAGCACTTTACGAGGCATCATTGAAACCATAACTGGTAATGATACCCTCAACGGTGGAGCGGGTAACGACACCCTTGATGGTGGTGGGGGTATTGATGCCTTAATTGGTGGTACAGGCAACGATATTTACATTGTTGATAGTAGCACTGACATTATTGTGGAAAGTGCCAATGAAGGTACAGATGGAATTCAATCCAGTGTCACCTACTCTATTGCTGCCAGGCCGAACATCGAAAATCTGACTCTCACAGGAACAGCAGCCATTAACGGTACGGGTAACGTAGCTAATAACGTCATCACGGGTAATAGTGGTAATAACACCCTCAATGGTGGTGCAGGTAATGACACCCTTGATGGTGGTGCAGGTACAGATACCTTAATCGGTAGTTTGGGTAATGATACTTACATCGTAGATGACGCAAATGATATCATTACTGAAAATTCCAGCGGTGGTATTATAGATGCCATTCAATCTAGTGTTACTTACACTATTGCTCCCAACGTGGAAAACCTGACCCTGACAGGAACAGCAGCTATTAACGGTACTGGTAACGCGGGTAATAACGTCATCACGGGTAACGGTGCTGATAATACCCTTGACGGTGGTGCTGGTACAGATACCTTAATTGGTGGTTTAGGCAATGATATTTACATTGTTGATAGCACCACTGACACTATTACGGAAAGTGCCAACGGTGGTATAGATGCCATTCAATCTAGTGTTACTTACACTGTTTTGCCTGCTAACGTGGAAAACCTGACCCTAACAGGAGCAGCAGCCATTAACGGTACTGGTAACACAGTTAGTAACGTCCTCACGGGTAATGGTGCTAATAATACCTTAACTGGTGGAGCAGGTAATGACACCCTTGATGGTGGAGCAGGTAATGATAATTTGATTGGTGGAGTAGGTGATGATATCTACATTGTAAATAGCACCACTGTCACCATTACAGAACTTACCAACGGTGGTACAGATACTCAATCTACTAGTGTTACTTCGACTCTTGCTACCAACGTTGAAAATCTGACTCTCATAGGAACAGCAGCCATTGACGGTACAGGTAACGCAGCTAATAACGTCCTCACGGGTAACGGTGCTGATAATACCCTTGATGGTGGAGCAGGTAATGACACCCTGAATGGGGGTGAAGGTATTGATGATTTGATTGGTGGTTTAGGCGATGATATTTACTTCGTTGATAATAGCAGTGACAGCATTACTGAAAATGCCGCCGCTGGCACGGATACGGT
The DNA here is from genome assembly GCF_005402965.1 of Dolichospermum planctonicum. Classification (GTDB taxonomy): domain Bacteria; phylum Cyanobacteriota; class Cyanobacteriia; order Cyanobacteriales; family Nostocaceae; genus Dolichospermum; species Dolichospermum planctonicum. Next base: position 5,888 of record NZ_BJCF01000005.1, read on the forward strand.
TAACAGCACCGCTGATTATGATCTCTCTGAGAATATCGAAAACCTGATCCTGACAGGAACAGCAGCAATTAACGGTACTGGTAACACTGCTAATAACACCATCACAGGTAACGCTGCCGATAATGTCCTTGACGGTGATGCGGGTATTGATACTTTGATTGGTCGTTTAGGCAGTGATATTTACTTCGTTGATAATAGCAGTGACAGCATTATTGAAAATGCCAACGAAGGCATGGATACGGCTTACACCACCACTAACTATACTCTCTCTGCAAATATTGAAAACCTGAACCTGATAGGAACGGCTGCCAATGGCACAGGGAATGCTGGTAATAACATCATTACAGGTAATGAAATCAATAACACCCTTAATGGTGGTGCGGGTATTGATACTTTGATTGGTGGAGATGGTAATGATACTTACGTTGTTGATAGTACAACTGATATCATTACGGAGGAACTGGAGGAGGGTGCAGATACTATTGAATCTAGTGTCACTTTTACTCTTGCTACTGCTCCCAACGTGGAAAACCTGACCCTAACAGGAGCAGCTATTAACGGTACTGGTAACGCGGGTAATAACGTCATCACGGGTAACGGTGCTGATAATACCCTTGACGGTGGTGCTGGTATAGATACCTTAATTGGTGGTTTAGGCAATGATATTTACATTGTTGATAGCACCACTGACACTATTACGGAAAGTGCCAACGGTGGTATAGATGCCATTCAATCTAGTGTTACTTACACTGTTTTGCCTGCTAACGTGGAAAACCTGACCCTAACAGGAGCAGCAGCCATTAACGGTATAGGGAACGCAGCTAATAACGTCATTACTGGTAACGGTGCTAACAACACCTTAACCGGGGGGCTGGGAAAAGATACTCTGACTGGAGGGTTGGGAGTAGACCGTTTTGACTACCGTGTTTTAGCTGATTCTGTTTTCAGTAACAATATCAATAACAGTAACTTTGATGTGATTACTGACTTCAATGCTACTAATAACAATGATTTATTCCTTGTTTCCACTGCCCGTAGCACAGTCGTCCCTAATGCCGGATCTGTGATAGCACTTAATACAGCAAGCATTACAGCTAAGTTAACTCCTACTGCTTTTATAGCTAACTCTGCTGCTCAATTTACCTTTGGTACTGGTGCTAATACCCGTACTTTTGTCGCTATTAATGACGCTACCGCAGGATTTAATGCCACTACGGATGCCATTATTGAGGTGACAGGTTTAATTGGTACTTTAGGACCCAATAACTTTATCACTACCTTAGCGTAGCTTCTGGTATCATGTAGCTGAACCACGTTGTAGAGACGTTTCATGAAACGTCTCTACATCATCAAATTATCCTGTGATTGATGGGATATGATCAAGATTCAATTATTCATAACCGCACATTAGACAATTTAAATGATTTGATAATATGGTGCGTTACTAATCGCTAACACACCCTACATACCATAAGTTAACCTATTTGTCAATGGTATATTTGTTCTACTAGTCAAAGTACATGATTTGCTGAATAATTTTTCCCCAATTGACTCTTTCAAACCACTCCTAATTTGTAAAGTTTTGTATATTTTTTCAAAATTTATCTCTGAAACGACTATAAATAAAGACTTTTACAGATCATCCTTTTAGCAGGGTACAAAATTGACAATAGTAACCCAATTATGAAATTCTCAATAATTCTAGCAAATCGCCGAAAGTATTGCAAGCTCGTTGCTAAATAAAAATTATTCTCAATTAATTGTTAAGAAAATCTCAAGTTGAATTTTCCTAAGTTCTGAATATTAAAAGTATTGTAGATTTTATATAAGTTATATTTATAATACATAAAAAATGATAAATAGGTTTGCTGATCAGATTTATGAATGATATAGAATAACAGAACTTACATATAAATTTACGTATAAATTACGGAAGAATGAACCACGAAGAACGCAAAGAACAGGAATTTAAGAGGGTTTGAGAGATATTTTGCGTAAGCCCGAATTTCCTCCATCCCAAAAAGACCACAGGATACTCACTCTCTTCCTGTACACAAACCCGGCATTTAGGGTATCTGCTAAATTATGTAAAACCCTTTGACGATGTTCTACAACAGAATTGTACCAACTTGTGTTCATTTATTGACAACTAACTAAAATCGCAAATAATACATTAACTGAGCGATCGCTTCCCCTGATAATTCTAACCGTTTTTGGAAATCCAGTAAACTTAGGTAAGGACCAGCAGCCAGTCTGTTTTCTATAACTGTCTGTGCGAGGGATAAATCAATAAAAGGAATTTTACACAACCCCTCAACCGTCGCTGTATTGGGATTAATTAGTTGGGGTTTATCTAAAGAATAATTGTCATAATAGTTAAATCTTAACAGAGGTTTTAGTGGTTCTAATCGCTGCACTGGTACACCCAAAGCCGCAGCCACATCTTCAAGACAATAAAATACTACACCAGCGCGGGAAAGTTCCACCAAAGATCGGCATTGATGAATTGATAACCCAGGTAAACGCAACCAATCATCCACCGTCGCTTGATTAGCATCAATCCCCAAACCCAATTCAGCCGCTATTTGCACTTCTTCACCGGATTGTAAACGATAGTAGGGGTCATTGAGTAATTTAACCCGGAGCTTTTGTAATTTCAGATTTAACGGTAGCCACTTATTCATATTTTTACAGTTATAAATAAGTGATTCTTACCTAAGCTAGTCATCATCAAATCGAACTTTTTTGTCACTTAGGAACGGAGAGGGAGGGATTCGAACCCTCGTATACATTACTGCATAACAGACTTTCCAGGTCTGCGCCTTCAACCACTCGGCCACCTCTCCAGGTGTCTCGCTTTACAATCCTACAACAGAATTTTCAAAAAAGCAAGCATTTTAAAAAAATATTTTTTTTCATGACTCCCTGACCTGAAAATGCCGGGTTTTCCACCTATTTTCTTATAATAGACTTTGACACCCCCTCAGCGGAAAAGCTAAAAATCAAAATGGTTCAAACCCACACCATTAAAGTTTATAATCGCCAAACTGGTATATCCCATACCCTGGAAGTTCCCGAAGACCGTTATATTTTGCACACTGCTGAACATAACGGGGCTGAACTCCCCTTTTCTTGTCGTAATGGGGCTTGTACAACCTGTGCGGTGAGAGTTGTATCAGGAGAAATTTATCAACCAGAAGCCATTGGCCTTTCCCCTGCTTTACGCCGTCAAGGGTACGCCTTATTATGTGTAAGTTACGCCCGTTCTGATTTAGAAGTAGAAACACAAGACGAAGATGAAGTTTATGAACTTCAATTTGGGCGCTTCTTTGGTAAAGGTAGAGTTAAAGCGGGTTTACCCTTAGATGAGGACTAATACTTTTTCTGTGTTCAAGTTAACAAATTTCATGGCGAGGACGATCTCTATTGTATTCCGTCTTCGCATTCCTGCGACAAAAATAAAAATAATTATATTGTTGAGTTTGTTATTTTTGGTGAGTTGTCAAAGCCAAAATAAATCCGCAACAATTCCCTCTGATGTCAAATTAGCGCGGGTTGTGAGTGGACAAACTTTGGAAGTGTTGGGAATGGAAACACAACCCAATTTAACCTCCCAAATCCGATTAATTGGTTTAGACGCTCCAGATCTGGGTCAAACTCCTTGGGGGGAGGATGCAAAAAAAACACTAGAAACCTTGATTGGTGGTGTAAATCAATCTCTAAAACTGGAATTTGACCTAGAAAACAAGGATAAATTTAACCGTACCTTAGCTTATGTATGGAAAGATCAACTATTGTTAAACGAAGAAATCATTAAACAAGGATATGCTTTATTTGTGGCGCGATCGCCTAATAATAAATATAACCAACGTTTGGAACACGCCCAACAATGGGCCAGAATCATGGGGAAAGGTATCTGGAACCCTGATCAACCTATGCGAATCACTCCTGGAGAGTATCGTCGTCTTTATCGTTAAATCCACTGACAACTGACAACTAACAAATATGCAAATTTTTCTAGATATTGCTACAGAAGCAGCCCTGGCCGCAGGTGTAGTTTTACAAGATTATTTAGGTAAATTAGAAAACACAATCACCGAAAAAGGCCGTCCGGGTGACTTAGTTACTGCTGCTGATAAAGCCTCAGAACAGGTAATTTTAGAAGTCTTGCGTCGTCATTTTCCCCAACACTCAATTTTAGCAGAAGAGTCGGGAAAACTGGGAAATCAAGACCATGATTTTCTCTGGGCTATTGACCCCCTCGATGGTACAACTAATTACGCCCATCAATATCCTTGTTTTGCTGTTTCCATTGGCTTATTGATTCAGGGTGTACCCAAAGTAGGAGTAATTTATGACCCTTTTCGTGATGAATTATTTCAGGCTGGGGCGGGTTTAGGTGCAACCCGTAACCGTCGTCCTATTCATGTTTCCCAAACAGCAGAATTAAATAAAAGCCTGTTATCCAGTGGATTTGCTTATGATCGTCGAGAAACCGCTGATAATAATTATGCTGAATTTTGTCATCTGACCCATCTTACCCAGGGTGTGCGTCGTGGTGGTGCAGCCGCCTTAGATTTAGCCTATGTAGCCTGTGGACGACTTGATGGTTATTGGGAGAGAGGAATAGCTCCTTGGGACGTTGTGGCTGGAATAATACTGGTTCAGGAAGCGGGAGGAAAGGTCACTGCTTATGATGGGACTCCGATCAAAATTGAATCAGGGAGAATTTTAGCCACTAATGGTCATCTTCATGATAGTCTCAGTCAAGAACTAATAAAAGTTCCCCGTTTATCTAGTTGGACATGATTTTGCTATGATGATTGTGGGTGAGAAACTTACTTTTTTTCATAAGTCGGTTAAAACCGACTTTTCTATATTAGAGAAGGAATTTATTCCCTGGAAGGAGGTTTGATATTATGAACTTAAAACCCATTAGAACATAAACAGATTATCAACAAGCATTAAAAGCAATTGAACAAATTTTTGATGCTCAACCTAATACACCAGAATATGAAAAATTAGATATTTTAACCACCTTAGTAGAAGTTTATGAACAACAAAATTATCCTATTGATCCTCCCTCCCCCATTGCCACAATATTATATTATTTAGAAAGTCGTAATCAGGGAATTTCTACTTTTATTGAAAACTTAAAACATCATGGAGTTAGTGAAGAAATAATTAATATAGCTTTAAAGGAAATGATTCACTGATTTCTGATGATGTACTTGCTACCATAAAAATAGAAACATTCACCTCACCTATCAACCATTCCCCAATTCCTGAGCGCGTTCTTTCGAGGCTTTAACAGCTTCCATAACAGCAGAACGGAAACTGGCCTTTTCCAACGCGCTAACACCAGCAATAGTCGTACCCCCAGGGCTGGTAACTCTGTCTTTGAGTTCAGCGGGATGGATTTTGGTTTCTTGTAACAGTTTAGCTGTTCCTAATACTGTTTGTATAGCTAGTTGTTGTGCCATTGCTCTATTTAAACCCACAGCAACACCACCATCAGCTAAAGCCTCGATCATCAATGCCACATAAGCAGGTCCACTCCCAGACAAGCCTGTAACTGCATTCATCAAGGTTTCGGGAACTTCCACCACTTCCCCCACAGCGGCAAAAATCTTTTCTGCTATTTGTTTATGACTAGCGTAAGTATAAGCACCTAAAGAAATCGCCGTTATTCCCGCGCCTACTGTGGCGGGAGTATTAGGCATAGACCGAATTATCGGGAATTGGCTAAAGGCTGCTTCCAATTGTTTTAAATTTACACCCGCCAGTATAGAAATGATTACAGGTGAATTTTCTGCCGGGGAAATATCTGCTAATTCCTGAGCTACAGTAGTAAATATCTGGGGTTTGACTGCCAACATAACAGCTTCCTGTGCTTCCCCTAAAACCCGACTATTATCTGTAGTTACAGATATCCCATATTTCTGTTCTAAATAGCTGCGGCGTTCCCCTTGGGGTTCGCTGACTATAATTTCTGATGGTTGATAAGTACCAATTGCAATAAGGCGGGATAATAGGGCTTCTGCCATTATCCCACCACCAATTAAGCCAAATTTTATATTCATTGTCATTAGTCACTAGTTAGTAGTCAATTCTTAATAGTTAATTATCCTTGTTTAGGAAACGCTAGGGCGAATACAATTAATTGGGGATTTAAAACTATGAACTAATGACTAATTTAGCGCTACTGTGCCATGCGAGTGGGTTCATTTCCCCAAGCTGAAGTTGCTGTAGCTGCTGGACGGGCAGGACGGGCTTGGTTAATCGGTACTTCATGTACTAAACCGCCTTGGGTGCTAACTTGTACGCAACTGGGGGTAAATAAGAAGATGCTTTCGCCAATTCGCTCTTGATGTCCGTCTAAGGCATAAGTACCACCGGCAACAAAGTCAACTGCTCGTTGAGCTTGATCCGGGTCCATAATCGTCAAGTTTAATACTACTGATTTGCGTTCGCGTAAGGCCTGAATTGCCTGGGGCATTTCTTCAAATGTCCGAGGTTCTAAAACTAGAACTTCAGATATTCCATTAATTGCGCCGGGCATACCAATAACATTACTCATAGGTTTGGATACTGTTGGTGCTACTTCATCTGTAGTTGCAGGTGGATTTTCCCGCCAACGTCGAGGAGGATTAGTTTCCTGTGGGGCTGGCTGAGGATTGGGTTGTTGATAGACATTCTGATAATTATCGCCGGCATCGGCTTCTTCTTCGTAGTATTCGTATTCTACCTGCTCATTCAAACCGACAAAATCCCTGAGTTTAGAAAATATATTGGCCATGTTGTACACTCCCGGATGAAAATTACCCTAATTTTCCTGGCTATAAGTTGCATTTCGGCCCCTTGTAGCCAGTATTCATAACTATAGTAGATGCTTGACTTAGAAATTGTACTACTTACTTTATTCTTTAGTACAAATGATCAATTATCAACAGATTATCAACAGATATTGATGTTAATGCTTGTACATTAACGAATCTATAACAATGAGTTAAGATTATAGCCTAATGATAATTAAAAATAAAGGTGGTCACACCCCTTTTACAATTCAGCATTATTTATGAGATTATGATATTTTTTGACAATTCTGGCGGACTTCAGTAGTTAAGAGTAAAACCCTTAATTGTCCAAGCCTCTGCGATAAAAATTAGTATCTAATTTAATTGCATACCGCTATATCAATAGCGGAGATTATAGATTCTCGAAAGATTGTCAATCCGTTCTAGACCACCACAGCTACAGCGTTATCTATGGACGTTGTCCAAACAATATTGTACCTAATCTTACCATGGTCGCCCCTGCTTGCACTGCCAATTGGTAATCTCCAGACATCCCCATTGATAACTGCTGCATTGTAATATTTGACCAATTTTGTGATTGGATGGTTCGCGCTAGTTCGTAGGTACTATTAAACACATTCAAGATTTCTTCAGCCTCCAACCCTAGAGGCGGAATTGTCATCAAACCTTGAATTTGTAAATTTTGACATTGATTGAGTGCTTCCAAGTCAGCAAATAATTCTGGAATCATCCAACCAGATTTATTCGCATCGGGGAGAATTTTGACTTGTAAGCATACCTTTGGGGTCACTCCCAATTCTTGCGCTAGAGTATTTAAACGTTGCGCTAGTGCTAAGTTATCTACGGAGTGAATCCACTGAAATAGTTCTAAGGCTTTTTTAGCCTTATTACTTTGTAGATGTCCTATAAAGTGCCAGGTAATATCCGATAAATCTTGTAACTCGGCTTGTTTACTGGCAGCTTCTTGGATGCGACTTTCGGCAAAATCACGAATTCCTGCGGTGTATGCTTCCCGCATTAATTCAGTAGACACTCTTTTTGTCACAGCAATCAACCTCACCGTAGGGGGTAGTGAGGAGCGAATATTAGCAAGGCGTTGCCTACGGTGAGCGAAGCTATCGCTAATGGAATTAGTCATTGGAACGTGCGCTGAAATACACCTTGAAGTTGATCATACTCTTGGGAGTTACCACTGCGGCGCAAAATACGTAAACGATTTTCGAGCATCATTCTAGCTTCAGTGCGGCCAATGGGCTGAAATTTCAGGACTTTAAGTTCACTTGTTACCAGAAAAAATAGGCGTTGGGCATAGAGCGTGGTAAACAGATCCTGGTTCTCATCAACCATACTGATCCTATAGAGCAAACCCCAAGTTGGATGATTTAGGTAAGTTTCTGAGTTTTCTGGATTCATTTCCTAGTCAAGGTTGGGAGTATATAGGGTGTTTTGCAATCAACTAACATTCAGAGGATAGTACGTCCCTTCCGCCAAAATTTTCGTTGACAATGGGAAAATAAGTATTTTATTACAATTTCCCACAGCTAACAATACTTTTTTGTCTTGGATCATAACCTAAGTTGATGCAGTATTGCCATGGCTGCCTCCATCGTGCCACAATTCTCCCTCAATGGCGCAAAGATGGACATTTACCCAGCCGGCATATAGCAGGAGTCAGGAATAAAAAAAATGCCAGAAGAAAGAAGAAAGAAATTTTTCCCCTATTCCCCTGACTTTTCCCTGTCACCGATTTCTCAGAGAGGGGAAATTTTTACCACCTAATTCAATTTCTCCAATCACACACCCAGCCTTTAACCTATTTACTAAATACTCCCAATCATTAGCAATAAAATTTGTCCCATGATCTGGTTCTACTAAGCTAATTAATTTGACATTATGAATGATTTGATCGCCTAAATTAGCAATTCCTAAAAAGTTTAAAACTCCTGATTCATAAGTTCCACAAGGTACAGCAGGATTATTCATCCCCACACAGTATTCATTGTCTTGAAACCAATCAAAATCAGGATAGCCATGAAAGTGAACTATGGGCGCACCATTTTTAATTAATTCTGGTGTGTACAAAGCCGCTGCTAAACTAATAGCTAACATCACATAGATATCATAGGAAGGTTTAATATCTGCCTTTTTTGATTGATTTCCTAATGGTAATTGCAGATGTAATGTATCTTTTAACCCAATGCGAAGGACATCACAATCAATATTTAAAGCTGTTTTATTTGCACCAGAACGAGAACTAACTAGCCAAATATCAGGTATTTGTTTAAATCTATTTTTTGCGTTGATATTTAGTTTTAGATAACGTCTACCTTCTTGATTTTGACGAAGTTCATAAATACTAAATCCGGGTACAGGTAATAAGTTTTCCCATTCCTCAATAGTGATTTCTGGTTTACCTACATAATGAGGAGGTTCAGCATAAGCTACAAAACCATAAGATACTCCTGTTCTGCCATTAACGATCACATTGACAATATCTCTATGGGATTTTCTTTTAATAACTTTGTCTAATTTAAACCCCGCTGGAAATAAACCTGTAGATGCTAATTCTTCACCCATTTTCACCAATTTATGAGCATAATCTGATAAATGAGGATTATATTCTCCCAGTTGAAAACGGTTAATTAATAGAGGAGTAATAGGGACAAATATCTTAGGAATCAGAGATTTTAAGGCAAAATCCTCAACTTCATCCTGATTAAAGTTAGAATCAGAGAGATTCATATTCAGAATAGAAAATTTTTCATGGGATATACCAATAACAACTTCTGAAAAAGTTTTCACTAGTGTATTTATCCCCATGGGAATTTTTTCTGTATAAGGTGTAGTTGGGCTAACAAATTTATCATCTATATCAGTCAAGATTACCACTTGTGTATTTGTAGGATCTTCCACATATTTAGCTGCGTGATCTTCAGCCCAACTACTCAATTTAGCAATTTGCACAACAGACATTTGTTGTTTTTCCTTTAGCCATCTATAAGATAATTTATACCAACTTTCAGCGATAATTATTCCTAATTTCCTTAACCATGAATTTGGTCTTTCCACGTCTACAATAGCAGCAATATCTGCTTTGACTACCTGCATTTTTAAAGATTGATGCCAGTTAATAATAGGGATTTTCATAGTATGTTGTAATTCCATTGTCGCTTCTTTCCAGGGAATTACTTTCACACCATGCTTTTGCAAATAGAAAATTAATTGTTGACGAAATCTAATAATAGCTTTATTTTCATAATAATCAGGCAAAGGTCTAAAAGTAACCTTCAAATTTTCAGCCATGAATTTAGCATTAATAATTGGAGGTTGGTATCCAATGGGTGATTCTCCAGAAAAACCACCAATTAACTTACCAATAGTTTGTAAACTAATTCCTTGAATTAAACTTTGATTAGTATAGTTATCTGTAACATTCATTTCCTGAATTAATGCTAAAATATCTGCTTTATATCTAGCTATTTCTAATTGCATTTCTGGAGTAATTACACCTTGGGGAGAACGAATATTAAGTTTGCTATTTTCTGCCCAAAATAATACACCTTGTTGAGTAAGTTTGGCTAAAATTTCTGCTGCATTCATAACAAAATTTCTCGTATTTAAAAACAACAATTTAGGAAAGAGGACACCTGGCTGATAGGATTTTCCTAATCTAGCGAAGTGTCCCAATAATCAAGGAGGAAAAACTAGATTGTCAGTAATTAAACAGAATATGTAGAGATTATAGCTGGATAATTTCTGACTGTGAATTTTCTAATTCTTCAGATAGTCTAATAGAAAGTTCTTGAATAGTGGGATAATACCAAAGGTGAATAAGAGATAATTTGCATCCCAAAAACTTTTCGGCCTTACTAGCGATAATTATGGTTTGTGCTGAGTCCAAACCGTAACTATCTAAAGGTTCACGAATATCTATTTCTTCTGGGTTAACTCCCAATAAAGAAGAAATTTCGCAAACTAACCAAGCTTGGATTTTAGCTGTGTTATCTTGATTTTTAGATAGATAAGTGGATAAACTATTATTTAGTTTATTATTCATTTATGCAGCTCCTATTATTGACGAATGAGAGGAGATTTTCATCATATCTGATATACAATCATCTACAATTTTTTCCATAGTTTGACGATTAATTGCCGGTTGAGAAAACACAAAATTTAGGGTCATTTTTTCCTGAAAAGTAGCAGCATGAACAATAAACATTCCTGCATATAAAGCATGAGAACCAACAAAACTGATTTCTTTTAGTTCTAATTCACCATAAACACAGGGAATATTGACCTTACCAACATTAGAAACTGAGATTGTAGCCGATACTTGATTGGGGAAGAGCAAAGCAAAATTTATCAGGTGTTTAGCGAGAAATATCATGTTAAATATCTCTCCTTGATTTATTTTTTTATTTAAATCCTTTTTAATGTTCCGTGCTAATTCCCAAATACATATATTATTCTTAATTCTATAAAATCCCATCAAAGATGTTGCTAAAACTGCCATATTTTCCGCATTAATTTTAGGTTCTAACCTTTTTCTCAAATCAATATATGATAAACAACTAACTTTAATATGATCTTCATAGCTTTGAGTAATTTGTTTGCATAGTGTTAACATTAGTGCCGCACATAAAGCACTTTGTACTGTAGTATTTTCTTGTCTACATTGTTGAATAAACTTTTGGGTTGATTCTTCGCTAAGTTGTCTATAAATGATTTCACAACGACGCTGAGAAATGGGAACATAGTTTTCTACTTTTAATGTTTTTGGAGGATTCAAGTATTTTTGAAGTGCAATATTTAATAATAAAGCAATTCTAGATAGTTTGTTTTTAAAACTATTTGTCCATGACGGTAATAGTTTTTCAATGGGTGGGATATTTTCTAAAGTATTAACTACTGCAATAGATTTACCTTCAGTGATTTCTTGACAATAGGTTAAAATTTCTGAGTGAAGTTCGATGCTTGATAAACCGTCAGTAATAGCATGATGTGTAGTTGTAATCAGATAATTGATATTCGGCTCATTTAATACTTTTACAAGTACAACTCTTAGTAGATATTTACTACTATCAATTACTTGATTCATTTCTGCATTAACGACCGCTTCCCATTCCTGAATTTCTACAAGATTAACAACTCTTACAGGAAGTTTTCTTATACCTGCGGACTGAAAATAGTAGGAATTATCAGAGTTAATAATATGAGAATTAAGGACAGGATGACGATATTGAATAATATCTAAAGACTGTCTAAGAACTGTTTCTTGAATATTTCCCTGAATACGACTAATAGTAACTAAGTTCCATGTTTTAGCTCGTTGATTCAGGATTTCCATTGTTTGTTCTAGCTGTCCCAATTTCCTAAGTATAGCCACATTTATCACCCTTTGCTAAATCAGAAATATCAAAATAGTTGGTAGTGAGGGATAAATCCCTCACTATTAGCACCAAAGCACTAACTACAAACTTGCTTATTTATTTAAGTTAGATACTGGATGATATTGACTAAATTCTTCTGGCATTTGTAAACCTTGAATTTTCAAATTTTGAATGCGATATAAATAAGCAGCGCCCGTCATAATTTGATCGGCTATATCAACTACTTGACGATTATTAATATCTGCTAAGTAAGAACCACGCACCCAATTATTAAAACTTCCCATTGCAGGTCCACACCAAATTTGATAGTCAATTTCTCGACCTTTTTCTCCAGTATTAGACCACCGAGAAGATAGTCCTAAATACCAGCGAAATATTAATGCCATTTTTACTTTAGGATTATTAGCTGCTTTGCTTAATTTTTCCGGGTGACGTTGAGATAAATAAGTAGCTGTTTCTTGCCAAATTTCGGAAATTGTTTTTCGCAGAATTTGTTTTTCTAATTTTTCTATTTCATCCGGGGGAATTTCTGCAATTGAATTATAGTTTTTGTATAATTCCCATAATTTTTGAGCGCGGAGGGGAAAGAGAGTTCCTTTTTTAAGAACTTGTAATTTTATTCCCATTTCAAACATATCAGCCGCTGGAGCCATCATTACATCCGTCATTTCTGCTTCAGCTAATAACTTTTTTGTATATTCAGAAGTACCAGCTTCAATACAGGATTGATTAATAGAACCAGTGACAATATAAGCAGCACCCATCATTAAAGCTGCTAGTGCTGATTGGGGTGTAGAAATACCACCAGCTACACCAATTCTTACAGGTTTTTCATAATTATATTGACGCTGAATTTCATCTCTTAATTCTAAAATAGAAGGTAATAAACAAACCAAGGGACGATTATCTGTATGTCCTCCTGAATCTGCTTCTACAGTAATATCATCAGCCATAGGAATTTTAGCCGCCAGATTAGCTTGTAATTCGCTAATTAATCCTTGTTCAACTAATTGTTTCAGAATTTTTGTAGGTGCAGGTTGCAGGAACTTAGTAGCAACTTCTCGACGGGAAATTTTGGCGATAATTTTATTGTTAATTTCAATTTCATTAGCTGAATTTAAACTCAGACCAACAGACCGATAGTAAACTATATTATCACTCAAATCTAAGAATGCAGAGGCTTCAATTATTCTGATTTGATGCTGTAAATACAAATCAATTAAACGACGTTCAATAGCAGGTTCACTGGGACTATGAAGTAAGTTAAAAGCATAGGATTTGTTATGTAAAACTTGTTTAATTTTATCAATTGCTGTTTCTACACGATTAGGAGATAAACCTCCTGCACCAAAGGAACTTAAAATGTTGGCTTTTCCCAAAGCAATTACCATTTCTTCTGATGCAATACCCTGAGCCATTGCACCAGTCATATATGCGTATTTTACGCCATAAAACTCTAGAAAGCTTGGATCACCTAATTGATGAAACTTAATAGCAGGAACAGTTAAAAGCATTTCTAATTGCTTAGTTTTACCATTAGCACTATAGGATAAACTTCCGACATTACTAATCCCAATTTGTCCTTCTTTATTCAGAATATAACAAGGATAATCTAAATTCATCAGTTTATTTTTAATGTTCTCTGCATCGAAAGATACAGTATTTAAATCGCCTTGCCATCCTTGATAATTATTGTTCATTGCCGGAGAAAATTTGAGTTTTTGATGGTATTTGTTCAACATACTTTCGGAATTAAACACTTTATTTGACCTCAGATAACTAAACTATTGTGTATTTAAGTACGAGATGCCTATTCCACATCACAAAAAGCTAGATATTTACTTTTCTTTTCTTGTTTGTATGACCATTTTTTTGTATAAATCTAATTGCTGCTGGAGAAATAGGCTAAGTTCTTGAAGTGATCTTTGCCGAGACTGTAATAAAAAGCTGTGTGCTTTAGCCAAACGCAGATTATTATCATTTAAACCTTGATAATTAGGAAGAGATTTAATACTGCGTTCATAATTAAATAAGGAAGTATCCAGCAAAGATGATTGATTTTTGTAAGCAATGTCTTGTTCAAATTTGATATTAGCTAAGGAATATAAAGGTGATAAATCCAACTCAACTCGATGACTAAATAGTTTAGCTAATGCTTTAATAATAGAGGTGTGATCATCTACACCTCTTTTATTTAGAGATACAGTTAAATGTTCTTGATGTTTAAGAATTTCGCTAATCCAACGGCTACAATTACTACCAACACCGACTTCAATAAAGATTCTAATCTGATCATTATAGACATGATTAACTAAGCGCGGAAAATCAAGTTGTTGACAGAGGGCTTTGGCGATATTTTTGCCGATTAAATGACCATCAATTTTCATGGGTGCATATTCAGCAGCAGAATAGAAAATTGTGTTTGAATCTGTTTGAGTTGGTAAGGTGTTAACTTTAACTAATTCATCATATTCAGATTGCATTGCTTCGCAATGAATTACATGATTAATTGATGTAGGAAAAGCGTCACATTTTAAAGTTTCAATCACTCTTTGACAAGCCTGAGTTTCACCAGCAATAACTACTTCTTCGGGTGTATTAATTAAAGGTATATAAACCAGGTTTTCATTTTTTAAAACTTCTTTTACTTGGGAACATGAACAGATTAAAATGTAGTTACTCCAAAATTCTTCGCCTTTATTTTCATGAATTAAAGGTAATCCCCAATGCTGACGAACTGCATTTTTAGGACCTGATAGCCGGGTTTTAAATAAAGGTGATGAATTCAAATAATCACTGGTACTTTTAAAGCTAGTCCAGATACCTTGGGCTAACATCATACTGGTTTCACCAAGGCTATATCCAAAAGCATAAGGTGATTGAATCTGGAAATAGTTTTTCAGAATTGCTGTCATTAATCCGGCAAAACCAACTTCTGATTCCAGCATAGAAACTGGATCATTTATTAATGTTTGTTCTATAGTTTCTAGTTGTCTTTTTGATAGTTTATCAATACTACGAGGATAGAGAATTTTTTCAATATTAGCGACTCGATTATAAACACTTTTAATGACAACATCATTATGTAGTTCGGGAAAAAGACGGAAAATATTTCTGCCTATTCCTATATAAGAAGTAAAAGAACCAGGATAAACAAAGGCAACATGACCTTTTTTTCCTTGGGGATTAACTGTAAAATAACTACCAAGGGGAGTTTGCCAATCTTTACCAGTATCGAAAGCAATATTTACTCCCTGAATTGCCCTTTCAATTTCTCGTTTTAATTCCTCTGGATGTCGTGATAGAATTGCTAAAGCGTAAGTTGATTTTTGATATCGCTGATATTTTTGAAAATAATTACTAGCCAGTTGATCTAGGCAAGAAATACCTGTAATATTTTCTTGAAGTGCGGTAATTTGTCTTAATAAAGAAGCAGGATCATCTCCTGCAATAGTAAATAAGTAATAAGGCATTTGTTCCAAATATTTACTATTACGTTCTCTCTGGCTGATTTCTTCTGACAAAATTAAATGTCCATAAGTATTATCTTGATTATCTTCTTCCATCATATTTACCGCAGCTATTCTTTTAGTTGCACCAGGTTCTAAAAACCAAGGTTTTGATTCTACTGCTACATAAAAAGGACTTCCCCGCCAAATTTCCGGCTGTTTAGGATTTGACCAATGGGGAACACCGGGAATATAACGATGATATAGACAAAGCGCAGTTTTGATGAGACTAAATATACCAGCAGTTGCTTGTGTATTGCCAATATTTGCTTTAACGCTACCCATAGCACAACTGAGATTTTCTTTCTCTGTCTGATAAGCTGATATTAAACCTTGAATTTCCGCTGTATCTGCGTTAAGAATCCCACTAGCAACAACTTCTAAATAACCAATATCTGCGGCTTTAATATCTGCTATTTGAAACCCTTCCTGACAAACTTGAGTAACAACTTCTGGGTGATTTGGAGAATGTTTCACCACACTCAAACCATCAATAACTGCATAGATGCAACGATTTTGTTGTTTAGCTGTTTCATGTAATTCTAATACCACTGCGGCTACACCTGCTGTTTTAATTATATCTTTGGCATTTTCATCATAACTAAAAGTATATACACCTGTATTAACTTCCATTAAGTAATTTCTATCTATTCCCACAATTAAAACAGCTTCAACTTGTTGATTACTTAATAATTTTTGACTCATATCTAAAGCTGATAAGAGCGATTTTTCTACCGACAAAAATCCTACTTCCGCAGAAATATAACTAGCTAAAGTAGAATTTTCTAGAGGAGAAATAATAATTAAGCCTATTTTTGTTTCTGGCTTAATTTGAGCATCTTTAAGAGCAGAATTGATCACTTCTCGACTTAATGGACTTTGCTGATAATCTTCAGATCTAACTGCATCTTGCTTAGTTTCATAAATTAGTCTTTCAAATTTATTTAATGTTGATGAATTACTAATAAAACAATCCATACCAATAATTGCTAACTTGGGATTTTGTGCCATTAATTTCATGATCATTCTCCATATTTTAGAATTAAAATCACCTTTTACGCAAAGGTAAAAAGGAGCAAAAGCACCAAGTTTTAGAACTTTAATTTTCCCTGCCCCTTTGCGTCTCTGCGTGAAAAATATCTAATATTTTGCTATTTGTCTAGGTAAAATTGTTCCTTTTGCACCAATCATCCGATTATAAATTTGTCCTTGACGATTATAAGTAATCACATCTGTAATTACCGAAGATTCTGTTTTTGATTTCACCTCACAAGTAACATAAAATGTTTCACCAAAAGGCACTTTAGCAAATTGTTCAAAGTTATTAATTTCTGATGGTAAACAGCCAACTTGATGAAAATGTTGAGTCCAAATCCAAAGAGAATGAATCTGGACATCTGCTATATAGGGATTAAATGTTTGGACGGGAAATTGTCCTTGTTGTTTTGCTGTTGGTTCTGATAAAAAGCATTCAATTGTTATCTGGCTAGGACTAGTATTTAAAACTGATTTTACACCTTGAAAAGTGACTCCATGAAATAGGCTAGAAGCATTTACTTGATACAATTCTTGATTATTTTTTAGCAAATTTTGATCCTGATTAAAGTTCAAGCTTCCATAATTTGCAAAGGGGGGAATTTCTCGTTTGAGAATTAAATTTGTACTAAAATGATAGCGGATTTTTCCATCTGGCGTTTGACTACTAATTTTAGCAGCAAATTCTATTTCTTGATTTTCATGTTTCGCAAGTTCTTGAATTTCTAAAACATATTCATTTGCTGAAGTTTCATCAAAAACTATGCCCTTTAAAACTTTGAAATCTGAAGCAATAAAAGCTGTAAATCCAGGATATAGTTGTTCACAAGCATTTGTCATCCATAATAAACCACAAGTAGCCGGAAGTACAGGACAACCAGCGATAATATGATCCTGTAAAAATGGATTTTCTGCTAATGTTAATTGGCGTTTAATGCGATAGGTTTTTAAATCATTAGATAAGGTCGATGGAACATAAAATAAAGGACTACCAATCACTAATTGCACTGTATCTTGATGAGGGTTTGTTAATTCATCAATTAATATTTGTGTTCCTGTTTCTATGGTAATAGTCTCAATTCCTCTTTCCGCAAAAGCTTTTTTTAATTCTGGTGATACCATGCCACTTTCCCAAGGTCCCCAGTTGATAGCCATGACATGACAATTGGGGTAATTATGTTTAATTAAATGGGCAGATTTGTTGAGTATTTCATTGGCTATGGCATAATCTGATTGTCCCACATTTCCATAAAATCCGACTACAGAAGAGAACAAAACTAAATATTGTAATTGACTGGCTGGTACACAGCTTAAAAGATTTTTTAAACCTTTAATTTTAGCTGCATAAACATTTTCAAAATCCTGAATTGATTTGTTTTCAATGCGTTTATCAGCTAAGTTTCCTGCACCATGAATTATGCCAGTTACTTGCCCAAAACGTGCAATTACATCTGCCAATTTTGATTCTAATAATACTGTATTGGTAATATCTACACTCAGATATTCTGCTTGTCCTCCTGCTTGTTCAATGGCTTTGAGAGTATTTTTAATTTCTCGTTGTGAGGAAATAAGTTGATACTTTTTCTGTACCATTATTGGTGTTGGTTTTTCCCCTTGGGCTTGGAAATCTTCTAAAATTCGCTGTTTTAATTCCGCTTCATTTTTACAATTTTCTGCCCAAACAGGTTCAGGTTCTGTACTGGAACGCCCTAAAAGAATAAATTTACATTGATATTTTTGGGCGATTTTAATTACACATTGGGCTGTGATTCCTTTCGCACCACCACTAACTAAAAATACTTGATCTTTAGTAATCTCTCTCAGAGAATTTGTGCTTGGTAATGGGGTGAAATCTGCAATTAAGTTAACTCTACCTTGGCTGCTGTACCCTACTTCTTGAATTAACAAGTTTGGATCATGAATTTCCGCGATAATCTGTTTAACAGATGTTTCTAAATCTAAGTCTGGATTTAAGTCAATGGAACGACAGAATACATTTTCCCATTCTTGATTAATACTCTTACTCAGTCCAAATAATCCTCCCGCAACAGCACTAAATTTATTGGTTTCTCCTAATCCAAATTTACCATCTAAATGCGCCACATTAATAAAACAACTGCGTCCAAATTTTGCGGCTTCGTTGAGTGATTCTTTCAGGTGTTTGGCGATTAAAAAAACGTGACGAAGAATAGATTTCTCTATGTCTAATGGTGTTAATGGGTGGAGGTGAATAAATGCAGCTACAGTACCATAATTATCATTAATTTGTTTTAACTGTTGTTGTAAAGTGTCTTCATTCCAGTCAGTTAAAACTACTCTATTTATTCCTTGATTAACATTTGGTTCGATACCAGGAAAACTTAAAATCACTGTTTTCCAGCCTTTATCTGTCAAACTTTTTGCTAATCTCTCAGTAATAAAAGAACCATGATCAGTTATTAATGCAACATGGTTATCAGCAACAGAAAATTCTAAACTGTCAGGTGCAGGAATTTGCTGTAATTTTGCAATACTGCGGCGGATATTTGGCTCAGATGTGGTTTTTGTTATCTCTACTATTTCTTCAGTTAATAACTTAGTAATTCTCTGGGCTTGCTGCTGCATATAACTAGCAATTTCGCCCAAATTTCTCAATTCTCCAATTTCTTCAGGGTTGGGTTTAGGTAAGTCAGGATATAGTTCTAATAAACTTCCTAAAATTTCTACCTTTTTGATGGAATCAATTCCTAAATCTGCTTCTATATCCATTGACATTTCTAACATTTCTAACGGATAACCTGTTTTTTCACTGACTATGTTTAATAGGTTTTGACTCAGGGTAGCTTTATCTATGTTAATTGGGATTTTGGGAACTACGGTAATAGTTTTTTCTGTGTTATTGATGAATGGGATGATTTTTTCCTCACCCAGAGGCGCAGTGACGCTGACAGTTTGCGGCTGATTTACATAATTAATGGCTTTTTTTTCTGAAGTTAGTAAATGAAAATGTTGTTGCAGAAGTTGAAAATAGTTCTGGGTATATTCCTGTTGATATTTGAGATATTTTTCATGAATACGCAGAGTATCACCTTGATGATCATGAAACCGCATCATGTTACGTTCAGAACTAGAAATTATTAATTCTTGAATTTTGGCTTGATGTTCTGTAGTTTCACTATTTTCTAATAATGAATACTGTTGCTGCATTAATTGAGAAAACGTTTTTGTGTATTCTGCTTGGCTGTGCAATGACTGTTCATGAACGTGAATAATATCCCGTTGTTGTTGACTAAATTCTGTGATAAAATTTTCTAAGCTATGAATAACTTTTTCATAATTTTGGGGCTGAATTTCTGCTTCTTCTAATTTTTCATTAAATGACGTTACAGGCTTTTCGTTAACTGTTGGTTGAGGTGATACAACGCTTATATGAGAACCGTTTTCTAAAGCTTTTGCAAAGGCTTTTTGAGTTTTTTCGGTAATATTTGTACTATTTAATCTCACGTTCAAAACTTGTTGTTGGGGAACTTCGGTAATTTTAGTTGGGACTTGGTAGGGGTCTATATTTTGCAAAGATAACCCAGCTACTTGCAATTGAACTATGGCTTGTCGAAGAATTTTATCGCTATCTTTAGTATGACTTGCATTGACAGCTATAGCTATGTGGGGTTTATCACTCAAAATCTCTTTCACTAAATTAGTAAGGACATTTTTGGGACCAAATTCTACAAAACAGTAACCACCAGCAGCATAAATATTTTCAATTTCCTGCTGAAATAATACCTGATTTAACAATTGTTCTTTAAGAATTTTTTGGATAGCGTGGGGTTCTTGAGGATAACATTCACCCGTGATATTTGTATAAACGGGAATTTGGGGTTCGTTAAAATTTACTTTTTCAACAGCTTGGGCAAAAGGTTTTTGGGCATGAGATACTAATGGTGTATGAAATCCTGCGGAAACTGCTAATAAAAAAGTAGAAAATCCTTGATTTTTGAGAAGTTCTTGTACTTGCTTAATTTCGGTTTTCTTCCCAGCTAATACTACTTGTTTCTGAGAATTTCTATTAGCAATAACTACTTGGGGGAAGTTTTTGATTACTTCTATTATTTGACTAATATCTCCTTTAACAGCTAACATTTCTCCCGCATCAAAATTAGGATTTACAGGTGCAGCCATAGCTTGTCCTCTAGCTTTTGCTAAGAACAAATAATCCTCTTCACTTAATACACCCGCAACCCACAAAGCTGTTAATTCACCGAAACTATGACCGGCAACAAAATCAGGTTTAAATCCAGCTTGTTGCAATATTTTATATAATCCCACACTAAACACACCAATTGCCGGCTGTGCATATTCAGTTTTATGCAATGTTTCTAACTGAATTTGCTTTTGTGCTTTATCAATAACTGGTGGGGGAAATACTACTGCTGATAAAGATTGTAAACCGTCTTCACACAACAGACTATCTATATGCGTATATGTTTGCCGCAAACAAGGAAAATTCATTACCAACTCCCGCCCCATTTCTAAGTATTGTGAACCCTGTCCAGAAAACAAAGCCACCACTTTACCCGTCATATCTATCCCCGTTTGACGGTAGTAAATCCCTTGAGGATGTTCCCATGATTGGGCTTCAGGCTTCTGTTTTAGCCCTTCAATCGCAATTTTCAGTAATTCCTTCCCTTGGGCTAAATCATTGGCTACAAAGCCAATTCTGGCGTAATTAAGGGGAATCTTGCCAATCTGAGAATCAGTAATTAATTGTTGATAGTGTTTTTCTTTGCTCTCACTCTGTAGCTGTTGGTGGATTTGCTGACAACGAGACAACAAAGCTGAAGCTGTGGGGGCAAATAGTAGCAAGGATTGTGGAGTATGGTGTAAACGGTACGGGTGATGATGTTCATGTTCATATTCTTCTAAAACAACGTGATAATTTGTACCACCGAATCCAAAGGCACTGACTCCAGCCCTTCTCGGTTGGGTAGGATGACTTACCCAAGGTCTCGTCTCCGTATTTAAGTAGAATGGTGAGTTCTCAATGTTCAGTTTAGGATGGGGCTTACTGATATTAATTGTCGGTGGTAAAACTTTATGGTGTAACGCCAAAGCCGCTTTAATCAGACTAGCCGCACCAGCAGCAGCTTTAGTATGTCCAATCTGGGATTTAACAGTTCCTAAAGCGATATGCTGTTTTTTGGGATTATTTTCACTAAAAACGGTGGTAATTGAGCTAAATTCTGTAGGGTCTCCTACCATCGTTCCTGTACCATGGGCTTCAATTAAGCCTATACTGGCTGGATTTACTCCTGCTTCTGTATATGCACGATGCAAAGCATTTATTTGTCCTTCGGGACGAGGTGCATAGATACTTTTATACTTACCATCGCTAGAACTGCCAACACCTTTAATAACTGCATAAATGCGATCGCCATCTCGTCGAGCATCTTCTAAACGTTTAAGTACCAGCATTCCCACGCCTTCACCTAACATCATTCCATCAGCATCAGCATCAAAAGGCTTCACCTTATCCCCAGGAGAAACAGCTGGGGTTTTGCTAAAGCACATATACGCAAAAATAGAATTATCAGTATCCACACCGCCAGTTATCATCATGTCGGCGCGATATTCCGTTAATTCGCTAATAGCCATCCTTAATGCGCCTAGTGAACTTGCACAGGCTGCATCTACTACGCAATTCATTCCTCCTAAATTTAAACGGTTAGCAATACGTCCAGAAATGACATTAGCTAACATTCCGGGGAAGGCATTTTCCTCCCATTCTACATATCCACTTTTGATTTTTTCAATAATTTTCTGACTATCTTCCTCGGATAAACCACTATTTTTGAGAACCTTTTTCCAAAGAGGATATTGTAATCTTGCACCCAAAGGAACAGCCAATTGTCTACCAATTGCTACTCCTAATATTACCCCTGTTCGTTCATGATTAAATTGGCGAGATGCACCATAACCAGCATCTTCCATTGCCTCTTTTGCCACTACCAAACCGAGTAATTGCGAAATATCTGTCACCTCTAAAATATTAGGAGGTAAACCAAATTCCATCGGATTAAAATCAATATCTGGCAGAAAACCACCCCGTTTACAATAGGTTTTATCCTGGGCTTTGGGGTCAGGATCATAATAATCATCTATCTGCCAACGAGAAGGAGGAACATCAGTAATACAATCCACTTTCTGGATAATATTTTGCCAGTATTCCTGTAAATTCTTCGCTTGGGGAAATATAGAAGCCATGCCAATAATGGCTACATTAGTAGTTCGCAATTTGGCATGAATTTTATTTTTAATTTCATCTTTAATCTTTGTGGTATCAGGCATATCTTTTTTCACCTTTATCATCTTGATTACAGACTTTTCACAGTTACTAATTTCAGATTGTAACTGTGCGAAAGCGGCTTCAAATTTGGAAGCAGCCATAATCATATTTCACTCTTTTGATCGGGCAGTCGGTTAATAGAAGGTTTTGAAAATTTAGTGAATTTCAGAAGATATGACTTTTATTCATTTAGGCATATCCAAACTATTGATTTTCGTCTTGAACAGTGGTGACAACCCTATTACAACTCATTAGCAACTTACGTGCAACTTGGAAAAAGTCTTGCAAATGTAAAGTTGATAGAGAAGTCAGACAAATATTTTTGCTTATCCAATACAATCATTATTATCTAGGTTTTAGCCATTTTGACCAAAGTTGCATATATATTGCATATCTTTTTAATATAAATGAAGTAGCCGATTTAAAATAGTGTTTTTAACATCAAGAGTTTCAGATATCTTGAAGAATTGTATTTATTGCTAAATTCTGCATTTTTACATCTATCCTCAGAAATATATTTTCCTGGCTGTAAAATTTGTCACCACAAAATATATCTTAGGAATTAAAAAATATTTTTCAATTTATTTGAGTCCAAAGTTTGAGATAATAAAAATTAAGAATAAGTCAAGAATTTAAAACTTGCAATTTTTACAAATTTCATATATGGCGATAATTATCGTTTTATGAAACAACTTGTTGCATATAGGTTGAAATTCTCAAAAAATTAGTTTAATCTATATGATTAAATCAGGGAAATTAAAACAGTGTTTTAGCATCAACTCAGACATTTCAACTCGATTATAACATTTGGCTTCTGCAATATTGGACTTACAAAAACTATAAGGGCTTGCTGGCATGAGACTATCTGAATTAGATCCACTCATCCCGCTGAATGAGTTACGAGAAGACCTCCTCAAATTACCAAAAGGTTACTCATTTTATGAAGATGAATTAGTCGATTTTTTATCACGGAGAAGATGGCCTGAAAGCAATCGTCGAATTGATAGAACAACATTTTGGCGGTGGCGTAATGACAACGCTATTGAACATCAAAAAATCTTTAGTCGTTTGGATCTTCTTAAACTATGTCAAATTTGTGATCATTACCGAGTAGACGGAACACGCAGCGAATACTTGGCAATTATGCGCAAGAAAAAAGAGAAAGAGGTAGTCCTAAATAAATAAAAATCTCGATGTTGGTAATTGGTATTATTAGGAATAATATTTGATATTTGATATTTGCATATAATGGCTAAAATTTTTCAGATGTCACTTATGATTACTACAGTAACTAATTACCAATTACCTGTCAAAATTTTGATCTTTAAGTAATTAAGTATTTTATATAATCATCAAGTTTTAAAAAATCAGCAAGATTTTGATTAATAGTATTTTGCTGGATATTATATTAGACCCAAGGTTATCAAGAGATGCTATCAAGTGTAATGTCTTTTCTGTCTCTTATTTAGAGTCATAAATTGTCATGTTTCCTAACTTAAAAGACAAAATTATGCTACACAGAGAAAAGCACTCATTAACAAAACCTGTAAGTTTCTGGCCGATAATATTGGCGAGTTCTGGAGTCATAGCTACTGGTGTAATATCTATTTATGGCCTTTCATATTTTCACTTTCAGAAAACTTCAAAATCAGCCTCTACCATATCTTCTATTACCCCTAATTTAGTCCCTACTATTACCGCTGTTGCTGCTTTAGGACGTTTAGAACCCCAAGGAGAAGTAATTTGTCTCTCAGCACCCAATTCTCAAACAGGGATAAGAGTTAATCAACTTCTAGTTAAAAAAGGAGACAAAATTCGTCAAGGACAAGTATTAGCAATTCTTGATAGTTATATTCCTAATCTTGCGGCTTTAGAAAAAGCCAAAGGACAAGTAGAAGTTAGTCAAGCGAATCTTCAGCAAGTAGAAGCAGGTGCAAAATTGGGTGATATTTTTGCTCAAAAAGCCGCAATTTCCCGTTTAGAAGCTGAATTACGAGGATCATTTTTCACACAAAAAGCCACAATTGCTCGTTTAGAAGCTGAATTAAAAAATTCAGAAACCGAAAATAAACGATATCAAAAATTATATCAAGATGGTGCTATTTCTGCTTCTGATGCAGATACTAAAAGATTACGTCGAGATACTGTACAACAACAACTTAATGAGGCTAATGCTAGTTTGAAACGGACTATAGAAACTTTGCAAAAACAGTTAACTGAATCTAAAGCTAGACTCAATAGTATTGCAGAAATTCGCCCCACAGATGTACAAGTTGCCCAAGCAAATCTGCAAAGTGCTAAAGCATCTGTTCAACAAGCTCAAGCCGAGCTAAATTTAAGTTCTATCCGTTCACCTATTAATGGCCAAGTTCTAAAAATTAATACTTGGCCAGGAGAAATAATTGGCAATAGAGGCATCCTAGAATTGGGACAAACGCAACAAATGTATGTAGTTGCAGAAGTCTATGAAACTGATATTAAAAAAGTTCGTTTAGGTCAAAAAGCAATAATCACAAGTGAAGCTTTTCCAGGAAAAATAAAGGGAACAGTTGCAGATATTGGTTTACAAGTTGGTAGACAAAATATCTTTAATACTAATCCCGGTTCAAATACAGATAATAGAATAGTTGATGTGAAAATTCGCATTGATAACTTAGCAGATAATCAACGAGTTTCTAGTTTAACTAATTTACAGGTACAGGCACTTATTCAAATATCAGGGGTAGGTAATAATGAATAGGTAATAGCTAATAGCTAATAGGAGTAAAATATGATTTCAAATATACCTTTAGCTTGGCTACAATTGGTAAAACAAAAAGTACGTTTTTTTGTAGCCTTAGCTGGTATTGCTTTTGTTGCTGTTTTAATGTTTATGCAAATTGGTTTTCAAGATGCTCTTTATGCTAGTGCTACTCAATTACATAAACATCTGGAGGGTGATTTGTTTTTAATTAGCTCCCAATATAAATCTTTGACTTCCACTCAAAGCTTTCCTCGTAGTCGTTTATATCAGATATTGGGTTTTAATGGCATAGAATCAGTCGCACCTTTATATCTACAATTTGCTAAACTTAAAAACCCCATAAATGGCCGCAAATATCCTATTTATGTCCTGGGATTTGAACCAGTCAAATCTATATTTAGATTACCGGAAATTGAACAAAATTTTCAATTATTAAAAATTCCTGATCAAGTATTTTTTGATCGGGCTGCACGTCCAGAATTTGGTCCAATTGCTGAATATTTTCAAAAGAATCAACCCATAACTATGGAAATATTTAGTTATTTAGCTACTGTTGGTTATAAAGTCAAAGTTAGTGGTTTATTTAGTCTTGGTCCTTCCTTTGGTGTAGATGGTAATTTAATTGTTAGTTCTTCTACTTTTTTTAAAATCTTCCCAGAACATGGCGCAAATGAAGTGGATATAGGCTTAATTCATCTCCAAGCAAATGTTAATCCTCGGACAATTTTAGCAACTTTATCTAAAAGTTTACCTAGTGATGTCATCATCATGAACCGTCAAGAATTTATTGATTTTGAAAAAAGCTATTGGACATTAAGAACACCAATTGGATTTGTATTTAATTTGATGGTAATGATGGCTTTTGTAGTCGGTGTAATTGTTGTTTATCAAATTCTTTATAGTAATATATCTACTCATTTCGTCCAATTTGCTACCCTCAAAGCTATGGGATTTAGAAATAAATATCTTTTAAATGTTGTATTTCAGCAAGCTTTGATTTTAGCTGTCTTGGGTTATATCCCCGGTTTTGCTATTTCTCTAGGATTATATGACCTTGCTAAAGATGCAACTAAATTACCAATTGTTATGGATTCAAGCAAGGGATTATTAGTATTTACTTCTGTAATTTTTATGTGTTTAACTTCTGGTTTCTTTTCTACCAATAAACTTCGTAAGGTAGATCCAGCGGAAATTTTTAATTAATTAATAATCTCACTAAAAATGCAATATTTACCTGGTAACAATATTTTGGAAATCACCAATCTTAATCATTACTTTGGTCATGGTAAATTAATTACTCAAACTTTGTTTGATATTAATTTGACTATCAAAGCTGGAGAAATTGTGATTATGACTGGACCTTCTGGTTCAGGAAAAACTACTTTATTAACATTAATTGGTGGTTTACGTTCTGTACAAGCGGGGAGTTTAAAATTCAATGGTCAGGAATTATTAGGCGCTAGTAAGGAAGAATTAGTACAAGTTCGTCGTCAAATTGGCTATATTTTTCAAGCTCATAATTTACTAGATTTCCTCACAGCTATGCAAAATGTTCAAATGTCTTTGGAATTACAGCATAATATTTCTCAATGGGAATCTTATATCCAGTCAGAAACAATGCTCAATGCTGTGAAATTAGGAGATAGAATTAATTATTATCCCTCTGATCTTTCCGGGGGACAAAAACAACGGGTAGCTATCGCTCGCGCTTTGGTTAGTCGTCCTAAGTTAGTATTAGCTGATGAACCTACGGCTGCTTTAGATAGTAAATCAGGACGAGATGTTGTTAACTTGATGCAGCAATTAGCCAAAGAACAAGATTGTACGATTTTAATTGTTACTCATGACAACCGAATTTTAGATATTGCTGACAGAATCATTACTATGGAAGATGGTCATTTAATGCAGCAAATCAGGAATATATAGATCCCTAACTTCTTTAATAAGTCGGGAATGTCGTTATTTAACTTTATTTAATTAAGATAATAAACTAGCAGAATTGACATCTAAAAATAAACTAGCTTGAGGTTGTTCACGCAAAATGGAAGCTGGACAATTTGTGATAATATCTCCTGTTAACATGATTTTAACTATTCTTGATTTTCTGCTGTCCGGTACTAAACAAATTATTTTTTTAGCAGCACAAATCATGGGAATAGTTACAGTAAATGCGTATTGGGGAACATCTGCTAAATTCGCAAAATATCCAGTATTCACTTGTTGTTGACGGTTAACATCATCTAGTTTGACAAGTTTAACTTGAGCAGGATCTTGAAAATCTGCGACTGCTGGATCATTAAATGCTAAATGACCATTTTCACCCAAACCTAAACAGCATAAATCTATGGGTTGATTTTCTAAAAGTTTACTATAGCGATCGCATTCCGCTACTGGTTGTAACGTATCTCCTTCGATATAATAAAATCTTTGAGGATTGACCTTTTCTTCTACCCGTTCCCGCAAATAATGACGAAAACTTCCAGGATGATCTGATGTAATTCCCAAATATTCATCTAAATGGAATAAAATTACCCGTGACCAATCTATTTCCCCTAAAGCTATTAAAGCATCTAAAAACCGAATTTGGGAATTACCTGTAGCTAATAAAATAGCAACTTGATTTTGTTTATCAAGCAGATTTTGTAAATACTGATGTGTGATTTTAGCCACACTTTTAGACATTGCTATTTCAGAAGTGTAAATTTCTACCAACAGATTATCAACATAAAAAGATTTTGTAGGTTCTGTCATTTACCTGTTACCAATAACCAATAACTAATTATAAAAAAAGACAGGCTTTTTGCCTGTCAAATAGCTGATAATTTAGCAAATAATTCAGAATCAGGAATCATCTAAGTCCAAATAAATAAAATTTGCACTATCATACTTAATTCCTGACTTGACAATTATTCTGACTTCTGACCCCTAAATTATTGAATTTAGAAATTCATTTCCGCAGCTTGGACTTTTTCTACTTGTTTCTTCTTGAGAACTAGCATTACTTGTGCTAACATCACCAAACAAATAAAAGCAACTAACCATGCAACTCTGGAGGAATCTTGTAAGACGATTTCTGCATCTTTTTGTCCGAAACCACCAACGTTAGGGTTATTAGTCAAAGCATCACCAGTGTTAACTGCTTGTCCTTCGGCAACAATTAATTCTGGTCCAACGGGAATTGTATCGGTAACAACATCACCAGCAGCCGTTGTGATACTAATTAGATTCTTAACGTTACCGTCCTCATCTTCTGTTTGAGCAATTTTGCTAATTGTACCCGTAGCGGAAGCGTTGAATAAGTTATTATTGCTCTTTTCACCAGTGGGGTAAACTTGTCCACGGCCACGATTACCGCCTACATGAACAGCGTATTTGCCAAAGTGAATATTTTTGTCTGTAGCGGGGTTAGGAGAAAGAACAGGGAAAACAATTTCTTGATATTCTTCACCAGGTAATGGTCCGACAATGACAACATTTTCCTTATCATCAGTGTAAGGGGTGAAAGTCATATCACCCACTTCCGCCTTCATTTCTTCAGGAATACGATCTTCTGGCGCAATCTTGAAGCCTTGAGGCAACATTAACACAGCCCCAACATTTAAGCCAACCTTAGAACCATCCGCGCCTACTTGTTGCACGCTGGTATCATAGGGAATTTTCACAACCGCTTTGAATACGGTATCAGGAAGTACAGATTGAGGAACTTCTATCTCCGTATTTTTAGCTGCTAAGTGACAGTTAGCACAAACAATCCGCCCTGTTGGTTCGCGGGGAGTTTCAGGAGCGGTCTCCTGGGCCCAGAAAGGATAAGCAGCAGCAGTTTGTGGTCGGGTTATATCGCTAGTGAAGAAAAAAGTCACGGTAGCGATCGCTATTAGCAATGTATTAACCATCACTTTAGCGGTGCGAGTTAATCTCGCTGGTGTAAGGGCATTTCTCATCTCTATAAAGTCATTTGTCAGTGGTTAGCGGTCATTGGTCGGTGGTCATTGGTCATTGGTCAAGAGTTGATGAAAATCCCTTTTGTTCTTGACTGGAGACTAATAACTTTTGCACTATGTATTTAAGCCCACCAAGCGGCATCCCCAGTACGGAAGTCAGTTTCCGTCCAAGGAGTTAACAGAACTTTGTCTTCTTCAACTTTTGCATGAGCTAGGGCTAAAGATTTTGGTGCAGGACCACGAATCACCTTACCAGTAGCGTCATACTGTGAACCATGACAAGGACATTTAAACTTGTTTTCAGCCACATTCCAGGGGACAACACAACCTAAATGCGTACAAATAGCATTAATTCCGTAGTCAGCGATCGCTTCTTTACTTTGAACTACAATGTAGGTAGGATCGCCCTTGAGTCCTTGTACCAGAGTGCGGTCTCCCACATTATGACTATCCAGAAATTGACTGACTGAAACATCGTTACCCAATTCGTTCTTAGCTACTGTACCGCCGCCAGCGCCACCACTAGCAGGGGGAATGAAGTAGTTAACAACAGGGTACAATGCACCTAACGCTACTCCGGTAACAGTCCCGAAAGTGAGCAGGTTCATAAATTGACGACGACCCATATCGGGTACATCATTGATTTCAGAAAATTGAGCCATAATCTACGCGCTGTTTGTGTAATTTATTAACCATTTCGACAAGAGTACCAGCACTGGAGTAATTCTTGTCTGCATCGAACTAATAACGCCCGCAGCGATGCTGTACCTCTTTGTGCAAGACTCAAGTGAGCATCTTTTCTGTTAGCATTACATTTCTTTATATCCTTATCATACTGGACTCACGGAACTTAACATCATAACTAAATGTAAAATCTAAATAAGATCAGGGAACAGGGAACTCTTAACAGGGAACAGGAAAGAGGGGAAGCAGGGGAAGATGATTTTTTCTCATACTCCCCACTCCACAATCACCAATACCAAAAGCCAAAATCCAAAATCCAAAATCCAAAAGCCAAAATTACTATGACTGGAAAAGAATTACGCCAACTGTTAATTAATAAATGGGGACAACCCTATGATGTCCAGTTTCGCCGCACCCAGGGTAAAATCTTCTTGCAAATCATGTGGAAGTACCAAGGCCAAGCTTCTTTCCCCTTGAGCGAAAGCGATTACCAAGATCATCTTGACAGCATTGCTAATTATCTCCATGCTTTAGGAGGAACACAACAAGTAGAAACTTTTATTACCGATACCAAAGAGCGTCCCCGTCTCGGTAAAGCAGTTAGCATTCCTCTTGATTTGGGTGAACGTGCCTCCGAATGGATTGTCTAAAAATTAGGGTATAGTGGGTTAGGCCAATACAATAAAATATCACTATGAGTTAAAAATTCCCGATTTAAGATATAAATAAAAATAAAATTATCGGGCAGAAAATAAGATATCTGTTACTATCTACACCTATAGTGCTAGATCAACACGGTATTAATAAAGCTATGATTATGAGACGGTTTTGGCAGCCTAGTATGCTCTAGGTGAATTATGTTAATTTTTACGAGATGCTACGAGAACACAGTGCAGGGGACGTAAGCTGTGCGAATTCCGCTCGATTACTACAGAATTTTGGGATTACCGTTAGCGGCAACTGAGGAACAATTGCGCCAGGCATACAGCGATCGCATTGTCCAACTACCGCGACGGGAGTATTCAACTACGGCTATATCTTCTCGCAAAGACTTAATTTCAGAAGCTTATATGGTTTTATTAGATGCTAAAAAGCGCAAGTCCTACGATGAGCTTTATCTATCTCATATCTATACTGATAACACAACTGCTGATCAAGCGCCATTGCCCCTATCTCCCACAGAGACTAACTCCCAACGTCTTGATCCTTCAACTCTCAGCATCGAAATCAGCCCAGACCGATTTGTTGGTTCTTTGTTAATTCTCCAAGAACTAGGAGAATATGAGTTGGTATTAAAACTTGGTCGTCCGTACTTAGTCAATAAAACTGGTAAAATTAGCGTCAAAACAGGTAATCGTCTCACTCAAACCGAAATTCCCGAAAACCCAAATTTACCAGATATTGTCCTCACAGTGTCTTTAGCTTGTCTAGAGCTAGGACGGGAAGAATGGCAACAAGGTAACTATGAAAATGCGGCAGTTTCTTTAGAAACAGGTGAAGAATTATTGGCCAGGGAAGGATTATTTCCCACGGTTCGCGCCGAAATGACGGCTGATCTTTACAAACTCCGTCCTTATAGAATTTTGGAACTATTAGCACTGCCAAAAGAACAGGTCGCTAAACGCCAACAAGGACTAGAATTATTACAAGGTATTTTAGAAGATCGTGGCGGCATTGATGGCAGTGGCAATGATCAATCAGGGTTAAATATAGATGATTTTTTGCGATTTATCCAGCAAATTCGGCATTTTTTAACAGTATCAGAACAGCATAAACTCTTTGAATTAGAAAGTAAACGTCCTTCAGCCGTGGCCACATATTTAGCAGTATACTCCTTAATCGCCAGAGGTTTTGCCCAACGACAACCAGCTTTAATTCGCCAAGCCAAGCAAATGTTAATGCAATTAGCAAAACGCCAAGATGTACATTTAGAACAATCTCTTTGTGCTTTGCTGATGGGACAAACCGAAGAAGCCACCCGTGTTTTAGAACTAAGTCAAGAATATGAAGCTTTAGCGTTTATTCGAGAAAAATCCCAAGACTCACCCGACCTGTTGCCAGGACTGTGTTTATACACTGAAAAATGGTTACAAAAAGAAGTATTTCCCCATTTTCGTGATTTAGCAAAACAGAAAGCCGCTTTAAAAGATTATTTTGCAGATAGACAAGTACAGGCTTATTTAGAATCATTGCCTACAGATGCTCAAACAACTGAATGGGCAGTGATCAATCCTCAATCCTTTCCCCAGCCAGATACTAATCATTTCCCTCACCATCCTCGTGAAACCGGAGAAACTCACCAATATCATCACCAACCATCCAACCCTGAGTTACTAGAAACACACCATAGCCCCCACCATGAACCTAGCCAGATTTCCATGCCAAGATGGAATCATGTTGCAACCAATGGAAGTGTAGCCAAGCAAGGATCACAAATACCCGTAACACCAACAGCGGCAACCCCCAACAGAAAACCACATCCAGGTAATAACATTTCTAAAGCAGCTACAAACCACCAGCACCCAAGGCGCAGACGACGCAAACCCAGCGCCAATAACATTCCACAACGTTTTTTACAGTCTCAAACTAATTTCCTCAGTAGCCTAGATCCGAAAACACGCTTAGTTTGGATGGTGTTCTTCTCATTAGGAGGAGTAGTAGTTTTTTCGTTGTTAGTATCAACAACTGTGGAATTGGTCAAAAATATCTTCTTTTCCAACCCATCATTAGAGGGAGAACAGTTAGCAATAGAACTAAATCAACCACCGATAACCATTCCTGACCCCAACGGCCAACCTGAAGCAAGGGACGAAGAACTAACAAATAAGACAGCCAAGGAAGTAATTGAAACTTGGTTATCTGCTAAAGCAGCAGCTTTAGGGGAAAATCATGACATTGATGGTTTAAACAAAATTTTAACAGGTCAGGTTTTATCGCAATGGCGTTCATTAGCCCAGCAAGAACAAGAAGATAAACGCTATCGGCAATATAAACATGATGTAAAAGTAGAATCTGTCTCTAAAAAAGGCACAGATAAAAATTATGTATCTGTAGACGCTACGGTACAAGAAGTTACTCATTTCTATGAAAATAGCCGACAAAAAAAGTCTTCTCATGAAAACTTGCGTGTTCGCTATGAGTTGGTTCACAAAGAAGGTAAATGGCTAATTCAGCGAATGTCAGTAATTCAGACGTTTTTGTAATTAGTTAGTTGAGTGAGTTGTGCGTTGTCAGTTTTTCCCTGTTACCTGTCCCCTGTTACCTGTCCCCTGTCACCTGTCCCCTGTCACCTGTCCCCTGTCTCCTGTCCCCTGTCACCTGTCACCTGTCCCCTGTCACCTGTCCCCTGTCACCTGTCCCCTGTCACCTGTCCCCTGTTCCCTGTCCCCTGTTCCCTGTTCCCTGTTCCCTGTCCCCTGTTCCCTGTTCCCTGTTATAAATATTCTCCTTTGCCTGAAATGTTATGAAATCTTGACAATAATACCCTAGTTAACGGCAATATGTTAAGGTTTCATGACAAAACGATCCCCAAAGGGCTGATAACTACGTGAAATACGGTAAAATCCATGTTTAGACCCCTTGATTCCTGGATAGTTTTACTGGTTAATATTTACTTAACAACTCTTTGCAATTCTCAAGCTAAGAATTTAGAGCAGTTGGGATCTTAATAAAAAAAACAGACAGTAAACAAATTTAAAACTGGGGTTTTGTCCAGGAGTCAGTGATAAAAAAATCTGGGTAGATGATATTTGATCAAACTCTATTTTAACCCGGAAAAACTTACCTTTCAAACTACTGGAGGCCAAATTAATGGCAAAAGAACGCCCACCGCTAGAAGAGATGACACTACGGCAATTACGTAAAGTTGCCAGTGAATATTGTATATCTCGCTATAGCAGAATGCGTAAATCGCAATTATTAACATCAATTCAAGATGTTCAGCGTAGCAAATTCTCACTCAGTTCATCTCGTACACAGGAGGCACAAGAAACCGTGGAAGCAACAAAATTTGAATTAGGCCAAGAAGATCGTACTGGTGGTTCTCTTGCTGATGTTGATGAAGCACTAGGGGATTTACCCGCAGGTTATGGTGAAAGCCGGATAGTTCTATTACCCCGCGATCCTCAATGGGCTTATACTTACTGGGATATTCCTAACGACCATAAAGAAGAACTCCGTCGTCAAGGTGGACAGACCCTAGCTCTGCGGATTTATGATGTCACTGATGTTGATCTAGATTACCAAAGTCCTCACAGCTTGCAAGAATACCCTGCGGATGAACTAGCGAGAGAATGGTACTTGCCAATTCCCGTGAGCGATCGCGATTATGTGATAGATGTAGGTTATCGCACCGCTGATGGTGGCTGGTTAGTATTAGCCCGTTCTGCTAGAGTACATATTCCTCCCGTCTATCCTTCCGATTGGATTGAAGATGTCTTTATCACTGTAGACTTTGAAGAAGACTTACGCGCTAAGACCTTCTATGAACTAGTTCCCCCATCTAAGAAATTACCAACTGTTACTGCTAGTGGTGGAAACCCGATTTACGAACAAATCTTTGGCCTAGCAGAATCCGCTGAAGCTCAACGAGTTGCGGGTTCTCTATTCGGTTCTATGCAGCACGTCCCTGGTTCTGCTGCTCCAGAACAAGCCATCAGTTCCTACGTTTTCCCATCTGGTGTAGGTATGTGGGCTGTTCCTAACGTATCTGGTTTAACTATGTCCGGTGTGGGAATGTCCGGTTTCTCCGCTGGTGCTGTTCCCGCGCGTCCCCGCAAATTCTGGTTAGTTGCTGATGCTGAATTGATTGTTTACGGTGCAACCGAACCTGATGCAAATGTCACTATTGGTGGTCGTCCCATTAAACTCAATTCGGATGGTACATTCCGCTTCCAAATGTCTTTCCAAGATGGTTTAATTGACTACCCAATTCTAGCTATTGCGGCTGATGGTGAGCAATCTCGTTCTATTCACATGAAGTTTGAGCGGGAAACACCTTCTCGTAATACTAATACCAAAGATGAAGCTGTTCTGGAATGGCTTGCATAATTGCTGTATTTGAAGATTAACCATAACTGCATTTGTTGATTTCACCCACTATAGAAATAGTATAGTGGGTTTTTTATTGAAAAAAAACAAACAACTTCAACTGATTCAGGACTTACGCAACTGGCATAACAGATGAGATTGTAGTTAGGACTTTAGTCCTATCTTGGGGTCACTATGATAACACTCATCAGGGCTTTAGCCCTGACTACAAACAAAAGATTAGAATTTTATTTTTTGTGACACTTACGTACATCCTAAAATATTTTTGTTGTTACTGAAACTTGATTCAATCAAATGCTAATATTTAGTACTTATTTATACTTGAACAGTACATAAATTGAGAAAATCAGCGAGGAAAATTTTTCAACATAAGCAACCACTACTAGCTATAATTTTTTATAAGTTGAAAAAAACATTAAGATTAGCGTAAAAATTACATTAAAATAAAGATTACGCTTCTATTAAACTGACTGGCTGATACCCAAATTAGGAGGAATATATATGGCGCTTGTACCTATGCGGTTGCTTTTGGATCACGCTGCTGAACACGGTTATGGCATTCCCGCTTTTAACGTTAACAACTTGGAGCAGATTCAGGCAATCATGAAAGCAGCGACTGAAACAGACAGTCCTGTGATTTTACAAGCTTCTCGCGGCGCTCGTAATTATGCAGGGGAAAATTTCCTCCGCCACTTGATTTTAGCTGCGGTAGAAACCTATCCTCAGATTCCCATTGTCATGCACCAAGATCATGGTAATGCTCCTTCTACCTGCTACTCAGCTATTAAGAACAATTTCACCAGTGTAATGATGGATGGTTCTTTAGAAGCTGATGCTAAAACTCCTGCCAGCTTTGAATATAATGTTAGAGTTACCAGTGAAGTTGTCAACGTCGCTCACTCTTTAGGTGTCAGCGTTGAAGGTGAACTAGGTTGTTTGGGTTCTCTAGAAACTGGTGCTGGTGAAGCTGAAGACGGTCACGGTTTTGAAGGTACACTAGACCATTCTCAACTATTAACTGATCCTGATGAAGCTGTTGACTTTGTAGAAGCTACTCAAGTAGATGCTTTGGCTGTAGCTATCGGTACTAGCCACGGTGCTTATAAGTTTACCCGCAAACCAACTGGCGAAATTTTGGCTATTAGCCGCATTGAAGAAATTCACCGTCGTTTACCTAATACCCATTTGGTAATGCACGGTTCTTCTTCTGTCCCTGAAGATTTGTTGGCGCTAATTAACCAATATGGTGGCGAAATTCCTGAAACCTACGGTGTACCTGTAGAAGAAATTCAAAAAGGTATTAAGAGTGGTGTACGTAAGGTAAATATTGACACCGATAACCGTTTAGCGATTACTGCGGCTGTGCGGGAAGCTTTGGCGGCTAACCCCAAGGAATTTGATCCTCGTCACTTCCTCAAACCTTCTATTAAATATATGCAGAAGGTTTGCGCTGACCGTTATGTACAGTTTGGTACTGCTGGTAATGCAAGCAAGATTAAGCAAGTTTCTTTGGAAGATTTTGCTGCTAAGTATGCTAAGGGTGAATTGGTCATGAGGGCTGCTGCTAAGGTTTAATCTTTCTTAGCAATAAATTAAGGTGTAGCTAGGCTATGCCTTTACAGAAGTAAACTGGGAAACGTTACTGTTTCCCGGTTTTTTATATTAATTGTAATTACCTATAAATTTACTTGAGAATAACATCCCTGTGATGAATGTGATATGGTAAGACAATGGCGTAAATAAGGCTATCTGTTATGACTACCAATTTACAATCTACATTCTTAAGTAGTTATATTTATGATCAGGATTATTGTTTGTGGATAGAAACTACAGCTAATTTATTACGTAATCACCAACTAGAACAAGTTGATTTTGAGCATTTGATTGCAGAAATAGAGGACATGGGGAAAGAAAAACGACGTGAATTAAAAAACCGACTCATAGTTTTACTAATGCACTTGCTTAAATATCAATTTCAACCTGAAAAACGTTCTTCTAGTTGGGTAAGTACAATTTGGGAACAGTTTTATCAAATTGAATCTTTATTGGAGGATAGTCCTAGTCTCAAACCTTATTATTTAGAACTATTTTCTGATTGTTATTTAAAAGCTGTTCGCGCTACTAGTACGGAAACTAAATTATCTATTCAGGTTTTTCCTATTGACTCTCCTTTTGAGCCTTTGGATGTCATTAATTCTGATTTTATCATGACACTGCTGAGTCAGGAGGAAATTTAATTTTTATTTTTGGTTAAATTAGTGTAATTGTCATTAGCTAAACTTAAATTTAGTTTAAGTTAATTATATTTTAAATCTTCTATTTGGCGGTGATTTGTAATTCAATATAACGTTCGCGTAGCGTGTCGATAGCTTGCGTAGCGACGCAGGAGCTATAGACATACCACTCCAGGCACAGACAACAGATATGGGGGTTTAGGGAGGGATATTTTGCGTAAGTCCTGTGTAGGAATGATCGCGGGCAAGATGCCCGCACTACATTAAAATACGCGATGTTGTAAAGATGGCATTTGTCGGCGTACTTGTTCTAATCGAGTAGGTTTAATTTCGGCGATCGCTACTCCCGGTTTTTCGCCGGCATCTGCTAAAATTACACCCCAGGGGTCTATAATCATAGCGTGTCCATGGGTTTGGCGACGGTGATAATTATTACCAGTTTGAGCAGGAGCAATCACGTAGCAGGTATTTTCTATCGCCCTAGATTGTAACAATACTTGCC
Organism: Dolichospermum planctonicum; assembly: GCF_005402965.1. GTDB lineage: Bacteria > Cyanobacteriota > Cyanobacteriia > Cyanobacteriales > Nostocaceae > Dolichospermum > Dolichospermum planctonicum. Next base: position 44,115 of record NZ_BJCF01000005.1, read on the forward strand.
AATGGTCTTTCCCTGTAAAAGCCGTAAAAGCAGCGGGTATAAATAAGATATCTGCACCGTGACTGGATAAATGGCGATATAATTCAGGGAAACGGACATCATAACAAATAGACAGGCCAATTTTGCCCAAATCAGGGGAAGAATAGACAGAAGGTAATTCTTGTCCAGCTTTGACGGTACTTGATTCTTGATAAGTGTTACCATCAGGGACATTGACATCAAATAGGTGTACTTTTTGGTAACGGGCGAGTTCTTGACCGTTAGGACTGACAAGTAACGCTGTATTATAGACCTTACCATTACCATTTACAGGGATAGGGAAGCCGCCGCCGAGAATGGTAACTTGAAAACGTTGTGCCATTTGGTGAAGAAATGTTTCCGTGGCTTGGGCGATCGCATTTCCTTGTGCTATTTTATCCTTTTCTTCACCCATAAAAGAGAAATTTTCTGGTAAACCCACTAATTCCGCACCTTGACGCACGGCCAAATCAATTAATTCTTCTGCTTGGTCCAAATTTTTTTGTAAATCCGGTACACTGGTCATTTGAATAGCGGCGGCTAAATAAGACTTCATAGATTCAAGAACAAACGGTAGATTGAAACAATACAGATATTCAATAAGTAGGTTAGCGTCAAAAATTGTCGTTATGACAAGAGGAAAGAGGATTGGGGAAATTTTACTTTTCCTTACATACTGTGGTTTTTTGTGCCTCTCTACTCATATCTTTATATCATCTTTATATCATATTAGTTTGAACAATTTACAACACCTATCTTCCGCATTCACCCAATGGTTTAAAATCTATTTCACAGATGATATTTTTATTGTCAGTGGAAGCAAACTACAAGCTAGATATTATGCTAGATAGTATTACAGACTGGGATTACGGTTAATCCAAATCGCTCTCATTCCTGCTGCTTTAGCACCTTGATAGTCATCCCTGATACTGTCGCCAATGTGCCATGCGTCTTCCGGGGAACAATTGTGCTTTTTTAAAGCGATTTTAAAAATTTCTGGATCTGGTTTAGCGGCACGGACTTGAGTAGAAATGGTGACAGAAGTAAAATATTCTTTCAGCCCCAAACCTTGTAATACCAAGTATAAACGGGAATCAAAATTAGATAAAACACCCAATTCAACCCCTAAGCGTCGCCAGTTCATTAAAGCTAAGAGAACATCAGGATAAACATACCAAGGTTCAGGAGTACCAAAGTGAATATAAAGTTCACTAAAAAAAGCGGAAAAATCAGTAAAATCTTTGAGAACACCTGCACCTTCAAAAGTATTTAAAGCAATAATGCGCCACCAATCATATTCGCGTTGGGGAATATCTTTAATATCTGTGTTAGGAAATATAGGTGGTGGTGCGGACTTAAAGCTTTTAATAAAGTTTTGATCTAAAATTTGGGCGGAAACTTCGACACCAAATTCCTGGGCGATTTGTCGGTAAATTTCACCTATACTAGTTTTAACACCAAACAATGTGCCTACAGCATCTAAAAAAATTACTTTGGGTTTTTTCATAATAATTAATATTTAAGTCCTCAGTAGTGGGTAAATACATAGCAATGATATCTGAATTTGTGTGGCTTACGTTTCAGATCCCCGACTTCTGCGAGAAATCGGGGATCTTGATCTTAATTTTGAAATTATTGGGAAATGGCTTGTATTATAGGGCTAAATAACCAGTTAAAACCGACTTTTAACTGATGATTTAATGTGGGTAAACGATAGAGATAAGCCAGACGACGGGCTAAATACGCAAAAGAACCGTCTAATTGCACACCCAAACCTGTGAGAGTGGCGTTATCTATTCCTAAAGCCATCATTTCCCCTAATGGTTGATAGCGGAAGGGAAGGAGGGGACGATTGGTAATAGCAGCCCAGATATTCCATGCGGTATAATCAGCTTGTTGAAATGCGACTTGGGCTGTTGCGGGGACTTGCTTTCCTTCTGCGTCGAGACAGTCTGCTAAATCCCCTAAAGCGAATATTTCGGGATGTTCCAGAACTTGTAATTGGGGTGTGGTGGTAATTTGTCCGCGCTGATTTTGCTTGACTGGTAAAGCTGTCACCACTGGAGAAACCTTTGTTCCTACTGTCCAAATTACCAAATCCACGGGAATGGTGTCTACTTGACTTTTATACTCCAAAGAGATACTATCTTTGTCAATGGCGACTACTTTGGTTTCTAAGTCAATAAATACGCCTTTGCTATCTAAGGCTTTTTTAGCGGCTTCACGGTTAAATTCTGGAGAAGTTCGTAAAATTTGATCACCGACCTCAATGAGGCGAAAACGTCCTTTTTGTCCGATTCTATCTGCTAATTTACAAGCTAATTCTACCCCACTGTAACCCCCACCAACTATGGCGACACGGATTTTTTCTGGGTTTTTTGCTTCTAAAATTCGCAGCCGTTCTTCCAATCGGTAAGCGTCAGTAATAGTACGAAATGGGTAGGCATTATCAGTAGCACCGGGAACTAAGTCTATAGGGGTTTCGCCACCTAATGCTAATACTAAGTGGTCATAATTCAGTTCTGATTTATTTGCTAATTGGACTCTTTGCTGGTTGATATCTATGGCGGAAACCGTGGATTGGTAAAATTGAATACCTGTTTCTTGGAGTAATTCGGAGTAAGGTGGGGCTATTTCCCAGGTTTGGAGTTCTCTGGTCAGGAGTTCGTAAAGTAGGGGAGAAAAGACAAAGCGATCGCTCTGATCTACTAAAATAATTTCAGGTTTTGGTGTAGATTCCCAGGGTAATTGGCTTAAGCGTAGCGCGGTGTAGAGGCCACCAAAGCCACCACCGAGTATACAAATTTTTGTAGTTGGTTGAGTCATAATTTTTTTAGCAACTAAATTCCAGTCAGATATTTATTTTAGTGTAACGATTTATTGCGTTCTCTTGCCATTAGCCAACAATCCTGATATTTACCTTCGTGTAAATCATGACCTGATAAAAGCTTGACTTTGACAAAACCACATTTTTCATAACAGCGAATAGCGCGAAAATTTTTCACATTAGGATCAATAACGATTTTAGCAGCTTTTAGTCGATTAAAAAGATAATTTATAGCAGATAAAAGGACTTTTGTCCCAATTCCCTGATTCCAATATTGAGTTTCACCAATAAATAAGTCAATACCATAAACATTATTAGTGTTTTCTAGCAAATACATTTGTTTAATATTTTCTGGTAATTTATGCAAATCATAATATTGTAAATAGCCAATTTCCAAATTTTGATATGAGAAAATACAGGGAATTAAAGGTTCTTCTCCTTTAATTCTAGGTTGATAGATTTCTATAACTTTTTCTAAATCAAAAGGATCATCTCTACCACCATAGAATTGTAATACTTTTTCATCACTACGCCATTTTTCCATTAATTGATAATCATGGATATCATCTTTCATGGGACGAATAGTAATTTGGTCTTTGATGATTAACATGAAAATTAAATACTGCTAATTATAAACTACATAGTTGCTAGTACAAATTCTCCTTCATTAACGGAGTTATTTATTGATATATCATAAACCAAACCTGTTTTCTCGGCATAAATATGAATAGTTGTGGGTAATTCACCGATTTTATTGAAAGTGAGAACCTCATATAATAAATCTCCCTGATTAACTAAAGTACCTAATTTAGGTTTAGATAAAATCATTCCTCCTACAGGACTCCAGTATTTTTTAATTTGACTGAGTGAACGAAAACTGATTTGATGGGATCTAGTTTCTGGTTGGGTTAAATCCTGTATTTCTAAAATGCCTTTTTGAGTTAAATAACTTTTAATTCCGCGCACTCCTTTAGATACTGAATCTGGATTCATTTGCATTCCAGTTCCTAATTCTAGGGTCCATGCTTCTATATCAAATCTGATTTTTTCGCCGGTTAATTTTGACAAAGCATCCTCTAAAGCCAACCAAGGTTTGATAAATGATTCATCAAAAGCATCACCATCATATTCATCAAATATAATACCATAATTGAGGAGAAATAAATTAGCACTATCTTCTCGATTTCGGAAACAATAGAGATATTCTATTCCTTCTCCAGTGTGACTATGTAAATCAATTACGTAGTCTGCATCTAAATAAAGAGATTGCAACTTATAGCGATATTTATCAGTTAGTTGTACACTACTAGGGGAATTTATTTTTTCTAAAAGACTGTCGAAACTAGATTTGATTTTTTGAAAAAAATTATACTTAATAGTGTCTATATCTAAGTCAATTTGAGTACAGGCAAATTCTTCTATATGATCATGTTGTTTTTCATAATCCCAAAAAATTCTATTCCAATTTTTACTATCATAAATATTGAATCTACCAGTGGAAAAGTGATGATTTCGCTGGTTAACAGCCAAAGGATTACAAACAGGAACAAGCCAAATTTCTCCTATTAGCTGAGTATTGTCTAGTGTGATTAAGAAATCAATGAGTTGGGAAATAACAGCATTACCAACAATTTCCGCACCATGTAAATTAGATTGTATATACACCTTTTTACCTGATTTAGCACCAAAAAACTTATATATCTGGAGAGAAAGAAAGTCACCAGAAGCGAGTTGAAAAACGGGAATAGTGGAAACAATGGGAATCATAAATAAAATCCAATAGTCGCTAAAAAACTTGTTTTAAGTATGTCAACACCCCTTCAGACTTAATTTTCTATTTTGATCTAGTTTAAATGCTGAAGGGGTGAATGAACCTAGACAAAACCTATCTTGTCAATAACCGCCGTCGTAAATTGTCTAAAGACGCATTGGCACTAACATAACGAATTAAAGAACGTCCGCGAATCGCTCCCAAACGATGTTCAAAACTTATGACTTGATCTCCAGGACCTGCTAACCCGATATATACTAAACCCACTGGTTTGTCTTCTGTCCCTCCAGTCGGTCCAGCAATTCCCGTAATACTTAATCCCCAAGTAGTTGAAAGACGATTTTTAATACCGATAGCCATTTGTTCGGCCACAGTCGCACTCACAGCGCCAAATTTATCTAAATCTTCTGGGTTGACTCCTAATAATCCGACTTTTACTGAATTATCATAAGCAATTACACCACCCCAAAAATAATCAGAACTACCAGGAATTTCTGTTAACATTTGCCCTAGTCCTCCACCCGTGCAAGATTCTGCTACTGATAGTGTTTCCTGGGAAGACCTTAACAAATTACCAACTACTGAAGCCAAACTGTCATCATCAGCACCGTAATAATCTAAGCCAGCAATTTCTATCAGTTGTTTTTCCACTGGTACAATTAAAGCCTGGGCTGTTGTTGCGTCGGTGGCTTTAGCGGAAATTCTTAATCTGACTTCTCCTTTGCCTGCATAGGGCGCTACTGTGGGATTAGTTAGGTCAAAGTAAGCAGCCACTTTTTCGGCTAAAGCTGATTCTCCAATACCCCAAAACCTTAAACTGCGGCTGTAAATAATTTCTTTTCCCCAACCTTGACTTTTAAGAAAAGGTACGGCTGTTTCTGACCACATTCGATACATTTCGCTGGGAACACCAGGGAATGTAAAAATAGTTAATCCAGTGCGAGGTTGCCAAATAATACCAGGTGCTGTGCCTGTGGGGTTAGGTAGAATTTCCGCACCTTGGGGAATTAAGGCCTGTTTGCGATTATTGGGAGACATGACTCGTCCCCGTTGGGCAAATTTCTCTGCTATATCTTCGACGATATCGGCTCGTTCTACTAAAGGAGCGCCAAAAAAATCAGCGATAGTTTCACAGGTGAGATCATCGGGTGTGGGTCCTAAACCACCTGTAAAAATGAGAATTTGCACTCTAGAAGCAGCAATTTCGATAACTTGCTTGAGTCTGTCTGGATTATCCCCTACTACTGTTTGATAGTAGTGGGGAATGCCTAGTTTTGCTAATTCTTGAGCAAGATATTGGGCGTTGCTATTCAGAATATCTCCTAGTAGCATTTCTGTACCAACACAAATAATTTCTGCACTCATGATAGTTCTTGATGATGTGAATAAACTTAAGAAACTTAAGTAAGTATTTGATCTGACTGGAAATTTGTAGCTGCGTGAATGGCGGTTAAAATTGCATTGTTGATAGCTAAATCCTTTGTTGATAAGATAATATTTTCTGACATGGTACGTTGAGCAATGACAGCACAAACAGCCGCCGCCACAAAATTATATACACCTGCCATTTTAAATAACATTCCCGATTCCATTTCGTAATTGAAAATATTTAATCGGCGATATTCTTCGGTAATTCTCTCAAGAGAACGTATTAAATAGGGATTAGCTGAATTAGTCCGTTCTTGTCCTTCATAAAAGGTATCAACTGAGGCGGTAATTCCCAAATAATGCTCAATTTTTAATTCTTGTGCTGCTTTGACTAAAGCCACGGTCAGGAAAGGATCTGCTATGGCTGGATACTCTACAGGTGCGATATCATTAGCTGCTCCTTGACGACACGAAGCCCCTTTACTAATAACAATACTCCCTACAGATATATGCGGTTGAATTGAGCCACAAGTACCAATACGAATTATTTGTCGAATACCTACTTGCACTAATTCATTAACTACAATACTCAAGGAAGGCGCACCCATTCCACTAGTAGCAGATAAAATCTTTTTTCCATTGGGTAAATAGCCTAAATAGCTATGGAGTCCACGATTTTCTGACAATATACGTACATCCTGTAGATAGGTTTGGGCGATGAAATTAGCCCGCTGGGGATCACCTGATAATAAAGCAATTTCGGGAGGAAATTTACCTAAATCTTCTTTGCTAAAACCAATATGATATAGCATTTTATTATCCATATTTTTGGAGGTTTTTTACTGCATTCTATCAATTGTCCGATATTGAATTGCTTCTGCTACATGGTGGGGTTTAAGATTTTCATCTCCTGCTAAATCTGCTATAGTGCGTGCTACTTTTAAAATGCGATCACTTGCTCTTGCGGATAACCCTAATTTCCTAATTGCAGATTCTAATAAATTACGACTAGGATCATCTAATTTACACCATTTTTGCAGATGACGACTTTGCATTTGGGCATTACATTGTAAATTTCTTTCTTCTTGAAAGCGAATTAGAGAAAGTTCTCTGGCTTTTTCGACTCTTTGGGCTACAGATTTTGATGTTTCTCCTGTTGGTTGTTGGGTTATTTCCTCTGGTTTCAAACGATTTACTGCGACTTGTAAATCAATTCTATCCATTAATGGTCCAGACAATTTTGCCCAGTATTGTTCTCGTTGTCGAGGTGAACAAGTGCAGGCTTGAATTGTATCACCATAATAACCACAAGGACAGGGATTTGTACTAGCTACTAATGTAAATTGAGCAGGAAAAGTGACAGATTGCTTAGTTCTAGAAATTGTCACATAACCATCTTCTAAAGGTTGACGTAAAAACTCTAAAACGTCTCTTTTAAATTCGGTTAATTCATCTAGAAAAAGTACACCTCTATGGGATAATGAAATTTCACCAGGACGGGGAAAAGTACCACCACCAACTAAAGAAGGACCAGAGGCAGAATGGTGGGGACTTCTAAAAGGACGATCTTTTACTAAAGAACCACGATTTTTTAATAATCCAGCTACAGAATGAATGCGTGTAACTTCTAACGATTCGGAAAAACTTAAAGGTGGTAAAATACCCGATAAGCGCCTCGCTAACATCGTTTTTCCACTACCGGGTGGTCCAACAAAAATCAAATTATGTCCCCCGGCTGCGGCAATTTCTAAGGCTCTTCTAGCATGAGCTTGTCCTTTGACATCTTGCAAATCTGCTAAATTTAAAGATGTTTCTGAGGGGTTTTCTAGGCTTTGATTAAACTGTACAGGTTTGTAATTTTTGGGATGATTTAATAAGTCTACTACATCAGCAATATGTTGACAACCATAAACTGATAAACCTTCAACAACAGCCGCCTCTTGAGCATTATCAACGGGAACAATAATACCGGAAATTCCCATTTTTTTTGCCGTTGCAGCAATGGGTAAAATACCAGCAACAGGACGCAAACTACCATCTAAAGAAACTTCTCCTAAGAATAAAAAATCTCCTAACAAATCTGCTTTAACCTGTTCAGAAGCTGCTAAAATTCCTATACTAATTGGTAAATCAAAAGCAGGTCCTTCTTTGCGTAAATCCGCAGGAGTTAGATTAATGACAATTTTCCGCATGGGAAAGGCAAAACCGGCATTTTTTAAGGTGGCTTTTACTCGTTCTTTAGATTCTTGAATGGCTGAATCTGGTAAACCTAAAATCACAATTCCCGGTAAACCCCCAGAAACATCAACTTCCACGCCCACCTTAACCGCGTCAATTCCAACAATAGATGCACTCCAAACTCTAGCCAGCATTTTTTACATATCAATAAACTTTATCCATATCAAAGCAGATTTTTAGGTAAATTAACAATGGGTGAAATCACTTAATAAGATTGTTAACATAACAATAGCAGCTAAAGATGCAGGTGGCTTATGGTTCAAGCATTAACAAAATTATTAACCTGTGCAGAATTTGTCTTTCAATACGGTAACAAACCCCGCTATGAACTTGCAGAGGGAAAAGTGATTGAAATCGAACCAACTGGACTAGATGAAGCCGTTGGTGGTAACCTGGCAACTAAACTGGGTATTGCTATTACTCATGCTGAACTTCCCTAGTTTATGCCGCGCACCTGTCTAATCTGTCCTTTTGCAGAAACAGCCACAGCCCGATGACCTGATATTCTAGTATTAGATGAAACTGTGCTACACCATGAACCTTTAGGAGAGTTTATTAAATCAACTCTTTTACCTTCGCCGCAACTGCGTTTAGATGATATTATGCCGCGAAATTGTATAAATGTTAGTTAGGATATTCTAAATATGAGAAAAATAATTTTTTTCAATATCGCTTGGTCTTAATTCCTCTTTTACCCAATTGTTGGGTGCGAGGCTAATTAAGCGTTTGGTCAGGTCTGGACATAGAGCTATAGATAGATGCACTAATTAAATAACAACTTAACTTTTAATCGTCTGTTCTAACCATCGCTTAAAATCTTGAGCAGATGAGTAAGTAAAACTGCATGAGTCAGAACACAGAAACGATTTTCAGTAAAATCATTCGTAAAGAAATTCCCGCGCATATTGTTTATGAAGACGATTTAGCCCTGGCCTTTACAGATGTTAACCCCCAAGCACCAGTTCACATCCTTGTTATCCCCAAAAAACCCATAGTTAACCTGGCCACCGCTGAACCTGAAGATCAAGCTCTCTTGGGACATCTTCTATTAATAGTGCAAAAGGTTGCAGCACAAGCCGGACTAGAAAACGGTTATCGAGTAGTTATGAATACCGGTGTTGATGGCGGTCAAACAGTCCATCATTTGCATATACATATACTAGGCGGTCGTTCTATGTCTTGGCCTCCTGGTTGATTTTTACATCCAAAATAGTCCATAATTCCTGTGGGGTGGGCATCCTGCCCGCCCAATTATCACAATAGCTTCTATAAATCCCATGATATTAGGAAAACTTCTGAAATAGTCTAGAACTCCTGTGGGGTGGGCATCCTGCCCGCCCAATTATGACAATAGCTGCTGTAAATTCCATCATATCAGAAAAACTAATGATTTTCATAACTAATACTTACTTTAAATATCTTTACAAATCAAAACATAAGGCTTAATATAAATTCATGAGGTAGAAACACCTACCAAAACATACATAACTCAAACGCCATTATAAACACATGACCACAACATTACAGCAGCGCCAAAGCGCTAACGTATGGGATCGCTTTTGCGAGTGGATTACCAGCACAGATAACCGCCTATACATCGGTTGGTTCGGAGTATTAATGATCCCTACTCTCTTGAGTGCGATCGCTTGCTTTACTATCGCTTTCATTGCAGCACCTCCCGTTGACATTGACGGTATCCGTGAGCCAGTTGCAGGTTCTTTACTATACGGAAATAACATTATTTCCGGTGCAGTAGTTCCTTCTTCTAACGCTATAGGTTTACACTTCTACCCAATTTGGGAAGCAGCTTCTTTAGATGAGTGGTTGTATAACGGTGGTCCTTACCAGTTAGTAGTATTCCACTTCTTGATCGGCGTATTCTGCTACCTCGGTCGTGAATGGGAACTTTCTTACCGCTTGGGAATGCGTCCTTGGATTTGCCTAGCTTTCTCTGCTCCTGTAGCAGCAGCTACCGCAGTCTTCTTGATTTACCCCATCGGTCAAGGTTCATTCTCTGACGGTATGCCTTTAGGTATTTCCGGTACATTCAACTTCATGATTGTGTTCCAAGCAGAACACAATATCTTGATGCACCCCTTCCATATGTTAGGTGTAGCTGGTGTATTCGGTGGTTCTTTGTTCTCTGCAATGCACGGTTCTTTGGTGACATCTTCCTTGGTTAAAGAAACAACCGAGAACGAATCACAAAACTACGGTTATAAATTCGGTCAAGAAGAAGAAACCTATAACATCGTTGCAGCACACGGTTACTTCGGTCGCTTGATTTTCCAATACGCTTCCTTCAACAACAGCCGTTCTTTACACTTCTTCTTAGCTGCTTGGCCAGTAGTTGGTATCTGGTTTACAGCTTTAGGTGTAAGCACAATGGCGTTCAACTTGAACGGATTTAACTTCAACCAATCCATCATTGATTCTCAAGGTCGTGTAATTTCTACATGGGCTGACGTAATCAACCGCGCTAACTTAGGTATGGAAGTAATGCACGAGCGCAATGCTCACAACTTCCCTCTAGATTTGGCTGCTGCTGATGTTGCTCCTGTTGCTTTAACTGCTCCTGCAATCAACGGTTAATAACTAGAGTCTAGTTAAATAAAAAACGCTCTCCGCAAGGAGGGCGTTTTTATTATGAAAAATAAATTATTGTTAATCAGAGTTTGAATTATAATATTTGTGCTAGAAAAATAAAACGCAGTAAATACAGCAAATAAAGATAATAAAAGATAATATATGAGTCAAATAAAAGTTAAAAATTTCGGACCAATTAAGTCGGGTTTTGCAGAAAATAATGGATTTATAGATATTCGCAAAATTACTGTTTTTATCGGTAATCAAGGAACAGGAAAAAGTAGCATTGCTAAGTTAATATCAACATTAAGTTGGTTAGAAAAACAGTTGTATCGTAGAAATTTAGAAATAAAATATGTAACAAACTATAATAGGTTTGTTAAAACATATTGTAATTATCATAACTTGAAGAATTATTTCTTGCCAGAAACTGAAATTAAATATGTAGGAAATGCTTTTTATTTTTCTTTTGAAGATGGAAAATTAAACATTGATCCTATGACATCATCATTGTTCAATATTATGTGTATTGGTAATAATATTCACAAAGGATATAAAGAATATATTGTACCTAAAATTATGTATGTACCAGCAGAAAGAAACTTTTTTAGTGTTGTGAAGGAAGCTGAAAAAGTAAAAGGATTACCTCAATCATTATCTACTTTTTTTGAGGAATTAGAGCGTTCACAACAGGAATTATCAGAAAGTTTGACTTTACCAGTGGGTGATATAAAGTTGGAATTTGATCAAAAAAATAATACTTTAAATATTATAGGAAGTGATTATAAATTAAATATTTCCGAATCTTCAAGTGGGTTTCAGTCTTTTATTCCTTTGTTTTTAGTTTCTAGAAATATTGCGTTATCTATTGGTCAAAATAAAGATTCTTCCCAAAATGAACTTAGTGGAGAAGAACAACAAAGATTAAAAATAGAAATTGAAAGAATTCTATCCAATGATAATCTTTCTGAAGAACTTAAAAAGGCTGCTTTGGAAGTATTATCTTCTAAATACAAAAATGAATGTTTTTTAAATATTGTTGAAGAAATAGAACAAAATCTGTTTCCCAAATCGCAAAAAGACGTTTTATATAAATTATTAGAATTTGCTAACCTTACAGAAGGTAATACACTAATTCTTACTACCCACAGTCCTTATATTATTAATTATCTGACATTAGCAATCAAAGGATATCAGGTTTTACAGAAAATTCTAGATTTACCAAACAGCAATTTACTAAAAGAACAACTAGAAAATATTGTTCCTCAAGTATCTTGTGTATCTGATGAAGATTCAGTTGTATATGAATTAACAGAGACAGGGGAAATTATCAAACTTTCTACTTATGAAGGATTACCTACTGATGAAAATTATCTCAATTCTTTCTTAGCAGAGACTAATAACCTTTTTGATAATTTACTGGAAATTGAGGAACAAATATGAGTATAAATTTTTTTGATACTAATTGTCAGAGTCAGACAAATCAGCCTAAATTTGGACTTTGTGATGATCCTAACAAAGATAAAGATCCTAATTATTCAGAATACTATAAAAGTTTCCTAAATTAAAATACAACTTTATAAACTAAATTTATGTATCAATACCAAGATTTTATCATTCGTAATTGGCAAGAGAGCGATCGCACCTTAGCCTCCCAAGTCATTAGTTCTGTATTATCAGAATATGGTTTACCTTGGCAACCGGAAGCAGCAGATAAAGATGTATTAAATATTCAAGAATATTATTTAAAAACAGGTGGGGAATTTTGGGTAATTGAACAGGAATATCAAATTGTCGGGACTGCTGCCTATTATCCCATAAATCGCGGCGAAAAAGCGGTAGAAATCAGAAAAATGTACCTTTTACCAAAAGTACGCGGTTTAGGATTAGGAAAGTTTTTATTACAACAATTGGAAACGGTAATATCTGCGGGTGGTTTTGAGCAAATTTGGATTGAAACTGCTAGTATTTTAACAGAAGCTGTTAAACTTTATGAAAGTAATGGTTATTTACCAACAACAGGAGTAGAAACTACTAGATGTGATCTAGTTTATGTAAAATATCTATGATGAACATATTCCAAAATTTACTAAATCTTTTTCTCCAATCTGATTGTCCCCTGTGTCAACGTTCTACAGCCAGGGAACTTTGTCCATATTGTACCAGACAAGTTCAAAGTTGTCATCAACAAAATCCCGCTTATTTATGGAAACAACCATTACCAATATTTGTTTGGGGAAATTATGGTGGTGGTGTCAAAAGAGCGATCGCTGCATTAAAATATAAAAATCAGCCTCAAATTGGTTATCTTTTGGGAAAATGGTTAGGAGAATCATGGTTATTAAATTCACCACAACCCCAAAAACAGCTTTTAGTTGTTCCTATTCCTATGCACCCGAAAAAACAAAAACAAAGAGGTTTTAATCAAGCTGCATTAATAGCTGAAGGTTTTTGTCATGTCACAGGATACAAATTGAAAGTCAATGGTTTAGAACGCATTAAGGAAACTGAAGCACAATTTAGCTTATCCGCAGTTCAAAGACAAGAAAACTTAGCAAATGCTTTTGTCATTGGTAAAGATTTGCGTCGTCCTCCCAATATACCAATATTATTAGTGGATGATATTTATACTACTGGTGCTACTGTGAAAGCTGCTGTGAAAACACTGGAAATACATCAAATTAAAGTTTTAGGTGTAGCTGCTGTGGCCACAACAAACAAAGAAAAAAAATAAAGCTATATTAGATTAGTTACCCTGTATTTATGGGGAAAGTATTTTAATTTATGAAAAAGAATTTTGTAGTTGGTTTTAGACAAATTTTAATTATTCCTATCACATTACTAATAATAGGGATTGGCAGCAAAACAGTTTCCGCACAAAATACACAAAATAAATTATATAGTCCCATTCCTTTAACTGATTTTACAGAAATTTCTGATACTTTGTCAAACAAAGATATTCCCACAGGACAGGGAGGATTTGCTCGTGATTATGCGGTCAAATTAAACAAAGGTGATAATTTAGCGGTTGATTTATCATCGGAAAATTTCGACACTATTATTACACTATTAGCTCCCAATGGTACGACGGTTTTAGAAAATGATGATGGTCCTGAGGGTACGAGTAACTCTGTGTTATTTACCCGCATTACAGAAACGGGGACTTATATTGTCCGGGTTCGTTCTTTTGGGGAAACTGGGGTAGGGAAGTTTAAACTCAAAGTGACAAAACTGCAACCTGTGAAGTAGACCTGGGTTAGATGTGGGGTTTGATTCGTTGACAGTAGTTTAAAAAGCATTTATAATAACTTCATTACAACCTACTCAGGATGACTATATATAGATTATCTGAATGAAAAGGGGCAAAAAATGAATTTTTATGATGCTTTTATTTCCTATGGCCGTCCTGATAGTAAAGCCTTTGCTATAAATCTTAATGAAAAATTGACAGCAGCGGGTTTAAATGTCTGGTTTGATCAAGACGATATTCCCCCAGCAGTGGATTATCAAAAACAAATTGATGATGGCATAGAAAAAGCCCATAATTTCTTATTTATTATTGCTCCTCACTCAGTTAATTCTCCCTATTGTCTCAAGGAGATTGAACTGGCTATTAAACTAAATAAACGAATTATTCCTTTACTTCACGTTGAGCAAATTAGCCAGGAAATATGGCAACAAAGAAACCCGAATAAAACTGAAGAACATTGGCAAGAAGACCAACAAAAAGGGCTGCATTCTATTTATCCGAATATGCACTCAATAATTAGTAAAATTAATTGGATTCGGTTTGCAGATAATCTTGATGATTTTTCTAACTATTTTAACGGTTTATTGACTGCAATTAATAAACATCAAGATTATGTAGAACAACATACCAATTTTTTAGTGCAAGCTTTAGAATGGTCGAGAAATCAGCAACAAACCAATTATTTTTTGGTCGGGGAAGAAAGAGGAAAAGCGGAAAAGTGGTTAAAACAGAGATTTACTAAAGAACAACAGCCTTGTCTACCTACAGATTTACATTGTGAATTTATTTGTGAAAGTATAAAAAATTCTCATAATTTACTAAGTCAAGTTTTTCTAGCAGCCGCAGATAAAGACGAGGTAATTAAGGAGAAAATTAGAAAAACATTAATGCGTGAAAGTATTACTGTTTGGACAAACAAGACTGATATTAAAACCGGAACTGGATTTGAAAAGGCAATTAATCAAGGAATTGAAGGAGCAGATAACTTTGTCTATTTAATATCATTGGATTCCTTACAATCGGAATATTGTCAACAGGAATTAAATCAAGCTTTAGCAAATAATAAACGGATTATTCCTTTATTGGTTGCAGAACCTGATTTTAAATTAATTCCCCTAGAGTTAAAGAAATTACAGTTTATTGATTTTACTCAATCAGAAAACGAAGCAGAATATCGTTTCAGTACAGATAAATTATTACAAGAATTAAAGAAAGAATCTTCCTATTATGAAAAACATAAAATCCTGTTGGTCAAAGCCCGGAAATGGCAAAAACAAAATCAAAACCCTAGTTTATTATTGCGGGGTTATAACCTCCAACATTTTGCAGCTTGGTTAAAGGTAGCAAAACAGCGAGAAGATTATCCTCCCTTACCTTTACAAGAGGAGTTTATTACTACCAGTTTCAATCAATCAGAAGCATCTTCTTTAGAAGTTTTTATCTCCTATTCTCGTACCGATTCAGATTTAGCGCGGAAAATCAATGACGCTTTACAAGAATTAGGAAAAACGACTTGGTTTGACCAAGAAAGTATTGCTACAGGGACTGATTTTCAGCAGGAAATAAATCGAGGAATTGCCAATTCCGATAACTTTTTATTTATTATTTCACCTAAATCGGTAAACTCTCCCTATTGTGCTGGTGAGGTGGAATATGCCAAAAATTTGGGTAAACGTTTTATTACTGTACTACATCGCCCTTTATCAAATGATGATAAACAAAAACTCCCTGCGGCTTTAGCAAATGTGCAATGGCTCGATTTTAATCAGCATGGAGGGGAATTTTTTGCCAATTTTAATGAGTTAGTGAGGACGCTGGATACAGATAGAGATCATGTCAGAAGTCATACGAAATGGTCACAACGGGCTTTGGAATGGGATGAAAAGGGCAAAAATGTGGATTTGTTGTTACGAGGGAGTGAGTTTGCTGTTGCGGAAGCATGGTTAAAGACAGCAGAAACAGAGAATAAAAAGCCGGCTAGGACAGCTTTACAGAAGGAGTTGATTGATAAAAGTCGAGAAGCGATAGAAACACAAAAGAAACAAAATCAGCGTCAGTTATTGGTTTTGAGGTCGCTGCTTATGGGTGCTGTTGTTTTATTGGTGGCAGCAATTGGCACAACTGGCTTTGCTTTCTTACAAAAACGGGAAGCTGAAAAAGCTAAAAATCAAGCTCAAACAAGTGAGCAAAAAGCTAAAAAAAGTGAACGGGAAGCCAAAAAACAGGCAACTATCGCCAATAAAGAAAAACAAAATGCTGTCATAGCCAGCGATAAAGCTCAAAAAAGTGAGCAGGAAGCCAAAAAACAGACAACTATCGCCAATAAAGAAAAACAAAATGCTGTCATAGCCAGCGATAAAGCTCAAAAAAGTGAACAGGAAGCCAAAAAACAGACAACTATCGCCAATAAAGAAAAACAAAATGCTGTCATAGCCAGCGATAAAGCTCAAAAAAGTGAACGGGAAGCCAAAAAACAGGCAACTATCGCCAATAAAGAAAAACAAAATGCTGTCATAGCCAGCGATAAAGCTAAAAAAAGTGAACAGGAAGCCAAAAAACAATTAAAGCAAGCACAACTTAATCAAGCCGAATCTCTTGGTAGATCTTCTTTATCTTTATTTAATAATAATCAGAAATTCGATGCTTCTATCCAAGCAATTAAAGCAGGAATAATCCTGAGAACCCAGAAATTATTCAACTTAGTGGTGATGAATGCCTTACAAGCACCTCTTAGTGATACAAGTGAAAAGAATCGCTTGGTAGGGCATAGTGGTACTGTCTGGAGCGTCAGTGTTAGCCCGGACGGTAAGACTTTGGCTTCTGGTAGTGATGACCAGACAATCAAACTGTGGAATCTAGACACAGGTAAGGAAATTCGCACCCTCTCTGGGCATACTGATACTGTCTACAGCGTCAGTTTTAGCCCGGACGGCAAGACTTTAGCTTCTGGTAGTGATGACCAGACAATTAAACTGTGGAATCTAGACACAGGTAAGGAAATTCGCACCCTCTCTGGGCATAGTAATTGGGTCTACAGCGTCAGTTTTAGCCCGGACGGCAGGACTTTGGCTGCTGGTAGTGGTGACCAGACAATCAAACTGTGGAATCTAGACACAGGTAAGGAAATTCGCACCCTCTCTGGGCATAGTAATTCTGTCATCAGCGTCAGTTTTAGCCCAGACGGCAGGACTTTGGCTTCTGGTAGTGATGACCAGACAATCAAACTGTGGAATCTAGACACAGGTAAGGAAATTCGCACCCTCTCTGGGCATAGTAATTGGGTCAGAAGCGTCAGTTTTAGCCTGGACGGCAGGACTTTGGCTGCTGGTAGTTATGACAAGACAATCAAACTGTGGAATCTAGACACAGGTAAGGAAATTCGCACCCTCTCTGGGCATAGTAATTGGGTCAGAAGCGTCAGTTTTAGCCCGGACGGCAGGACTTTGGCTTCTGGTAGTGATCACAAGACAATCAAACTGTGGAATCTAGACACAGGTAAGGAAATTCGCACCCTCTCTGGGCATAGTAATTCTGTCTACAGCGTCAGTTTTAGCCCGGACGGCAAGACTTTGGCTTCTGGTAGTCAGGACAAGACAATCAAACTGTGGAATCTAGACACAGGTAAGGAAATTCGCACCCTCACTGGGCATAGTAATTCTGTCTACAGCGTCAGTTTTAGCCCGGACGGCAAGACTTTAGCTTCTGGTAGTGATGACAAGACAATCAAACTGTGGAATCTAGACACAGGTAAGGAAATTCGCACCCTCACTGGGCATAGTAATTGGGTCTGGAGCGTCAGTTTTAGCCCGGACGGCAAGACTTTAGCTTCTGGTAGTGGTGACCAGACAATTAAACTGTGGAATCTAGACACAGGTAAGGAAATTCGCACCCTCTCTGGGCATAGTAATTGGGTCTACAGCGTCAGTTTTAGCCCGGACGGCAAGACTTTAGCTTCTGGTAGTGATGACAAGACAATCAAACTGTGGAATCTAGACACAGGTAAGGAAATTCGCACCCTCTCTGGGCATACTGATACTGTCTTGAGCGTCAGTTTTAGCCCAGACGGCAGGACTTTGGCTTCTGGTAGTGGTGACCAGACAATCAAACTGTGGAATCGAGATTTCTGGAATCTAAATTTAGACTCTTTAATGGGTCGTAATTGCGATTGGATACGAAACTATTTACAAAATAATCTTACAGTTAGCAAAAGTGATAGAAATTTATGCAACGGCATTGGTACTCAAAAGTAAAGTAAAGTTTTTTGGTTCTACCGCTCCCCTTATGGAGAAGAATATGAATTTAATTTTTGTAGGTTGGGTAGAACGAAGACCAAACCCAACATTAGGGGTAGGATAGCAAGGGGTGTTGGGTTTCGTCCCTCAACCCAAGCTACAATAAATATTATTTTACATAAAGGGAACGGTAGAGCCAGTTTTTTTAATTCAATTTATTTATGAAAAAGTTTTTCAGTCTTTCCTTCCCAAGCGGACAAACAGCAGACGCGGTTCAAGTTGATGACTTTGTAAATTTGCCCACTGCCCTCCATGACCTCGGCTTTCAAGGTTCCCGTCCTTTGCTAGTATTAGTAGGTGGTGCAAGCAAGGTGAGTGAAGCTGACCTAGCCCGTCTGAGCCTGTTGTTTGTAGAAATCATAGCTCCCCTAGTTGAAGAGTTGAATGCCGATGTTGTTGACGGCGGTACTAATGCTGGTGTAATGAAAATGATGGGTCAGGCTCGTAGGGATATCAATGGGACATTTTCTTTAATTGGTGTCGCAGCAGTGGGGACAGTAACATTACCTAATGCAGTCCCCACATCTTCCAATACAGAAGCCTTAGAACCTCACCATACTCATTTTGTCTTAGTTCCTGGTTTTAATTGGGGTGATGAGTCCCCTTGGCAGGCCAGAATAGCAAGTTTACTTGCTAAGGAAGCACCATCAGTAACATTACTAATCAATGGGGGGGAGATTGCTTTAGTAGATGTGATGCAAAATTTAAAAGTTGGTCGGACAATAGTTGTAATTGCTGGTAGCGGTCGGCTTGCAGATGAAATTGCTTTTGCCAGAAACCATCCAGAGTCTGAAGCACGGGAAAAGGTCGCAGAGGTGGCAGGGCAAAGTAATCTGTTATTATTTGATCTATCACAACCAATGTCAGAATTAGCGAAGCTATTGAGACAGCAATTAACAAAGTGATTAAGACATTAATGAAGATACATATCCGAGAATTAAATATGCGTTTTCTAGAACCCTTGTAGAGACGTTCCATGGAACGTTTCTACTTTCTAGGAGATGTCTAATAATTAAACCTTCTACACTTCCGGCTTTTTTTCTTCTTTTTGCTTTTTAGTTTCTTGGGTGACTTTGGTGAGATAAACTTCTACATCACTCTGAATGATATTTTCCACATTCGCGGCAAAATTTTTAAAAGCCTCCTCATGGGTTTTGTAACTGGCATAGGAACCGCTGAGTTCCATCAATTCCCAACCTTCTCCTTTGAGAATTTCCGTTGTCCGCCGATAGTGTCGCCAACGTTCTCCATAATGAAAAAACTCCTCAACGGAGGAACTGATAGCTACCATTCCCGATAAGGCAATTGTAAAACCTTTCAGATATGAATCTAGGGCTTTATTATTAATATTTAAACTTATTAATATGGGAACAATTACACCTCCAATAATTGTTGTTAATCGCAGTTGATAATAGCGTTGACGGGCATCATTAGCCCGTCCTTCCATCCACAAAATCTGGTCTAACCAGCGAGACTTTAGATAATGCTTTTGTCTATCATTAAGTTCCAGAGTCTCAAATAAATTAATAAACTCTTGTTTTAATAATTGGGAATAAGAATCTTTTTTTGCCACAACTCACCCCTTAAATACTAGTAATTACACACAAAAACAAAGCCTCAGTCCACTCCACCACAGCCCCATAAGTATCTCCTGTATGTCCACCTAACTTATAATTAAACCAAGCTGGGGTAACAACAGAAATCACACTCCCAGATAAAACCATCCCCACAGCTAAAACTAAATTATGGGGATTGATTACCCAAACAACACCACTTAAACCAATTAACAAAAACCAACTGGGAAATAAATCAAAATAAGAACGAATGGCTTGTTTATGAAATGCACCCTTACCAGTAGGCTTCAGATAAGGATATTGACAAATAGCTATTTGTTGTCCCCAACGTCCCCACCCACAAGCAGCCATGAAGACTAAATAATGGTTTTCAGCTATATCTGTTAAAGCAGTTATTTTCAAAATAATAATCATTATAGCGGAAATTGCCCCAAATGCACCGGTAGCACTATCCATCATGACCTGTAACCGTCGTTGAGGATCACCCACTGCTAAACCATCCGCTGTATCCATTGCTCCATCTAAATGTAATCCTCCGGTAATTGCTATCCATGCACCCACTACCAAAGCATTACGGGTTAGCATGGGAATACCCAAATAATTCATACCTACATCTAACCCACCTAAAATACCACCAATCATTAACCCAATTACTGGCGCGAAACAAGCAACCTTTTGGAAGTTTAAATTTTGCACATTAGGTAGGGGAATAGCGGTATAGAAAATGACAGCCGCAACTAAATTTAAGAATTGCTGTTGCCACCAGCGTAATATCTTAGCCAAAACACTTGAATTATTGATGAGTATTAAGTTTTATAAATGTTCTGATCATCAATTACTCCCAGACAGATAATTTATCACAGATGACCAGACGTGGCTTCTCAATTTGATTTTATTGACAAAAACCCCACAAACTGCATCAAGTAGTCGAGAAAATGTTAAGTTGGTGGATAAATTTAGCGAAACCGTATTTTTGTCTTGAGTGCCAATTTTTCTTTTGAATGTCTCGCTACCTGTAGCCAGACTAAAGCCAGAGCCGGAATATTTTCTACTCCCCACGGACCAGTAGAAACGCCCAGGTTTATGCCTGTGGGAACATTAGCTAATGTGAAAACTATTACCCCTGCCCAATTGGCCGCAACGGGAGCGCAAATGGTTTTGGCTAATACCTATCATTTACATCTCCAGCCGGGAGAGGCTATTGTTGCGGGTGGTGGTGGGTTACATAAGTTTATGGGTTGGCCAGGTCCCATGCTCACGGACTCCGGTGGATTTCAGGTTTTTAGTTTGAGCGAGATGCGGAAAATTACGGAAGAAGGTGTAACTTTTCGCTCGCCTCATGATGGGCAAATGATTAAATTAACCCCAGAACGCTCTATTGAAATTCAGAATATTCTGGGGGCGGATGTGATCATGGCTTTTGATGAATGTCCTCCCTATCCTGCTACTCGTCAGGAAGTGGAAGCCGCTACTGACCGTACCTATCGCTGGCTAAAACGCTCTATATCAGCCCATAAACGCCAGGATCAGGCATTGTTTCCCATTGTCCAAGGGGGAGTATATTTAGATTTACGCGCCCGTGCTGCTGCGGAATTGGCGCAGTTGGATATGCCTGGATATGCCATTGGTGGTGTTAGTGTGGGTGAACCTACGGATTTAATGGCGCAAATTGTCCAAACTACAGCCCCGTTGTTACCTGTGAATAAACCCCGTTATTTGATGGGTGTGGGAACTTATCGAGAAATGGCAATTGCGATCGCTTCTGGGGTAGATTTATTTGATTGTGTGATTCCGACTAGATGGGCTAGACATGGTACAGCTATTGTCGACGGTGAACGTTGGAATCTCAAAAACGCTAAGTTTCGTGAAGATTTTACCCCACTGGATACAACTTGCCCATGTTACACTTGTGAAAATTTCAGTCGTGCTTATATATCTCATTTGGTGCGATCGCAGGAAATATTAGCTTATACTTTGTTGACTATTCATAACATCACTGAATTGATTCGCTTTACTCAAAAGATTCGAGCTTCAATATTAAGCGATCGCTTTATAACAGATTTTGGTCATTGGTTGCAACATGATGCTATTGATTTAGAAAAAACTGAGGACTAATCATGATCATAAATTCTGTAATCAATCCAAAATCTAAAATCTAAAATCCAAAATCGGATTACCAAACCATGTTAAAATGTGTATCGCATATAAAAGCTGTATTTGATTATTAGGTGGATTTAAACAAACATGGAAGCAGCACTATTACTAGCAAAACTGCCTGAAGCTTACCAAATCTTCGACCCCTTGGTAGATGTTTTACCTGTTATTCCCGTTTTCTTCTTGTTACTTGCATTTGTTTGGCAAGCAGCAGTCGGTTTCAGATAACTTACCCATCTGCAATTTTCTGGACAGGTAATGCACACCTGTCCTATTTTTTTGTTTTTTTGCATGAAATTAATATTTCTTAATATTTTGCAATAAATCAATATAATTAATCCAGTCGCATACTAAATCACCAGGAATACACTATGGGAAACATCAAATTTGTCAAAGAGAATAAAGAAATAGTGGCCGCAAACGGCGCTAATCTCCGACTCAAAGCCGTAGAAAATGGGATTGATATTTATACATTTCTCAGTAAAATCACTAATTGCGGTGGTGCGGGACAATGTACTACTTGTGTTGTCCAAATTACCGAAGGACTAGAAAACCTTTCTCCCCGCACAGATTTAGAAAACCGCAAATTCAAAAATAAGCCTGATAATTATCGTCTAGCTTGTCAAACGCTAGTTAATGGACCTGTTAGCGTCATCACCAAACCCTAAGTTAAATCGGTAGTTAGCAAACGTTTATATATAAAAACAGCCCACTTATGTGGGTTTTAATTTTTATTTGTTCCAGGTCTGCGGATTTTAGTTGTTTAGCTGGAGATTCTAGTCCCCGGTTGTCTATTTGAGTTTAAGAAAATTGGCTTCACTTTGTCATCTGTGATGCTATTGTAGAGTAGTTGAATAGAAAAATTACACAAAAGGCTATTTTCCTATGCAAGTTAATGATTTGGGTTTCATAGCGAGCATTTTGTTCGTACTAGTACCTGCTGTTTTTTTAATCATGCTTTACATCCAAACTGGAAGCCGTGAAGGCAATTAACTAGTTAACGGTTAACGTCAGTAAATTGCCAGTTACATTGGGTAGGGTGGGTCAGAACCTAATGGCTTGGGTGACCTAGCCATAAATTAGTTTCAATTAGTTTCAATTAGTTTCAACTTCCCTCAACCGCCCTTTGAAAATTTCGTTCCCAGTCTCAGACTGGGAATACTCATTATCTACTCACAGAAACTGGTACAGGAATTTCTATGTGAGGATATAATGGAAAGCGATCGCACAAGGCCGCGACTCGTCTTAAACAATCCGCAGTTACTATTTCTGAATCTGGAGAAAGTAACCGATCTGCAATAATATTACCAATTTCGGTAAATTCTGCCACACCTAAACCCCTGGTAGTCATGGCGGGAGAACCTAATCTTAAACCACTGGTAACAAAAGGTGATTTAGTATCAAAGGGAACTGTATTCTTGTTGGCGGTGATATTCACGCTGCTGACTAGCTGATCTCCTTTTTTACCAGTCATGTCAATACAACGTAAATCTACTAACATTAAATGATTATCTGTGCCATCAGATACTAACTTAAAGCCTCTGTTTTGCAGTTGGGTAGCTAAAGCGCGGGCGTTTTCAACTACTTGGGCAGAATATTGTGTAAACTCAGGTTTAAGAGCTTCACCAAATGCTACGGCTTTACCAGCAATGACGTGTTCTAAAGGTCCCCCTTGAGTTCCTGGGAAAACTGATTTATCCAGCTTTTCTCCCAATTCTGGATCACGAGTCAAAATCAAGCCGCCACGGGGTCCACGTAAGGTTTTATGGGTTGTGGTGGTGACGACATCACAATAAGGTAGGGGGTTAGGATGATGGCCTGTAGCGACTAAACCCGCAATATGAGCAATATCAGCGAGTAAATAAGCGCCAACTTCATCAGCAATACTGCGGAATTTTGCAAAGTCAATAATCCGGGGATAGGCTGAATAACCACAAATTAACAGTTTAGGCCGTTCTTTAATAGCTAAATCCCGAATTTGATCATAGTCTAATTGTTCGGTTTCTTTACTTACGCCATAATGACGAACTTCAAACCATTTACCAGAAACATTCACGGGTGAACCGTGGGTAAGATGTCCCCCGTGAGACAAGTCCATACCCATAATTGTGTCTCCCGGTTTTAACAATGTCAGGAAAACAGCAAAATTAGCTTGCGCCCCAGAATGAGGTTGAACATTGGCATGGGCAGCACCAAATAACAGTTTGGCTCGGTCAATGGCTATTTGTTCAATTTTGTCAACAAATTCACAACCACCATAATAACGTTTACCTGGTAGTCCTTCTGCGTATTTATTGGTTAATACTGAACCTTGGGCGGCTAATACGGCAGGGGAGGTAAAGTTTTCACTGGCAATTAATTCTAAGTGATCACGTTGTCGCTGTAGTTCTTGATTAATTAGTTCGTTAATGATAGGGTCGGAGTTTTTTAAGAGGTCTGAGTTAGTTTTGGTCACTTTGATTATCCTTAGGGAATTTGTTATGGAATTTGACGAAAATCGAAATCACGGTTAAACCTAAGCTGTTACGCCTCTAAATTTGATCATCCTTATCTGGCTAGATGTTGTGGTGCGGGCATCTTGCCCACTAGAATCATACAAATTAAATGCAGTACAGCAAAGTTACTGGGCAACCTGTCTATAATCAGAATTTAGGCTGAAAATATTTAGAGAACTAGAAATGTGATCATATAGGAATTATTGATTTTAGTAAATGTGGTGATCTAAATTTATGTATTTTTTGGTACTCAATTTAACATAAATTTCACACATCTAAGATACAATCAAATCAAGTACATTTAGCAGCCTTCTCAGGTTGCCAGAATTTTTTCCTCAATCATTTCCTAAATCATTCATATAAATTTTTCCTAATTATAACAAAAAGGGATTTAGATGTTAGTTATTTTCACCGATAATCAAATCCTTAGCCCAGAAACAGTTTGTCAGTCTTGTTTATTGGCAAATGGTAAGGGACAACCTCGCTGGAGTGGGGGAAAACTGCGCTGTGGTCAAGCAATTAATAATTTTACCCAACAACAGCCAGATCAATATGAGTGTATGATGGGTTTTCGGGTTGCCAATATAGAATGATTGGATTGTTATCAAGATCAAGCATCTGCGTTATCCTAAGCTCAATAGCTGTTGAAATTTATTCATAGGAGAATATAAAATGTCTTGGCGCGGGTCTACAACTTTCCCTGATCGAATTTTCGCTTGTTTACCTTATTTATTGCCTTTAATTGAGGTGTTTGCCTTCGGTCAGTTCTTTCTGAGTGATTTTCCACTGCTGGAACGGATATTTTTACCGCTTTTACCTCTGTTAAGAATTTACTATGGTGTTCGCTATGCAGAAATCATTATTTTCTTTGCCTTGTGGCTTTTAGTGGTGAGAAACGAGAAACTTAGTCATTTTATTCGTTTCAATACCATGCAAGCTATTATTTTAGATATTGTGATCTTTTTATGTGACATTTTGACTGATATTGTCAAATTAGTTCCTGGTAGTGGATTTGCTATGCAAACACTCTATACAACCATTTTTATGGGAATAGTAGCAGCGGTTGTTTATTCCGTTGCTCAGTCATTAATGGGCAAGTATGCGGAAATTCCGGCGATTTCCGATGCTGTTTATATGCAGGTACGCTAAAGATTAACTGCGGATAACTGTGTTTTCTAGGCGACCAATACCTTCTATTTCTATACAGATGCGATCGCCTATTTGCAAAGACCCTACTCCCATAGGCGTACCAGTTAATACTATATCACCAGGTAATAAAGTCATCACTTGACTGATATAAGACACCAAAAAATCTGGGGAAAATACCATTTGATCAATACAAGCAGATTGGACGGGATGGGGATGATCATTCAAAAAAGTCTGTAATTTAGCTCCTGGGTTTAATTCTCGGACAATCCAAGGACCTAGAGGACAAAAAGTATCAAAACCTTTAGCTCTTGTCCATTGGTGGTCTTTTTGTTGTAAATCCCTGGCTGTGACATCATTGGCAATGGTGTAACCCCAGATTTTACTTTGGGCTTGGTCTGGGGTACAATTAGTTGTGC
Source organism: Dolichospermum planctonicum (assembly GCF_005402965.1). Classification (GTDB taxonomy): domain Bacteria; phylum Cyanobacteriota; class Cyanobacteriia; order Cyanobacteriales; family Nostocaceae; genus Dolichospermum; species Dolichospermum planctonicum. Next base: position 70,253 of record NZ_BJCF01000005.1, read on the forward strand.
GATCGCCAATCACAAGGGCCAATTCTCCTTCATAATCCACCCTTTGAGATTGGTGGGGATATTTAATTTCTCTATCTGACGCAATTACAGATGTAGGCGGTTTCAAAAATATAAGCGGTTCAGCGGGTACTGATGTTCCCATTTCCGCTGCGTGATCAACATAATTCCTGCCCACGGCGACAATTTTTGTTGGCGCGCAGGGAGCTAGAATTGTATAACAATTGGCCTCTAGGGTTAAATCCATAGGTTTACCATGCAACCAGGGTGGAGCGTCTAGGACTTCTACGTTCTGGGATAACTGGAGCAACCCATAATAAATTTTACCTTCTTGACTTTGAACTCGCACATATCGCTGCGCCATAACCTGAATAAATATCCTTAAATATGCTTTATTAAACCAGGATTTGACTAATGATTGTCATTGAAAACTGGTTATATTATAAGATAAATACGGAAAACCTCCTAAATTTACTCCAAAAATAAAGTTTAGCAGGAAAGGAATACTGGGGAAAATTGTGCTAACATGGAATAGCTAAAAAATTGTCAAAATTCCTTGTTGTTTGAGACGTTGATCAATAAAAGTATCGCTAACAGCAATATTTGTATGAATTAACACTTCTTCAGCCATTTTGTCCAAAAGGTGAATTAACGAATATGACCACAGTTTACGAAACGATGTACATTCTGCGTCCTGATTTGGGAGATGAGCAAATAGTACAACAAATTGCCAAATATGAAAACTTGATTCGGGAAAACGGTGCTGAGAATATTGAAATTCAAAACCGTGGTAAACGTCGTCTGGCTTATGAAATTAAAAAGCATCGTGATGGCGTTTATGTGCAAATGAATTATACAGGACCTGGAACTGCGATCGCTATTATGGAACGCGCTATGAGATTAAGCGAAGAAGTAATTCGCTATATGACAGTTAAACAAGAAGTTCCCAAGCAGAAAGTAGAAGCAGAAGCAGCAGCCTAATAACAACATTTTTTAGGTGAAAAGTATCAGCCGTTCACCTACCTATTCAGTAGGTGATGGGGTGAAAAGATAGATATATTTTGGTAGTTTCAGTAAACTGGAAAAGAAGGGTCTTTTTAGACAACGTGAATGTTAATATCACAGTTATACATAAGAGGTATAAGTGACTGTGAGCCAATCTGATATACCAAACATTCCAGAACTGTCTACCGAAATATCCCGGTTGCGGGAAGAGTTACAACTGCGAGATCAATTAGTAGAGCAGTTATCTCAAGAACTATTGGGGCTAGTTAAGGGTAACATTAATTTTACACCACCACAATCCGAACCAGGAATAGACTTGAGTCAATTGCAGGTGCTAAGAGATCAACTGCAATCTGTGGAAGAGCAGGTGAGATGCTACGAAGAGGAAATTAGGACTCGTGATACCGAAATTTATCAACTACGACAGTCAGTGCAAAAGCTAACTGATCAAAGTAAAATGTTAGAGCAGGTAATAGAGGAATTACCCCAAATTTACCGCCGTAAGTTTGAGGAACGCATAAAACCAGTGCGGGATCAGGTAGTCATATTACAAAAGGAAAATCGCCAATTACAAGCCGAATTGCAAAGTGTGAGTTATCGTTTAGCACTGAAAAACCGCCACACAAATCATGGTGGTATTGATTTACCTACTTTTCCTCGTTTATAAATTGTAACAGATAATATATCTGCTCCTCAAAACACCTAAAATTTGTGCCTGTATTTTCCTCGTCAAAACTTTTATGCCGCAGTATTTATAATTTTGGATACTGCGGTTTATAAGTATTGATGAGGGAAATCCTAAAAATTAGCTGGCTAATAATAGCTGCTGATCTTCAACAGGAGTAAAAATATCTTCATAACTTGGGAAAATTTCAAATACTGAATCAAGTTGGGTAAGTTCCAAAATCAACTTCACAGGGGCTTTGACATTGCAAAGAACTAACCGACAACCACTTTGACGCGCCGTGGTCAGACCTTTGACAAGGGGAACTAATCCAGAACTATCCATAAAATCTACATCTGCTAAATCTATAACCCAAAGTTGATGGACTTGAGGTTTAATTTGGTCCATCTGTTCACTCAAGTTCATACCACTGTCTAGGTCTATACTACCTTGGGGTTTGAACAAAATCACTTGGCGTTCTTGTGTAAGAGTCATAAATTTAACCGAGTATTTGAAAGACTATGAGAGAGAAGACTGACATTAATACTGTTTATAATTCAACCGCAAAATGACCATTTTCGCAAATTTATGTGCATTAACAGCAACGCGGTCGAGAAAATTTCCTCAGTATTTATATTGTATAATTTGTTGATATGTTTTTCTAGTATAAGCATAATTTTTTCCTAATTTCGGTAACAAACTTATCATTATTTAAATAATTTGATTTAAATAGTTTGACACTCTCACCAAAAACAAGCAAAGATATGGTATTGGTAAAAATTTGTAAACTCGGTGGTAGCGGATGTCTTTTGAGCTAATTTCACTAGAAAACATCCAAGAAATTGCTCATAATTATGGTTATTTAGCGATTTTTTTGGGAATATTGCTAGAAAATTTGGGTATTCCTCTCCCTGGGGAAACCGTAACCATTGTTGGTGGTTTTTTGGCTGGTAGCAATGAATTAAATTATTGGCTGGTTCTTGGTAATGCGGTTGGAGGGGCTGTAATTGGTGGTAATTGCGGCTATTGGATAGGTAGAGTGGGTGGTTGGCCTTTTCTGCTACAAGCTGGGAAGATTTTCCGCATTTCAGAGGTACGACTGTTGAGTATTAAGGAGCAATTTACGGAAAACGCGGCTAAAGCTGTATTTTTTGGGCGATTTTTTGCCTTATTGCGAATTTTTGCTTCACCACTGGCAGGTATAGCAGAAATGCCCTTTGGTAAATTCCTCATTTATAATGTAGCTGGGGCGACTGCGTGGGGTGGTGTCATGGTGACTTTAGCTTTTTTTGCGGGGAGAATTATTTCTCTAGAACAATTGGTGGCCTGGGTAAGTAAATTTGCAATTTTGGCGTTACTTATCCTAATTGCTGTGATTATTGTCCCAATTTGGTTGGAGTCCCGCGAAGTGAAGCAGCAAACGGAAGAGTAAAGGATTAATGGTCAGGTTAAGCAGGTATTTTACCTGCTTGACTATACTAAATTGGTGATGAGTAAAATAGTTAATTATTCCCTACACCCTACACACTATATGTTACTACTTATTACCTTGCGCCCAAATGCGGGTAGGTAAACCCCAAACGTAAATAAAACCTTCCGCAGCTTTGTGATCAAATTGATCTTCAGCGCCATAAGTTGCTAAATCAGGGGTATATAGTGTATTATCGCTCCAACGCCCCACAATTATGGCATTACCTTTAAATAGCTTTAACCGCACTACACCAGAAACTCTTTCTTGTGTTTGTTGAATAAAAGCATCTAAAGCAGCTTTGAGAGGACTATACCAAAGTCCGTTATATACTAGTTTAGTGTAGGTTTCTTCTATGCCTCGCTTGTATTGGGTGACATCTGCTGTTAAAGTGAGACTTTCTAAGTCACGGTGAGCATTAATTAAAACTACCATTGCTGGTGATTCGTAAATTTCCCGTGATTTAATCCCGACTAAGCGGTTTTCAATCATGTCAATGCGACCAATACCATGATTTCCCACGATTTTATTGAGTTGTTCAATTAGCTCAACCGGGTTTTTCGCTGTCCCGTTAATGGTGGTAGGAAGTCCTTTTTGGAAGCCAATTTCTAGATATTCCGGCTCGTTGGGAGTATCAGCTATGGCTTTGGTCATTTCGTAGATTTCTTCCGGTGGTTCGTTTGCTGGGTCTTCTAATGTACCAGCTTCAATACTGCGACCAAGTAAGTTTTTATCTATACTGAAGGGAGAGGATTTTTTCACTGGTGCGGGAATACCAAACTTCTCACCATAAGCAATGGTTTGCTCTCGACTCATACCCCATTCCCTGGCTGGTGCTAATATCTTCAAGTTAGGGTTGAGGGCTGCACAGGAAACGTCAAAACGTACTTGGTCGTTGCCTTTGCCCGTACAACCGTGAGCGATCGCATCTGCGCCATATTTAGCAGCCGCTTCTACCAATATCTTAGCAATCAAAGGACGAGCCAGGGCTGTTCCTAAAGGATAGCGGTTTTCATAGAGGGCGTTAGCTTGAATTGACGGAAATGCGTAATCTTTAACAAAGATATCCTTAACATCCGCTACTAAAGACTCACTTGCACCTGATTTCAGGGCTTTTTCTCGAACTGGTTCTAATTCATCTCCCTGGCCTAAATCTGCTGCTAGGGTAATTATCTCTTCTACTCCCCACTCTTGCTTTAAGTAGGGAATACAAACGGAAGTATCAACTCCACCAGAATATGCTAAAATAACTTTTTTGGCGCGACCCATGAATTTCTCCACTCAGGAAAACAAAGAATGAGTCATTATTATATCTGACTTACCTAGCGTATATTTTTTTTGTGCAACGGTAACTTTGCTATATTTGTCTGATTCTCAATACAAGCAATAGTATTTTAGGTAAAACTGTGTTTTTGAGTATTGTTATTCCCACTTATAATCGCTTACCAATTTTAGAAAAGTGTCTCCGCGCTTTAGAAGTACAGCAGTTAAGCAACGAGAATCACATAGAAGGTTATGAAGTCGTATTGGTAGATGATGGTTCTAATGATGGTACTTTGAATTGGTTAGAATTACATAAAGACGAATTTTCTCATGTCCGCTGCTTTGAACAGAATCATGCAGGACCGGCTGCTGCGCGAAATTTAGGGGTAGAAAAAGCCTGTGGTGATACAATTATTTTTATTGATAGTGATTTAGTGGTTTTACCGAATTTCCTCCAAGCTCATACAAATGCTTTGATACAAGGAAAAGAGAAATTAGGAAGCGACAGCTTTTTTACCTATGGTGCTGTAATTAATACTTGTAATTTTACCAATCCCACCGCAGAGCCTTATAAAATCACAGATTTTTCCGCTGCTTTCTTTGCTACGGGTAATGTCGCTATTCCCAAACATTGGTTAGTGAAAGCTGGGTTATTTGATCATAGTTTTCAACTCTATGGTTGGGAAGATCTAGAATTAGGTGTCAGGTTAAAAAATCTGGGTTTAAAACTAATTAAATGTCCCGAAGCTGTTGGTTATCATTGGCATCCACCATTTAGTTTACAACAAATTCCTAAGTTAATTGATCAGGAAATTCAACGGGGCAGAATGGGAGTTTTATTTTATCAAAAACATCCCACTTGGGAAGTAAAAATGATGATTCAAATGACTTGGTTTCATCGTTTATTATGGGGTATTCTTTCGTTAAATGGCCTTGTAAATGAAAGAACTATGTCTCCCTTTTTACAATGGTTGATTGATTTGGGTAAACCACAACTAGCCTTAGAAGTGGCGCGGATTTTCTTAAATTGGTATAATGTGAAAAGTGTTTATGCAGCTTATGTTGAGATAAAGAGTAAATAAATCAAAGCAGTAGCCCAAGACCTCTTTCCTTCCTGTTTTTACCCTCTTCGTGGTTCATTCATTCTAGAATACACATATTTAATTTTTGTTTAATTTTTGTTTAATTTTTGGAGATGCTTACTGGCCAATATCATATTTTATTAATTTCATCAGACACAATTAGCTGTATGCTTAATGATAGGCAACCTAGTTGTAACTTCACGTAATTAGGCGTAAAGAAACTTAATATTGATCACTCTTTTGCTTGTTGGTATTAGTTTTACTGCTAATTGGTTCATTTATGCCTAAATACTTAACTTGGTTGTTCAGCACGTCAGAAAAAAAACTCTCTGATAGCTTGCGTAGGGCAGCCACGGCTCAATACTAGCAGCAAAAACCACAAAAACCCTCACGACAAAGACGTAAAAATGATTCAAAAAATTTTGTTGGCTGTCTCTGGTTTGGGACACGCAGAAGAAATGCTCAAGAACTTGAAAGAAATGCCTTCATTTCAAGGTGCGAAGGTAACGGTTCTTCACGTTGTTACTCCACAAAGCACTGCTGCTGTCATGACGGATAAATGGGAAGAAGGTGGCAAAATTCTGGCTAAGGCTATTCAGTATTTAAACTTAGATCCCAGCCAAGTTTCTTCTATTTTGCGTCAAGGTGATCCCAAGGATGTGGTTTGTCAAGTCGCGGATGAAATGGATGCTGATTTGATTATTATGGGTTCACGAGGACTGAAGCGGTTACAATCAATTTTATCTAATTCCGTTAGTCAGTACGTTTTTCAATTGTCTTCCCGTCCCATGTTGCTTGTGAAAGATGATATTTATGTCAAAAACATTAAGCGCGTTATGGTGGCAATGGATAATTCTGAGTCTGCCAAAAATTGTTTAAATTTAGCTTTGTTCCTGCTCCGGGGTGTTGTGGGTGGACAATTAATTTTAGCTAATGTTAATACAGATTTAGGTGGCAAATTATCAGGTATTACTGATCTTAAACCAGAAAGAAGTTCTGTATTGGGAATGGCTTTAGCTGAAGCAGAAAGGCAATCTGTAGCAGTACGTTGTGTTACTAGCAGTGGTAAACCGGGGGAAGAAATTTGTCGTTTGGCTAGTGAGTTGAATATAGACTTATTATTAATTGGTTCTCCAGACCGTCGACCATCTATCGCTAAGAGTTTTGTTGATATAGATCGTCTTATAGGCGCGTCTTTATCTGACTATGTTCGTGTTAATGCTACTTGTCCAGTTCTTTTGGCGCGAACTGCTGGTTAGTCCTTGGAGGGACTATCAACTCAGATGTAACTTCTAGCCTGACTGGAGTGGCCATAAACCTGATTTTTGTCTAGTAGGGGCAATTTCATGAATTATCCCTACTTTTGTTCTTTTGTACATAAATCCCCAAAATATCTGATCATTGTTTGTGGTATTTTGTTGAAAATACATACTTCCACCAGTTCATGTCATATTTTCTCATCATTCAAAAACTCTGCTAAACTTGGCACATTTACCCAATTTCCTGTATCATGGGATTGGTGGGATAAATCCATGAGTAATTGGGAATAAACCCCTGCTTGCAAAGAAGGTGTAGTTTGTGCATGGTTAGTAATTCCTTTTACCCATTCATCAACAACACGCAACAAAGCGCAAATCCGCCCATCATGATAATATTGAGGAAAGAGAAATTCCTGGGGAATGGCTATTTCTTTTAAAGGTTCACCCGGTTGAGAACTCCAAACCTGAAAGCCATGAATATAGTCTTTTTGATTTTTGCTACCTAAAACCAATGTTCCCTTATCTCCATATACTTCTATCCAATGGGTTCTAGGTGCATGAATAACCGCACTAATACAGACTTGGACAGGTGTACCATCAACCAATTCTAGAGATAATAAACAAGTGTCATCACTATCAACTAATTGTAATTCACCAGTGGCGGGGTTAATTCTTTCAGGAATAGCAGTCATTAAATGAGCGTTTAATTTCCCAACTGCACCGAATAACCAGTTAATATAATCAAAAGCATGAGAACCTAAAGCACCTAATACACCACCACCTTTTTCTTGACTAGAATACCAATTCCAAGGACGAGAAACATCAGCACGAGAAGAACCCAACCAGTCAATTTTAATTAACCGAATATTCCCTACATAATTTCCAGCTAGGAGTTGAGCGAAAAATTGCCATTGGGGAACAAACCGAAATTCAAAATCTACAGTAGCAATTACACCTTGATTTTTTGCTAACTGATATAATTCTTTGGCTTCATTGACATTTAAAGTTACAGGTTTTTCTAATAAAAGGTGTTTACCAGCTTGTAAGACTTCTTTGGCCATTTCATAGTGTAAAAATGGTGGTGTAGAAATACTCACAGCTTCAACAGCAGGTAAAGCCAGAATTTCTCCTAAATTATCACTAGCATCGGGGATATTGTGAGTTTCCGCAATAGTTTTAGCTTGATGAATATCTCGATGATAAACAGCGACAATTTTAGTATTATGATGTGCTTGAAATGCGGGAATGTGTACTTTTTGACCAAATCCTGTACCAACAATTGCTACCCCAATCATATCGAATTTTTTCAAGTTTATTTCAGTTTATTTAATCAATAATTGTAGCAAATAATTGCCTTTTGAGAAACCTCAATGGCGAAAGTTATTAATCTGCTGTTTAATTAACAGGTAAAAACAATTGCCATTAAGTTAGTAAATACAAAATTCTCTCACCTACAGTTGAGGCTGGAGAATTAGTATCTTAATTGGGTAAATCTGCATCTTTATATGCTTTATTGACACGCATAATTTTTGCTCCTAATTGCTGCAACTTCATATCAAGTCGGTCATACCCCCGATCTAAATGTTGCAGTCCTTGAACTGTGGTTGTTCCTGATGCTGCTAACCCTGCTAAAACTAAGGCTGCGGAAGCTCTTAAATCCGTACCTATCACTGGTGCGCCCGATAACATTGGCACGCCGCGAACAAAAGCAGTGTTACCTTTGACACGAATATCTGCCCCCAAACGGTTCAACTCAGAAGCATGACGCAAGCGATTTTCAAACACTGATTCATTAATAATACTATCCCCTGCCGCCAAAGTTAATAAAGCCATAAAAGGCGCTTGCATATCCGTGGGAAAACCGGGATGAGGCAAGGTATCAATATTGATAGCTTTCAGGGTTTTAGCGGGTAAAATCCGTAAGCAATCCTCACATTCTTCAACAATTGATACACCTATTTCCTGTAATTTGGCAATGACGGGAATTAAATGCTCAGGTGCAACTGGGGATAGAAGCAATTCAGAGCGTGTAATTGCTCCAGCAATTAAAAATGTTCCAGCCTCAATCCGGTCAGGAATAATGGTATAATCTGTAGAGTGTAATTTAGATACACCAACTATAGTAATTGTACTTGTTCCCGCACCTTGAATTTTTGCACCCATTGAGTTACAGAAGTTGGCTAAATCTACTACTTCTGGCTCTCTGGCGGAATTTTCTAAGATAGTTTCCCCGTCTGCTAAGGTAGCAGCCATCATTAAGGTTTCTGTCGCTCCGACACTGGGAGTATCTAAGTAGATTTTCGCGCCTCTTAATCTGCCCTTATTTCCAGGAACGTGAGCATGACAAATACCATGTTCAATTTGCACCTCTGCACCCATGGCTTGCAGTCCCCGAACGTGCAAATCTACTGGTCTAGCGCCAATGGCACAACCTCCTGGTAAGGGCATCTGTGCTACTCCTAACCGGGCTAAAATCGGACCAATGGCAAAAAAGCTGGCTCGTAGTTGGGTAACAAGTTCATAAGGGGCTTTAGATGTGGTAATTTCACGAGCATCAATATCTAAAATATCACCTTCTCTACTTAAACGTAGTCCTAAAGCTGATAAGACTTGTCTCATGCTATCTACGTCCGCTAACAAAGGAACGTTACGAATGCGACAATCACCGGAACATAGTAAAGTTCCGGCCATGATTACCAGTGCGGAATTCTTTGCTCCGCTAATTTTTACATGACCTGCCAAAGGATATCCACCACAGATTTGCAAGACTGAGGAGTCCACTGCCAATGAGGACTTCACCTCTGGTAAGCTGCTAGAAGAATTAATAAGCCTGCCTCCAAAAAAATACGTAATTATAAAGGTTTGATGTTGGTTTTGATTTTACATTAATAATTCCTCAGCTTGATGAAGCTAGAAAAATTTTTCGCTAAGTTAAGGCTATAAGGTCGTTAGATTTTATCATGCAGTCGGCAAAGTTAACTGGAAAAATGGAGATTGGCGGGAAGGGACAATTTTTTCCGATGACCAAAAATCTGGGATACAAGCCCCGTCCACTTCGGCAAGCTCAGTGCATCGCTTTTAGGACGGCTTTATGTTAAAATTTGGTCATAGTCGCCTTATGGCATTGGGAGACTTTAAACGGACATGGAGGGACGATAAGACCACTTGTGGCGTGTTCCAGTGAAGTGTCAAGAATCATCGCACCTTCAGGTCGGTGAGTATGTCAATTTTTCTATTCTGCCAATTTTTTTCTTGACAAATACCAACAGTTAAGCGATAATGATAGTCTATGAATAAAATTGAATGTCAGCGGAACTGGCGGAATTGGCAGACGCGCTAGATTCAGGTTCTAGTGCCGCAAGGCTTCCGGGTTCAAGTCCCGGGTTCCGCATCTCAATTTGGGACTGATCTCAAGTCCGAAATCTCAAGTCTAAGATTGTGTTAACAAGTTTACAAAATTCCCTGGTTAAGCAAGTTCGTAAGTTACACTCTCCTAAGGAGAGGCATAAACAGCAGCTATTTTTATTGGAAGGAACTCATTTACTAGAGGAAGCTTGTGCGGTTGGTTATCCGTTAAATGCGGTATGCTGTACTCCTCAATGGGAAATGAACCATCCTCAATTATGGAAAGCTGTTTGTACCCATTGCGATCGCACAGAAATTGTCAGCCCAGAAGTTTTAGCAGCAATGGCCACAACTGTTAATCCTGATGGTATAGTAGCGATCGCTCCACGAGAAGCACAGTCAAGAAAAATTTCTCCGACAGGTTTAGTTCTGGCTTTGGAAACCGTCCAAGATCCCGGTAATTTGGGAACTATAATTCGTACGGCCGCAGCCGCAGGGGCATCAGGTTTATGGTTGAGCGCCGATAGTGTAGACTTAGATCATCCCAAGGTTTTACGGGCTTCTGCTGGTCAATGGTTTCGTTTAAACATGACTGTCAGTGAAGATTTGAAAGCTACCGTTGAGGAAAGTCAGCAAGCAGGAATACAGGTAGTAGCCACATTACCTAATGCTGATTTGACTTATTGGCAAGTGGACTGGTGTAAGCCTAGTTTAATATTATTGGGTAATGAAGGAGCAGGATTATCAGCAGATTTGGCCGCTTTGGCAGATATTCAGGTGAAAATTCCCCTTAGTCCTGGGGTAGAATCTTTAAATGTGGGGATTACTGCTGCTTTAATGTTGTATGAAGCTCATAGACAAAGAATTTATAGCCATGAATACTGATACTGCTGATTGTTATGAAACAAAGGTTAAGGCTGGGTGCGGTGATGATGACTTTTGGTTTACTAGCCTGTGATAGCTGGTTTGCTGCTGCAGGTGATCTGGTGGAACGGGTCAAGGATGGTGATACATTGATATTAAAAAGTGAAGATGGTAAAAATTTGACCGTGCGGTTTGCTTGTGTTGATGCTCCAGAAATACCCCATTCTCACAAAGAAAAGAGGAGTAAAATTAGCAGAGATGTGAACCAGTTTGCTTGGGGTGTGAAAGCAAAAACACGGATAGAGGAACTAATTAAACAAACAGACAATCGTGTCAAGTTAAATATGACAGATAGCGACTCTTACGGTAGAAAAATAGCCGAAGTGCGGTTAAAAGATGGCACGTTTTTACAGCAAATATTGTTAAAAGAAGGGTTAGCTAAACTATATCATCCCTATTTAAATAAATGTCCCAGTCAGAATATATTACAACAAGCTGAGGCAGAAGCGCGACAACAAAGAATTGGCGTTTGGGGTGATAGCAAATTTGTTAATCCTTGGAATTATAGACAAGCAAATAAGTAAATAACTCTCATGTAGAAACCTATTTTTAAATGATACAACCACGTAAATCATTGTAAATCATTAAAAGCGAGCGCTTTACAAAGGCTTAAACATATATAATTCTAAATTATCTCTATAAAATCCTCTTTTCCTGGTGCGTTTTGAGTTTATTGTTTCCGTTATCACTACTTATAACTGAGTTCACAATAAATCATAATTAAAACTTATCATAATAAGATAATACTTTTAATATTCATAACTTAGGAAAATTCAACTTTAGATTTTCTTAACAATTAATTGAGAATTATTTTTATTTAGCAACGAGCTTGCAATACTTTCGGCGATTTGCTAGAATTATTGAGAATTTCATAATTGGGTTATTATTGTCAATTTTTTACCCTGCTCAAAAGATGATCTGTAAAAGTCTTTATTTACAGTCCTTTCAGAGATCAATTTTGAAAAAATATACAAAACTTTACAAATTAGCAGTGGTTTGAAAGAGTCAATTGGGAAAAAATTATTCAGCAAATCATGTACTTTGACTAGTAGAACAAATATACCATTGACAAATAGGTTAACTTATGGTATGTCGGGTGTGTTAGCGATTAGTAACGCACCATATGATCAAATCATTTAAATTGTCTAATGTGCGGTTATTAATAATTGAATCTTGATCATATCCCATCAATCACAGGAGAAACTAAAGCTAATGTAGAGACATTTCATGAAACGTCTCTACAAAGTGGTTTACCTCGAGGATACCAGAAACTACACTAAGGCAGTTGTAAAGTTATTGAGTCCTAAAGGACTAGTTAAACCTCTTACCTCAATAATTGCATCAGTAGTGGCATTAAATCCTGCGGTAGCGTCATTAATAGCGACAAAAGTACGGATATTAGCACCAGTACCAAGGGTAAATTGAGCCGCAGAGTTAGCAGTAAACACAGTAGCAGGTAAGTTTTTTGCAATTTCAGATGTACTAAATATTGCCACAGCCCCGGCATCATAGAAGCTGGTGACAGTGGAAACAACTAATAAATCATTGCCAGTAGTAGCATTGAAGTCGGTAATAACATCAAAGTTACTGAAAACAGAATCAGCTAAAGTGCGGTAGTCAAAACGGTCTACTCCCAGCCCTCCAGTTAAAGCATCTTTTCCAACTCCTCCGGTAAGGATATCATTACCAGCACCACCATTGAGGGTATCATTACCAGCATTACCTGTGAGGGTGTTAGCGGCTGAGTTACCTGTAATGAAGTTATTAGCTGCGTTTCCTGTACCGTTAATAGTAGCTGTTCCTTGCAACGTCAGGTTTTCCACAAATTCGCTTAGGGCGTAATTTGCATTGGTCAAAACACTATCATTTCCTCCATTATCAACTTCTGTGATGATATCTGCTGTATTGTCCACATGATAGATATCATTACCAGCACCACCAATGAGGCTATCAATACCCGTACCACCATTGAGGGTATCATTACCAGCACCACCATTGAGGGTATCATTACCAGCACCACCATTGAGGGTATCATTACCAGCATTACCTGTGAGGGTGTTAGCGGCTGAGTTACCTGTAATGATGTTATTAGCTGCGTTCCCTGTACCGTTAATAGTAGCTGTTCCTTGCAACGTCAGGTTTTCCACAGATTCGCTTAGGGCGTAATTTGCATCGGTCAAAACACTATCATTTCCTCCATTATCAACTTCTGTGATGATATCTGCTGTATTGTCCACATAATAAGTATCATTACCAGCACCACCAATAAGGGTATCATTACCAGCACCACCATTGAGGATATTAGCGGCTGAGTTACCCGTAATGACGTTATTAGCTGCGTTTCCTGTACCGTTAATAGCGCCATCTAGTAAAGTCAGGTTTTCTACGTTGAGAGCATCTCTAAGAATGTAGGTGACACTAGTTTTAATGGTGTCTGCACCGTCATTGGCATTTTCAGTAATGATTTCATAAGTGTTATCAACAATATAGACATCATCACCCGCACCACCAACTAAGCTATCAACACCCGCACCACCATCGAGGGTGTCGTTACCCGCACCACCAACTAAGGTATCATTACCCGCACCACCATTGAGGATATTAGCGGCTGAGTTACCCGTAATGACGTTATTAGCTGCGTTTCCTGTACCGTTAGTAGCGCCATCTAGTAACGTCAAGTTTTCTACGTTGAGAGCATCTCCAAGAATGTAGGAGACAATAGTATTAATGGTGTCTACACCGTCATTGGCATTTTCAGTAATGATGTCAGCAGCGCTATCAACAATATAGACATCATCACCCGCACCACCAACTAAGCTATCAACACCTGCACCACCAACTAAGGTATCATTACCCGCACCACCAGTTAAGGTATCATTACCACCAAGACCAGTGATCATGTCATCAACTATAGTACCCTGAAGGTTGTTATTACTATCATCACCAGGGTCGGTTGTAATTGAGAGAGACCAACCACCAGCAACATTTCCCGAATCAAAATCAACATCATCCACGATGTAGAGACGCCACTCACCGTTGGGGTTAGTACCGTTAAAAACAGAAAAGTCTGTATTGTAAGGTCTTTCGGGGGCAGGGAAGTCAAAAAAGTCGGGGTCATCAAAACCATCAAAATCAAAATCAAAATCAAAATTAGTTGGCCGATAAGTACCACTGCTAATGGCATCAGATCCAGAAAGATTAGAAGTGGCAGTGGCATCAAAAGTCAAAGTAACGTTGGTTAAACTCGTAGAATCACGCCCTACATCAGACATCAGGATGCTCTTCGCGCCCGTTGGACTTACTAAAAGCACATCAAGGTCATTTGTCCAGAGATGGTTGAGGTTGGTCAGGGTGACTGTTAGCTTAGTCAAGCTACCACTGGTTCCAGAAACATTGATAATTGAAGGATAAGGATTACTTGCCCCGCCGTCTGGAATAGAGATGAAGGTAGTGTTTCTGAAAAATGAAGTTATTGCCATGGAGATAACCCTATGTATTGTGAATGGTTATTTTCTCGATAATATCATACCTTTACAGATTTTTATACCAATTTTGTACTGACTTTGTACTGACTTTGTACTGACTTTGCGATCGCCTTAATACCAATATGGTTTAAAGACTTTGTATTGACTTTGTAACCGACCGGACACCAATATGGTTTAAATATCTATCTCAAGATAGATGATAAATCAGCCGTAAAGTACATAGTTGACATTTACTTACTTGATCTATTAGCTTGGAAAAAGACAATTAAAGTTATGGGTAATTGCCTAAAATACCAGCATCCCACTATATAAGTGAACAACTACTTAACAAAAATCAATGCCAAGATCACTGAGAGTTCGTCATGACTGCATTGCCAAAGTAAAATTAGCAGTTACAGACAACGGATACCCTAACCAAAGAGTTTTAGCTCGTGATACAGGATTATCCCTATCTACAATTAGTAATTTCCTGACTGGTAAACCTGTTAGCTATCATAGTTTTAAACGAATGTGTCGTATATTAAATCTAGATTGGCAAGAAATTACTACCAATATTCAAGTAATATCTACCCCCCCGCATACGCACAAATACGCAAAAAAAAAACCAAATGCAAATCAATTTCTAGACTGGGGAACTGCAATTGATATTTCAGAATTTTACGGATATAGCCAAGAACTGACACAATTACAGTCATGGATTTTAGAAGATGGTTGTCGTGTACTGGGATTATTCGGTATCAGTGGAGTTGGAAAAACAACTTTAGCCACCCAACTAGCACAACAAATTCAAGATCAATTTGATTACGTTTTTTGGCGTTCTGTGCCTACTGTCTTATCCTTTGATGAGATGATCACTGATATGCTTTCCTTGGTGTCCAATTACAAGGAAAGTAAACCCAATATTCATCGAATTATGTATTATTTGCGTACCCGTCGTTGTTTAATTATCTTGGATCACATCGAAATAGTTTTAGACGAGTTTGATAGCAAGTATAATCATTTTATCCAAATAATTGCGGAAACCAATCATCAAAGCTGTCTAATTTTCACCAGTCGAAATCAACCCATTGAATTCAGCTTACTGGAAAACTGGTCATCCTCAGTACGTTCTTTGAAGTTGTTTGGTTCTTTAGTAGTAGCGTTTTCTTTGATACAATCAAAACAACTATTGGGGACAGAACAACAAAAATATGAATTATGCAATTTATATGGTAATAATCCTTTAAAAATTCAAATAGCTGTTAATGCTATCATCAAATTATTTAATGGTGATATTAACAAATATCTAGCACAGAATACCCTATTAGTCAGTTATCATCTTCACAGGTTGCTAGAACAACAGTTAAATTGTCTCTGGGATATAGAAAAGCAAATCATCTATTATTTGGCAACTAATTCGCAATTAACAACAATTACTGATTTAGCAAATATATTACCTCATATTTCTAGATCCCATTTTTGGCAAGCAATAGAAAGGCTACATTCACGCTCTTTAATTCAGGAAAAAGCAGGTAAATATACTTTGTCACCTGTAGTTATGGAGTACGTTATGGAACAATTTAAGCCAAAACCTGTATGAGAATTGGTGAATAAAAAATGAAGCTAAAAAATGAACCTATAGTAAGTTTGAGATTAAATGACCAGACAAAACGCGTCTGCGTGGGTTGTTTCATGAAATCCACGCAGTAGCAAATTCAAATTATATTGTCTAAACGGGACTTAACTTCCAGAGGGGTGTGGAAGCCAAACTAGAGTACGCCAATGCGGTCAAGAGGCCAGAAGCGAAATGTAGCCCGGCCAATGAGATTTTCACTAGGGACAAAACCCCAGTAGCGAGAATCATTACTATCATTACGGTTATCTCCCATGACGAAAAATGCACCTTCTGGGACTTGAATTTCTGGAAATGGAAGATTTGGTGGTTCAGCGATGTAGTCTTCTATTAAAGGTTGACCGTTGAGGTAAACTAGTCCTTGGGAGATGCTAATTACTGTTCCTGGTTCACCAATTACCCGTTTAATAAAGGCTTGGCTTTGAGGATACCCCCGTTTTTGTAATTCTGGTGGTGAGTTAAAAACGACGATATCACCGATTTTGGGAGGATGAAAATGGTATGATACTTTTTCTACTACCAAGCGATCGCCTGTATGTAAAGTAGGATACATTGATGCGGAAGGAATCAAGCGTGGTTCAGCGATAAAAGTCCGAATCAAGAGTGCTAAACTCAGGGCAATAGTTATTAAAACTAAATTTTCTGGCCAACCACTCCACATTTTTGATGGTGAAGAAGTGTCTTTTATATTACTTTCGTCAGGAGTCATAGTTAATAGTTAACAGTGTAAGTGGGAGTATAAGGGAATTTCAGGGAACAGAAGCGATTTTATTTACCCATTACCTTGTGCCTCATGACCATGATCTGATTTAGCGGTAATGACTTCTGCGGGACGGAGGACTTTTTCACCCCAATAAAATCCGCGACGGACGATTTTAGTAATTGTTTGGTCTGGGATATCTGTTCTTTCCTCCCGGTCAATAACGCGACATAAGTTAAAATCTGGCTCTGTTTCTGCCTGTAATTCTATAGGTAAAAGTTGGCGTTTTCTTAATATACTGAGAAATTTGCGATTGACTGCACTTATAGAGTTGGGTAGACGGGCTATAAATTCTGAACTTTGGTGGGGATTGTTCTCCAGATAGTATAATAGGGCTTCTAAGGCATCGGCAACTTCTAAAAGTTCTAAGAATAGATCTTCTGTTTGGGCTGTGGTTTGGGTTTGCTGTTCTTTTAAAGACTTTTGTAAGGAAACATTGTCTTTTTCAAGAGTGCTGAGTTTTTGTACGAGTAAATCTCGTAACTCTAGGCTAATTAGATACTTTGGGGATGAGTCAGACACGGGAAATCTCTTTAGATACCATACTTAATACTTTATCGGCTTCAAGACTAAACACTGTAGCAACTCATGATCAAAAAAAGATAGCTATGATATTGACAAGATTAGGTTAATAGTGTTTAATTTTTGCATAGGTAGGGCAAGCAAGATGCCCACAGGTAGGGCAAGCAAGATGCCCACAGGTAGGGCAAGCAAGATGCCCACAGGTAGGGCAAGCAAGATGCCCACAGGTAGGGCAGGCAAGATGCCCACAGGTAGGGCAGGCAAGATGCCCACAGGTAGGGCAAGCAAGATGCCCACAGGTAGGGCAAGCAAGATGCCCACAGGTAGGGCAAGCAAGATGCCCACAGGTAGGGCAAGCAAGATGCCCACAGGTAGGGCAGGCAAGATGCCCACCCCACAAGATTTGATCATCTTTTCTGCTTTTACCCGCTACAAACCTTAATTTACAACTTGGCTACCGTGACTACGAGGATCATCTTGATTAGTGTCTGTTGCGACTGGGGCAGAAAATTGGGAAGTTGTGCCATGACCTTGAATGTGGGGAAGGGTAGCGCCGATAATTAAGGCTTCTAAATTACTGGCCATTATAGTGCGGGGAATATCACCAATGGTTTCGGCTATGGTTTCCCCTTGTTTATCCAAAAATACAAAGTGGGGAATTCCATCTACGCGATATTTGAGCATTTCTGGCAACCATTTGGTATTATCAACATTCAACATCACAAAATTCAGGTTTTTGTCATACTGTTGTCTGAGTTTGGCTATGTCCGGTGTCATTTTTTGACAAACTGTACACCAATCAGCGTAAAATTCCACAAGAGAGGGTTTTCCATTGTTGACGGCTACTTCTAAGGGAATAGAAGTTTGATCTAATTCTGCCAGGGAAACTGAGGTAGAATCCGTCTTAAGTCCCAAAAACAGCGCAATTCCCAGCAGGGTAGCTACAATGACAATTAGGAAGTTTCTGAGGCGGTTACTAGAATTTAGAGGGGCTTCGGTACTCATAATCAATTTATTAAGACTTATTAATTCAATTCATCATCTAGTTTACTGTTTTCCCAGCTAATGAAAAAAAGAGTTACTCTGACTTTTCCTAAACGCGCAATTCAAATGCCAGTTACTTACCGACTAGCAAAGGATTTTAATGTGGCTGCGAATATTATCCGCGCCCAAGTTGCGCCTAATCAAATCGGTAAATTGGTGGTAGAATTATTGGGGGATATTGATCAGTTAGATGCAGCAATTGAATGGATGAGATCCCAAAATATTCATGTTTCCCTGGGTTTAGGTGAAATTGTCATTGATGAGGATATATGCGTTCACTGTGGTTTATGTACCGGTGTTTGTCCGACGGAAGCTCTTGCTATTAATCCAGAAACGTATAAACTCGCTTTTGTGCGATCACGTTGTATTGTTTGTGAACAATGTATTCCTACTTGTCCGGTACAGGCTATTTCAACTAATATTTAAAGATATTTAAATATTTTTAAATATTATGATATAGCAATTGTATTTGATTTCACGAACCGCTCCAGAGACAGAGATCACAGAGGTATAAACAAACTGATTTTTATTTGAATGAAATTACTCTATTGCTAATTGTTTTTATTTATGAAAAACTCCACAGAAACATTAATCAAAAGTCTCGCGGAAACTGCACACCAAGCCATTGAAAAGCATTTTGAAAAAACTATAAAATGGGAAAAAGCAGTTAAAAAAGACGAAGATCCAGAAGCAGTACATCAAATGCGGGTGGGAATGCGACGGTTAAGAACTGCTGTGAGTAGATTTGAAAAATATTTAATTTTACCAAAATCAGTTAGTGATAAAAATATTGGTAAATTTGCCCGGATTTTAGGTGGTCTTAGAGATTTAGATGTCCTTGAAGAAATTTTGGAAAAAAAGTACCAACCCCATTTAGTTGCTAAAGAACAGGAATTTCTTAAAACAGCTTTTACGGAATTGGATAAACAGCGAGAAATTGCATTCTCTCATGTTCAAAAAACATTTAAAGATGAACATTATGAATCCTTTAAAAATGAATGTGAATCTTGGTTAAAAAATCCCAGTTATCAAGGTTTTTCATCTGTACCAATTTATTATATATTACCAGATTTACTCTCACCAGAAGTTAGTCAATTCTGCTTACACCCTGGATGGTTAATTGGGACTAAAATTATTGAATTAGAAGTAATACAAACAAAATGGACACCAATTCAATTAGAAGAACATTTAAAAACAGAAGGTGAAACTCTTCATAGTTTGCGGAAACAAGCTAAAGGTCTCCGCTACCAAATGGAGTTATTTACTGAATTATATGGTGAGTCTTTTGCTGCTTATGTTGATGATGTTAAAAATATCCAAGAAATCTTGGGCATGATTCAAGATAATATGGTTTTACATGAGTGGTTAGAGAATATCTTCAAATCAGAACTTGATAAGGAATTACCAGGGTTAAAGACGCTATTAGCCGCCAATCGTCATCAATTATGGCAAGAATGGCAACCACTACAACAGCGCTATTTGCAAGCAGATACTAGATATAATTTACATTTGGTGGTATTACAACCTATTTTGACAGATATTAAATAACCAGAAAAATATTAAAATATTAAAAATATTAATTTATAATATGTCTAAATAATGTCAGTTCCTTGGGAAAAATCTCGGAAATCCCTCTCGTAAGGGGTACAGGATGTCGAAGATTTAAGGATTTACAGGATTAAAACAGAAAATGACTCACCAATTACCCATTACCCATTACCCATTACCCATTACCCATTTGACAACTGACAACTGACCACCTAAATATCTAAAATATCTAATTAACTTGTTTTCCGTAGTCGGGAAGATACCTGATGAAGTTATCTATAAAATTGTGTATGTGTAGACTAGATAGGAAATTGAAATTATGAAAGTTAATTTGCAACTGGCTCTGAATGATGGTGCTGTAGACGCAAATCAAATCAGCACTCAACGTCAATTAGCAATTTCTATTTCTGCCAGTGGTGAAACTATAGATCGGGCTGTACCATTGAATTTATGCCTAATTCTCGATCATAGCGGTTCAATGGGGGGAAAATCTCTGGAAACTGTGAAAACTGCGGCCTGTTTGTTGGTAGATCGTTTGAGTCCTGAAGATCGGCTCAGTGTTGTTGTTTTTGACCATCGGGCTAAGGTTTTAGTTCCCAATCAGTTAATTAAAGATCCAGAATCGATCAAAAGGCAAATTAAGCAACTCAGCGCCGAAGGGGGAACTTCTATTGATGAGGGTTTGCGTTTGGGAATTGAGGAATTGGCTAAAGGTAAACAAGATACAGTTTCTCAAGCATTTTTACTCACTGATGGGGAAAATGAACATGGTGATAATGAACGCTGTTTGAAATTTGCCCAATTAGCCGCCAGTTATAATTTAACCCTGAATACATTAGGATTTGGTGACAATTGGAATGATAAGGTTTTAGAGAAAATTGCTGATGCGGGCATGGGTACGTTGTCTTATATTCAACAACCAGATCAGGCATTAACTGAGTTTGGGAGATTGTTCAATCGGATGCAAACAGTAGGATTGACTAACGCTTATCTGTTAATATCACTGATGCCAAATGTGCGGTTAGCAGAACTAAAACCTATTGCCCAAGTGTCTCCAGATACCATTGATTTACCAATACAAAGAGAAAGTGATGGCCGATTGGGGGTGAGATTAGGTGATTTAATGACAGACGTGGAAAGGGTGGTTTTGGTTAATATTTATGTGGGACAGTTGCCAGAAGGTAAGCAAGCGATCGCTAATATTCAAGTTCGCTACGATAACCCCGCCCACAATAACCCCATCGGGCTATACTCCCCTAATGTACCAATTTACGCTCATGTCACCAGGGACTACCAACCAGCACTAAATCCCCAGGTAAAACAGTGGATTTTAGCTTTAGCCAAATATCGTCAAACCCAGTTAGCCGAAACGAAATTACAGCAAGGTGATCGGGCTGGTGCTGCGACGATGTTACAAACGGCGGCAAAAACTGCTTTGCAAATGGGTGATAATAATGGTGCAACGGTTTTGCAAGTTTCAGCTACACGCTTGCAAGCCGGGGAAGAGTTATCAGAAAGCGATCGCAAAAAAACCAGAATTGTCTCAAAAACTGTTTTGCAAGATGCTTCCCCTCAATGAAAGTTAAACTAATATCGGCTTTAAATGATACTAACGTTGATGCTGCCCAAGTAAGTAATCAACGTCAACTCTCAATTTCTATTTCCGCGATTCCGGCTGGATTTGAACAAACTTTGCCCTTAAATCTGTGCTTGATTCTCGATCAAAGTGGTTCTATGTCTGGTGAACCCATGAATACGGTGATGCAAGCCGTGGAACAATTATTGGATCAATTAAAGCCAGGCGATCGCATTTCAGTTATCGCTTTTGCTGGCACTGCGAGGGTCATTATCCCCAATCAAATCGTTAGCGATAGGAATAGTATCAAAACCCAGCTAAAAGCCAAATTAAAGGCGGCTGGCGGTACGGTCATTGCTGAAGGTTTGTCTTTGGGGATCACAGAACTACTTAAAGGCACAAAAGGCGCTGTTTCCCAAGCTTTCTTACTGACAGATGGCCATGGGGATAAGGGGCTACAAATCTGGAAATGGCAAATTGGACCCAATGACAATAAACGTTGTTTACAACTAGCCAAAAAGGCCGCTAAACTAAATCTCACAATTAACACTCTGGGTTTTGGTGATGACTGGAATCAAAATTTACTGGAGAAAATCGCTGATGCGGGCGGTGGTACTCTAGCTTATATCGAGAATCCTGAACAAGCTGTGACTCAATTTGCCAGGTTGTTTCGTCGGGTGCAGTTGGTAGGGTTAACAAATGCCCATTTACTGCTATCTTTCGTTCCCGGTGTGCGGTTAGCAGAACTTAAACCCATAGCCCAAGTTGCCCCGGATACTATTGAGTTACCACTAGAAACCGATGCTAATGGAACTTTAGTGTTACGGTTGGGGGATTTAATGAAAGATGTGGAACGAGTGGTTTTAGCGAATATTTATCTGGGACAATTCCCAGAAGGGAAACAGGTCATTGGCCATATCCAAATTCGCTATGATGACCCATCTTTGAATAAACAGGGTTTACTTTCCTCTTTAGCGCCAATATATGCTAATTTCACCAGGTCTTACGAACCCGCTCTCAATTCTCAGGTATTACAGTCAATTTTGCTCTTAGCTAAATATCGTCAAACTCAATTGGCCGAGGCAAAATTGGCACTAGGCGACGCAAAAGGTGCAGCTACAATGTTACAAACTGCTGCTAATACCGCTTTACAAATCGGTGATAGCACTGCGGTAACGGTGCTACAGTCCTCTGCTACTCGCTTACAAGTTGGTGGAGAACTTTCAAAAAGCGATCGGAAAAAGACGAGAATCGCATCAAAGACAGTTTTGAAAGAATAGTCTAGGGGTAGGCTCAAAAGCCTGCCCTTAAGAATGTAAAAAATCAAGGGTTTTGATGCTAGTCTAAATATAGATTAATTTCAAAGATCAAAAATATCAACTTTAATGAAAATGAAGAGTCTCAAAATTCCACAACAATATCAATTCGGTATTACATTAATTATAAAAATTGATGAACCTTTATATTTCTAAATTTTACACAATAGAAAACATTCTTGGTGTCAACAGATTTTTGCAAAATCATTCAAATTTGATAGATGTTATTCTAGAAGCATATCCACAGATAAGAAAGTATTTCCCAACTGAGAAATTAAGATTAAAGTTGTATATTGATCCTGAATCTTCAGAATGGGAATATCTTATTGTTTCTATCTGCGTGAGTCCAGAATCTGTAGATGAAGCTTTAAATAAACAAAATGAATTTGATGGAAATTGGTGACTCAATGCTTCATTAGGAGTTGCTGTAAACCTCTCTATAGATTTGGAGTTTGAATGAAATTCGACTGGTCAAGTTATTTAGAGGTTGCAAAAACTTTATATCATGAAGCAATAAGTACCTCAAATCAGGCAAAAAAGGCTTTGAAGTGTGCAGAAAGAATAAATAGATTATTAGAGAAAATTAAGAAGTAATAAAGTATAAAGTGGTAACAGGGCTTTAGCCCTAATTTTGTTTGTGTAGCCTCTCGAAGAGAGTCATGACCACGGTATAGGAAATTGTACAATTTACGTCCGTGCTGTATAATGACAAAAAGTCAAGATAATAATTTTTTGTTTTGTGTCATTTTACTAGTGTAATTTAAGTAGGTCAACACAATAAAACGAAACTGTGTCAAGGAAAGTAAAATCACTGAAAACTTCTTCACCCTTGCCTATTACCTAGTGCTATAACAACAATTTTTAACGTTAACCTACTTAACTTTTAATTGCAATTATGTGGACAGAATTAACAAAAGCGATCGCTAATTTGAATATACCAGCCGATTGGGTAGGAATTAGAGCCGTTAAAACAACTTCTACACACAATTATGTGCGTGATGGTTTACCCCAAAGCAACGGTAAATCATTGAATATGGGAGCAATGATAGAAGTGATGGTTGATGGCTGTTTAGGTTATGCTGCTACTAATTCCTTAAATATTTCTAGTTTACAAAATGCTGCCCAAATTGCCTATAAACAAGCATTAGCAGCTAGGAAATGGTGGATATATCCTATTAGTGAAAATATCCGTCCTCAAGTAGTTGGTGAATATCAATCACCATATTTAGAACCATTTAATGCTATTAGTCCTGGAGAGATCAATGACTTACTAATTAGGATTTGTCAGGGACTAAAAATTAACGATAAAATCGTGCAAACAACAGCCAGAGTTAGTACACATCAAAAAGAAACTTGGTTTATCAGTAGTAACGGGTCAGAAGTATATCAAAAAATTCTCACATTGGGGAATCATTTTAGCACCATAGCCAAAGATGGAAAAATCGTCCAACAACGCACTAACAATGGACAAGAAGCAAACTATTATCAAGGAGGTTGGGAACTCTTTCAAGAAGATAACTTATGGCATCAAGTCCAAAAGGTTGGTGAACAGGCATTAGAATTATTAACAGCCGCAGAATGTCCAAATACCCGGACTAATTTAGTTTTAGCACCAGATCAAATGATGCTACAAATTCATGAAAGTATCGGACATCCTTTAGAACTTGACCGGATTTTAGGAGATGAACGCAACTATGCTGGAGGTAGCTTTGTTACCAAAGATGATTTTGGTAAATTAGAATATGGTTCACCTTTGATGAATATTACCTTTGATCCTACAGTAACAGGTGAATTTGCCAGTTATGGTTTTGATGATACTGGTGCAATAGCCACCAAAGAATATATCATTAAAAAAGGGATTTTACAAAGAGGTTTAGGCAGTTTAGAAAGTCAAACCAGAGCAGATTTACCAGGTGTTGCTTGTGCGCGAGCTTGTTCCTGGAATCGTCCCCCTATAGACAGAATGGCTAACTTGAATTTAGAACCAGGAAACGCCACCTTTGAGGAAATTATCGCCGGTATAGAACATGGTATTTACATGGAATCTAACCGTTCTTGGTCAATAGATGATCAACGTTATAAATTTCAATTTGGTTGCGAATATGCGAAATTAATTGAAAATGGTAAATTGACAAAAACCCTACGTAATCCTAACTATCGCGCCACTACTCCAGAATTTTGGCATAGTTTAATTCAAGTTGGAGATAGTAGCAATTGGCAAATTTATGGAGCGCCTCATTGCGGTAAAGGAGAACCAAATCAAATGATTTTTGTAGGTCATGGTTCACCAGTTTGTGCATTTGCCAATGTGGAAGTTTTTGGTGGTGGTTAATGAATTATGTTTCGCGCAATGGTGCAAAGTTTAAGTAGGTTGGGCTAAGTGATAGCGCAACCCAACTACATGATTGATCATGTTTGGTTTCCTTGCGTCAACCTAACTACATAATTCAAGATAATTCAAGGAAATGTATTGATCTTTAATTAATGCTACAATAAACAAGTAGCTACTTGATGCCATATCAATATGATCATTGCTCAAGAATTAGAAGTTCAACAAGACATCTCCGCAGATGTAACATTTCCGCCTAGTGATTTAGACAGTGATGAACCGACAGTGGAAACAGAACTACATTTACGACAAATAATTTTACTTTTCAAATGTTTAGAATGGTTATGGAAAGATAGAACAGATTTTTATGCTGCGGGAAATTTGACTATTTACTATAGTCCTAACCAAAAAAAATCACAATTTTTCCGAGATCCTGATTTTTTTGTTGTCCTAGAAACTGAACGCAAAACTCCTGAAAGTTGGGTAGTTTGGGAAGAAGATGGTAAATATCCTAATTTCATTTTAGAAATTCTTGCACCCAGTACAGCCAATACTGATAAAGAATATAAAAAAGAAATTTATCAAAATACTTTCCGCACCCCAGATTATTTTTGGTTTGACCCTTATACATTAGAATTTGCAGGTTTTTATTTAACTGGAAAATATCAGCCTTTAGAAGCAAATGAGAAAGGACATTTATGGAGTGAGCAGTTAGGTTTATATTTAGGAATTAACCAAGGATTGTTAAGGTATTTTACTCCAGCAGGAGAGTTAGTACCTACACCAGAAGAAACCGCCCAAGAGGAAACTAAAAAAACAGCAATACAATTGCAAAGAGCAGAAATAGAAGCCCAAAGAGCAGAATGGGAAGCTAGAAGAGCCGAAGGTTTAGCAGCAAAATTGCGAGAATTAAATATTGACCCAGAGACAATTTAAAAAATGAACATCCAAGAATTATCAACTTTAGAAAAAACCTTTAATCAACTTCTGGAAATTCTATTGATTAAAAAAGCAGAGCATGAACATTTTACCATCAGACTTAGCAGCGAAGGCAGTCAATTTACTCGGTTTAATTCTGCGAAAGTTAGACAGACAGGCTATGTTCATGATGGTTCGATTCAACTAACATTAATGGCCAATCAACGTAGTAGTTTTCGTCAGTTTCCCTGGACAAATAATTGGGAAATAGATTGGGAATTAGCTGATACAGCTTTACAAGAATTACGCGATGAATTACCATTATTACCAATTGACCCTTATTTGGTTCTACCATCAGGAAATAATACCAGTCAAGAGGTTAATATTGGTAAATTATTAACTCCAGAAATATTAGTTCCCAGTATTTTGGAAACTGTGAGTAATTTAGATTTTACTGGTATGTATGCTGGGGGAATTGTCATCAGAGGTTATGGTGATTCTAATGGACAAAAACACTGGTTTGCGACTGATTTATTTAATTTAGATTATTCTCTATTTATGGCATCAGGACAAGCTGTAAAGGGAACTTTTGCTGGAATTGAATGGAATGAAGCTGCTTATTTAGCTAAAATAAATGATGGGAAAAAGCAATTAGAAATCCTATCTCGTCCAGTTAAAGAATTACCAAAAGGACAATACAAAACCTATTTTGCTCCCGCTGCGGTGGCCGATTTATTGGGTATGCTTTCCTGGGGCGCTATTAGTGAAGCTGATATTCAACAAGGTAATAGTGCTTTAGCTGCTTTATCCCGTCAAGAAAAACAACTTTCTCAAAAGTTTACTTTAAAAGAAAATTTTAAAAGTGGTTTAGTTCCTCGGTTTAATAATTTGGGAGAAATGGCTGCACCAGAATTAACTTTAATTGAAAAAGGTATTTTAATTAATAGTTTAGTTAATTCTCGCACTGCGAAGGAATACAACAAACGAGCTAATGGTGCGAATATTTCAGAAACTTTACGTTCTCCAGAAATCAGCCCCGGTAATTTGAGTTTTGAGCAGATTTTACCCAGTTTAGATACAGGATTATATGTTTCTAATTTACATTATTTGAATTGGAGCGATCGCCCATCTGGTAGAATTACAGGTATGACTCGTTATGCTTGCTTTTGGGTAGAAAATGGGGAAATTATTGCCCCCATTGCTAATCTCCGCTTTGATGAAAGTCTCTATTGTTTTTGGGGACTAGAAAATTTAGTTGATTTCACCAACTTCCAAGAATTTATTCCTGAAGTCGGAACTTACGAAAATCGGCAATTAGGAGGTAGTTTAGTTCCGGGTATGTTAGTGGAAAGTTTCACTTATACCTTATAGTTTATGATAAGGGTTCTAAACCCACTTTGGTGGGTTTTGTATGTGTAGATACGGTTTCTAACCGCTGATTTAATTGCATTCATCCTCTTAGGGAAAATTATCCCATGCTTGGGCAACCAACTTACTTAACCAACGTCTTTGTTGTTGATCTAACATCTGGTCATCTTCCAACACCTGAGCGGTTAATTGGTCTAAAGACTGACCCTGAGAACGAACAACTTTAACTACACCAGCGATTACCGCAGCTACTAATTCTTCATCAACTGGCTGTTTTCTCAGTGCAGAAATTTCTTGGGGACTGTCTGGGATAGGATAATTCATGGCTGATGTTTACAAAATTTACAATATGAACAATAAACTTGATTAATCATTAAAATTCTTCATGGAATCTTTATGAAACTAATTAGGGCAGAGTTTAACCTAGTTTCTGCCTTTTTTAACTCTGTCTAGGTGAGTAGATTTACGAGGAATACGAGGACAATATGCAAGAACTTCTTTATTTAGAAATTCCTACCCCTGATACAATATCCGTACTTCAGTGGCTACAAAAGGATTTTATTCTAGAACATGGGGAAAAATTCATCACCCCAAACGGCTTTCGTGGAAAAATACCGACTCAAAATACCGCTGCTAGAGACGTAGAACTGTCTGTATTTGTTTGGTCGGTGCAGCGGACAACTTATTTGAAAGTATTCCGTTGGGGAGAACAACCTTTTCCCAGTGAGAGACCCATTCTCAAACATCTAACCGAGGAAATTAGAAGCCGCTTTCCCAACTGCTATCCAGAACCACCTGTGATTGATGCCCAAAAGTCAATTTTTCCACAGCTAGAACCATATTATCCCCTAACTGTCAAATATTTCCAAAAAATGACTAATGGGGAATATCACCTCCAGCGGGTTTACTGGTGGGAGCAACAGTGGAGAGAAGGGGTGAAAAATCCTCAAAAGCCCCGTCAAGTCGTATTTTATCAGGGGAATAGCCAGAAAAAAGAGAAAATCAGTCCTGAATATGACATCATTTACATTGGTGGGGCTTTGGGGTCAATTCATGCAGCAGTCATGGCTAAATTGGGCTATAAGGTGCTGTTAGTGGAACGATTACCCTTTGGCAGAATGAACCGAGAATGGAATATTTCCCGTGATGAAATCCAAAGTTTAATCAATTTGGGTTTATTAACAAATGCTGAACTAGAAACAATTATTTCTAGAGAGTATCAAGACGGGTTTAATAAGTTTTTTGATGCTAATAACCCCTCTAAGTTAAAAGCACCTGTCCTCCACACGCCCACCGTTCTAAATATAGCTTTAGATTCAGAGAAGTTATTGGCATTATGTGGAGAGAAACTTAAAGCTGCTGGTGGCGATATTTCCGACGAAACTGAGTTTTTGCGAGTTGATATTAGTGTTACACAAGTGAGTATTAATGTCAAGCATTTGCCCACCGGCAATCAAAAGCAAGTCACTGGACGTTTATTGATAGATGCCATGGGAACTGCTTCACCCATTGCTTGGCAATTAAATGGTGGTAGAGCCTTTGATAGTGTGTGTCCCACCGTGGGAGCAGTAATTGAAAAAGGCTTTGAACCTGGAGTGTGGGATTCTGAATATGGGGATGTTCTTTATAGTCATGGGGACATTTCTCGGGGAAGACAATTAATTTGGGAGTTGTTTCCTGGAGTTGGGGAAGAATTAACAATTTATCTATTTCACTATCATGAAGTAAATGCCAAAAATCCCGGTTCTTTGTTGGAAATGTATGAGGACTTTTTTACAATTTTGCCAGAATATCGGCGTTGTGATTTAGATAAATTAGTTTGGAAAAAACCGACCTTTGGCTATATACCAGGACATTTTAGTATAAGTGGTAGCGATCGCAAAATTGCTGTAGATAGATTAATTGCTATTGGTGATGCTGCTTCTCTTCAATCTCCTTTAGTGTTTACTGGTTTTGGTTCTTTAGTCCGTAATTTAGAACGGTTAACCACCCTATTAAATA
Organism: Dolichospermum planctonicum; assembly: GCF_005402965.1. GTDB lineage: Bacteria > Cyanobacteriota > Cyanobacteriia > Cyanobacteriales > Nostocaceae > Dolichospermum > Dolichospermum planctonicum. The sequence goes on from NZ_BJCF01000005.1 coordinate 99,739, forward strand.
CCGCTCTCAAGCATGATTTATTGAGTTCTCATTACTTAAATAAAATTCGTGCTTATCAAAGTAATGTGGCTGTAATGTGGTTATTTTCTAAGGGAATGATGGTTCCCACTGGTAAATTTATCCCTCCCCAACTGATAAATTCCATGTTGAATACTTTCTTTGGATTATTAGTAGATGAAACCCCAGAAGTGACAGATAATTTCATTAAAGACCGCTGTGATTGGTTTACCTTTAACCGTCTAGCATTGAAAGCAGCGAGCAAAAATCCACCATTGCTATTGTGGATTTGGCAACTAGCAGGTTGGCAAGATTTATTACGTTGGGTTGGCAATTATTTCAACTTTGCCCGTCATGCTTTAATTAGTGTTATTTTGGGAGCATGGTTACCACAGTTTTTAAAATGGAGTCAGTCTTGGTTAGAAACTCGTTTTCCTGGATTATGGTTGCAACTGTTAGTCATTAACTATGCAATTTCCACAGGTAGACCACGATTACCACCAGCATTGCGCTAGTTTTAGCTATTATCAGCTATTATCAAATAATTGGGGATTTTGGAGTCTTCGCACTCCTAAAATCCTTAGTTCCATGATACTTATCTTCTATATAAGTAAAAAAATAAGTTAAAAATCAAAATTATGTCTGGTTGTAGAAATGATTGGTTTCCCACATCTATTTGGCACTTTCCAGTAGAAAATCATCAACAATTAAATCCCATCTTATTACAAACTATCTATACGGAAGAACAGCAAGATAGTAAAGGTGAGCAATGGTCAAATATGTTAGGATGGCATAGTGTAGATAATTTACACCAACGAGAATCATTTCACAACTTCACACAAATTATCAATAAAAATGTTTTAGAAGTTGCCACATTTCTACAATGGGATTTAGAAAAATTCAGCCTCAAAATTACAACTTGTTGGGGAATTATTAATCGTAAATTTGCTGCTAATTCTGTACATAATCACCCTAATTCCATTTTAAGTGGGGTTTACTATTTGCAAGCTCCTGAAAATTGTGGCGGCATATTTTTTTGCGATCCTCGACCAGGATCACAGATGATCATACCACCATCTGTAGAGTTTAACTTATGGACTCTACCGAGAATAACCTACAAAGCCTGTGTAGGGACAATGTTAATATTTCCCAGTTGGCTTTTACATGGTGTAGAAATGAATATGAGCAACGAAGATCGAGTTTGTATTAGTTTTAATATTGGCATTGTACCTATCAGAAAATAAAACGCTCAATTCAGGTCTTCTAAAATTTAGCCCAATTATGGGCTGATTACAGATTTACAAATTCATTTTTACAAATTCATTTCAATTGTCAAAGCTAGTTGATAGAGATAGCGACGAGGTAAACCTGTATCCTTGGCTATCTCTCGACTAGCTTGAGAACGAGAAATACCTTGTTTGAGCATTGATAATAACTCATTTTTTAATTCGGCTTCTGTGAGTTGAGGTTTATTAGATGGAGTTCCTGCTACTAAAAGAGTATATTCCCCTTGGGGTTCTTTTTCTTGATAATTAGCAATTCCTTCTCCAATAGTTCCTCGCCAAAATTCTTCATATAATTTAGTCAGTTCTCGTGCTATAACTGCATAGCGATCGCTGCCTAAAATCTCTCCCAAATCTGCTAAAGTATCTCGTAGTCTGTGGGGTGATTCATAAAAAACCAAAGTTCGAGATTCTCCTTTTAAAGATGTTAAATATTCCTTTCGTCTTTGACTTTTAGCCGGCAAAAACCCATCAAAAATAAATCTATCAGTTGGTAATCCAGCCGCACTTAAAGCCGTAATTACAGCACTTGCACCGGGAATAGGGACAACATTTATATTCTTATCAATACAGGCCTTAATTAACTCATATCCGGGGTCAGAAATTCCTGGCATTCCTGCATCACTTACTAATGCGATCGCTTTTCCATATTGCAAATACTCTAGTAATTCAGGAATGCGACTATTACTATTATGTTCATAATAACTGATTTGGGGAGTTCTGACTTGAAAATGTTGCAATAATTTTCCTGTATGTCTTGTATCTTCTGCTGCAATCATATCTACTGCTTGCAAAATTCGCACCGCCCTAAAAGTCATATCTTCTAAGTTGCCAATGGGTGTAGCCACAATATAAAGTGTTCCTGGTTTTGGTTCAGTTTGCATATTAATTTTACACTAATTCAAGAGATTAAGGAATTTCTAGGTTGATTAATTTTATTTACCTTACCAAATAATAAAACCTCAATAGAGAATTAACCGCAGATGAAAGCAGATGAACGCAGCTAAGGCTGTAATTTGGTGGAGTAGTAAATGGTATAGTACATCTTTAACTATACATTTTTAACTATACATGATATCGTCGGGTAAAAATTCAGATGTAAAAATTTCCGTTAAGCTATAAGGACAACTTTCAGGAAATGAAGACAGTCCGGTTTCTCGTTCTGCACTAATCATAGCCAGTTGGTAGATTTTTTCTAAAGAATCAGCTAAAAAAGATTTAAGACTAGGATTTTCTGCCAAAAGTTTTTCTAAACGTAACCGTTGTTCCTTAATAGTTAATTGCCAACTGCGAGAACGCAAGTTAGATTGAAACTGCCATTTAAGTAAGTGCATAAGTAGTAGTTCTAATCTACTTTCTAATTCTCGTTTTTCCGAACGTCCCATATCTTCAATTTCTTCAGCAATATTACGAAAATCAATTTGATTAAATTGTCCGTTTCTTAATAGTTGTGCTTGTTCTTGAGTCCAAGCATAAAAATCATGATCATGGCTAGTTAAATTCATAAATTCTCCTATAATTTACTTATAATTTACTTAATAACTTCAGAAGTTGACCAATGACCAATTCAGGTTTATTTGTCGGTTTAATTACCTTAGATCTAATTTATTTCGCGGACTCTCCTCCCCAAAATAATCAAAAGTTAGTCGCTACTGATTATACTGTAGCAGCCGGAGGACCTGCAACAAACGCCGCTGTCACTTTCAGTCATTTAGGCAACCAAGCCACAGTATTAGGTGTATTGGGTTCTCACGAGATCACACAGCTAATTTCTAGGGATTTAGAAAATTGCCAAGTTGCCATTATTGACTTAGAATCTCACAAGGATACACCACCACCCGTATCTTCTATTATTGTCACCCAAGGTACAGGTGAAAGAGCGGTAATTTCCATTAATGCCATGAAAACTCAAGCAAATATTAACTCTATCCCAGCCAGTATTTTAGACAATTTAGAAAATATTGATATTGTTCTAATTGACGGGCATCAAATGGACATTGGTAAAATTATCGCCCAAAATGCTAAAATCCAGAATATTCCCATTGTCATTGATGGTGGTAGTTGGAAACCAAGATTTGCAGAAATATTACCATTTGTGGATTATGCTATTTGTTCTGCTAATTTTTATCCTCCTCACTGCCAAAATCAACAAGATGTTTTTAACTATTTACAAAAATTTAACATTCCCCATATTGCCATTACTCAAGGAGAAAACCCCATACAATACTTAACTAATGGTGTCCGGGATTCAGTAAATGTACCAAAAATTCAGCCAGTAGATACACTAGGGGCAGGAGATATTTTTCATGGTGCTTTCTGTCACTATATCCTAGAAAATAGTTTTGTCCAAGCATTAGAACTAGCTGCTAATACTGCTGCTAAAGCTTGTCAATATTTTGGTACAAGGAATTGGCTAAATGCAAATATTTAATGCTGAATTAAAAACCCTATTTGTGTATTTTTGTTGTTTAATTGTGTAATCACACTCAAATTTATCCCCAAATGAAAGACCTATCAGAAATATTAACAATTACCCGAGAAGTAGGCTGGGGTGCCGCTAGTCTACTTAGTTCTTATTATCATGGTACTGGTGAAAAAGCCAATTTAGATGTCAAATATAAGGATAATGAACCCGTCACAGTTGCAGACTTGGCTGTAAGTGAATATATCTTGTCACAGTTACAAACCGCTTTAGGTCATGAAGACTTTGGTTATATCAGCGAAGAAACTTATAAATCACAACAGGGAAAAAATCCCTCTGAGTGGGTATGGATTATTGACCCTTTAGATGGGACAAAGGACTTTATTAACAAAACTGGAGAATATGCAATTCATATTGCCTTAGTCCAAGGAACACAGACAATGTTAGCTGTGGTAGCAGTTCCAGAAACACAAAAGTTGTATTATGCCACTAGAGGTGGTGGGACTTTTATCGAAACTGCCGGCGGTTCTGTACCCGTGCGAGTTGACACAACCAAAAATATTCAAGATTTAATTTTAGTTGTTAGTCGTTCGCATCGCCACAATAGGTTAGAATATCTGTTACAGCATCTACCCTGTCAACATCAAAAGGCAATTGGTAGCGTCGGTTGCAAAATTGCGGCGATAGTTGAACAGCAAGCAGATGTTTACATTTCCCTTTCCGGTAAGTCCGCACCCAAAGACTGGGATATGGCTGCCCCCGAACTAATTCTCACGGAAGCAGGTGGCAAGTTCACCCATTTTGACTGCACGCCATTAAAATATAATACCGGCGACATTCATCAATGGGGAGAGTTACTGGCCAGTAATTATCAAAATCATGAGGTACTGTGTCAAGAAGCACAAATCATTCTCGCGCGGTTTACTTCAACCTCAGGCAGTGTTAATTAACAATGCTAGGGATTTTGTTGGGAAATTTTGCCCATTTTGGGTTAATATTCTCATGTAGTGCTATACTTGGGGAAATAAGGATTATTTTCGGTTGAGTAAGTCGTTTTAAGATTTTTTTAAATACGTCTCTCCGAATCTAACTCTCTACACTCTCTGATTTGGGAGACCCCATTTTATGACGATTTACGTTGGTAATTTGTCCTATCAGGTAACAGAGGAAGACCTGAAACGGGCTTTTGCGGAGTACGGAACAGTTGGTCGTGTACAGCTACCTACAGACCGGGAAACTGGTCGTCCACGGGGTTTTGCCTTTGTGGAAATGGAAAAAGAAACAGAAGAAGCCGCAGCCATTGAAGCACTTGATGGCGCTGAATGGATGGGCCGTGATTTAAAAGTGAACAAAGCTAAACCCAAAGAAGAGAGAAGCTCTCCTCGCAGCGGTGGCGGCGGCGGTTGGGGTAATCGTGATCGCAGCGGTGGCGGTGGCGGTGGAGATCGTGATCGCAGGAGATCGTGATCGCAGTGGTGGCGGTAATCGTCGCTAGTAAGTCTGTTTAAAAAAAATTAACATCTAGAGTATCCAGCAGATACAGCCCCAGGCTCAATGCTGCTGGAATATTTTATTTTAGTTTGATTAATTAAAGAACCGTGGAACACACGGTCTTAAAGCTCAGTTAACGTCTTCAAAAAAGAGTCGCTGAGAAACCCACATTCATCAAAAAAGGAGGATGTGGAGTATGTCACTTCTGGCTGTCAAGCATTTAATTCAGAATTAGGAGGAATAGGAATGACACAAGTGGTTTTAGGTGAAAATGAAGGTATTGAGTCAGCATTGCGAAGATTTAAGCGGGAAGTTTCCAAGGCGGGAATTTTCCAAGATATGCGGAAAAAGCGTCACTTTGAAACACCTTTAGAAAAAGAAAAGCGTAAAGCTATCGCTAGACACAAACAACGCCGTCAACAGCGTTCTCGCTTCAAACGATAAATTTTTAGTCCCATTGGGATCATCCTGAACCGCCTTGCTAGGATTGAGGATGATCCCATGGGTTATTTTTTTATGCAATTAACTGCTAGATTTCCGCTAATGCTCGCTCAATTAAACGCCGTGCTAAGGTTTGTGTTCCTGTGTGTTCATAGTAATTTGTAGCCACATCTAGAAATGCTGCTAGATAGTCTAGTTTGTCATCAGACATTTCCATGAAAGATTGCAAATTACCAATTACTTTTTGTGGGGTTAAATTATGGCTTGTTACCAGCCCACTCATCCAACCGCTAACTGATTCAAAACTGTTACCGATAAAGTCGAGTTTACCAGCATCGCTACCACCAGGAATAGTATTTTTGATGCTTTGGAAAGTCTGGTTTTGGTTTAGATCTTGGGGACTGGTTTGACTAATCCAAGAGAGGGCTTTGTTAATAAAATCAGGTCCAAGGGGTATTAAACCATCAACACAAACTAATGCTACCATGCGAATTAGGGACTCTCCAGCATACTCTCCTAAAGAAGCAACAAAATCGCCAATACTGTCTCCAGGAATGCCATTAATTTGACAAAAGGCGACGACTTCAGCAACTATTTTCAAAGTGAGATCAATAGTTTGAGCTTTGTCTGCTTTGGGAGTCACGGCGTTTAAAAAACCGAGAAAAGGAATTTTTTCCCCAACTTTATTAGCTAAAGCGGCTGCACCTAAAACCTTATCTGTACCGTCAACAGTTTGATACAGCCAGAGCGCGGTTTGATATCCTTGGGATTTGTCGTTAAATAGATAAATTGCTCTTTCGCCAATTTGTTGAATTAGATCTTCGTCTGTTTCACCAGTAACAGTTTTAATGGTATTCACAAAACCAACCGTATTGTGCCATTCACCGGGAGCAACGAAATCCAAAGCATTTAATAGGGAAACTGTCAAATTATTGGTAGGAAGTTCATCAACTAATTGGTAAATTGGTTTACTCACAAAAATCTCCTTATTTTGTATTCATGGTTTTGTATTCATGTCAATTGCTAGTTGGGAAATAGGCAAGAATTTTCTTAATTACCAATTACCAATCACTGGCCTAAACTAGATAACCGGGAACATTAATTAGTTAGCTAACTATTTCAAATTAGCTAAACCATCAAGATTAAACTTCTCTATCCATATTGCGCGATCATTAGCTGTGAATAATGGATCTTTAGAAATAACCTTGACTTGGTACTTATTCACCAAAACCGAAGTTTGAGTTTTTCCAAGTTGTATAGAGGGATAACCGCCTATTTTCTCAGTGCTGTTAGCAAATTTCGCCGCTGCTCCCGGTATACTGCTGGTATCAGAAATTGCCAATTGAGCAACTACTTTACCATCTTTTTTCAGGTTGGCCTCCGAAAAGCCTTTTTTCTCTTGGGTATAAACTCGATCATAACCATCATCACTACCAGGGAAGAATTGATTTAATTTGCTACCCTGAGTCGCATCTTTAACTACAGCCTGTCCGCTTTTTTGTCGGGTACTTTCCTGTTGTACCTGATCAAAGCGACTAGGTGGTTTTGGTGAACAAGCCGTAGTCAGCAAGACAAATGATAGTAATACAGCAGCTAAAATTCTCCGTCCACGATTTGTTACCATTTTTGGCTTCTCCTTGATAGTTAGGCTTGTGTTGTCACCCATTAAACCAGAAAATTTACTTTTAAATAATTATCGAATGTATTGGGAATCACATATTTTTTGATATTTTTGGATTATACACTAGACTAGGCGATGAGCTATAACCGCATAAAAAGGATCTCCTCCGGGTACTCCCAACCACTGTAAAAAATTTGGCGTTGTTGACTTTGAGCAAATTACTTCTGGGGTTGAGAATCCTGGTATTGACCTAAAGTAGCCCTTGACCAATTCTACCCTAAAAGCTTCTGAACCGTCTCGCCAAACTTGAATAGCTTTTTGAAAAAACATCCGGTTAGAAAAACTAATAATTGCTATCCCACCAGGTTTAAGAATCCGGTGTATTTCAGAACATACAGCCTCTGGGTATTGAAGATACTGCACAGAAACACAGTTAATAACAGCATCAAACTCTTGATCTAAGCAAGGTAACTGAGGATTTATGTTGAGATTCTGGACAAAATAATGATTTAATTGAGGATTTCGGGCTAATTCCTCAGCATTAAGTCCATGGCCTTCTACATGAGCAAAATCTCTATCTGTGGGTAAATGGGATACCCAACTACTCATCATATCAAGAATCCGCGCATTAGCTGGGATTCGCTGACGATACAAATCCGTTAATTGCTGAATAAAACCCTCATCTACATGAGTGACAAAGCGGGGGTAACTATAGAATAACTGATCATCTGAGTCATCTAATTTAATTCGTTGATTTGGTTGCAGTAGCATAAATGTCTTATTTGGTAGATTGGATTGGTAGATTGGATAATTTTGGCTAGTATCTTAATTGATAGATACATAAAAATTTTAGATCAATATCAAAGAAAAGCATAATTAGGAGTATGTTAAAATACAGAAATATTCTCAAATAATCAAATAGTGCAATTTCACAATGAAAAAATCAATTTCCCCAATTGCTGTAATTCTTAGCTGTGTATCTTTGATAGCTTGCGCTAGTGGACTAAAGGATACATTTAAAGAAGAAGCTGCTGCTACTGTAACACAAAATAAAATGAAAACTGATCTGGTAGTAGCAAGTGAAAAACAGAATAAACAAGCATCTTCTCTACAATCAGAAACACAAGAGAAGAAAGAACCTGTTGGTAAAAACCTAGACAACAGTAAGAAGACTAAAAAAGGTGCAAATCAACAACCAAAGGAGGGAACAGTTAAAAAAATAGTCAATGGTGATTTAATGTGTTATGTCACCTTAGTAGATAATAAAGGAATAGAACACAATGTGGGCGCGAGTTTTGAAATTTGCGCTGACGAGAAGAAATTTATAAATAAAAAAGTCCGCGCTATTTATGAAGTAACATCAGTTAATGATTGTCAGAGTGTAGAACCCTGTGGGAAAAGTCGCAAAGAATCAATCATTACTAAAATGGAAGTTGTGAATAAAGTTTCCCAAAAAGATTCATACACCTTGAGTGATGGTAAATGGAAGATTGCTATTAGTAATAGCAACTCTTGGAATGGGGTGAATGGTAAAGGAAATGTGAGTTATCAAGGATGTGATGCTAATGGTAAATGTGTGAGTTTAACAGGAGGTAAAGTTGTTTGTCGTCATGGTGTATGTCGTACAGTTTGGAAAGGTGGAAATTACACTTACATTTTAGAACAAGCCATTACTGAAAATGGTAATGCTGATTCTACTTTGACAGTCAGAAAAGGTAGAACTGAGGTTTTGAAAGTTACAGGGTTGAAAGCTATACCTGATAGATAATCAAAAAAACACCCCAGTTTATTTTTACTGAATTATTCAATGTTAATTGATTATTAGTTGTTGCATAATAGCGGTATGAATTGTGTTTTTCTCCTGAAATCAGCAACGCCAATTATTACTCTTCTGGGGTAAAATTTTGGTCCAGAAAATTAAGAGCGTGGTTGCGGAGTTCAAAATATTCCGTTGAGTTGCGCATGGCCATTCTATCTCTAGGATGTGCAAAAGGAACTGTTAAAATTTCTCCAATGTTTGCAGATGGTCCATTAGTCATTAAAATGATCCGATCTGACATATAAATTGCTTCGTCCACATCATGGGTAATCATCATAACTGCTTGACGATGATGTTCCCAAATATCTAATACTTGACGTTGTAATTTACCACGAGTTAAAGCATCTAAAGCACCAAAAGGTTCATCCATTAATAACATTTTGGGACGAATTGCTAAAGCTCTAGCAATACCTACCCTTTGTTTCATCCCTCCAGAAATTTCATCAGGATATTTGTCAGCCGCTGCTGTCAAGTTTACCATAGCTAAGTGTTCATTGACAATGCTAATTTTTTCGGCACGATTAGCATTTTTTAATACTTCATCTACAGCTAAACGGATATTTTCGCGGACGGTTAACCAGGGTAATAATGAGTAATTTTGAAATACCATCATTCTCTCTGCTCCTGGTTTACGAATCTCTTTTCCCTCTAAACGTACAGAACCAGAAGTAGCTTTTTCAAAACCGCCAATTATTTTTAATAATGTCGATTTACCGCAGCCAGAATGACCAATTACAGAAATATATTCATCTTCACCAATAGTTAAATTAATATTATTTAAAACGACAAATTTGCCTTTATCTGGGGTGGGATAAGATTTAACTAAGTTCTCGATTTCTAAAAATCCGTTTCGTTGGCTTTTTGTAGTATTATTATCTGTTAAAGTTGGATAGGCCATGATTAATCACCCTTGATATAATTAACTTTTTTTAAGACATAAAAAATCGAGCAGGAGCATTAGCGCGAATATCAAAACTATGAAGATATCCTACAGGATCACTAGGATCAAATCCTTTTTTATCTATAAATGCTTCTGGAGGTTCAACCTTATAATCATTTGTGGGACATTGAATACCCATTTCTGTGGCTATTTCCCGATATAAATCTGTTCTCCAACCTTTTGCGGCTACTTGTTCGGCGTTTTTAGGAATTTCTTTAATTTGTCCCCAACGGGCTGCTTGAGTCATTAACCAAAGACTGCGAGAACGCCATAAAAATGTTGAATGTTCTCCTATTTCGTGGGGAATAGTGTTAGGAAGATCATAAAAGATTGTGGTATCATATGCTTTTATAGTGCGGTCTTGACCATCAAAACCACCATAGTTATAATTGCCAATAATTCCCGGTCCGGTAAACTTGGTAATAGGAACACCTGATTTTTTGGGTTTTGCACCAGTAAAAGCACGTTCTGTGAGTAATTCGGCTATTTTTTGACGATTTTCAGGTTGGCTACAATATTGACAAGCTTCTATCATGGCTTTTACTAAAGAACGGTAAGTTTTAGGGTAATTAATAATAAAAGATTCCATTACCCCCAATAGTCTGTCTGGGTGTCCATGCCATATTTCCTTACCTTGAGCAAAGGTAAAACCAATACCTTCATTGCCCGTAATTGCTCTAGTATTCCAAGGTTCAGCCACCATGTAAGCTTGCATGGCGCCAATTCTCATATTTGTCACCATTTGTGGTGGAGGAACAATGATCACCCGAAATTCTTTAAGAGGATCAACACCCGCAGCAGCAGAAAGATAACGAGCGAAATATTCATAAATGGCAGAACTGAGGACTACAGCCCAGATTTTCTTTTCTGGAGGTTGTTGATCAAAATAGCCGCGAAAGTCCCTTCCAAAGGCTTCTAAAGCCCCCTCAGCGTATTTCTGTTGATATTCGTACCAAGGACGGATACCATAGTCCCACATTTCCTTATTCATGGTCATAGCGTTACCATGTCGGTGGATAGTCATTGCAGCACATAGGGGAGCATGACGGGCACCCTCTGCGCCAATTCTAGCATTAGTGACAGCACCGGAAACGACAGGAGAAGCGTCGAGACGACCAAAAATCAAGCCGTCGCGGGAAGTAGCCCAACTAGCTTCCCGGTTGAGTGTGACATTTAAGCCATATTTACGGAAAAATCCTTTTTTCCAAGCGATCGCAAATGGCGCACAATCATTAACAGGGACATAACCAACCGTAATATTAGGTTTCTCTAAATCTTGGGGTCTAACTACCTGTGTCACCGCTAAAGCTTCCTCTGTTAGTCCTTTAGCAGACCTATCTCCAGAAACAGCACAGGAAGATAATATAATTCCCGCAGTTGTTGCACCCATTCCCGCAATAAAATCCCTGCGAGTTAAATGATTTTCACTCATAATATTAATCATTAATAATTGGAAAATTCTCTTAAACTTGTCTGCTCCTTTGGGTCAGCAAAAAATCATCAACCTCCTGGACGGTGAGTAACTAACTCTTGAATTTTGCCCACAGCATAATCTAAAATCAACCCTGTTAAACCAATTATAAACACTGCTAAAAAGACAGAACTCAGATTTAAACGACTCCATTCGTCCCAAACAAAAAAGCCAATTCCTATTCCCCCGGTGAGCATTTCTACAGCTACAATTACTAGCCAAGCAATGCCTAAACTAATTCGCAAACCAGTAAAAATATAAGGTAAACTAGCAGGTAAAATGATTTTAGTAATTTGTCGCCAGCGCGGCATTTCTAAAACCTGCGCTACATCTAAATAATCTTTGGGGACGCTAGAAACTCCCAAAGCAGTATTAATAATTGTTGGCCATAGCGACGTAATGAAAATGACAAAAATAGCGGAAGGATCTGCTAAATTAAAAAGAGATAAAGAAATGGGCAACCAAGCCAATGGAGATACTGGTTTAAAAATCTGAATAATGGGATTAAAAGCCAGCATTGCCGGTCTAGACATTCCGATTAAAAAACCCAAAGGAATGGCCACTAAAGCACCCAAACTGAATCCCAATATTACCCGGCGTAAACTGGCTAATAATAACCAACCAACTCCTAAATCACCTGGACCTCTTTCATAAAATGGATGTAAAATATAGTCCCAATTAGCAATTAAAGCTTCTGGTGGTGTAGGCATTAATTCATGATTAGCTAATGCTACCACCCACCATAATAAAATAATTCCTAAACAGCCTAAGGCCGGGAATAAGAAAGTATCTTGAAAAATTACTGATTTGGCCTTTCTCCACACAGTTTGACTAGCAACTGCAACAATGGCAGCTAAATTTAGTTGCAATATCATTTATTTTACCTCAGCAGAGTTAAGCGCGGGTACAAAGAAATTAAATTAGATAGTACCAACCTTGGACACTGATGAGATCAGAACGTCATTATAATTAATTATTATGATTCTGTCTCTTCAGTCTCCTCTCAATGCCTAGGAAGTTAGCTGACGGGCTAGGGTTGAGAGATACCCCTTTTTACTTTATTTTAGAGGGTGTTTGAACTTTAAAACTCAAATTAATCAACTAATCAAGACAAAAATACGCCCCATAAATAATTTGGTTCCTCCGTTCCAGTGCTACTGTTGTAAACTGGACTAGGCTGACTTACTTGAAATTAATAGTAGCATTCTAACATTGATATCTAGTGATAACATCAGTATTGATCATAAATATTAGTTACTTAACTACTGAATTTTATGCACTTTTAGGGAGAAAAATCTACAGAAATTGCTGATAATCAACAATTATCAACCGGAATAGTGATATGAAATCTGGAACTTTATAGTTAAGCTTGATATAGCAGTTCCTATGCTCGTGAGGTATAAAGTTTTTTAGTTTTAGGGAACAGTGAATAAATACAGCCGTTTCCGCTCTTATGAGGTACATCTTAAGCCCCCTTATCGCTTGCGGGGAGGGTTTGGGGGTGGGGTTCTTGTACCTCATAACATTGAGAAGTGCTGTAGGTGTGTACTTCATTAGACCGGTAAACGAAATATAATTAGATGTTTTTCGTTATAATTCGATGTAATCAAAATTCAAATAAGATCATAAGAATTTGATTTATAATAAAAAAATATAAACTCTAATTAAGAGGTAAAATACCATGCTAAAAATACAACCTCCAACTGTAATTGATTTTCAACCAGCAATTACTGCTAAAGATAAGGATGATAAATCTATTTTAATGATAGATGTGAGATTTTCCGCTATGTATTCTTCCCCGGATCTTAATATCTTAAAAATGGAACAATACCAGCATATTCCTTTTTTAATGTTTGTTAATTCTAATGTCATGAGAATCTTTAAGAGTCCGACTTTTAGAGAAGTAGCAAGATTGGACACGAAAAAGGTTTTAGAACATTATGATCCAGGCAGTATTGAAGGCATCATCTATCAATCTACTTTAATAACTCTAACTCAATCATGGTTAAGAGATTTAGCTTATCATTGGAAAAGTGAGACCCCCCCTTACATTAAGGAAATGAAGGAAATTGGCTTATTTACTCTTTTGTTTGATGGTACAACAGAGGAGTTAGAATTATTATGATTATTTATTTAGAAACTAATTCAATTATGGCAATTGCGAAAGGGAGAAATAAAGAATTAGAAAATTTTGTCTATGACTCCTCAGAAAATTTAAAGTTTGTTATTCCTAGTATTTGTTTAATGGAAACTCTGGTAGCGATAGAAAGAGAAGAAAAACGTAGTCAATCTTTTTCTCAAACTATTCAAATAGAAATGAATGAAGCTAAACGAAATAAAGAATTAACTAATTCTCAATCTTTTGCCAATTATTTAGAACTTTGTTTGATTGATTATGGAAAAGTATTACGGGATTTTAGAAAGCGTTTTTTGAATATTATCGAATATTTAAAAAATCATGGTGAATTAATTGAACCAAGCATTAAAATGTTAGAAGCTACTTTAAATAATCCTTTGCTACCTGGGAAAAATCAAAGAAGAGATGATTTTATTTTACAGGTTATTTTAGCTCATGCTGAAAATAATTTATCAACGGATAAAGTTTTTTTTAGTGAGAATACTAAGGAATTTGGTAATACTAATATTCAACAGGTATTAGCTAATTTGGCAATTAATTATTTTAGTAGAATCTCTAATTTAGAAGGATGGTTAAATAAACAATAAAAAATGCTAACTTGCATGGTTAATTTTCAAATTCTTCTAATGGAGCATCAAAATTATCAGCAATAGAAATAATATCTTTGTCTGTACCAAATAAAAGAAATGATTTCTTTAGATAGTGAACTTTAACAGCTTTTATCATTGTCATCAATGGATATAATAAACGGGTTACAATCATTAACAAGAAGATTTTTATTAACCAAATTAGAAAATGATGAAAAATTATTGAATATATCTCCCATATTGAGAGAATATTTCAGAATTAATCATCATTAATTATACCAATAATACACCCTTCTTATCTTCGCGCCTCTGCGTCTTGTGCGTGAAAAAAATATTCAGTATAGTAAAACACCTACTTATTCCAAGCAGGATGACACAACAGAGAAGACATTACCCGTACCCCACGCAATTGATTAGAGAGGGGTAGATGACCTCTAGGGGCAGTTAAATCCCAGGTGAACCCGTGGGGGTATCTTGTCCAGTTATTACCATTCTTCCAGCCGATTTTCGGCCAGAGGTTAACCCAATTTTTATTTAAACCTAACCAAATTTCTCGTTGTACGGAAAAGCCGAATTTACCTTGTGAGTGAACTACCCAAAGTTGATTAATAGTGCGTAGGTCTTGAATTGATAGACTTTCGACTTCTGTGAAGTATAGCCATTTTCTTTTTACTGCTTGAGAACCTGCTGCTTCACACATCTTCTGAATTGTCAAGAGGTCTGCTGCTTGAAAATCTTGATTTACAAGTAGCTTTTGCAAAGAATTGTAACTGATCCCACAGTCCGATTTTAGAGGTACAATTCCTTCAGGAAAGTTAGTTTGTAGAAATTCCTGACTTGTCGGTGCATCAGTATTGTAAATGACTTGGTAGACTTGGCCATCAATCCAAGTTGCTGGGTGGTCACGACGTTTCAGCAAAAATTCCTTCAATACCTCTAACCCATCATTACCCAAGTCAGCTAACTGCGGGATGATTTGTTGTTGGACTTTTTCGGACCCAGCGATTAACTTTTGGCGGAGGGAGTCAAGATCATTTGTAGTGCCTGATACAATCATTGGGTCTGTCATGCCATTACTCGTGTTAGCGTGAGCGTGAATAAACTATCTATTGCTATCGGTTATTCTACAAAATGAAGCACAAATAGCGAAAAGTAGTTTACTTCAAATCTTGGGGAAATTTGGAAAACCCCGGAGTGTGTATCTGAAAAAATCACTCCCGGTGGCTTTAGTGAAATCCTAGCCCACAATACTTTATCAGCTAAGGAGTGACAAAATCCAGGAGTGACAGAATAAATACTCCTGACTCCTAAGTTGGTGAACTTCTTCTATTTGGAATGTGTTAACTATGTACGAAAAGATTACTCCTCCCACCACCGGCGCAAAAATTACCTTCAAAAATGGTGAACCGGTTGTTCCTGAAAATCCCATTATCCCATTTATTCGCGGTGATGGTACGGGTATAGATATTTGGCCTGCAACGGAAAAAGTGCTTGATGCCGCAGTAGCAAAAGCATATAATGGCACAAGAAAAATTAGCTGGTTTAAGGTTTATGCTGGTGATGAAGCCTGTGATTTATATGGAACATATCAATATTTACCCCAGGATACATTGACGGCTATTAAAGAATATGGCGTAGCGATTAAGGGACCTTTGACTACTCCCGTTGGTGGAGGGATTCGTTCTTTAAATGTCGCATTACGCCAAATCTTTGATCTGTATACTTGCGTGCGTCCTTGTCGTTATTACGCTGGTACACCTTCTCCTCACAAAACTCCTGAAAAATTGGATGTTATTGTTTATCGGGAAAATACGGAAGATATTTATTTGGGAATTGAGTGGAAACAAGGTAGTGAAATAGGGAATCGCCTCATTAAAATACTCAACGAAGAGTTAATACCTGCTACAACAGAACACGGTAAAAAGCAAATTCCCCTTGATGCTGGTATCGGTATCAAACCTATCAGTAAAACTGGTTCTCAGCGTTTAGTTAGACGTGCGATTAAACACGCTTTGTTATTGCCTAAAAATAAGCAACAAGTCACTTTGGTGCATAAAGGCAATATTATGAAATATACCGAAGGAGCTTTTCGTGACTGGGGTTATGAACTGGCTACTACGGAATTTCGTCAAGAAACTGTTACAGAACGGGAATCTTGGATATTAGGAAATAAAGAGAAAAATCCCAATATTTCCGCAGAAGAAAACGCCCGTCAAATTGATCCTGGTTTTGATGCTTTAACACCAGAGAAAAAAGCCCAAATTGTCAAAGAAGTAGAAACAGTTCTGAATACAATTTGGGAAAGCCACGGCAATGGCCAATGGAAAGAGAAAATCATGGTCAATGACCGCATTGCTGATAGTATCTTTCAACAAATTCAAACTCGTCCAGATGAGTATTCTATTCTGGCTACAATGAACCTGAACGGTGATTATTTATCTGATGCTGCTGCTGCTATTGTTGGCGGTTTAGGCATGGGTCCAGGGGCAAATATTGGCGATTCCTGCGCGATTTTTGAAGCCACTCATGGTACAGCACCAAAACACGCTGGGTTAGATAAAATTAACCCCGGTTCTGTGATTCTTTCCGGTGTGATGATGTTAGAATATATGGGTTGGCAAGCCGCCGCAGATTTGATTAAAAAAGGATTAGGTGCAGCCATAGCAAATGGTCAAGTTACTTATGATTTAGCGCGGTTAATTGAACCACCTGTACAACCTTTAAAATGTTCTGAATTTGCTGACGCAATTATCAAACATTTCGGTTAGTTTCTGTTATCCTGAAATCAAGTGTTGAGATCCCCGACTTCCTCATAAAGTTGGGGATCTGGCAAATATGAGGATTACAGTCACTAACCAGGTTATTTGTATGGTTATGAGTGCTTTAAAACTAAATTTAAACACAGTTAATTTTACCGATGAACAGTTTTATCAACTATGTCAAAAAAACGGCGATTTAAAACTTGAACGGACAGCTAGGGGAGAATTAATTATTATGCCACCAGTGGGGGGAGAAAGCGGTAATCGAGAGGCTGATTTGATTATTGATTTAGGTGTTTGGAATCGGCAAACAGGACTAGGTTACACCTTTAGTTCTTCTACTATATTTAAATTACCAAATGGTGGCGATCGCTCTCCCGATGTAGCTTGGATTAAAAAAGAACGTTGGGAAGCACTCACTCCCGAAGAAAAACGCAAATTTCCCCCCATTGCACCAGATTTTGTGATTGAATTAAGGTCAGCAACAGACGATTTAAAAACTCTGCATCAGAAAATGCAAGAATATATGGATGCAGGAGTAAAACTGGCATGGTTAATAAATCCTCAACAACAAGAAGTAGAAATTTATCGTTCAGGAAAAGATGTAGAACTACGAAATCTACCTACAAAATTATTAGGAGAAGATATCTTACCGGGATTTAGTTTGAGTTTAGATTTTTATTAAAATACCCATAAAATACCCAATACTTTATCCCCATGCCAATCTTTGCACTAAAATAAACCTGAAATCGGTAAAAATGACATTTTAGGGTCACGTCTCTACAAAGGTTCTAGGAAATACACATTTAATTTTTGAAAATGTGTTTCTAACAAATATCAAATATGTGTAAAGTTAGGGGTTAAATTCCCATGTAGATAGCTGAGTCAGTCCATAGCCATAGGTCAGATTATACTGTAAAGGCGTAATGCTGATATAATTCTTTTCAATGGCATGAATATCAAGAGGGATGTGGTTTGGTAAATTTAACTCTAGGGGTGGTTCTACATTTTCTATCACCTCTCCGGTTAACCAGTAGTAAGTTTTACCTCTGGGATCAGTTCGCTTATTAAAAACATCCACGTAGCGTCTGACACATTGTCTGGTCAGGGTAACACCAGCAATTTCTTCCCAGGATATAGGAGGAACATTAACATTAAGTAACATTGATTCTGGTAGTGGTTGGGCGGCAATTTTGGCGACTAGGACTTCCGCAAATTTAGCCGCTGGTTGAAAGTCTTTATGAGTATGACTGGTTAAACTAAACGCAACACTAGGAATACCTTCAATTACTCCTTCCATTGCGGCCGAAACAGTCCCAGAGTAGAGAATTTCTGTCCCTAAATTTGCGCCTTGGTTAATTCCAGATAGCACTAAGTCGGGTGGAGAATCTAATAAAGCCCATAATGCCAATTTTACACAATCTGAAGGCGTGCCATCACAAGCCCAAGCTTTAATATCAGGATCAAAAACAGATTCTACTATTTCGGCGCGGATTGGTTGCAGTAAGGTTAATCCATGACCTGTTGCCGACCTCTCTCGATCTGGACAAACTACTGTCACTTCATGACCCGCTGCTGCTAAGGTGTTGGCTAAGGTACGAATACCCAAAGCAGAAATTCCATCATCGTTGCTAATTAGTAATTTCATTATGTCAGTTGATAGGTGACAGGTGATAGGTGACAGGTGACAGGTGATAGCAGATAGGTGATAGCAGATAGGTGGCAGGTGATAGCGGATAGCGGATAGTAAAAAATATTACCTCTTCCCTGTTTCCTGTTACCTGTCACCTCTTCCCTGTCACCTGTTCCCTACTATAGACTAATGACTAATCACCAATGACTAATAACTAATGACTAACAATTTAGAGGATCAACTTTTAGCATTACGGCAGGAAGGGGAAACAGCGATCGCCTCTGCTGATACCCTAGAACGCCTAGAAGAACTCAGAGTTAACTATTTGGGTAAAAAGGGGCAATTGGGGGCGTTATTACGAAGTATGGGGCAAATGAGCGCGGAGGAACGTCCTAAAATTGGGGCGATCGCTAATATTGTTAAAGAAGCTATTCAAAACAGCCTTGACCAACAACGCACATTTTTAGAAGCGGCGCAAATTCAGGCACAGCTAGAGGCTGAAACCATAGATGTCACCATGCCTGGTATTTACCGTCCCCAAGGTCGGATTCATCCCCTCAATGGCATTATTGACCAAACCCTAGATATCTTTGTCGGCATGGGTTACACCGTTGCCCAAGGATCAGAAATGGAAACAGATTACTACAATTTTGAAGCTCTGAACACCCCCCCAGATCATCCAGCCCGCGATATGCAGGATACCTTTTATTTACCAGATGGTAATTTACTGCGAACTCATACTTCATCGGTGCAAATTCGCTACATGGAAAAGGAAGAACCACCCATTCGAGTTGTTGCCCCAGGTCGAGTATATCGTAGAGATGATGTAGATGCGACCCACTCAGCAGTTTTCCATCAAATTGAACTTTTAGCCATAGATGAAGGACTGACTTTTACAGACCTGAAAGGAACTGTCAAGATATTTTTACAATCAATATTTGGCGATTTACCAATTCGTTTTCGCGCCAGTTATTTCCCTTTTACTGAACCTTCAGCCGAAGTAGATTTACAATGGAAAGGACGTTGGTTAGAAGTTATGGGTTGCGGTATGGTTGACCCCAATGTTTTGAAATCTGTAGGTTATGATCCTGAAGTTTATAGTGGATTTGCAGCGGGTTTTGGTGTAGAACGTTTTGCAATGGTGTTACATCAAATTGATGATATTCGTCGTTTGTATAATAGCGATTTACGCTTTTTACAACAGTTTTAATATTCAGGCGGGATTTTCCCGCCTTTGATAATTATGAATTAAAACTCAACCAACCAAAAATCTCTTGAACCGTTAATTCTAAATTTATATTTTCTAGAACTGGTAATTTATCGTCACTTTCATATATTTCTATTTTTTGTCCAGGAAAGACAGCCAATACACTTTCTTCTTCTGGGTTTAATAACCAACCTAATTCAGTTCCATGGCGGGAACAATGCAATAATTTAGTTAAGACTTTTTTCTGTGGTTGTTCAGGAGAAAGAATCTCTATTACCCAGTCAGGATGAATTTCAAAACGGTTAGCAATTCTCCCAGATTCAGTTTTGGGAATTCTCTCCCACCGGAACACGGCAATATCAGGCACAATGGTACTACCACCAAAAGTACAACGTAGTTCTGGGAAGGCTATGGCAATTTTTTGAGTTCTAGTGAGTCCATTGACAACTTCAATAAAAGTAGTCTGAATTAAGCTGTGTTCACCTTGTGGCATAGGTTTTTGCAGGATTTCCCCGTTAATAAATTCTGATGCTGGTTTAGTTTCTGGTAACTTGACAAAATCTTCTAGTGTAATCTGGCGTTCAGTGGCTATAGTCATAATTGGTAACTAGAAAGCATAGTTATATTATCAACGATAATGTTCAAATATATGTATTGATAAAAAATCGGGTGAGAGTAACTTACCAGTTCGGTAACTGTACTCAATTAAAATTACGAAAAAGGCAGCAAATACAGTAGTTATTGGTACAAAATTTGTACCAATTGTTAAAATGGTACAAACTTGTAGACACAATCATAGTTTTAACTTAACTCCGCTGCCAAATTTTAATTGTTTTATCCAAACTTCCACTGACTAACATTTCACCGGAATCAGTAAATGATAAAGCTGTCACTGTGTGAGTATGACCTGTAAATGTCCCTAATAATTCTCCAGATTGTAAATGCCACAATTTGATGGTTTTATCAGCACTACCACTAGCAATAATTTGTGCGTCTGGACTTAAAGCAACTGCATTAACACTATCTCGATGTCCTTTGAGAGTGTGAACTAATTCTCCAGTAGCTAAATTCCAAACTCGAATAGTTTGATCTTGACTACCACTGACTAAAAATTTAGCATCAGCACTAATAGCTAAGGAACTAACAATGTGAGAATGACCCATCAGGGTGTATATTGGTTGTGTATCTTGGGAATTTTTCTGATTTTGTGCTGAGGATGTTTCCCACACTTTGATTTTGCGATAGCTACCCGTAATTAAAATTCTGCCATCTTGACTTAACACCATGGAATGGGCTGCTGTATCATCTAAATATAGCGTATTTTCGACTTGGCGATCGCGCAAATTCCAAAATAAGATCTTGCGATCATGGCCACTTGTTGCTAACATTTTACCATCGGGTGTAAACGCCACGCAACGCACATCTCCACGATGTTTATGCAGGATATCAATGAGGTCTAACGCCCCAGTATGCCAAATTTTCACGGTGGAATCTGCACCTACAGTCGCTAATGTTTGTCCGTCGGTACTAAAAGCCAAAGCATTAACTTCATCTACTAAGTCAGAAACCACCCAAGGATATTCTGATAATGTCTCAATTAATTCACCTTTGGCTAAATCCCATAATTTTGTTTCTCCCCTGCTACCACTAGCTAAAATCGGGATGGTTTTGACGTTTTTACACCTGACTTCTTTAACTACCAAAGTTTTGATAGCATAAGCTAAACAGTTAATACCTCTAGTATGTCCTTTCAATGTTTGCCAGTATTCCCAATCACCAATAATTTTCTTTTTTGGATGATCTGATGGTAAGGTTTGAATTGTCTCCACTACGGTTTTCTCGTCAGTTATTGGTACATCATCTTGTTTTTCACCAAGAGATTGTAAATACCAATTTAATCCCCCTGCATACAACAAACTACTAGGATTTAAATAAGTCTTTGATTCTGGAAATTCTAGTTGATTTGCCGGTAAAAACCCAGTAATCACAGTTTGTTTTTTGTATCCTAATTGTGTATTTCCTGGATAAAACAAGCACAAAAAAATTAATACCTGGTGGTTATTAATATCTTCTTGACTAACAGACCAACGGATTTTATCTTTTTTGATACTGTTAAAACTTTCTCCATCTGCTACATGAATTTGAATACTCACCTTTGGGTTATGAGCCAATAAATAAGTAAATTTACTTTGATTATGTAAATTTCCCTCATCATCTAAAACCATATTTTCTAAAGTGTCTTGTGGCACTTTTTTCACCAATTTTCCTAACCGTGCTGTTATCATCCGATCTACAATTTGTTCACGAACCAGATAATCCTCAGCTTGACGTTGAAAATAGGTAGGAAAGGGAATTATCCAATCAGGGTATTCAGGGTATTCAGGTGGTATCGGTGGCGGATTTTTGGCGAGAATTTCGGCTTGCTGACGGGAACATTCGAGAATCTTTGTTAATGAATCCCCCGCAAATGCCATTACTTCACTGTGATAACCTTTAACTCGACTTTCTAAAAGAGAAAGATCCGCCGTTTTTGGTTTTTTCACACGGTTTAAGAAGTCAGTTTGTTGCGCTTTTAGTAAACTAATCCAATTCATCTGCATGATAGTGGCACGCCATTGCATACCCAAGATAACTTCTAATAATACAATTACTCAATTGATAACCTTTAGTTAAGTAAGAACTAAGAAATTATAACAGTCTAATAGGATACAAAAACTAGCCAAATTCAATGGTAAATATCAATCCATAAGGTAATTAAGCACTGGTTAAGATGTAGTGAGGGAGATTTTGATAATTTCCACGATTTCCATAAATTCTAACTAACCTAACTAATAATTTACTGTTTCTAGGGAAACAGTTCTCTTGCTTGTAGAAGTGTGCAACTTTAGAGAATACTCTTTTATTTTCAGACTTATACAACCGCTTTGTTGTCATTCTCAGCCAAAATACAGCAGTTTCCGAGTTTATTCGTGTTTAATTTCTTATCCCTGCAACTAAGTGAGATTATAACCATAATAACCATTATAACTGCAACGAGAATGTATCATTACTTTGTTAAATCTCTCTTCTGCATATTTTCCAATACTTGATAAGTTTAAATTATTTATTTTTAGAATTTAATAATTTTTTTAAAAGTCGCTTACAAATTGAGAGGTGTTAAGACGGGGTTAATTGTGGTAGTATATTGATATTAATAATAATCGAGTGTGAGCAAAATTTTAATTTAGGGATACAGTCCCATTATAAAAATATCACTTCCAGAGAAAAAAGTCAATGGGCTTCAACCGAAAAAAAAGATTTTTTCAATTCATAAGTTTTATTTATTATTTAATATATTTTTTCTTATGTTTATTATATTTGAAAAATAGAACTTACTTAGGGAAGATTTGACTAATAACCGACGTATACTAGCGATAAAACCTATTTTTGAGTAGGAGTAATTGATGAATTACACCTACTTTTGTGCTGTTTGGCGTAATTACGGAAATTGTGGGTAATTTAAGGACTGGATTTTTGTAACTTTTGTTTCCTCCGGCGTTTTTCTGTCGTGGCTACACCATGTTGTACTGGATAACCAGCGATAGGAATTACTTGATATTTTCTGTCGGCTTCTAGATTTTTCAGTTCAGTATAGTCAACCCAGTGGATACAATCAACAGGGCAGGTATCTATTGCTTCTTGAATTATCTCTTCTGTGTCCGCATCTTGACGAATTACACGTGATCGCCCATAATCTTCTTCAATGAAGAAAGTATTACGGGCAACATGAGCGCAATGTTTACAGCCAATACAAGTAATTTCATCTACATAAACGCCTTTCTGCCGAACCACACCGCCTAATTCCGGTTCTAAACCGGAACGTTCAGGAATATCTTGCCAAAAACTCCCCAGTTCTGGTTCTAAGCCAGAACGGTGATCTTCTTGTTCTTCTCGTGACGGCAGGAACTCAAGCATTACGTACTCCAGCGTTGTACTACTAGACGGATAGAACCATCTTCATTTTGTTGTTGTTCAGCTACTTGGAAGCCTACTTTAGTAGTTTCTTTAACTACCGTTTGATAAGCATAACCTTGGGTAACTTGACGCAAAAACCCATCTACAGATAGATTTTGCTGCCAATATTGTAAATCTGCAACTAATTCGTATTCTTGACCATTCCATCTAAAACCGATATCATAACCATTTTCCTGCTCAATTGTTACTTCTGCGGACTGAGTTTGACCACGATAACCGCGCACTTCACTAGGTCCTGGTTTCCAGTCTATTCCCAAGGCGGAAAGGGCATCTTGCAAGGATTCGAGATTGCGGATTTGTGTCTTGATTTGGCTAAAGTGTGACATAGTGGTTTGTAATCAAAAAAAATTAATTGGTTGGATAATTTACCATTGGCTGTGGACAGTTTGCGTATTCGTCACAGTATTTTCTGTGTTGTTGGTGGCAAAAAACTCAGAAGTTGGCTCATGACTCAACACTCTTCCTAGCTGGGCTTCTATAGCTGCTGTGACTTCAGCACAAGAGACACCGATAATACCGGTGACTTTTTCTTGGACTCGACCGTCTGGATAAATGATGAATTCTAATGTTTCCATATTCTGAAAGCCAACCTCGATACTACACTTGAATTTTTGGGGACTTATCCCGGTGTGGTTGATTAATCTCCCACAAAATATGATGATACTAAAAGCCGTCTTAGGGAAGACGGGGTTGATAACCCAAATCTTAAATCAAAATTTTTTATAGTCTCTCATATTTTAATATACACACTTGAGAATCTTTACGAAAATTATTATTTTTATGGATATGTAAAAATGTACAAAAAGGGAAAATTATCACTATTGATTATCACTATTGAATTTAATTTATGTATCCACCTTCTAGTCTACCTCCTAACAGTTACAATATTTTACCTTCTCGACGGGGAAAACATAAAATATTTATTGGTATGGCCCCTGGTGTGGGGAAAACATACAGAATGCTAGAGGAAGGACATCAACTTAAACAAGAGGGTATTGATGTTGTTATTGGCGTTTTAGAAACTCACGGACGCAAAGAAACGGCTATAAAAGCAGAAGGTCTGGAGGTAATTCCTAAAAAAGCGAATATTCACAAAAATATCAACCTTCTGGAAATGGACACAGAAGCAATTTTAACCCGTTCTCCCCAATTGGTTTTAGTTGATGAATTAGCGCATACAAATATACCAGGTTCACCTAGAGAAAAACGCTATCAAGATGTAGAATTGATTTTAGCTGCGGGTATAGATGTTTATTCTACTGTCAATATTCAACATTTGGAAAGTTTGAATGATTTGGTAGCTAGAATTACGGGGGTTGTAGTGCGAGAACGTATTCCCGATATTCTCTTAGATGAAGCTGATGCTGTCGTTGTGATTGATGTTACTCCAGAAACTCTAGAAGAGCGGCTGCGGGAAGGTAAAATTTATGCTGCTGATAAAATTCAGCAATCTTTAGAAAACTTTTTTCAGCGTCGTAACCTCATTGCTTTACGGGAATTAGCATTAAGAGAAGTTGCTGATACTGTTGAAGAAGAAGCAAATACCTCTATTTCTTCCCCACAAGTTCGCAATGTCCATGAACGAGTTTTAGTATGTGTATCTACTTATCCAAATTCGATTCAATTATTACGGCGTGGAGCGCGATTGGCAAATTATATGAACGCCAGATTTTATACCTTATTTATTGCAGATCCTGACCGTTTCCTCAGTAAAGAAGAAAGTTTACATATTGATACCTGTGAGAAAATGTGCCGAGAATTTGCTGGTGAATTTTTTCATGTTAAGAGCTACAATGTTCCTAAAGCGATCGCTGAAGTTGCTACAATTAATCATATCACCCAGATAGTTATTGGTGAAAGTCGGCAGCCACGATGGAAAAGATTTTTTAAACGCTCTTTTACAGAACGATTATTGGAGTTAATCGGGGACAAACATATAGATTTACACATTATTGCTACTG
This sequence comes from Dolichospermum planctonicum, assembly GCF_005402965.1. GTDB lineage: Bacteria > Cyanobacteriota > Cyanobacteriia > Cyanobacteriales > Nostocaceae > Dolichospermum > Dolichospermum planctonicum. Next base: position 125,522 of record NZ_BJCF01000005.1, read on the forward strand.
AGAAATAAATTTTAATTTTTGTGAATCTATCTAAAATAGGATGGAATTTTGCTATTTTGTGTATAGAGTGAATATTAGACCTGAAAAAAATCCTGTAGAGACTTTACTAAAATGATTTCTTTAAGAAGTTTATATAGAAAGTCTTTACAGTTCATAATTTCATAACGTCTTTAATAATTCAGTAACAATTTACAACACCTAAAAATCTATCCTCAGAAGTTTTTTAAATTCTTTGGGGATAAAATTAATGGTAAAAATTAAGGTGATTTTTACTAAAAATTAACCTAAAAAGCTGATTATAGTCATTATCATTGATGAGCAATTTAATATTGAGGTGAATATGTTTAAACGAATTTTGGCAGCGTTAGATCGTTCGGAAATAGGTATAGAAGTATTTAATCAAGCACTATGTTTAGCAAAGTTAACATCCGCTGATTTGATGCTTTTGCACGTGTTATCACATGAAGAAGATGGTAGTCCTGAAGCCCTGATTTTCCCAAATATTGACTATTATCCTGGGTGGAATGAGGAAACTTTTAAATTATACCAAGAACACTGGGAAAAATTTAAAAATGAAGGTTTGCAGATGTTACAGTCATTTAGTAACCAAGCCAATACAGCAGGTGTTAATACGGAATTTACTCAAAATAGTGGTAATCCGGGAAGAATGATTTGTGAATTGGCTAAAACTTGGAATGCTGATCTAATTATTATGGGAAGACGGGGACGTTCTGGACTGGCGGAGTTTTTTCTCGGTAGTCAAAGTAACTATGTTTTACATCATGCCCCCTGTTCAGTGCAGATTGTACATTTGCCTGTAAGTGCTAAAATAGAAGAGGAAGAAGTAGTAAGTAATCAGTAATTACTCTTATTTGCTTTTCAAAAGGATGATGAAAATGGTAGAATTAAAGTTCCAAGCCTACGCATCTTTAAAACCAGGGGAAAAGCTACAACCCTGGGAATACGAACCAGCGCCTTTAGGTAACAATGATGTGGAAATCGCAGTTACCCATAATGGTCTGTGTCATACTGATATTCACATGAGAGATAATGACTGGAATGTGAGTAAATTTCCCCTGGTAGCAGGTCATGAAGTAGTAGGAAATGTTACTCAAATTGGTGCGGAGGTAAGTGGTATAAAAATTGGCGATCGCCTGGGTTTTGGTTGGATTAGTAATTCTTGTCGAGTCTGTGACGCTTGTTTGCGGGGAGAAGAAAACATTTGTCGTCAGGGTTATAAAGGATTAATTGTCGGAAATAATGGCGGTTTTGCCAATAAATTACGAGCTTGCGCCGATTTTGCCTATAAAATCCCAGATAATCTAGATTCCGCCAGTGCTGCTCCTTTATTATGTGCTGGAATTACGGTTTATACACCATTACGCACCTACATCAAATATCCGGGGGCTAAGGTGGGAGTGCTGGGAATTGGTGGGTTAGGACATCTAGCCATTAAATTTGCGGAGGCTATGGGGGCAGAAGTGACAGCTTTTTCTACATCATCTGATAAAGAAGCTGAAGCCAAAGAATTTGGGGCGCATTATTTCTATAATTGGAAAAATACTGAAATTAAAGCAGCGAGTGGGACTTTAGACTTACTTTTATGTACGGTTTCCTCGGAAATTGACTGGAACAAAGCCTTTGGTTTACTAGCAAATAACGGTGTTTTATGTTTGGTGGGGCTGCCGGTTTCTACCCTAAATATTCCGCTTTTACCCTTAGTATTTGGTCAAAAAGCGATCGCTGGGAGTGTAGTAGGTGGAAGGCGTTTTATGAAAGAAATGCTGGAATTTGCCGCCATTCACCAAATAAAACCAATGATTGAAACTATACCAATTTCCCAAATTAATGCAGCCATGGATAGGGTGGTAGCAAATAAAGCTCGCTATCGCATTGTTTTGGTATAATTTTGGTGTTGGTGAATGAAAGGATGAATTTTGTCTGATCAAGCTGTTAATTAGATATGAGAACTGCTGTTTCATCTCCTGTCGGGGATAAGCGTTTAAAGATATTAGATGCTACTATTAAGCGTCATCAATATCAACAAGATGCACTCATTGAAATTCTGCATCGTGCTTCTGAACTATTTGGTTATTTGGAAACGGATCTATTGCTTTATATTTCCCATAGCCTGAAATTACCACCCAGTCAGGTTTATGGAGTAGCTACTTTCTATCATTTGTTTTCCCTGGCACCAAAAGGAGTTCATAACTGTGTGGTTTGCACGGGTACAGCTTGTTATGTTAAAAACTCTCAAAAGATTTTAACACAAGTGGAACAACTGACGCAAATTCACCCGGGAGAAACTACCATAGATGGTCAAATTTCCTTAATGACAGCTAGGTGTTTAGGGGCTTGTGGAGTTGCACCAGCGGTAGTCCTGGATGGTGTGGTTTTAGGTAATCAAACCCCAGAGTCAGTGTGCGAAAAAGTGGGAGCATGGTGGCACAATGGAACTAAATGAATTATTAGAAATTGCCGAAAAAGAACTTTCTGAGCGAAAATCTCTAGAAATTCGCTGTTGTACTGCTGCGGCTTGTCTGTCTTCTGATTCCCAAGCTGTTAAAGACAATTTAGAAGCAGTTATCAAAGCCGAGAATTTACAGGATACTGTGCAAGTTACGGGTGTGGGTTGTATGCGTCTTTGTTGTCAAGGACCCTTGGTACAGGTGGAAAATTGGGCAAATCCTGTAGAATCAAAGTTGTATGAAAAAGTCACCCCGGTAAATGCTCTAGAAATTATTCGCGGGTTGAATGGAGAAGTGACAAATTTACAAACAGGTGATTTAAACCAGCCGTTTTTTAGTCGCCAATTGCCCATAGTCCTAGAAAATAGTGGTAAAATTGACCCCGAACGGATTCAAGCTTACATTGGGGCTAAGGGTTATCAAGCCCTTTACCAAGTGCTGCGGGAAATGAAGCCCACGGAGGTGGTAGAAACTATCACCAAAAGCGGTTTACGGGGGCGAGGGGGCGCTGGTTATCCCACTGGTTTAAAATGGGGGACCGTGGCCAAATCCCATACTGAGAAAAAGTTTGTTATTTGTAATGCTGATGAGGGTGATCCCGGTGCATTTATGGATAGGAGTGTATTGGAAAGTGATCCCCATCGAGTTTTGGAAGGAATGGCGATCGCTGCCTACGCCATTGGGGCAAATCAAGGCTATATTTATGTTAGAGCCGAATATCCTCTGGCTATTAAACGGCTAGAAATTGCCATTCGTCAAGCCCAACACTTGGGATTTTTAGGTTCGCAAATATTTGACTCTCCCTTCGATTTTAAAGTGGAAATCCGCATTGGGGCTGGGGCTTATGTCTGCGGTGAGGAAACGGCTTTAATGGCTTCTATTGAGGGTAAACGTGGTGTCCCTCATCCCCGTCCTCCTTACCCTGCTGAGTCCGGTTTATGGGGCTATCCCACTTTAATTAATAATGTGGAAACCTTTGCCAATATCGCGCCCATTATCCGCAAAGGTGCAGAGTGGTTTGCTAGTATTGGTATTAATAAAAGCAAGGGTACTAAGGTATTTGCCTTAGCCGGCAAAATCCGTAACACGGGTTTAATAGAAGTACCAATGGGGACATCTTTACAGGAAATTGTTGAAGACATGGGAGGAGGTGTTCCTGATCATGGTATTGCTAAAGCTGTACAAACTGGTGGTCCTTCAGGGGGATGTATTCCGGCTTCTGCTTTTGCTACACCTGTAGATTATGAATCCTTAACGGCCTTGGGTTCAATCATGGGTTCTGGGGGGATGATTGTTATGGATCAAACCACCAATATGGTAGATGTCGCTCGCTTTTTTATGGAATTTTGCATGGATGAATCCTGTGGTAAGTGTATTCCTTGTCGCGTTGGTACTGTGCAATTATACGGTTTATTAACGAAGATTACCAAGGGAGAAGGTTCACTGGCTGATTTAGATTTACTCGAAGAACTTAGCGATATGGTAAAAAATACTAGTTTATGTGGTTTAGGACAGTCTGCACCAAATCCAGTTTTTAGCACTTTGCGTTATTTTCGTCATGAGTATTTGCAATTAGTTATTGGTCATTAATTAATTATTACCCATTACCCATTACCCATTACTGATAAATAAATCATTATGGCTGTAAAAACTTTAACAATAGATGGCGAATTAGTTAGCGCTCGTGAAGATGAAACCTTATTGACAGCAGCACAGGAAGCAGGTATTCATATTCCTACATTATGTCATTTAGCAGGTGTGGGAGATGTGGGTGCTTGTCGTTTATGTTTAGTGGAAATTGTAGGAAGTAATAAATTACAACCTGCTTGTATGACGAAAGTAATAGAGGGAATGGAGGTAACTACAAATAGCGATCGCTTGCAGAAATATCGGCGTATAATTGTAGAAATGTTATTTGCGGAAGGTAATCATACCTGCTCAGTTTGTGTTGCTAATGGCAATTGTGAATTACAAGATCTAGCTATAGAAATGGGTATGGATCATCTGCGGTTAGAATATCAATTTCCTCAGCGAACTGTTGATACCTCCCATGATCTTTTTGGCATTGATCATAATCGTTGTGTGCTTTGTACTCGCTGTGTGCGAGTATGTGATGAAATTGAAGGCGCTCATACTTGGGATATGGCGGGAAGAGGATCAAAATCTCATGTTATTACTGATTTAAACCAACCCTGGGGAACTTCTCAAACTTGTACTTCTTGTGGTAAATGTGTTAATGCCTGTCCCACAGGAGCTTTATTTGATAAAGGTTCAAGTGTTAGTGAAATGAAACATGATCGGGGTAAAATCGAATTTCTAGTTACTGCACGAACTAAAAAACAATGGAATTTTTAGGAATTACTCATTGGTTATCAGTCATTAGCAATAAAATCTCATGTTACAGCATATTAAATCTCAAAAAACATTGACGCGAATTATATTAGTAGGGATATTGACAACATTTATATTTATGAATTTAGGAAATCTCAGATACCAGACAGCAAATGCAGCCATTACTCAATTAGGAAAACCACCAGGAGAAGTTATTTATCGTTCCCAAGTGAAATTAGATGATCAATCAGGAAAAGTTTGGCAAGTTGTATTATTTAAACAAGTCTATTCAGAGCAACCATCTAATATCAATCTTCGCTTAGTTGGCTTTCCAAATTCTGCGGAATTAATTCACCCCCAACCGTTAAGAATTACTACGAATACAGGTAAAGTTTGGAATGCTAATGATGTGTTTTTAGATACAGCCCCAGCCCCCACAATTGGTCAATATGATTTCACAGAAATTTTACCCCAATTACCTCCAGAATCTCTAACTTTGGGCATACCTGTACCCGGTAATAAATTCATTAATATTCTAGTTCCTATTCATGTTGTCAAAGAATGGCAATCATTACAATCATTAATTGCCAATGAAAGTTAAAAAGGTAAAAAAATGAGTAAAATAAAATTAGCAACAGTGTGGTTAGGTGGGTGTTCCGGTTGTCATATGTCCTTCCTAGATTTAGATGAATGGTTAATAGACTTAGCCGCACAAGTAGATATAGTTTATAGTCCCATTGCTGATATTAAAGAGTATCCAGAAAATGTAGATTTAGTATTAGTTGAAGGAGCTATAGCTAATGAAGAACATTTAGAATTAATTTACAAAATTAGACAACGGACTAAAACCATAGTTTCCTTTGGTGATTGTGCTGTTACTGGCAATGTTACCGCTTTACGCAATCTTGCCGGTGGTGCAGAACCCGCATTACAATTAGCTTATATTCAAGCGGCTAATATTCATCAACAAATCCCTAATTCTCCCGGAATTGTTCCCCCCTTATTAAATAAAGTTGTCCCCGTACATAAAGTAGTAACAGTTGATATTTATTTACCCGGTTGTCCACCTTCAGCAGATCGTATTCGCGCCGCAATTACACCTTTATTAAAAGGAGAAAAGCCGGAAATTATCGGCCGAGAAATGATTAAATTTGGTTAATTTAATTTTGGATTTGGATTTTTAATTTTGAATTATTTTTTTTGAATTATTTTGGAGGTAAATTATGTTAACAGCAGCCGATGTTATGACTAAAGATGTAGCAATGATTCGCAGTTCAGCAACAGCAAAAGAAGCAGTTGATTTAATGCGTTCTAGAGATTGGAGAGCATTAATTGTAGATCGTCGTCATGAACAAGATGCCTATGGCATTATCACAGAAAGTGACATTGTTTATAAGGTGATTTCCTATAGCAAAGACCCGAATAAAGTCCGCGTTTATGAAATTATGACTAAACCTTGTATTGTTGTCAATCCAGAATTAGGTTTAGAATATGTAGCCAGATTATTTGCTAACCATCATCTGCGACGTGCGCCTGTAATTAGTGGTAAACTATTAGGAATTATTTCCTTAACTGACATTTTAGCCCGGAGTAGTTGTTTAGAACAACCACGCTCATTTTTGTTAGAACAAGAATTACAAGATGAAATTAAAAAAGCTCGCATTGTTTGTGCAGAAAAAGGTGTTAATTCCACAGAATGTGCAGCCGCTTGGGATGTGGTAGAAGAAATACAAGCCGAAATTGCTCACCAACGGGCCGAAAAACCCCTAAAAACTGCCTTTGAAGATTATTGTGATGAATATCCAGAATTAGAGTCCTGGCGATTCTAAATTGCGGCTAAACAAAGTCTGTCTGCGCGGACCCAATTCCCTATTCCCTGTGATCACCAATAACTAAATTATGATTATGAAAAAATATGAAAAAAATCATTATTGACCCCGTAACTCGCATTGAAGGCCATGCCAAAATTAGTATCTATCTAGATGATGAAGGTCAGGTAAATGATGCTCGATTTCATGTCACTGAATTTCGCGGTTTTGAAAAGTTTTGTGTTGGTCGTCCTTTCCCAGAAATGCCAGGAATTACTGCGAGAATTTGCGGTATTTGTCCGGTAAGTCACTTGTTAGCTTCAGCTAAAACAGGAGATGGCATCTTAGCGGTAAAAATCCCTAAAACAGCCTCTCAATTACGTCGTTTGATAAATTTAGGTCAAATTGTCCAATCCCATGCCCTCAGCTTCTTTCACCTCAGCGCTCCCGACTTATTATTAGGCATGGATAGCGCACCAGAAAAACGGAATATTTTTGGTTTAATTGCTGCTGAACCAGAATTAGCTAGAGGTGGTATTCGTTTACGGCAATTTGGACAGGAAATCATTGAATTATTAGGAGGGAAAAAAATCCATCCTTCTTGGGCTGTTCCTGGTGGGGTAAGTCACCCTTTAACCCAAGAAAATCGCGCCCATATTCAACAACGGATTCCTGAAGCAAAATCTACGGTCATTAATGCTATTGAGTTGTTTAAACAGTTGTTGAAAATTTATCAAAAAGAAGTTAAAACTTTTGGTAATTTTCCGAGTTTATTTATGGGTTTAGTCAGTGCTGACGGTTTATGGGAAACTTATGATGGATATATCCGATTTGTTGATAGTGCCGGAAATATTGTTGCTGATAAACTTGACCCCAATAACTATCATGAATTTATTGCTGAAGCGGTGCAAGCAGACTCTTATTTAAAATCACCTTATTATCTTCCTTTGGGTTATCCCGATAGCAGTGATCATTGTCGTTTAGATAGTGGAATGTACCGTGTTGGACCCCTGGCCAGATTGAATATTTGTAGTCATATTGGTACATCTTTAGCCGACGCGGAATTAAAAGAATTTCGTAGTTATGAAAATGGCACTGTTAAATCATCATTTTTCTATCATTATGCCCGGTTAATTGAAATTTTAGCAGCCATCGAACACATAGAAATTATCTTAGATGATCCTGATATTTTATCAACTCGTCTCCGGGCAGAAGCTGGGATTAATTGCTTGGAATCTGTGGGTGTAAGTGAAGCACCAAGGGGGACATTATTCCATCATTATCAAGTTGATGAAAACGGTTTAATGTTAAAAGTAAATTTGATTATTGCTACTGGTCAAAATAACTTAGCAATGAATCGCACAGTTGCCCAAATTGCCCGCCATTTTATCCAAGGTGATAACATAAAAGAAGGAATGTTAAACCGTGTCGAAGCCGGAATTAGGGCTTTTGATCCTTGTTTGAGTTGTTCTACTCACGCTATGGGACAAATGCCTTTATTAATAGAAGTAGTAAATAAAAATGGTACTGTAGTTAATCAAATTTGCCGTGATTAAGTTAATTATTTAGATCACCGACTTCTTGAAACTTGTATTTATATGATATAATTTAAGCTAAACTCATATTACCCAAATTTTATGACTCTTGCTACTGCTAAACGCTTTACTATAACTGAATATCACCGTCTAGCAGACCTTGACTTCTTCACAGAAGATGACAGAGTTGAACTAATTAAAGGTGAAATTATCAAAATGGCTGCAAAAGGTAAAGCACATTCTGTTTGTAATACTCGTTTATATAGAGAGTTATTCAAGTTACTGGAAGAAAAGGCTACTATCCGCGGACAAGAACCTATTATTATTAATGATAGCGAACCAGAACCAGATTTAGTAATTGTTAAAAATACACCTGATGATTATTTTTTAAATCATCCTACACCATCTGATATTTTCCTAGTTATTGAAGTAGCTGATTCATATTTAAAATATGACCAAGAAGTAAAGTTACCTTTATATGCAGAAGCCGGTATTTCAGATTATTGGATCTTTAACTTAATCGCCTATCATTTAGAATGCTATTGTCAACCATATCAAGATTTACAAGGTAAATTTGGCTATCGTCACAAATCAATTATCCTCCCTAATGAGTCTGTCAAATTGCCATCTTTCCCGGAATTAATTTTAGATTTAACTAAAGTATTTCCAGTCAAAAATTGAGTTATAAAATTAAAATTTGCAAAAATTGAGAAAATATGCTATTTTAGTTTTGAATTAGTATACTGGCCTATTTTTGACAATTTATATTAATGTTATATTAATGCAAGTATAAATAATCAGCGGCTAATATAGCCGCATCAATATTTATACTGATGTTTGACTCATGGTTAAACCTGCTGTAATAGGGTCAAAATCTGGAGGAAAATGGGTGTTATGGTTATAATCTGCTTTTTCTAAATGCGTCCCCTGTAAATTAGCTGTACGCAAGTTGGCAGAAATCAACATCGCTCCTCGCAAATCTGTATTTTGTAAATTAGCTTGACTCAAATCGCTAAAACTCAAATCACATCCCCGCAAATTAGCGTCGCTGAGGTTAGCTTTGCTCAAATCAGCATAGCTGAAATTAGAGCCTTTTAAGTCCAAACCCTGGAAATTAGCGTCGCTTAATTCTGTTCTCTCAAAGTCTCTTTTTCCCGCTGTATATTCTTCTACAATCTTAGCAGCAGTGCTATTAATTGACTTTTGAAAATTTACTTCAGGCATAAAACAGCCTCGCAATTTATTTAAAATTTTTACAGGTTTTATAACCATACCTGAGGGTATTATATAACTGATGAGCTGAAAAATAAATACCCTATTTACATAAATTTATAAAAGAAATAAGAGAAATGAGCGTAACTACAATTATAATTGGTTATGGCAATGAATTACGCAGTGATGATGCCATTGGTCAAAAAGTCGCCAATATTATCAATTCTTGGCATTTATCTGATGTTGAATCTCTTGCAGTTCACCAACTTACCCCAGAATTAGCAGCAAATTTAGCAAATGTCAATTTAGCAATTTTTGTAGATGCTATGATGAGTTCAGAATCGGAAAATGTGGAAGTGGAGTCTATATTGCCCACTGAATCTAATATGATGTTAGGACATATTGGTGATCCGCGATCGCTTTTATCTCTGACTAAATACCTCTATGGTTATTGTCCAACTGCTTGGTTAGTCACAGTACCAGGGGTTAATTTTGAATTAGGAGATTGTCTTTCCCCCATAGCAGAAATAGGAATTAATATAGCTTTAAATAAAATAATTAATATTATTGGTAGAGGATAAAATCTTACTTGAGACTGGGAAACGATATAATATAAAAATTAACTACAAATCACTCGGAGTTATAAATGGAAACATTTACTAAAAAAACTAGCGATAAAGCTCATGATATCTTGCAAGTGAGCAGAATTAACCCCTTAGATGCTATATTCCAACCGCAAACTGTAGCTGTAATTGGTGCTACCGAAAAACCTGGAAGTGTGGGACGAAATTTACTTTGGAACTTAATTACTAATCCCTTTGGAGGGACTGTTTTCCCTATTAATCTTTACCGTCATAGTGTATTAGGAATTAAGGCTTATTCTACTATATTTGATGTTCCTGAAAAAATTGATTTAGCTGTTATTGCTACCCCTGCACCAACCGTACCCAAAATTATATCTGATTGTGTTGAGGCGGGAATTAAAGGTGCAATTATTATTTCTGCTGGCTTTAAGGAAGCGGGGGAAAAAGGTCTAGTGTTAGAACAGGAAATACTGCAACAAGCACAAGGAGGAAAAATTAGAATTATTGGTCCTAATTGTTTAGGAGTAATGAATCCAAACACTGGGTTAAATGCTACTTTTGCCAGTAAAATGGCGCGTCCGGGAAATGTCGGTTTCATTAGCCAAAGCGGGGCTTTATGTACATCAATTCTGGACTGGAGTTTAAAAGAAAATGTGGGTTTTAGTGCCTTTATTTCTATCGGTTCAATGTTAGATATTGGTTGGGGTGATTTAATTTATTATCTGGGTGATGATCCTCAGACAAAAAGTATTGTAATTTATATGGAATCTATTGGAAATGCGCGTTCTTTTCTGTCAGCAGCGCGAGAAGTGGCTTTAACAAAACCGATAATTGTGATTAAAGCCGGTCGTACCGCAGCCGCAGCTAAAGCCGCAGCTTCTCACACGGGTGCATTAACAGGAAGTGATGCTGTTTTAGATGCAGCTTTTCGTCGTTGTGGGGTATTACGAGTCAATAGTATTTCCGATTTATTTGATATGTCGGAAGTATTAGCAAAACAACCCCGTCCCCAGGGTTCACGGTTGACGATTTTAACTAATGCTGGTGGTCCAGGAGTATTAGCAACAGATACTTTAATTGAAAATGGTGGAGAATTAGCAACTATTTCCCCCGAAACAATGACCTCTTTAAATGAAATTTTACCACCACAATGGAGTCATAATAATCCTATTGATATTTTAGGAGATGCTGACCCTCAACGTTATCAAAAAGCTTTAGAAATTGTCACTAAAGATCCCAATAGTGACGGTTTATTAGTAATTTTAACACCCCAATCTATGACAGATCCTACCAAAATTGCAGTACAATTAAAAGCCTACGCGCAACTGTCTAATAAGCCGATTTTAGCTAGTTGGATGGGTGGTAATGATGTGGCTGCGGGAGAACAAATTCTGAATAGTCAAGGTATTCCCACTTATGCTTACCCTGACGCAGCCGCGCGGGTATTTAGTTATATGTGGAAGTCGAGTTATAACCTGCGCGGTATTTATGAAACTCCGGTTTTACCAACATTAATTTGTGATGTTAATACTCGCAATTGTGCTAATATTGCAAATATTATGCAAGCTGCAAGAACAGCAAAAAGAACAATTCTCACAGAATTTGAATCTAAAGAAATTTTAGCCGCTTATGGTATTCCTGTAGTTGTTGGTTGCATTGCTAAAAGTGCAGACCAAGCCATCAAATGTGCAGAAAATATTGGTTATCCGGTGGTTTTAAAGCTATATTCTCAAACAATTACCCATAAAACTGATGTGGGAGGTGTGCAGTTAAATTTACAAAATGGGGAAGCTGTAAAACTTGCTTATGAGCATATTGAAACATCAGTAAAAGAGAAAGGAAAAGCAGAAGATTTTCTTGGTGTTACTGTACAACCAATGGTAAAAACCGACGGTTATGAATTGATTATTGGTAGTAGTTTAGATCCCCAATTTGGACCAGTATTATTATTTGGTACTGGAGGACAATTAGTAGAAATATTTCAGGACAGTTCCCTGGCACTTCCTCCTCTTAATACCACCCTAGCACGACGGATGATGGAACAAACAAAAATTTATCAAGCATTGTCAGGAGTCAGAGGACGCAAAAGTATTAATATTTCTGCCCTTGAACAATTAATGGTAGAATTTAGTCAATTAGTTATAGAACAACCTGATATTAAAGAAATTGATATTAATCCATTATTAGCTTTTCCTCCAACTCCAGAAAATCCTAGAGGATTAATTGCATTAGATGCGAGAATAGTTTTACATTCTCCTGATCTGACAGAAAATCAATTACCAAAATTAGCAATTCGTCCCTATCCTAGTCAATATATTAGTAATTGGCAATTGAAAAATGGTATACCAGTTATTATTCGTCCTATTCGTCCTGAAGACGAACCGTTAATGGTAGAATTTCACAAAACTCTATCAGCAGAAAGTGTCTATTTCCGCTATTTCCACTTAATTAAATTGAGTCAACGCATTACCCATGAAAGACTAACCAGGATGTGTTTTATTGACTATGATCGAGAAATGGCCTTAGTTGCAGAATACCAAAATCCTGAAACAAAAAACAGGGAAATATTAGCAGTAGGAAGATTAAGTAAATCACATGAAAATAAAAGCGCGGAATTTGCTATACTGGTGAGTGATAAGTTTCAATATCAAGGTTTGGGTACGGAATTACTCAGGAAATTACTAGAAGTTGGTAAAAATGAGAAAATCTGCTGTATCTATGCTGACATCTTAGCTGATAATTCAGTGATGCAGCAAGTATGTAAAAAACTCAGTTTTCAGATTTCACATACTGATGATCAAACTGTTTTGAAATCAGAAATTAAACTCACATAAAATCTCAGATACAAGGTACAGTACATTTAACTGGAGTGAGGTACAATTTATGCGGGCAAGATGCCCGCACCACAAGATTTTAATATGTTTATGACTGTACTTCAGAATATCGGGAACTACTGTAAAAAATAAGACTAAGAATTAAACCAGGGAATAAATTCCCTATTTCATAGCGAAATTTCATAGCGAAAGTGGGTTGTTATTTCCTGGGGTATTAATGTATTTGCGAACTGCTGAAGGTACAGATGCTTTAGCGTGCATAAATAAGGAAGGTAAAAGCGTTACTCAATCGCAAATGAGAATATTAAGAGTTGCTAGATGTAACCGGGATACACCCCCCTTAAAAAGACATCCCCAACACCATGAAATTGTCTCTCAAGGGGCTGATTTAATCTTAGAACAGCAAAACTCAACGGGAGGACAATTGGGAAGTCCTAAAAGTGCAAGATATCGCACCTATTATAAATTAGATGCTTATATTAAAAGAACGGAAACACCGTTATTTCCATCAGGAGAAGATTGGCAAAATTTGAAAAAAGCTGTTGAGGAAATCTATCTTTATCCTTTAAAAGAAACCACAGTGATTAAAATTAATCGTCAGTTGAAAAGTGGAATTACAGATGAACAATTAGCGACAATGATTGTCTCTTTACGTGATAATAATTCTTTGTGTATTATTCATCCTGAAGATGTACAGCAGGAAGCGCGGATTATTTGTTCATTAGGGTTATTTTCAGTACCTTAATCTTGTCCCCAGTTTCCGACTCAGAGTGGTATTTAGAGGCTGTAATTCGCCTACAGAGTGTAGAAATCAGGAATTTAACTGGTTAATAACCGCAATATCGAATAGCTGTAACCAATTTTCAGAATTTTGTCCATAATCACCATAATTCCGATAGAGTTGTGATATTTTACTTATTATAGGTGTGATACCATCACATCTGACACTTAAATAACAATGAATTGCGGTTAAACCCCTATAAATCTATCAATGTACAGTAGTAATCTGAGTAGTCATCTGAATACAGATTGGAATAGCCAAAACTATGCTCTTCTGGAGCTTTCTGCAAAAGTAGAATACGCACTCCTAGCACTGTTAGAACTAGCCAAGCATCATGATAAAAAAGTTCCTCTGACCATAAACGAGATAGCAGCCAAACAACCCATACCAGAACGCTATCTGGAACAAATTCTCGCTCAATTGCGACGTGCGGGTATCGTACAGAGTCAACGCGGCTCTAAAGGGGGTTTTGTGTTAATGAATGACCCGTGGCAAATTACTGTACTGGAAATTGTCACTTTGGTGGAGGGGGAACGAAAGGAAAAAGAAAGCACTGAGAGATACACCCTAGAGAAAGCTTTGATTTTAGAAATCTGGGCAAAAGCTAATACTGCCTCAATAGAGGTTTTACGTGGCTATACACTCCAGGATTTGTACCAGGAAACAGAGACTCGCAGCCAAAATAGTCCCATGTATTACATTTAGCAAGAGGTGATAAAAATCAATGGTTAACTAAATTTTGAAACTTTCATCATTACTAATATTAACAATTACTCCGTCATCTTCTGCATTTTGATTGCCATCATTTTTTTAGCAAAGCTAACAAACAAATAAGTGAGTTGGCGTGAAAAATTGTCTTTATAGCACGGTTGCTTGAGTAAAGAGGTTTTCAGCGATTTTACATCTGTTTACAGAGGTTGGTTTTTTCATGCCAACTTACTGTTACAGCAAGTTCAGATTGAGTGAGGTATACTTTATGCGGGCAAGATGCCCGCACCACAAGAGTTTTATCATTGGTAAGGTGCGTCAGATATCAAGAATCTGTTTATTTGCAGGATTTATGCAGTAGCAAAGCACCCTACAACTTGTACTTTAAAGACAAATTAAAATGTAGAGAGACGAGGAGTAATTATGTTTGTGCAACTAATTTCCAACTTACCATCATTAAAATTCCATAAATAGTAAATCTTAGTGGACTCAGAGGGATAATCTCACAAAGTTTCGCACCGATAATCACTCCGGGAACAGAACCTATCCAAATTGGGATTACTAAATTTAAATCAACAGTTCCCAATGTCAGATGTCCCAAAGATGTAAATATTAATAAAATTGCTGCTTGAGTAATATCTGTACCCACTAATTTACGGGCTTCTAACCGGAAAAATGTCATCAAAACCAGCGCAAAAATAGAACCTGATGAAACGCTGGTCATACCCACACAGAAACCTAAAATTCCACCAATAATTACGGTAATCAAACGTCCTTTATTGGTGTTTACATTTAATTGTGGCAGTTCGGGTAAATTGATTTTGGGAAAAAAAGTCACTAAAAACATTTGTATTAATGCTGTCAATGTGACTATAACAATCATTACTCCTAATAACCGTAGCAACAGCCTATCTATGTGATGTTCTCCAGTCTTTCTCAGTTGGTATAAAACTGCTACACCCAGCAATGAACCAGAAACGCTACCCATTGCCAGCCATTTAACTAAATCTACATCAATGGTTTTTTGTTGCCAGTGTTTCCAACTCCCTACTACTTTCATTAATGTAGCAGCTACAACATCAGAACTGATAGCAATAGAAGGCGGTACGTGAAAGAAAAAAATCAACATAGGAGTGATCAAAGACGCTCCACCTATTCCTGTTATACCAACAATCATGCCAATAAAAAAGCTAAAAATGGGTAATAATAAGTAGTCCATATTCCTATTTAATAGTGTGTTTTAGTTGTGACGTGAAAATATTCAAGGATCACTTTTTCTATTTGGTGAACATCCATGGTGTGATTTTTCAAATTTGCATAAAATACTAAAACCAGATTGATTTACCGTAGTTTAACATTAAACTTATCAAAAGTCTAGTGTCAGTCTCTATAAATTAATCCATATTTTTATGATGATATTGCATAGTAGAGATGATCATAGAAACTACAGTTATGTGGGATTGTATTCTTCATAAAACTAAATAAATAGTCAATTGAAAAAATATGATATTCTCAATTTTGTAGCCTAATAAAAAGACGAAATTTATAGCTGTCTTATGGGTATACCAGTCTTGAGAAAATAGATTGAAAAAAGAGGGCCTAAAATTGAGCATACTAGCATTTTCTTTACTAGTTTGGCTGGGTTCATTTAGCGCCGGCCTAGTAGGTGCATTAACGGGTTTAGGTGGTGGAGTTGTCATAGTTCCATTATTAACTTCCGTCTTTGGTGTTGATATTCGCTATGCGGTTGGTGCATCATTAGTATCAGTAATTGCCACATCCTTAGGTTCAGCTTCTACATACATTAAAAAAGGCTACGCCAATTTACGCTTAGGAATGTTCCTGGAAGTAGCCACCACTATTGGCGCACTTATTGGTGCTTTACTGACAGTCCACGTACCAGTAAAAATACTATGCTTAATTTTAGCAATTGTGCTAATTTATTCAGCATATCTGTCTCAACGACCCAGACCAGAACAAACAGAAATTATTGCACCAGATCCTTTAGCAGAATATCTGCAACTTAATGGTACTTACCCCAGTCATGACCGTGTAATACCCTATCAGGTCTATGCTTTACCTGCTGGGTTCAGTATTATGTTAGTAGCAGGAATGCTTTCCGGTTTATTGGGAATTGGTTCGGGAGCATTCAAAGTATTGGCTATGGACCAAGCCATGGGTCTACCTTTTAAAGTTTCCACCACCACAAGCAATTTTATGATTGGTGTCACAGCTGCAGCTTCTTCTGGTGTTTATTTAACCCATGGATATATAGATCCGGGTTTATCCATGCCAGTCATGTTAGGAGTATTACCAGGTGCTTTTTTGGGTGCGAGAATCTTAATGGGTGCTAAAACCCAGATTTTGAGAATTATTTTCAGCTTTGTGTTGGTATTAATGGCATTAAAAATGGTCTACAACAGTCTCATAGGGAGTGTGTGATTATGTATAAATTAAATTCTGGTTTTCGGTGGACTTCCTCAGCACAAATGGAAACAGAAT
Organism: Dolichospermum planctonicum; assembly: GCF_005402965.1. Lineage (GTDB taxonomy): Bacteria > Cyanobacteriota > Cyanobacteriia > Cyanobacteriales > Nostocaceae > Dolichospermum > Dolichospermum planctonicum. The sequence goes on from NZ_BJCF01000005.1 coordinate 142,285, forward strand.
TTGGAAACCTCGCTTTTAAACCGGAGGAAGAAGATTCTGATCTTCAACATTTAAAAGAACAATACCTCACTCACACAGTACAAAATTATCATGATCAAATTGTTAGCAATCAAAAACTGACAAAATCAACAACTGAACAAAAGTTAGAATACTTACTCAGCAAATTACTCATGTACGGAGTTTTAATTGCTAGTTATGTAGTATTATCTGGGGGTATTTTATACTTAATTAATCATGGCTCGGATATTGCTGAATATCAAGTATTTATAGGTACAGAATCTCAATTTCACTCACCAACAGGTGTAGTCAATGCCGCTTTTACGGGTAGTTCTCAGGGAATCATTCAACTAGGACTGTTAATACTAATTGCTGTCCCTATCTTGCGTGTAATTATCTCTTTATTAACGTTTCTGTTAGAGGGAGAATTTATTTATGTAATTATTACCTCATTAGTGCTTGCTAGTCTAACTTACAGCATAGTCGGGGCGTATTACTAATATAACTGGCCTTGAACACATCAAAATATCATACAACTAATTTTAGGAGTTTGAAGTACCAGGGTGTAGAATATGAATTGAGGACAAATCTAGCCTTGGTTTGTACCAAAATCAGCAGTTTGATTGTTCAGATGTGTATTTTTGTGTTGATATTTATCCTATCCCCCTGGATAGGATATCATGCTACGAAGTGAGAGAAATAATCTAGGGACTTTCTAGGGTTCTCTCCTTGTTTTGGTTATCTTGAGGAACTCATTGTGGTTGCAACCCCGGAAAAACTGCACGCTACCCATAGCCACGAGCATCTACCCACTAAAGACCGTGTAGCCGTGTTACTCATGGGCTATGGCGAAGTTGAGAGCTACGAAGATTTTGCTAATTATAACGAACAAGCTTTAAATTTACTGACTGCTAAATTCGCTCCTGTTCCTACTTGGATTTATCCCCCTTTAGCCAAGCTTTTGGCATTATTTGATCGTCATGAATGGGGACACACACACCACGATTTTATCTCGCCACACAATGCCATCTTTGAAAGACAAAGAGCAGGTATTGAACACGAATTACAACATAAATGGGGTAATGGTGTTCAAGTTTTCAAAGCCTTTAACTTTTGCGCTCCTTTTTTACCAAATCAAGTTTTAGCCGAAATTAAAAATCAAGGTTTTAGCAAACTGCTGATTTATCCATTATTGGTGGTTGATTCCATTTTTACCAGCGGTATTGCCATTGAACAAGTGAATAATGCCCTGGTAGAATTAGCTGATGGTGATGAACATTGGATCAAAGCTCAAAGATATATTCCTTCCTTCTATAATGAGCCAAAATATATTGATTTAATGGCGCATTTGGTAGAAGAAAAAATTCATACTGATTTGGCTACAGGTTATTTACCTTCGCAAATTGGTATTATCCTGATGAATCATGGTTGTCCCCACAAAGCCAAAGGCTTTACGTCGGGAATTGATGAAAGTCAAGCCATGTACGAGTTAGTTAGAAACAAGTTAATTAACAATTATCCGTTAATTTCTGTAGGCTGGTTGAATCATGATACTCCATTAATTGAATGGACACAACCAAATGCTACCCAAGCTGCTCAAAATTTGATTCAATTGGGTGCAAAGGTAATTCTATTTATGCCTATTGGTTTTGCAACGGAAAATCATGAAACTTTGTTAGATGTTCACCACATTATTCATGATTTGGAAAAACAACATCCAGATGTAGATTATTTACAAATGGCTTGTGTGAATGATCATCCCCAATTTTTAGCTATGGCTGCTGAATGGGCAAATGTACATATTGCCGAGTTAATGGCAACAGAAGGAATGGCTGTTAATTCACATTCAGCTATTACTCATCATCACCATCATCATTAGCAATTAGGGCGGTGAGAAATCGCATCTACACAAACAAAACCCACTTAGGTGGGTTGAAAATATTGAATTTTTTATTAGTCCACACAGGTGGACTTTTTTTCTACCTCTTCTCGTTGCGTAAGTTCTGTTATTGCATCATTATGTATGGTTAATACCACACCGCGCTATTTTCAAGTTAAACAAGTTAAACTTGTAGCAACACAATTTATAGCTAAGGCTGCATTCAATGTTTGTTAATGCGATCGCTTATTTCTCACAAGAGAGATTGAATATATTTATCTTCAAAATTTACCTATCTTAATTGATTCTTTGACTGCTCAATTTTATGCTAGGCTGTTAATTACCACTAGATTAACTTATCAATATTATTGATTTATCTCTATAGTTACTAAAAATCATTCCCATCAGCCAAAAAGTCATGAAAAGTTAAATGATCCATAAGTATAGCTAAAATCGTCAGTAAAGTGAATAACATAGATCAAATATTTTTCGATGTAGGTCTTAAATGGAATCACTAGAAAAACAAATTCTCACCTTAACCCAGAAAGTTAATGCCATCTATGAAATAATTGCCAGGCTGGATATGCGGCTATCCCAAGCCTTGTCAGATTCGTCTTTGGAGAAATTACCAGCCATAGAACATTATCTAGAAAAGAAACAGCCTCAAGGGTATAAGTCCAAAGAATTGGAGCATAAATTGGAGCATAAAGATGTTTTAACAGATTCTATGATCTATCCAGACATAAATTATCAAGCCAGAGATAGACAAATAACCCCAGAAATTCAAATTCAACGGTTAACAACCCAGTTAACCGCAGCCTATCACCGCATTGCAGCCCTAGAAGAACAGTTACTTAGACAGAGGATTTCTTAGTTTCTTACTTAGTTTCTTGGTTGCTGCTAAGTTTTTCCATTTCCGCTTCTATAGCCGCTAACAGTTGATTTTGCTGCCAATTTTGACTTAAGGAAGCAGCAATACAGGCCGCACCAGCACCAACACCTTCTTTCACAAAACCCCTTTCATAAGCTTGAAGTTGGGGATATCGAGAATTAGCAAAACTCAATTTTGTTGCTAATAAGGGAGGAATGCTGTTTTTACTGAAACTCTGGGCTAGATCAATTGTTGCACCGGTAGGATCTTCCGCTACCCAGCGGGTTGTACCAATGACAATTTCTGCGGGTTTCCAGGATAAAGAGTATGTGTGGGCGATCGCTTGAATTAAAGCATAGACCGCCAACATCTGCGTACCCCCACCCAATAATACCCCACAACTTCGACTAGCAGCGATCGCCATTCCTGCTACTACCACTTGCATTGGATCTCCTACCGCTGCTACAAGTTCTAAAGGATCTACTGAGGAAGATATTTTTACTTTTGCTAATCCAGTCTGTACTAAATCCCATTTTTGCTTATGATTACACACAGCATGACTACTATTAACCTTATCAACCGCATCAATACCCAACCCCGTTAAAATAGCTAAAGCTGTTGTTGTTCCCCCGACGACGCACTCACTTAAAATTAAATAACTATTAGCAGCATCATAACTTAATTGAGAACCCCAGCGTAATCCCTCTGTTAACAATTGTTTAACCGTAGCTATATCCATAGCCGCACCCTGACTTAAACACCTGGCGGCCATACCACCTAAATCTATTAATGGTACTGGTGGAATATGTAACAATCCCGCATTAAACAGGTAAACAGGGATGTGTAAATTAGCCACCACCGCCCGGGAAATCAGCACAGGAGAGGCACCCGAAGTCAAGGGAGGGAGGGGATACTTAGGGTAATATTCAGGGCCGTAATAGAGAAATTCTGCATCAGCGCAAGCCGTATATTGGCGGTCTTCTGGAGTTAAACCAGCCGCAGAAATACCAGGAATTAAACCAGTTTCCGTAAATCCTAAAATACAAGCAAATATTGGTAATTTACCTCGATAGCGATGAAGCCATGCTTCCCCAAGAGATACCTGTGTGTATATATTAATCATAATCCATTAAGACCTGTATCCAACGTGGTGGCCGGGGAATAGAATTACCAATAGCGTCCAAAAGTAACCAGGCGACAAGGTGAACTATAAATAAGTAAATAAAATTATTAATGAGAATTAAAGCGATCGCTCCTAATTGAATTAACAATAAATTGGGCGTTGTCAATAATTCCAAGTGTAAAAAAATCCAATCAATAATTGCCGTTACTTGGTTAATTACATAAACCCACAGGTCTTCACCGGATAACAGGGATAAAAACCACAGTCGGAAAAACACGCCTAAAGTCCCCAGCAAAGTCCCTAAAATGATAGAAACAATCCACGGTACACGACGATGCCAAGTAGCCCCTAATAGCACACCCATAAAGGCAAAAGGCATAACAAATAACAAACTGCGAACAGGTCCCATTAACACAGCTAATAGTAAACCAGAAGTCACTGCGGCCATCCAAGCTGCACGTTTCCCCCAACGTAAATATACTAAAGCGATGGGTATAGGAAAAAGTACCCGCAATACTGGACCTAGAGGAAAGTAAAAATTAATAAACCAAATTAAACTCGCCGTACTGGCTAAAAAAGCCGTTTCTACCATTTTTAACGGACTATCAACATTGAGAGATTGATACTGTAATTGGCTTTGGGTAGGAGATGCAAGAGATGGATCTGCCTCTGGTTCTTCTGGTAGGGAATCAACAATACTCATGGGGAGGTAATTAAATTAAACTATGGTTTTGCCAAAGCTGGTCGGGAATACTTGTATGTACGGCTTTTTACTTATCCAGATTTTAGGGGTAATTGATCAATTGCCTCATGTTAATATAGCGCACAAACCTCCTATAGAATTGGTATTTTACTGTTAGCGTTTCACTAGATTAAATATCACAAAAATTCAGCAATTATGGCATAATTGTCAAGGAATCAGCAGACCCGTACTAGCTTTGACAATGAATGTATAATAAAGGAATTTTCAGCTAACCAACTTCCGTAATTGTCAAGCTTTACACATTAACGTCCAATTTTCACTCAGGTAAATTAACGTGACTTCCCATACTGATGAAATTCAGCAACTAATTGCAGATATTGATCACTTACTGTCCCACAGTGGTAAAGGTCTTTCTAAATTCCTATCTAACCAAAGACAAAGGGAAAAAGAGATTTTACAACGAGTGCATGACTTTTTAGTTCAACTCAGCGAGCATCAAGTACAAGAGGATGAAATCCCAGCCGAAACAACTCAACCATCTCCCACACAACCATTATCATCCCTGTTGACGCAATTTAACCAACAGAGTCATCCCCCTTTCGTCTTTGAGTCTACTTTAAGCGCATCAGAGGCAAGTAAGATTTCAACTGTAGAAATTAAACAAGAACTGACGGTTTTACTTCAGCCCTTACAAGCGGAATTATCAAGGCTCTTAGCAGAAAGAGCCAGTTTGATACAGGAAATTAGACAATTAGAACAAAAGCAATTGCAAAACCCTTCTTTCAGTCAGCAGTTCGCAAACCAAGAGCAGATCATTTCTCAATTCCTAGAAGTCCTCATGGGTCGCTTGGACGCGCATTTAAAATTAAACGCTAGTCCTATAATTAATCCTAATCAACAGAATTTAGAAGCTATTACTGCTGCTATACAACCTATTTTGGAATCAGCAGAACGGGTAGAACAGTTAGCGAATTTAGCACGTAATTTAGATCAACGTTTGCTTTCCTTAGATGGAACTGTAAATATTGTTTTTGAGGCTTTAGAACACAATATTAACACCTATTATCATTCCCTGTCCCAAGCACTAGCAAAAATGCACGGTCAGGGGATGCAAGGTGAACAGTTAATGGCAAATTTCCTGAATAATTTAACTCAATATTTACAACAGCAATCCCTAATTAGTGAGCCGTTGGTTTCTAGTGTGAACCCGGAAATAGCTGAGTATCCAGGTTGGGAAGAATTAAAAAAATTGCAAGATTTGTCTGGAGAAACTTCCCATGGGAAAATAACACCAGTTACTTTGGAAACAGAGTTATTACAGGAACAACCAAAATCTGTAAAGGAGTTAGAGTTAACAAGTTCTGATCAAGTAGATGATCTTTATGCAAGTTTCTTTAATACTGAAATTTCTTCACCACTAAATTTATCATTTTATCATGATCCTGTTCTCGAAGAAGATGGCAATTTATCCACTGCTTCTGAAGTTGTTAGTGAAGTTGTTAGTAATGATTTATTAACACCTTCTATATCAGCAGAAGCACAAGAAGATTTGCTTTCAATTCCAAGCATTAGGGGTGAATCACAAGATGCTCAGAACTACAATTACCAAACAATAATTTCCCATACTCCTAAAGAGGGTAAAGCAACAATTGAATTAGAAGAAAATAGTGCCGATACAATTACAGTTTTAACTGATTTGTTGATTGATACTAGTAATGAAGAAATCCTCTCGGAATCATCAAAAGATATTTCTGTGGTAATATTATCACCAAGTACAGAATATGAAAATCAGGATTTGGGTTTTGATAACTATTTTTCCGCTGCTTCAGAGCGAGATTTACTATCTTTGTTAGATAATTTTGATCTACCATTAGATTATGTAGATTATGATCAGGAATCTGCAACTAATTTAGATAATGAAATTCCTAGTCAGTTCGTAGATTTAAGTTCAATAACTGTAACAAACATAGAAGATAAAAAAGAAGATTTTTTCCAATCTCCAATTACTAGTCAGCAATCTCCAATCACTGCTATTCAACCTTCAATTACCAATGGTGGAAATAATGATCTTCTACCAGAAGATACTTTAAATTCTACTTGGTATTTAGGAATTGATGTAGGAACCACCGGAATTTCTGCGGCTTTATTAAATCACTCCAAATTAGTAGTTTATCCAATTTATTGGTCAGCAGAAAACCCAAATAGCAATACTGATTTTCAGCAATCATTCCGGTTACCTGCTGAAGTTTATTTACCTACAAATGCAGCTACTAATCAGGAAAAAAGCGGAGAAACAGCCTTTCCCCAATCATCAGTTCCCTATCATCTTTATTCAGCACAATTAAAGCCCTATTTACAAATAGCAGTTCCCTACCAGCAAGCAGGCCAAAAATGGGAACCAATGTTACAATTAAATGAATTTTCCGCAGGTCCATTGATTTGGATCATTAGATCCCTCTCGAAACTACTCTTAACTTTGAGGTCTAGTCAAACTAGCACCACACCCGCTTTAATTGCTAATGCTGTGGGTATGAATACACAAACTTTCTCTAAAGTGATTAAAAATATCAGCGGTGTAATTTGTACCTGTCCTGCTAATTGGAGCGAACAATATCGCTTTAATATTCGGGAAGCCATTCTTACCAGTCAACTTGTCTCCCATCCCCAACAAATCTTTTTTGTCGAGGAAGCGATCGCCACTCTACTACCAGAATTAGATAGTGTCAATGGCCAATCTATCCAAATTAGCGAAAATCAGGGTTTACAACCCTTAAAAATTAGTGATTATCCCGTGATGGGTAACACTTTAGCCATCAACATTGGCGCAATATCTACAGAAATGGCGCTGGTAGATATACCTGCAAATTTGGGAGAATTAACACACAAAGATTTCATGCTTCACAGTTTTGCCTATTCCGGGAAGGGCATCGAACAAGATATTATCTGTCAGTTACTACTACCACCAAAATCCCGTCAACCTCGCCAAGCTGGACAAGACCATCATGAATCTGCTAATATTGATCCTTGGCATTGGCAACCGTCAATCCCTGGTTTAGACGAAATGCAATTTTCTAATTTAAGTTTAGAAGCATTGACATTACCTAAAGTGGGAGAACCAGATACACAAACGCGGATTCGTCTCCAGCAGTATCTAGAAAGTTCCGTTCTGGGACAAGCTTTATTAGACGCCGCTTTGGCCTTAAAGTTGATTTTACAGCATCAAGAAACCTTTACCCTAGAATTTGCTGATCAGAGTTGGACATTACAACGCCGAGATTTAGAAAGTCAAGTTTTTGTCCCCTTTGTCCGTCGTCTGAACCGAGAATTGAATAAATTATTAGTAGCCCGTGGTATTCCCACCGAAGCTATTAATCAAGTTATTATTGGCGGTGGTGTAGCGGGTGTGGGTACTATTAACCGTTGGTTGCGGCAAAAACTGCCCAATGCTAAGATTATTCAAGACTTATATCTTGGTGAAAATGGTACTCCCAATTGTAGTCGGGTGGCATTAGGTTTAGTCATGTTACCTTTACATCCCCAAGTTCTAGACATACCTAAGCAACAATACACAGATTATTTCTTATTTTCTGAATTGCTGAAACTATTACCCGAACGTTCTTTATCTTTTGGTGAAGTCTTGCAGTTATTTGAAAATCGTGGTATCAATACCCGTATCTGTCAACAACGATTATTAGCTTTCCTGGAAGGTGAACTACCCCCAGGTTTAATTCCCACTGCTACAGACAACCTTTGGCTGACTGATAACTCCCAACAAAATCCTGACTACAACGCTATAGCTTCTCTGTCTTCCGGTATATCACCTCTATTTGAAAAACAGGGTAATCTTTCCTATCGTCCCAATTCTCAACAAGTCCAGTTATTAGTACGTTATTTAGATAACATAAAATCCAGTACCGTTCAATCCCTGGAAGAACCTTATAGTTATCTTTTGTACAGTCAGGTGTAAAAGATAGGTAATGGGTAATGGGTAATGGGTAATTGGTAATGGGTAATTGGTAATGGGTAATGGGTAATGGGTAATGGGTAATTGGTAATGGGTCTTATAAAACATTACTAAAACTGATTAATGTATATAAATACGACAATAAGTTGTATATTTGTTGACATTAATTAAATTATTAAAGTGAGGAGTAATCATGAAATCATTAGTTCGTTGGGGCGTAACTTTAGGTATTGCGGGGAGTGTGATATTTGCGGGAATATCAGGAATAAATAACTCGCAAGCATTAGCGTTACCACAGGAGCAAGTAGTAAAAGCCTTACAAGAAGTACCAGTATTTACACTGGCTAATCCTCAAGGTGAATTTGTAGTTATTTCCAGAAAAAATCAATCCAAAACTATTTCCCAAATAGGCTTTTTTATTAGTAAGCAAGATGCTCAAAAATTCCTCGAAGGTAAGCTGAAAAAAGAAAATCCTCAGTTAGCAAGCACTATCCAGGTTAGATCTGTTTCTTTAGCAGGTTACTATAACCTGGTGTTAGAAAATAAAAAGAAAAAAGATTCCGGGGTAATTTTTACCTTAGTACCCACAAAACAACAAGTTGACTCAGCTAAAAGTATTTTGAATTCCAGTGGGAAACCTGTTCAGCAATTTAATGGTATTCCTTTATTTGTGCCGAAATTTAAGCAGGGAAACAACTATTTGACAATTCCCGTTTCCCAAAGTAATGAACGTTACATTCCCTTCTATTTCGATAAAGAACAAGCAGTGGCGCTTTTAGAAGCCTTCAAAAAAGCTAAACCACAGGAAGCAGCAAATACAGAAATTCAAGTAGTAGATTTAGATGGAGTGATTAAAATACTGACTGAAAGCAAAGATCCCAACACTAGTAAAATTTTCTTGTTTCCCTCACGAGAGTCCATAGAATTTATTCGTTCTCTACCTCCAAACCAACAAAAGAAAAAATAATCCCCAACCCAGAATCACTATAACCGTCTTTGATAAATTGGAGTATAAAAAACCAAAGATTTGTAATGGTTGACTAATTTACCCCATTGTGTATTAGAAATCATAAGATATGGTTTTTTCCACTGAATACCCACAGAAAACCTCTGATCTCCAACTTTGCGTCTTTGCTCCTTAGCGTCTTGGCGCGAAATATAACTCATACTACCATAAACGCCAAATTACCTTTACCCGCCATAATCAGTATGTTAGAGCTAAATCAAATAGTTTCTGGTTTAGAACTTTGGCAGTGGCGCAATGCCTCTATTCAAGCCGCTACAGCATCGGATATACCTCCAATGGAAGTAGACTGGCTATTACAAACAATTACGAATTTAGACAGATTGGCACTGCGTTTAGAAAATTTCAAGAATTGGGATCAAATCCCCATACAATTGTCTTTAACAGAATTAGAGCAATTGTGGCAAAAGCGATTAAATGATCGTTTACCAGTCCAGTATATAGCAGGTATGACATCTTGGCGCAAGTTTCAACTCACGGTTAACCAAGGAGTCTTAATTCCCAGACCAGAAACAGAAATGTTAATTGATCTAGCGATCACTGCTGGTGATGATAACATGAGAGCAGGACACTGGGCGGATTTGGGAACTGGTAGCGGAGCGATCGCTTTTTCCATAGCCGAGGTATTGACAAATGCCACAATTCATGCCGTAGATATTAGTTCCGCAGCCTTAACCGTAGCCCAAACCAATGCTAAAAATTTAGGTTTTGGGGAACGGATTCAATTTTATCACGGTTCTTGGTGGCAACCCTTGGAATTTCTCAAAGGTCAATTTAGTTGTATGATATCAAACCCGCCATATATTCCCAGTGATACTGTCCTCACTTTACAACCGGAAGTAGTTAAACACGAGCCACATTTAGCTTTAGACGGTGGTGCAGATGGTTTAGACCATATTCGTCATTTAATCACAGTTTCCCCCGATTATTTGCGTCCTGGTGGCGTTTGGTTGGTGGAAATGATGGCGGGACAGGCAGAAACCGTGGCAGAATTGTTAGAAAATCATGGTAGTTATAGCAATATTTCCATTCATGCTGATTTAGCTGGAATTGAGCGTTTTGCTGTAGCTCGTAAAAATCTCTAAATCATGGATTAGAAGCTTAATGGGTTTTAGGATGTTATTCGACGATTAAAATTGCTGGTATGTATATTGAGAGTGAGAACAGCTTAACGGCTAACTTCAACTGGTTCTGACTCGATTATATTAGTTTCTTCTGCTATTTTATAGGTAACAATCGCTTTAACTTTATCACTACCTATATAACCGCTTTTATTAGTCAACTGCAAAACCACCTCAGAATTTTCTAAGGGTTTTAACTGGATTTCCTGGGGTGACTGCTGAAAACTTTGTAACTCTTCATTTGATAAATTACGAATTTCTACCTTAGTAACCCTAACAGTTACAGGAGTTAATTGGGGATTTTCTAAACGTAAAAAGACCGAAGCAAAGCCAATATTCCGTTGAGGGTCAATAGGAACACCCAAAGGTGGTAAATTTTCTTCCCTAGCGATAAGAATTACTTTTTTTACTAAAGACTTATTACTATTCATTGTTGGTGCGGGTAAAGAATCAGACTGATAATTAGCATAAGTAGAGAGGAAACCACAAGCAGTTATTGTCTCCACTAAACCCAATAAAATCAGAAACCTGAGCAAAAATTGAATTTTCATTGCTTGCAAAAAAGCTGTGTTAAAAATCAGTCTTACTGAATTAGACTAGAAAAAGGAAAAATTAAAATCTTAAACTTTGCGACTTTGCGACTTTGCGCGAAACACAATTCATACTTTCACTTACAAATATAAATATGACAGAAGTTTCCCTAGAAATCCTGATCAAAGCTGCTAAAGCTGGAAAATTAATCAGTTTCCCCACAGATACAGTCCCCGCATTAGCGACCATACCACAACAAGCAGAATTAATTTATACTGCTAAAAAGCGCAGTTTGGATAAACCATTGATTTTGATGGCGGCCATTGCTGAAGATTTGTGGGATTATGTTCAAGGTAGTCAGATAGAATACCAAATTTGGCAAAAAGTTGTCAATAAATATTGGCCAGGTGCGTTAACTTTAGTTTTACCAGCTAGTGACAAAATTCCCCAAGTGATGAATACTGCTGATTTAACTACCATTGGTATTAGAGTCCCAAATAATAAAGTTGCTCAAATTATTTTGACGGAAACAGGTCCAATGGCTACAACTAGTGCTAATTTATCAGGTCAACCTGCTTTGGAAAAAAAAGCGGAAATAGAATCTCAATTTCCAGAGATTCTGACTTTAGAATCAATAGGATACCAAGGTTTAGGAATCCCTTCCACCGTTGCTAAATGGACAGGGAAAAATTGGCAGATTTTACGACAAGGTAGTATTAAATTAGATGATGATGAATTTTAGTAATTGGTTATATTTAGGAATAGGTATAGGTATAGGTTTATGTTTTTATAAGTTACTTTTAGAATCTTCTGAATCTTCGCCCATTAGTGCTTTAAATGCTTCACAACATCGAGAAACGGAACTTTTGCAAGAATTGAAGCAAACCCAATTAGCATACTATAAAGCCCAGGAAATGAGTCAGTTTAAAGCAGGGTTTTTAGCCAGAATTAGTCATGAATTGCGATCGCCATTGAGTAGTATAATGGGATTACATCAATTAATTTTAGCAGATTTGTGTGAAAATCCCGAAGAAGAGCGGGAATTTATTGGCCAAGCTTATGAAAAATCTCTCAAGTTACTAAAACTACTTGATGAAATTCTGAATATTTCCAAAATAGAATCTGGGAGAAATAAATTAGATATTCACAGTTTTCAATTAGCTGAATTTTTAGAAGAAGTTTATAAATTAACTTATTTATTAGCAGCCAATTGTAATTATCCTTTTACTTTATCACCACCAGATCCAGAAATTTACATTTTCGCAGATTCCCGCTGGCTTAAACAAGTATTAATCAATTTAATAGAGAGTACAATTGAGCATAAGGAAGCAGGTAATATTAATCTTTCTAGTCATTTGTCGTCCACAGGTAATTGTGTTAATATTTGCTTAGATATACCAAGTGATGCTGTAATTATCAGTGAATCTATGGATTTAATGGAAGTGGAAAATCCGATATTTGAAACAAATATAGTTCTGTCACCAGGAATGAAACTTTTACTCAATCAAACCTTAATAGATTTAATGGGAGGAAAGTTAGAAATTTTACCTTTAACGACCAAAAATAAAGCCACAGGACAGTTAACTAGGCTGCAAATATCCATACCTTTAACGAATTAGCTGGTGTTTGTTTTTATACTTAATTTTATCTGACCCCGTATCGGCGTAATCTATTTGTGTAGGAGCAAATTACGTTGGCTTTTTATTTTATCCTAGTCCGCAGCAGCGGACTATGGTTTTATAGTAGCGAATATAATTCGCCCCTAGCTTTAAAAATATAAACTCGGCCAGTCTGGTTGACGATAATAGTGGGTCATATCGTCAAATTTTCGCAATTCCACCTTATTAAGGAGGAAATCTGGGATATTTAATGACAACGACTGATTAAAATCAGAAAATGTATCACTGAGTCTTACCCGGTCTAATTCCGGTGAAATTTCACCAAAATACCCTAAGGTGATATGGGCAGTAAAATGATAATGTTGCTCAATACCTAAGCCCATTAATTTGCGATTTTGATAAATTATCCGCCGAAATTGAATAATTTCCTCATAAGAACGTTTATCCTTGGGTACTAAACACACACCTATAGCTCTAGGCATAACAATTAATCCTAACATTTGCCAAGAGATGGGATTAGATCCATTTGTCATCAACTGTTGATATTGTTGAAACCTCTCAAATAACTGAGAATTTAACTCTTCAGCAAATTGGGGATTTTTTTGACAAGCATGATCAAAAGCGCTGTCCCAAATCAAATCCGCCACTGTCAGATGAAAACTAGCAGCAGGAACGGGTACAATCAAATCACCACTAATGGGTAGGTCTAGTAGTTGCTGTTGATAAGCTTGTATTTGGCTGTAGAAAGCAGCGTTATTTGCATCTTCCTCTGCAGGTGGGGTAATTAGGGTATAACCGGGAAAAGGAGCAGCTTCCCTGACCCCACCATGAACCCTAAATTTAGAAGATTCCTGAATATGCTGAACTTGGGTTTTGTAGGCTTCTGGTAGCGTCATGCGTGCTACCCGGTTTAAATAGGTTTGGTAGTTGTCGTCCAATCTTGATCACCTTGCGCTCTTTTGATAGATTGTAGGGAAAATTACTCGATTTGACTAAATTGATTTGAAATTTTGAATTGCTATGCCAATTTATGTTTATTGGGGTGAAGATGATTTTGCTATGGAAAAAGCCATAGTAATTTTGCGCGAGCGCATTCTTGATCCTCTATGGACAAGTTTTAATTATACTTCATTTCCCCCAGAACAAGCAGATTCTATTGTCCAAGCTTTAAATCAAGTGATGACACCTCCATTTGGTGCAGGTGGTCGTTTTGTCTGGCTGATTAACACAAGTATAAGCCAAAACTGTCCAGATCATATCTTAGCAGAATTACAACGGACTGTTAAAGTCATACCCCCAGATTCCACTTTACTATTGACCAGTCGCAATAAACCAGATGAACGCCTTAAAAGTACAAAACTCCTCAAACAATTTGCCACATTTTGTGAATTTCCTCTCATTCCTGCTTGGAAAACAGAATTATTAGTTCAATCAGTTCAACAAGCGGCTCAAACCGTGGGAGTAAAATTAAATCCTCTAGTCGTCGAACTATTAGCAGAGTCAGTAGGTAATGATACCCGTCTTCTCTACAATGAACTAGAAAAATTACGTCTTTATACCCAAAGTAGTCGCAAACCTTTAGATGTAAATATAGTATCTGAGTTAGTCAGAAATACTACTCAGAATACCTTACAATTGGCAACAGCCATTAGAACTGGAGATACTCCAAAAGCTTTAGGAATCTTAAATGATCTCAGTAATTCAGCTGAACCTGGGCTACGAATAGTTGCCACACTCATTGGTCAATTTCGCACCTGGTTATTGGTGAAAATGATGATGGAAACCGGTGAACGCAACCCGCAAGCGATCGCTCTAGCTGCGGAAGTTACCAACCCTAAACGTATCTATTTTATACAACAAGAAGTAAAATCTCTCCCATTAAAGCAACTCATCTTGGCCTTACCTGTGCTGTTAGAATTGGAAGTAAGCCTCAAACAAGGTGCATCCGAAACTTCAACACTACAAACCAAAGTTATCGAGATGTGTCAAATATGCCACAGTAACTGATATTCCCATCAACATATATACTCAAAATGGTTAAGAATTTTACTTTTTCTGGAGGAAAAACTAGATTTTAAATCTCTCCCTGTCCACAGAGGTTTACTAGGGGGGTTAAATTTTGAGTCATTTGCAGTATTTATTCCATCTTGACCGGAACTTCTGGTTCAGAAAATAATTCAAACCCATTATCATATTCTTGATTTTCTTTCTGTGTCACTTAGTCATCTACTATATTATGATCGAAATTTACAGTCTTCATTTAACCAATCGGTTACACCAAATTCTCTCTCAACCTTTGATTTTGGCAAGTATTACCACTGTAAGTCTGATTTCTGGTACTTTTGGCTTCAATTCCCAAGCAGTCGCTCAAACTTTCAATGTCAACGATACAGAATTAACTAACTATGTAAAAGCTGTATTAGAAATGGAGCCAGTCCGTCAGCAAGCCTTTGAAGAAATCAAAAAAATCATTGGTAGCAAAGACATTCCCCAAGTAATCTGTAATGATCCTACAAGCGTCAATGCACTACCCGGTAAAGCAAAAGATATTGCTGTCAATTACTGCAACCAGTCTCAACAAATAGTGAAAAAGTTTATCCCCGTTGAAAGATTCAATGAAATCACTTTAGAAAAACAAAAAAACACCACCCTACAAAAACAACTTTATAAAGCCTCACTAAATTTACAAAAAACTTCTCCCTCCAAGCCCTCCAAATAAATAATTAACCTCAACTGCTAGGACAGAGTAGCGAAAATTAATGAGCATCAGCGAATATCATAAGCACTGCGTTTAATCCCTTTGCATATGAGTAATTACTTCGCTGAACTGTATTCATTACAAACCACTGCTGGGGTTTTTCATATTCCATAGACAACATCATTGCTTGGACTACCTCAACACAACCTGAATCCCTTATCCCACAAGCATTCAGAAATTAAATTCACCCGATTAAAAAAAAGTTTTGAAAAACCCTTGACAATAACCGGCAGGATTGATATATTGAATAAGTGCCGGGGAGAGAAACAACTCACGGCAACTGAACCGAGAAAAAATAATACTTTGAAAGAATAGATTAAACCAGTCCTCGTCATTAAGATAATTATAGAGGATTCTGAAACTTGAGATAAGTTTTAGAGCGAAAACAAACTCAAACAAAATGGAGAGTTTGATCCTGGCTCAGGATGAACGCTGGCGGTATGCTTAACACA
>NZ_BJCF01000006.1 GCF_005402965.1 Dolichospermum planctonicum
ATGACGTTTTTGGTGATTTACTGTTTCTCAAATGCCTTTTTTCACTTTATATGTTTGTTTTGATGCTCTCTTTAATTTTTTCTCTACGTAATTTACCTCTGTGACAGTTTGGGGTGCGGAATGTGGGATTTATTTTTTTACTGAACTTTTTTGGGTAATAAAGGCTACTCTACTTTCACTCTCTAGGAAGGGGAGGGGACTATTTTATTCCATTAGGGTCTTCAAATTTTACTGAAACCGCATAAGTGGGTTAGCGTTAAAAATTGGCTATTATATAGCGAACTGCTTGCAGCAGCGCTTCGCTATCGCTGTGCTACATCCAAAATCTTTACCAAGGGTGCGTTACTAATAGCTAACACACCCTACTACTTGGCTATTATATAGCGAACTGCTTGCAGCAGCGCTTCGCTATCGCTGTGCTACATCCAAAGTCTTTACCAAGGGTGCGTTACTAATAGCTAACACACCCTACTACTTGGCTATTATATAGCGAACTGCTTGCAGCAGCGCTTCGCTATCGCTGTGCTACACTCAAAGTCTTTACCAATGGTGCGTTACTAATAGCTAACACACCCTATTTCTAAATATTTTAAGATAGTTCTTCCTTGTCAACTTAACGATAACATATTTAAAATCCTTTGTCAATACCTAAAAAGCAAATTTTTCGCGGTTTTTTTGCGTCTTGTCAACTGTCAACTGTCAAATGCCTTTTTGACAACTCAAAAATTGTCATTGCTGCATTAAACGCTTTTTGATATATCCCTAAATCTTCATGGGTTTTAATTTTTCTTGGTTCTTCTTCCTTGTCCACTTTCCTTCCTTGTCTGCCTTGTCTTTCCTTATACGAGTAAATTACTGGGGTGTGATCAGAACATTGACACGGATTTTGTAGATTCCTTGTGGTAATAAGCCGGAAATATTGGTAATCTCAAGGTAAACTGGATACTCTTTACCACTAGTGACTGCTGCTTGAACTGCACTTGCTACATTCAGCGGATAAACTGGGGTAGACCTGCCACTAGGTGAAATTTCACTTTGAATCAGGAGATTATCACCATCTTTGACTTTAGCGTTGATCAGATCAAGATCGTTATATGTTTTACTGCCAGATAAAACCGTACCGTTATCAGTAATATTGGTAATGCTCAAGACGATGCCAGTAGTGTGAGTAATATTTAATATCGCTGGTGTAGGATCATCACTTTGAAATTCTTGCTCAGGGGTGTTTTCAATAGGACCTGGACTGGTGCTGTTAATCTTGACAACGGATGGTATGGTGCCTGTAAAGTTTATATTAAGATCTTCGGCTGAGGCTTTGAGTGGAAAAGCAGCAGCAATAATCACAGCTAAACTTGTACTTACTGTAGTCTGGTAGATCATGATTAAGAATTGACCATAGGAAAGTTGATATGGAGGAGGAGAACGAGAGGGAATAACTTTGGCTACTCTTTGGTTCATACTATGAATGTACACTTTTTGGCAACTTGGAGTTTTAATTGCTGTGGGGTAGCGAACTGCTGGCACCAGTGCCGCGATTTTTTCTGCTAAGACGATATTAATCTGGTCGAAAAAGTTCCGGAAAATTCTCTGTTTTTCAGGGACTACAGTATACACAGAAGTTGAATTATCCTCCTTTTCTCCTGCTTGAGAAGGGAAACCAACATCTAGTTTCTTCTCCTGGTCAAGAGGAGGGTTAGGGTGGGGTAGAACCTGAGTATTAACTGCTTCTGGTAATTCTTCCTGGTTGGATAATTCTAAAATCGGTAATTCTATATTTTCAATATTAGCTAATCCTATTTTAGTGATCTGATCAGACTCTTTATTTCTGTCAATTTGAGAAACAACCTCAAATTTACGCCTGTCTTCCCCGATATAATCCTGATGATATCGCTGTTTTAAAATTATCCGAGCTTCATGAATTCGCCTACGTACATTGCAGCAGGAAATATTCAGTTTTTGTGCAATTTCTATATATGATAGTTCTTCTTGAAAGTATAAAATAAAGGTATCACGTAGTATGGGACGTAACTCATCAATCCAAACAGAAAAAATTTTTTCCAGTTCTTGTTGCGTAGCCACAAACACTGGATTTTCCTCTTCTTTAGTCACTAATAATTCTGCATTTCTATCACTAATAACTTCCCGATTATGACAATATTGGATAGTCTGATAACGCTGTCTTTGCAGATCAAGACAGAGATTATAAGTTAGTTTTGTTACCCAAGGTTTAAAGTTGATCACTTGTACCTGATGGATACGTATTTTCTCCTCAGCTTTGAGCATAGCTTGACTTAAAACATCTTCAGCATCAGGAACGTTACCCATCCACTTCACACAAGCTTTGTATAAATATTCATTGTGATCCATCCACAATGACCAAAACTCTGATGTCATCATAACAGTACAATTATAGTTGTATAGTTGGTTGACTATAAAGCCATCTTAAAAACGATGCATTGAGCTTGTATCCGATTTTTCGGTCAGCAAAAAATGTATCTTTCTTATCAAGTTTAGAATAATACGTTACAATTGTCAATAATTTTCAATAATTTTGATGTTATTGACAATATTGATGCTGAAATTCTGTATTGTGGTGTATTAAGTAGGATATGGCAGATAGTATCATAACCAATGAACAATCATTACACTTCATTGCGAAATCAGCAAACAGACAAAAAACATGATAGATTTTAATCTAGTACGGCTATTACACCAATTTACGAAGGAGAACACAGTGACAATGGAATCAAACGTATTAACGGGCGCAACTGTAGACAATCAAGATATCAGCGACTATGTTGCCCATTTACAGTTGCACATGACACTACAAGCTCGCAACTTGGTTCCCAACTTCCAACAAACTATACAAGATTCTCGTCAACAATTACTTCATCAAACCCAAGCAGACTTTGAAAAGTTTGCTTCTCGTCAAAGTCTATAGAATGTCTGTGGATTTAAAAGTATTTTTAGTAGAATTAACATACAATAAAAGCAGATATTTGTGGTTTTCACCCTAAGGGTATAATCGCGGTTTCTGCTTTTGATATTTTTTACGTATTTAGTCAAGGTTTAATTAAGGGAATCACTCTTTGGAAACAAGACATCAGGGTAAAAACCCGTTAAAATAAATAGAAAATAAATAGAAATAATTGTAGTATAACATCACTATCATATTTTGTTTTTGTAATTTTGTTTTTGTAAAGGTTAAATAGCGGCTGGAATTAAAATGAATCCACTACTCCCTCGAAACCTCAGTGTTATTATCAGACCAGTCCAACATCGAGATTTGGACGGAATTGAATCCTTGACTCAAGAGTCATTATCCCACCTTTCCCCCCAAGCAGCTACTGAATCTATGGGTGAAATGCAGTGGCTACGGCGCTGGTATGGATTACTTAAATTCTTGAGTTGGTTTCCTAACCCATTACAATACCGCTTCTGGAGCTATATCGCCGAACAGGGACGAATACTGTTAGGAATGATTCAAGTATCACCCTTTAACCGGACTCGTAGCACTTGGCGTGTTAATAAAGTCATGTTAGCACGAACCGGCGATCGCATGGGGGTAGGTTCTCAACTACTACGCCATTGCTTTGAATCAATTTTAGAAGCGCGGACGTGGATATTAGAAGTTAACGTTAATGATGTGGATGCCTTAGCACTTTATCGGCATAATGGATTTCAACGTTTAGCAGAAATGACATACTGGGAAATTAGTCCGCAGTTATTAGCCGAATTAATCCAAACCGAACCAGATTTACCCAATCTCTTGCCAGTGAGTAATGCTGATGCTCCTCTATTATATCAATTAGATACAGCATCCATGCCTCCTTTAGTCAGGCAAGTATTTGATCGTCATACCCACGACTTTAAAACTACCTTGTTTGGGGCGATAATTGATGCTGTCAAGCAGTGGACGAGCAAAACTGAAGTTGTCAGTGGCTATGTGTTTGAACCCCAGCGCAAAGCAGCTATTGGTTATTTTCAGATCCAACTGCACCGTACCGGGGCAAATCCTCATGTAGCAACTCTCACAGTTCATCCCGCTTATACTTGGTTGTATCCTGAATTATTGTCTCAATTAGCTCGCATTGCCCAAGATTTTCCCCAACAAGGGTTACAATTAGCTTCTTCAGACTATCAACCAGAACGGGAGGAATACTTAGAGCGTATTGGTGCTAAACGTCGAGAACATACCCTGATCATGTCTCGTTCTGTGTGGCATAAACTCAGAGAATCGAAATTTGTCTCCTTAGAAGGGATTCAGTGGCAAGAAATGTTACAAGGACTGCAACCGACTCGCAAACCCATACCAGGGGGAATGTCATGGATACCGCAAACACAACAGGTACAGCCAGAAAGAGCTATACCAAACCAGTCAGAAATTGTCAGTTTCACTCATAAAAGTTCTCATATAGATACACCCCCTCTACTAGACTCAGCCACAGATCAACTCCATGAACAACAATAACGTGATTTCTCCACAGCAATCAAAATCATTTATCTCCGCTTTGGGTGTCGATGTTGGTAGTAAACGCATCGGTTTAGCGGGATGTGATGGGACTGGTTTAATTGCTACGGGTATCACCACGATTGAGCGTCGTTCCTTTGTCGAAGATGTAGCACAAATCCAGCAAATAGTCAACCAGCGACAGGTACAAATTCTTGTGGTTGGTTTACCATATTCAATGGATGGTACTATTGGTGTTCAAGCCCGTCACGTGCAAAAATTTGCCTCTAGACTGGCTTCGGCGCTCAAACTTCCCTTAGAATATATGGACGAAAGATTAACTTCCTTGCAAGCAGAACAACTGCTGATAGCTGAGAATCGTTCCCCGTCTAGAAATAAGGGTTTAATAGATCGTAAAGCTGCTGCATTGATTTTACAACAGTGGTTAGATGCTAGACGCAGTTTAGTACAGGGGGCAGTAACATTTACTGATGAGTGACCCCTTTTTACATGGTATTCTAAAAGCTATTACTTCTATCTCTGAATTTATGGTTGACATCAACTGTCCGCAAGCAGTTTGATGATTTCCATATTGAAGAGTATTAGATTTTATGATTACAGCTACATAATTCAAGTATGAATTCATCTCCATTTCCCGAAGACAATGATCACGATTCCGAAAGTTCCCTGATTTTAACAGATGAGCTAAAACGAACCCTAGAATGTTACATTGAACATAATCTCTCCGTAGATGGAGAAAATTATGTTCTGCTTTTGCCCGTAGATACACCGATAGAAATATTTGCTTGGCAAACTGATGGCGATGAAGAAGAAGCCGTATTAGTAGAAGATGATGATATCATTGAAGAAATATTCGGCACGGCTCAAGCAGTTCTTTCTGAGCAAAACCTGATTCTCAAGAATACTGCTTATGCTTTAACCGTAGCAGGGGAGTTACCTCCTGAAGACGAATCTAAATTCTTCACTTTAGAAATTGAAGACGAAGAAAACGGTTTAGAACCAGAGCAATTAATGGAAATTGCCAATTTTTATCATGACGACCAGGAGTATGCAATTTATACTCCCCTAGACCCCCTACTCTTTTTTGCGAGAATTACTAAAACTGGTGAACCAGAATTACTTTCTCCTGAAGAGTTCCGTAAATTTCAACCCCTCTTAGAAGAACATCTTTTTAATGAAGTTGAGTAATTAATTCCAAAATTTAAGCATCCAGGAGCGAGGAATCAGAAGACTGGCAAAATTCTCACCCCTTGCTCCCATGCTGAAAATGGTGTTGCTAAATTGAAATCTGAAATTGCTCAATTCAACCTTGGCAACTCTAATTATTCGTGATTTAAGTAGGTTAACGGAAAAAAACCAACATAAGTAACGAAAAGTAAAGTGGCCTAAAACCTCTTCCCTGTTCCCTGTTCCCAGTTAAGAGTTCCCTTGTCATAACGACAATTTTTAACGCCAACGTACTTAGCGAATTTGCGTGAGATACTCACAATCTCATGGTAACTATACAAAAATTATGACTCGCAACCATCTATTACAGCCTAACTTAATTTTAGCGGGTTCAGTTTTGACACTGACACCAGACTTAATCCAACAATATGGGCTAAAGGGGCTAGTATTGGATGTGGATGAAACTTTAGTACCCATGACCACAAGTTCTACTTTCCCAGAATTGCAAGCATGGGTAGAAGAAATCCGTACTCGTACAGCATTGTGGTTAGTTAGCAATAATTTAAGTGAATCCCGAATTGGTGGTATTGCCCGTTCCCTAGAACTACCGTACTACTTAGGCGCGGCCAAACCCTCCCGGCGGAAAATTCGGGCTGCTTTACAAGGGATGAATTTACCCGCACATCAAGTGGGTATGGTGGGCGATCGCTTGTTTACAGATGTATTAGCGGGTAATCGTTTAGGAATGTTTACAATTTTAGTAGAGCCAATTATCCATCCTGATTTTACAGCCATCCGTTCCCATCCTATCCGCAATATTGAAGTTTGGATATCAGAGATATTAGGTGCATCTATTATCGGCAAAAAACACAGGTGATCAGCTTTTCCTGCAATACAAATCTTTACAAAGATTCATAATTGATCAGGAAAGTAAATATAAAGAAATACTTAAGAAAGTCCCTATTTTTTCAAAAATAGGCGATTATTAATTTTAATAACATCAGGGTCAGCCGAAAAAGACCCTAGCGGATAATAGATAAATATAAAACCGTACAGCGTCAACCTTCACCATAGAGGGATTGGCGCTGTACATTTTGCATATTTTATATAAGTAAGTTGGTGGGAAGGAAGTCAATTACTGCTAATACAGATTTGGGTAATAACTTTTCTTTAAACCAAACAATTCTTGCGGGAACATTATCTAATTTGACTCCAGCTTTTTCTAAGTTCAACCTTTCGGAAATTGCTAAAATTAAATTATCGCAATTTGCCCGTTTTATTTGGTAAAATTTCTTTTGTAAATATTCTGGTCTCCAATAACCAATTATTTCTAAAATAAATACCCGTCCGTCTGCATGAACTAATCGAAAATCGGGAATCATCACACTACCAGGAATGGGAATTAAATTAACTTCTCTCTCTAATATCCAACCACTTTTTAAGCCATCCCATTTACTAGCAAAAGATTCCTCCAACATACTATCATAAGGTTTACCTGGAGGATAATGGGAGACTAATCCACATTCAGAATTAAGGCTAAAACGTCCTATTTTCAAATCATTTGTGTAAAAATCACGAGTTTGTAAAGTCGCTGATAAACTCCATTTTGTCACATGAAGTAAAGCGGGAATTAACTTGGCTATAGCTAAACCATAACGGGTACTGGAAGTAAATAAACTTGCCGGACCATCTACAGTAATCGTAAAACCATGATCTGCATCACCTTCAATATAAGCCATTAATTGAAATAGCTTTAAATAACGAAACAATAGTTTATATTCTCCGGGAACATTGCGATGAGCATTTAATACTAATTGACTAGCTTTATAAAAAACTCCTTGAATTTGAGATAAATTATAACGATGTAAAACATCTTCTGGTTTGGGAGCATCAAAAGCAGTTAGAATTTTATTTTCTGATAAATCTGCGTAAAGTCCGTCTCGTATTTGTATAGGTAAAATTTCTTGGTTGAGTTCTTGACTTAAATCAGCCGCAATTTTATTTAAAGTAATATCCGTTAATTCTCGACTACAAGTAGATTTTGCTGCTAAAGTAAATACCCTTTCTCTTAACATTGCTGGTTCGAGAGGACTGACTATTTCAAAAGTACAAAAACTGCTTTTCAGAATATAAGCTAAACCCCGTTTCATGCGGTAATCTGTAGTATCTCCTTCAAAGTCTGCTAATTGACGTTCTAATAATCCTTGAGTTTTCCCGACTGCTTCCTGAAAAAAACTAATTAAATCCCTGGCTAAATTCAAATGTTTATGATCAAGTTTCAGTCTCTTCGGAATAATTTCCTCGCCGTTTTGGCGGTGTATCAGTAAGTCCGTTGGTAACATCTTTCTTTTTAGTTGAATAGTTAATTTCTAATTGTTCTGCTGCTTTTAAATCGCTTTTCTTTGCTCCACCATAAATAACTTGTAAATTTGCCTTTTTCGGTTTTTCTTCCTGAGTGTTATTTTCTCCCCTGCGTCTGGCTGAAGTTCCCTCCTCGTTTGTATCTTCGGCTATGACTTCATATAAAATTGCTTGTTTATTTGCTAAATTTCCCTTGCGTAAAATTCTCCCCAATCGTTGAATATATTCCCGGGTTGAACCCGTACCTGATAGAATAATCGCAATACTGGCTGCGGGAACATCTACACCTTCATTTAAGACATGAGAAGCAACTAAAGTATTATATTCACCTGCTTTAAATTTAGTTAAAATTTCGTGTCTTTCTTTCACTGGTGTTTGATGAGTAATTGCGGGAATTAATAAATCTTGAGAAATACGATAAACTGTAGCATTATCAGCAGTAAAAATCAAAATTCTTTCGGGATAATGGGTGGTTAACAAGTCTACAAGTACCCGCAATTTACCATCAGTTCCCAAAGCGATTTCTTTGGCTTGACGATGTGCTAACATTGCTCTACGTCCAGGTTGGGATCTTGCACTCATTTGTACAAACATTTGCCAACCTTGGATACTTCCTAAAGAGATTTTTGATTGTTTTAAAAAATCATTGCGAGTTTGAATTAACTGATTATATTTTTCTCGTTCTAATTGGGATAATTTAACTTTAATTTGCACAATTTCATGAGCAGCTAAAGCTCTACCAGCTAAATCTTCAGCGCGTTTACGATAAACTTCCCTACCAATAAGAAGATTTAAATCAGTGTGTTTACCATCTGTACGTTCCGGGGTTGCAGAAAGTCCTAAACGATAGGGAGCGATCGCATATTCAGCAATAACTCTGTTAAAATCTGTAGGTAAGTGGTGACATTCATCAAAAATTATCAAAGCATATTTATTACCTAAACTTTCCCCATGAATAGCCGCACTATTGTATGTAGCAATTAAAATCGGTGTTCTATCCCGTGAACCACCCCCCAGTAAACCTACCTCCTGGTCAGGAAAAGCTGCTACTAAGTGAGCATACCACTGGTGCATTAAATCCAAAGTTGGGACTACAATTAACGTGGTGCGCGGCGTGGACTGCATAGCCATTTGCGCCAAATAGGTCTTACCTGCTGCTGTTGGTAGCACAACTACCCCCCGTCGTCCAGCCAGTTTCCAAGCCGCTAAAGCCTCATTTTGGTGGGAATAGGGGGTCATTTCTACACTAGCTACCAACTCCAGGGGATAAAAAGCTTTAGCTTCATCAATAAAATCCGTAGCTTCGGCTTGAAGCGTTTCAACTAAGGAACGGTATCTTATGGCCGGAATACGAAACTTTTCTACTCTATCATCCCATGTAGCATAATCTATCCAAGTTTTACTCCGTGGTGGTGGGTGTAAAATTAATGTACCACGATCAAAAGTTAAAGTAGGGTGACGAGCCATTTTTCTCTGAATAAAGTTATAGAGTTACACTGATGTAACTACTCATAACGCAAAATGGGGATGATAATTAAATAGGGTTGGCATGAAAAAACCAAACTGTGTAAAGAAATGTAAAATCGCTGAAAACTTCTTTACTTTTGCCTCTTCCCTCTTGCCTCTTGCAACCGTGCTATTAATTTTATATTTATATGTTTATGTGAAACCCTTGGAACTGCGTACTTTTAGCAATTACCTAAACAACAGCAGACAACCAAATTATAAACGTAGCTCCTGGGCTGTGAGATGATGTAATAATTGAGTCAATTGCTGGACTGAAAACCTCTATATTTCCCTGCATTTCTGCTATTAACTGTTGAGCAATAGCAATTCCTAAACCAGTCCCAGGAATTGCTGTTTGTGCTTGTACACCTCGGTAATGTCTTTCTCCCAGATGTTCTAAGTCTTCCGGGGGAATACCTGGTCCTGTATCACTAATCGCAATACCTTGGAAATTTCCCTTTTGTTGCCCACATTGTACCAATATCTTACCACCTGCTGGGGTATATTTCAAAGCATTATCTATAATATTACTCAATACTTCTCGCAAGGCTTTTTCATTTACCCTGACTAAAGGTAAATGATTAGGAATTTCCGTAATTAGTTGTAAATTTCGTTCTTGGGAAATAGCTTGAGCCGATATTAACAAAGGTGCTAATAAATCCGCTACAGAACAATTAGTTAACTGTTCTCCTGTTCCTGGTAACAATAACACAGGTTTCCCTTGTTTTTCTGCATTTTGATTTTGGTTGATTACTACCTTTGACTCTGGGAGGGAAAGAGGTGTTAAATTGGCTGTATTTACCGTATTTAAATCAATAACCTGATCAAACTTTTGCAATAACTCTTGTAAGCGATCGCTCTCCCGGACTATACTGGTTGCTACCTCCCGATTAGGATCTACCGCTCGCATTCGCTTAAATAGGAGTTTACCAAAAGTGCGGATAGCAGTCAAAGGGTTACGAAACTGATGTAAGAGATTATCTAATAAGTCTCGTTGTTCCTCTTGGAGAATTTGTTCTTGCTGGAGTTGATGTTGCAACCAAGCCCGACGTTGATCTAAAATGCAAGCGATCGCTAAAGTTTTCCCAATGCGTTCAATTTCCCCCTCCTCCCGTTGGTTCCATTCCCTATCTTCCCTCGCAGTCACTAATAATCCCATCATTACACCCTCATAAATCAGGGGGGAAACAATTTGGTGATGACTGAGTGAATATTCATCTTGTTTATCTTGTATATTTTGTTCTTCTGTTGCTGCTGCTGAAGCTGATGAATACTCAGATACTGAAGTCGGTTTTAACAACCTCATTGCTTGATTTGGTAATGCTAAAACATGAGCAAGTCTGACTGGGTAACTGTCTTCTTGTTCACCATACTCATCACTAGGATTTAATGCTATAGTTTCTGGATACACCATCACCGGAATTAGTCTTGCCTCACCTGTAGGTTTTTCTACCAATTCCTGTGTTAAATAAACTACGCTAAAAGATGCTCCCATACCTTGGGCTAACAGGGTTATTTGCTCTCGACATAAAGCAAGAAAATCAGAACTGGCAGACATTAGCATTAGTTGCAGGAATTTAGGAGGTAGAAAAGTTGCAGTCACTAGCAGTTTAACAAAAATAAACTCTTACACGACTTAAAGCCAGATAAAAGTGGTGCATAGCCCATAGCTGATCAAAGTGTCTGTATCTAGTCTAATCTAGTAATGGATGATTGGTAATAGACAATGGGTAGTAGACAGCAGTTTTTTTTGAATTTTTATTCTTGATTTTTATTGTTTTTTCTTTATTGTATCAAAACATTAAAAACTATTGATTTTCTCAGATAAAAAATATATAATGACGACTGATTTTGTAGCCACAACTACAATCTATAGCTGGAAACAGGAGGACAATAGGTTGGCAAGGAGACGCAAGCGGAAAAGTCGTCGTCGGCAGGAAGGACGACGGATACTGGAACACATTCCCCAGTACAGCATCGAAAGTGGCGAAGATAAACCTGTGACAGCAGCAAGAAAGTTTATTCACGCTGAAGGTATTATGCCACCCGCGCTACTACTAGTAAAACGCAATGAACACACAACAGACCGTTATTTCTGGGCGGAAAAAGGTCTGTTCGGTGCTCAATACGTAGAAGAAAATCATTTCTTGTTTCCTAGTTTGAGGAGTTTTGAATCACCAACAGTAACATTACCAGCATCAGTACCAGTACCAGTACCAGCATCAGTACCAGTACCAGAACTAGTAACAGAACTAGTACCAGAACTAGTAACAGAACTAGTACCAGAACTAGTACCAGAACTAGTAACAGAACTAGTACCAGAACTAGTAGCAGTATCGGAACTAGTTGCCGTAACTGTTAATTAAACAACAAATGACTATCATATCTCCTAAATGTGGCTTCTGGCTCTGACAATAATTAACTGGCAATTTTGATCAGGTTCTTCAAAAATTCCATTTTTTTTAATTTTGTGGTCGAATTGTCAAGCAGGTTTAAACACTGTTTAAACGAATTCTCTCAAGTCATGGCATAATTAACTCCTCATCAACTCGGTTTAGTTGTATGAATCAGTTCATTATCAGCTTACACAGCGGAGAATAGCGACAGAGCCAAGGAAATCCAAAGATGAGGTACAAATTCATGATCTCACTAAGGACTACTATCAAGCTCTGTCCACCAATTTAGATTTTTCCTCATTACATCCCAGTCGTCAGGAAAATTTACAGCAGCAGCAGTATTTTCTCCTCCTCACTGCCAATTTGCTCAAAAGTTTAGTCAGAATTCTACATGAGTAGAGATATAGATGCTCATTTTTTTCATCCCCAACAATCAATCAAGTGTCAAGCACCTTTAGCTGTAATGCCCCTTGTAACTCAGCAAGTTCATCTCTATGGGCAGTAACAGTAATTACACTTGATAAATTTTGTCCACTGCGGATATTTTCTATCTGTAGTGACACCTTCTCAAGTCTTCCAGATTTTTTCCAATACAATAGACCACTTAAAGGTGAAAATAGGATTATTACCGGAAAAAACCGCCCAAAATCAGGAAAAAGCATGGATAAAACTAACGACAAACAACCTAAACCCACCGCTGCTAATGTAGTTAAAAATATAGCTAAAAACCAACTAGGTCTAACAAATCCTTCAAATGTGACTTGATTTTTTGGAGAATCTACCGCTAATACTCGATAAGCACGAGTGCGAAAATAATCCTTTAATGAAGTCATTAACGTATTTTCATCCTCTTGTGAAACTAAACGCATCACTTCTGTGCGGTCTTTAGTTGAAGCCCGAATAAAGAAAAACAACCCAACTGATAACAACAAAGTTAACAGGAAAGTAGATTGCAAAACAGCGGCATCCATAATTAATTTTTAAGTCTGAAATTTTCAGTAGACTTAAACCATTATCAATTATTCTGGAATCAGAGAACAAACGGAAGTTTGTTTTTAACTTTTAACTTTTAACTTTTAACTTTTAATTTTTATATGTCACAAAACTCGGAAACACCATCACCTAACATCCGGGCTATAGCCCAACAATTTCGTCTAGCAGGTTGGATTAGTTTTTGGATTCAGTTAGTATTAGGGGTAATATCTGGGATAATAGTTTTATTATTTGGCATTTTTAGCCAAAAAGCAGGTAGTCCTAGCAATAATCCAGGGACAGGCTTTGGTGTATTTTTAGCAATTTGTGGTATAGTCCTCCTGGGTGCTGGTATTTACCTAGCCTATCGCTACACCAGAATTGGTAAACAACTAGAATCACCTAATCCTACTAATCGTCCTCGTAAAGCTGAAACCGCGCAAGTATTAAGATTAGGACTATGGATAAATTTAAGCGGAACTTTAGTGACTTTATTGGGAGCGCAAGCGATTGTTGGTACATTGGTAGCTAGGTCTATATCTCCTCAAGCAGTAACTACACAATTATTTGATCCAACGCGGATTATTAGCGGTTTAGATATGCTTATAGTTCAAGCAAATACTAATACTGTATCAGCGCATTTTGCAGGTTTAGTAGCATCTCTGTGGTTAATGAATCGTATTACTAGGTAATTTATAATTGATTTATAATTGATTTATAATTGATAGTGGTTGTAGTATCCTAATCTCTGAAAATAGGTAGTTCTAAAATAAATCCTGGTAAAACATCTTCTCCAGATAAAGTTGTTGGTAATGATACTATTTCTACAGTTTGATTTTGACGATAAATTTCTACTTGTTGATTTTGAGGATCAATTAACCAACCTAAACGTAAACCACTATAAAGATATTCCTGCATTTTCTCCTGTAATTGACTCAAAGAATCAGTGCGCGATCGCAATTCTATCACAAAATCAGGACAAATTTTAGGAAACTTTTCCCGTTCTTCAACACTTAAAGATTCCCAGCGTTCATTAGCTATCCAAGCCACATCAGGAGAACGTTTACCACCATGGGGTAGAGTAAAAACAGTGGAAGAACTAAATACTTTTCCGAGTTTATTTTGAAGATTCCATAACCAAACATAACCATTAAAATCTGATTCTCTATTACCACTAATTGCACCAACTGGAGGCATAATTATTAATTCTCCTTTAGCAGTTTGTTCAAGTTTCCAATCTTCATTAATTTGACATAGTTGATAAAATTGATCATCACTTAATCCCACATTTTTGATATTTAAAACAACCGCTTCAGATGTCATCATTACTGATCATCTCCTTAAAATTAGGTCAGATATCCGACTTCTTCAAGAAATCGGGAATCTTGTACTTCTCATAACTCCTAGCATAGCATCAGTTTGAGGTAACATTGACTAGAGACACAAAACTCAACATTTTATCAGTTTAACCCTTGGTTAATCTCTTGGGTTTCACTGCGTTCTACCCAACCTACCATTTTAACAATTTTTAGGTTTTGGGAAAAGATACAAAATAAGATATGTTTGGGTTAATTTTCAGTTAAATTGACACTGATAACTGTTGCTAAACCCGTACAATTAACAACTGACAACAAACAATTAACAAAAAATGCTGGATATTAAACAAATTAGAGAAAACCCCCAACTCGTACAAGAGAAATTAAACAGCCGTAACGGTAAATACGACATTCAACCTATATTAGATTTAAGCCAACAACAACGGGAATTAGAAGGTAAACGCAGTCAACTACAAGCCCGCAGCAACGAAATTGGCAAATTAGTCGGTCAAAAAGTAAAATCTGGAGTTGTTGATCCTCAAAGTCCAGAAATACAAGCTTTAAAGGACGAAGGAAACGCCATTAAGACCACATTAAGTGACTTAGAACCCCAGGAAAAAGAGTTAAAAGCCCAAATTCACGAATTACTGTTAGCACTTCCGAATTTACCCAGTGATTTTACACCCCTTGGTAAAAGTGAAGATGATAACCAAGAAGTGAGAACATGGGGAGATGAATATAAACCCGCAAATCCGCATATTTTACCACATTGGGAAATCGGGGAAAAATTAGGGATTTTGAACTTTGAAAGAGCGGTAAAAATTGCCCAAAGTCGCTTTGTGAGTTTGATTGGTGCTGGTGCGGCTTTAGAAAGAGCGTTAATTCAATTTATGCTGTCTCAACATATTGAAAATGGCTATATAGAAGTTAGTCCACCATTGTTAGTAAATACAGATTCTTTAACAGGTACAGGACAATTACCTAAATTTGCCGAAGAAAGTTTTAAATGTGCAGAGGATGATTTGTGGTTAATTCCTACTGCGGAAGTACCGGTAACTAATTTGTATCGGGGGGACATTCTTAACGCAGAAGAATTACCAATTTATCATACTGCATATACGCCATGTTTTCGGCGGGAAGCAGGAAGTTATGGCCGAGATATGCGGGGTTTAATTCGGTTACATCAATTCAATAAAGTGGAGTTAGTGAAATTAGTAAAACCCGAAGATTCTTTTGAGGAATTAGAGAAGTTATTAGCAAATGCTGAGAGTATTTTACAGGCTTTAAAATTGCCTTATCGAGTGATTAATTTATGTACTGCTGATTTAGGTTTTTCGTCCACAAAAACTTATGATTTAGAGGTATGGTTGCCATCTTCTGGGAAATATCGAGAGATTTCTAGTTGTTCTAATTGTGTAGATTTTCAAGCCAGAAGGGCGGATATTCGGTTTAAGGAAGCGGGGAAGAAAGGGACGCAGTTTGTGCATACTTTAAATGGTTCTGGTTTAGCTGTGGGTAGGACTATGGCCGCGATTTTGGAGAATTATCAGCAACCAGACGGGACGATTAAAGTACCGGAGGTGTTAAGACCTTATTTGAATAATCAAGAAATTTTAGGTGTTCCTCTAGTTAATACAAATCCAGTTCCACCCACTCTACCCACAGTAATTGAGCCACCAACTGAATCCTTACCTAAACCAACAGAGCAAGTACAATCTCGTTATATTATTGATTTGCTGTTGTGGATTCCAATCGTATCTTATGTTGTGTGGATAATATGGTCTTTGTTATTTTAGTAGACGATTAGTCTGACAAACTATATACTGCAAAAACCTTGATTTTATATCAAGGTATGTACGGGAAAATTCTGTATAATCACACCTTGAAGGTTGGTTATACAAAGAATTTTTTTTATTTATTAGTTAGGTGTGTTCATTAAAGCGACTTATTATAGCTGTAGCCAGGTTAATTAAGACATGATCAATCATGGAAACCTAGAAATAATAAGGATTTCACTCTTGCCTTTTGCCTTTTGCCTCTTGCCTTGTGCTATAATGTTTTAGTTTCAGTGCGATCGCTAATCTTGTAGGGTGCGTTAATGAAATGTAACGCACCGTCTTTTATTGATATTTAAATGTCAGTAATTCACCGTCTTTTATTGATATTTAATCGGTGCGTTACGCTATCGCTAACGCACCCTACGTTAATGTAGGTTAATCATACAAATCGCTGGATGGGATATCGAGAATTACATTAACACCCCAATTTCGAGGATAAATTTCTTGCTTCATAAATCTATGAATACTTGAAAATTGCCAATCTTGGGGATTTATACACAATCGATGTTTGACAGGATTATAATGTATGTAATCACAATGTACCATAAAATCCTGTTCATCTCTGATTAAATGCTCCCAAAAACGACGTTGCCAAAGATTTTTTTCTCCGCGTTTTTGTCGTGATTGAGAAATTGGATTTTCAATGGCTAATTGTTCACCATAATGTTTTGTCACGTAAGTTTTAATTAATCGCAATCTCACAGAAAAATCATGATCATTATCTGGTAAAGTCCATAAACAATGAAAGTGATTTGGTAGAAGAATAAAAGCATCAATAGAAAAAGGATATTTCTTTCTGACATTTTGAATGGCTTCTCTGAGTGCTTGACGAGCAATATTTTCACAAAGCCAAGGTTCTCTTTGATAGGTTACTTGAGTTATAAAGTGGGTAGCACCTGATATATTTGGTCTGCGATAATTAGGCATTTTGATTAGGCAATAGGTATTTATTTATAATTTATAATATGGATGGTGATGGTGCGTTACGCTTCGCTAACACACCCTACTTTTATAATCATAGCTCATCTCGTAAGGTGCGTTAATGAAATGTAACGCACCATTTTTTTATTAATATTTAACTGTCTGATAGCGAAGCGTGGCGTTAGCCATATCAGGATAACCAGGATTAAAGGATTAACACCGATTGTATTTGATATTGATATTCACAGAATATTAAAATTAGCGCAATTTTGTGAAAATATAGATGAAGATAAAAAAACATCCTGTAGATCCTCAAATCCTGGACATCCTGATTCTGACAAAAAAGATTAACAGGATACTGTATAGTAAATTTAGCAAAGTAATCACACTTTAATAATATGACCAAAACAATATACATAGAAACAAGTATTATTGGTTATTTAACAGCAAGACCTAGTAAAAATCTAATTGTTGCTGCTAATGCGGAAATAACAAGAGATTGGTGGGATACTCAGAGAAATTCTTTTACTATTTACATTTCTCAACTGGTATTGCAAGAAGCAGCAAAAGGTGATCCAGAAATGGTGAATAAAAGAATAGAAGTTTTAAATAACTTTCCTCTACTTGATATCACAGAACCAGTCCAAAACTTAGCACAGGAATTTCAAAAACAAAGTAATTTACCACCCACTGCTGCTTATGATACTGTTCATATTGCTACAGCTACAGTCTATGGTTTAGATTATCTGTTAACATGGAATTGTAAACACATTGCTAACCCCTATATTCAGAAAAAACTCTCACAAATTGCTGATAGTTTAGGATATGAACTACCAACAATATGTACACCTTATGAAATGTTAGGAGAATAATTTATGTTGAATGATGAAGTTTTGGCGGAAATTCGGAAAATCAGAGATGAACAAGCTAAGTCATTTAATTATGATTTAGCAGCTATTTGTGCTGATTTAAGAAAAAAACAAGCAACAAGTGGCAGAAAAATTATTTCTCTTCCCTTGAAGACAGTGGTAAAATCACGCTGATTTTTTAGGGTGCGTTAATCAATTTTATTTAATGCACCATTTTTTATTATTTTTATAATATATTGCACTATCTGAATCAGGATAACCAGGATTAAAGGATTAACACCGATTATATTTGATTTTGATATTCACAGAATAGTAAAATTAGCGCAATATTTCTGAAAATCTAGATAAATATTAAAAAACATCCTGTGCATCCTCAAATCCTGGACATCCTGATATGGCTAACGCCACGCTTCGCTATCAGACAATTTTTAGCTACAATTAAACCACAATCAACTAACATCAATTAGAGACAATAATCATGAATACAGCTAAACTTACCAGTGATGGTACTCAGCAAACAGTGATATTACCCCCAGATTTTCAAATGACGGGTACAGAAGTTTATATCAAAAAAATTGGTAATGCCATTTTACTTATTAGTAAAGATAATCCTTGGCAAACTCTAATTGATAGTTTAGATCAATTTTCTGATGATTTCATGACCACTAGAGATCAACTTCCTGTTGATAAAAGAGAGGAGTTTTAAATGCAATATCTTCTCGATACCAACATCTGTATTTATCTGATTAAGCAAAAGCCAGAAAAAGTTATAGCGCGATTTCAAACTTTGTCAATTTCTGATATTGGCATTTCTTCAATTACCGTTGCTGAATTAGAATATGGTGTTTATAAAAGTCAGCAACAAGAGAAAAATAAAAATGCCTTAATGCAGTTTTTACTTCCTTTAGAAATTATTGAATTTAGTCAAAATGCAGCAGTAATTTATGGATATATTAGAAGTGATTTAGAAAGTAAAGGGCTTGTTATTGGACCCATGGATATGTTAATTGCTGCTCATGCAATGAGCTTAGATATTACTCTCGTTACTAACAATATCCGCGAATTTTCTCGCATTCCTAATCTATTATTAGAAAATTGGGCAGAGTAAGTTAATGAAATGTAATGCACCGTTTTCTATTAATATTTAACTGTCTGATAGCGTAGCGTGGCGCAAGCCATATCAGGATAACCAGGATTAAAGGATTAACAGGATAATATTTGAGTTTGATATTCACAGAATATTGAAATTAGCGCAATTTTGTGAAAATGTAGATAAATATTAAAAAACATCCTGTACATCCTCAAATCCTGTACATCCTGATATGGCTAACGCCACGCTTCGCTATCAGACAAAATGCGATTGTTTAAACTATAATAGAAAATAACCATCATTCATCATCAAATTACTATGCTAAAAAGTTACGAAGCAATTTATGAAAATGGCCAATTAACATGGTTGTCAGAACAACCTCAAGTTAATTCTGCTCGTGTGATTATCACCATACTACAAGAAAACTTACCATCAAAAAAACGCCGTATTCCTCCTAGTTCTATTGCTGGTAAAGGTAAAACATTGGGTGATATTGTTAGTCCTATTGTCAATGAAGAAGAGTGGGAATGTCTCAAATAATTATCCTTGATACTCATATTTGGTTTTGGTTTATTAATCAACAATTTGATAAATTTCCTACCCATTGGAGAGAAATAATTGAAACCTCAGAAGAAGTAGGAGTTTCCACTATTTCCTGTTATGAAATAGCACTTGCACAACAGCGAGGAAGACTAGAATTACCTTGTGCTGCTAATCAATGGTTTCAGGAAGCATTAGAACCATCAGGTATTACATTATTTCCTGTAACTGTAGAAATTTCCTGTCGTGCTGTAAATTTATCTCCTGTTCATAAAGATCCATTTGATCGTTTAATTATTGCTACTACATTACAATATCAAGCAAAATTAGCCAGTATTGATGGTTTCTTTTCTCAATATCCTGAACTCAATAATTATTTGATGCAATAGTTTTCTCATTCTATAGGGTGCGTTAATTAAATGTAACGCACCATTTTTATGAAAATTTAACTGTCAGAATCAGGATAACCAGGATTAAAGGATTAACAGGATAGTATTTGATTTTGATATTCACAGAATATTAAAATTAGCGCAATTTTGTTTGTGAAAATATAGATGAATATGAAAAAACATCCTGTACATCCTCAAATCCTGGACATCCTGATATGGCTAACGCCACGCTTCGCTATCAGACAAAAAATCACATTCTATGCTATTATTATGGGGAATTAGAGTGGTCAATTTGCCCCTAACTACAAATATTTCCCGTTCTTTTTGACCTCAAAGCCTGAAAATAGACGAAATTGCCATAATTCGCTGTTTTCGGGATTGGATTAGACAACAGATCAAAAATTGGCATCAGCAGATATTCTCTGCGCGCCCATTCCCAAAGTACAATGAGGATATATATCCGAATATTTTGATTAAGCTCTATGTCAGTTTTAGCAGCGATCGCAGTTTTGGCTATTTTGATCTTAGTACATGAGTTGGGACATTTCATAGCCGCCCGTTCTCAAGGCATTTACGTTAACCGCTTTTCTCTGGGTTTTGGACCGACGCTTTTAAAGTACCAAGGATCACAAACCGAATATACCATCCGCGCTTTCCCCTTGGGTGGCTTTGTTGGCTTTCCTGATGATGATCCCGATAGCCAAATCCCCCCCAATGACCCGAATTTGTTGCGTAACCGCCCTGTTTTAGACCGTGCCATTGTCATTAGTGCGGGTGTAATCGCCAATTTAATCTTTGCTTATTTAATGTTGGCTTTGCAATTGGGAATCGTTGGTATACCTCAAGAATTTCAGTATCAACCAGGTGTAGTTGTCAAACCCGTAAATGAACAATCTATTGCTTACCAAGCAGGGATTCGAGAAGGAGACATTATTCTGGCTGTAAATGGTCAAGAAATTCCTTTAGGTAAAGACGCAACCACATTATTAACAAAAGAAATTCAAACCCACCCTAATCAAGAAATTGACCTGAAAATTCAACATGAAAATCAACAAAATCATCTGAAAATCACACCTAAACAAGGTGCTGACGGTAAAGGTGTTGTCGGAATTGAATTAGTAGCCAATGGTAAAGCAAACTATCGTCGTCCTCAAAATATTACGGAGATTCTCAAAGTTGCTGCTAATCGTTTTCAACAGTTAGTTGTAGGCACATTTAAAGGTTTTGGACAGTTAATTACTAATTTTGGGAACACTGTCGGGCAAGTTTCAGGACCTGTGAAGATTGTGCAAATTGGCGCACAATTAGCCGCTAGTGATAGCACAAATTTATTCTCTTTTGCGGCAATTATTAGCATTAACTTGGCAATCATTAATATTTTGCCTCTTCCCGCTTTAGATGGTGGACAATTAGCCTTTTTATTAATTGAAGGTTTATTTGGTAAACCTTTACCTAACAAAATTCAAGAAGGTGTCATGCAAACTGGTTTATTCTTACTTTTAGGATTGGGTATTTTCTTAATTGTCAAAGAAACAACCCAGCTAGAATGGGTGCAAAAATTGTTACAGTAAATATGCTCAGATGATCACCTGACTGCTAATACCAAATTATGATGAAGCTGCAAGGATTAAGATTTAAGAATAATTCACCGCAGATAAATACGGATGATTATTTTTTTGTGCAGCCTCACATAAAATTGGTATGATAACTCACCACTCAAAATTGAAAATTAATTGACTCGTAAATCATTAACTAAAAAACAACGGGCTTTAAAAATTCTCTCCCGTCTTCACTATCTTTATCCAGATGCAACCTGCTCTTTAAATTACTCAACACCTGTACAATTATTAGTAGCAACTATTCTTTCCGCTCAATGTACGGATGAGCGTGTAAACAAGGTTACACCCGCATTGTTCAAACGATTTCCTGATGTGAAAGGTTTAGCAAATGCTGATATATTAGAATTGGAGGAGTTAGTTCGTTCAACGGGTTTTTATCATAACAAGGCCAAAAATATCAAAGCTGCTTGTCAGATGATTGTTAATGATTTTAACTCTATTGTTCCTAATCAAATGGAACAAT
The DNA here is from genome assembly GCF_005402965.1 of Dolichospermum planctonicum. Classification (GTDB taxonomy): domain Bacteria; phylum Cyanobacteriota; class Cyanobacteriia; order Cyanobacteriales; family Nostocaceae; genus Dolichospermum; species Dolichospermum planctonicum. Next base: position 21,919 of record NZ_BJCF01000006.1, read on the forward strand.
TATTAAAGCTGCCGGGGGTAGCACGCAAAACCGCAAATGTGGTTTTAGCCCATGCTTATGGTATTAATGCTGGAGTGACGGTAGATACTCATGTTAAGCGCTTGAGTCAACGTTTGGGGTTAACAAAAAATACTCAACCGATGAGAATTGAAAAAGATTTAATGCAGTTATTACCCCAACCAGAGTGGGAAAATTGGTCGATTAGATTAATTTATCATGGACGGGCTGTGTGTAAATCCCGTTTTCCCGGTTGTGATTTTTGCAAATTAGCTGATTTATGTGAGATGAATTTGTCCCTCCCAGAGTCCCAGAGTCCCAGAAAGTGATATTTGGGAGTATCGGTTGTGGAAATTTTCCTATTTTCCCTATAATTGTCCAGGAGGGTGTACAATGGGGAATGGTGTCTTTAATTAAATTAGGGAATTCATGGCAAAGAAGAGTATGATTGAGCGCGAGAAGAAACGCGCTAAAATGGTGGAGAAATACGCCGAAAAGCGGGAAGCACTATTAGAAGAGTTCAGAACAGCACCATCTCCATTGCTGAAGCTAGAAGTTCACCGCAAAATTCAACAGTTACCCCGTAACAGTGCGCCTGTACGCAAACATAACCGCTGCTGGTTAACCGGTCGTCCTAGAGGTGTATACCGTGATTTTGGACTATCTCGGAACGTGCTTAGAGAATGGGCCCATGAAGGTCTTTTACCTGGTGTTGTTAAGTCTAGTTGGTAGTTGGTAGTCAGTGGTCAGTTGTAATGACTAATGATCAATAACCACTGACCAATAACTCCGATCCTATTGACCACAACAATGATCAATTCCCAGGCTATCTAATAGTAGATCGCTAACGGCGTTGGCGATCGCAAACTCTCCAAAAAAGCTTTTAGAAAAATCATAGCACTGCATTTCTGTGACAATGGCAATTACTAGAGAACCCAAGTCGTTTTCTCCTTCCATGCGTTGTCTAACAAAAATCTGTGATGCGCGTTGAGCAATATTTTGATTGATTGCTTCAGGAATAAACTCATTATCAAGCCAATGTAGTAAGTTTTGTTGTAACCATTCTCCTTCTTGCTGGGGATTTTCCGAAGGTGGTAGGGTAATGGGTGGAATTGTTTGAGTCATGTTTGTATATTTTAAATAGATTTTGTTTACCAGGTTAGTCTCTTAAAAGTTCGCAAAGGAACACTGATAACAGTCCATTGCGTTCAGAAGGGGATTTTTTGGATGATTCACTCAATTATGGAATATGATGTTAGTGCTATTATTCGCGGTTATGCCCAAGGTTATTTTCTCATGGCTGATGAGAATAATCATCTGGGATGGTATGAAAGTCGGGAACGAACTTTAATTCCTTTGGATGAAAAATTTCGCTATCCCAAGTCATTACAGCGAGTTCTCAACCAAGAACGGTTCACTGTAGCAATTAACCGTGACTTTCTGGGTGTGGTAGCTGGATGTGCTAATCGTGACACAACTTGGATTTCTCCAGAATTAGAAAAGATATATTGGTTACTTTACAAGTCGGGATATGCTTATAGTTTTGAAACCTGGTCTGGTGATCAATTAGCCGGGGGAATTTTAGGAATTGTGATTGGTGGTGCTTTTATTGGTGAATCCATGTTTTTCAACATTTCCGAAGGTTCTAAAGTCGCAATGGTGAAATTAGTAGCCAGATTGCGTCAAAGGAAATTTTTGCTATTTGATGCCCAAATGATGAATCCCCATTTATCTAGATTTGGCGCTTATAATATCAGTAATAGTGAATATCATCTTTTACTGAAACAGGCCTTGCAACTTCCTTGTTATTTGATTTAACTTGAAGTTTAGTCTTGGTAATTAGTAAAAATTCCTGTTCAAAAACGAATAACTGTCAACTGTCAACTGTCAACTGTCCCCTGTCAACTGTCAACTGTCAACTGTCAACTGTCCCCTGTCAACTGTCAACTGTCAACTGTCAACTGTCAACTGTCCCCTGTCCCCTGTCCCCTGTCCCCTGTCCCCTGTCCCCTGTCAACTGTCAACTGTCAACTGACCACTAACGATAGAATCAAACTAGATTATTCATTATAAAGCCATCAAGAACCATGCCCTCTGATATTGCTGTCGAGAAGAAGAAGTTAAAAAATCCACCTTTGCAAATGCACTACTTAGGAGATCGGGTTTTGCGTCAACCAGCAAAGCGTGTGACTAAAATAGATGATGAACTCCGCCAACTAGTGCGCGAAATGCTGCAAACTATGTATAGCTCAGATGGTATTGGTTTGGCTGCACCTCAAGTTGGTATTAATAAACAGCTAATTGTTATTGATTGTAAACCCGATGACCCCACCCACGCGCCATTAGTATTAATTAACCCTACCATTAAACAGGTGAGTAGTAAGCTCTGTGTGGCTCAGGAAGGGTGTTTGAGTATTCCCAACGTCTTTTTAGATGTAAAACGTCCAGAAGAGGTGACAATAGCCTATAAAGACGAGTATGGCCGTCCGCAAACATTAAAAGCTGATGATTTACTTGGTCGTTGTATTTTACATGAATTAGATCACCTCAATGGCGTGGTATTTGTAGATCGTGTAGAAAATTCCTTGACTTTAGCCCAGGAGTTATCTAAAAATGGCTTTTCATATCAAGCGGTCAAACCAGTAGCATAGGGTGGTCTAGTAGTGTATTTAACTCCAAAAAGCGGTTTATTTTTAGGTGGTGCTTGTGTAACAGCCATTGCGGCTGTGGGTTCGGTTTTTGAACTGAGTTATGGAGAACCAGATTTTGGCTTCCAAACCACTGCCATTATCTTAGCTTTGAGCATTCCTCTTACCGCATTCTTTTTTATTGCCGCAGTTAGGGATGCACGGGCTAATATGAAATAAGCATCAGGTATATGAAAAAGGTAAGAGGATGAATGAGGAATGCACACTTCACCCTTTTACCTTTTATTTTTACTATGTAGTATTTTGACTAAGTAAAACCAATCCCTGCAAGGGAGAAATGGAAATTATTGGGGACTGGTGGAGGTTCAGACAGTGGTGGAAAATGAGAGTATAGAACAAATTCATGCCCAGGATTTTTCCTGGCAGTTTTGGCCTGTTGTGCCAATTTATCCTTATGGTCAACGTCGCACTATTCGTAAAGAAGTTATTAAAGATACTATTTGGACCTTCGACCAATTACAGGGAATTTTTTATGTAGTTGTGCCAATTCGCATGACTGTAATTAAGCTAGAAAAGGGCGGTTTACTAGTTTATGCACCTGTTGCACCCACAGGAGAATGTACCCGATTACTAAATGAATTAGTCACAAAACATGGTGATATTAAGTATATTATATTGCCGACGATATCAGGAATAGAACATAAGGTATTTGTAGGTCCGTTTGCGCGACGCTTTCCCAATGCACAGATATTTGTTGCTCCGGGACAATGGAGTTTTCCCTTAAATTTGCCTTTGAGTTGGTTGGGTTTACCTGATAAACGGACTCGGATATTACCTGAAAATAGCCAGGAAGCCCCTTTCGCTGAGGATTTTGATTATGCAATCCTCGGACCTATTGATCTCGGTTTGGGTAAGTTTGCAGAAGTGGCTTTTTTCCATAAGCGATCGCACACGCTCTTAGTTACAGATACTATAGTTTCAGTACCAGCAGAACCACCAGCAATTGTCCAACTTGACCCCTATCCCTTATTATACCACGCCAAAGATCAAGCTTTTGACATGGTTTTAGATACCCCAGCCAATCGCCTCAAAGGGTGGCAGCGAGTAACATTATTTGCCTTTTACTTCAGTCCTAGTACCTTGAAAGTACCTACCTGGAGTCAAATATGGCGGGATGCCCAAAAAGCCCCAGAAAGGTCTAAAAAGGCATATTTTGGGTTGTTTCCCTTTCAATGGCGGGAAAATTGGCAAGATTCTTTTGATATTTTGCGAGGGAATGGACGCATATTTGTTGCGCCAATTTTACAACGTTTGATTTTAAATCGCGCACCCCAGGAAACTATCAATTGGGCTGATAAAGTTGCTAGTTGGGATTTTCAATGGCTAATTCCCTGTCATTTTGATGCTCCAATTAAGGCAGAACCGCAACAATTTCGTCAAGCATTTGGGTTTTTAGAAACACAACCCTTTGGAGGTTTTGTTAGTAGCAATAGTTATCTTTTACCGGAGGATGATTTTAAATTGTTGAGAGATATTGATGCGGGTTTGAATAAGCTTGGTATTGTACCACCTGCGCGGGAGAGGGTATAAAATGATTGTCTTTGTCCACTATTACATGGGGTTGGCTCTACTTTAAGAAATCCAGCACTGGTAAAAATATCGTGTATTTAGTTGATGTAAAGATTAGTACAAAACTCTCGAAAGTCCGTTTTTAAAAGTTCAAGATATGGATTCATATAGTTTTAGTTTCAAATTTCGTAATTTTTTTAACAATAGCTTCACTAATGCGACACAAATCTTGTTTTAGGGGATGTACATGATATAAATATAACTTACTGTCTTGACATTGTAAATATGGCAGTCTATCATTATGGATGTCTATTTTGTATTGAATGGTATTACCTTCGTCTGGAACGAGGAAAAAAGTCGAAATAACCCCAGTAAACATAATGGCATAACCTTTAAACAAGCAGCAGAGGCATTTTTTGATCCATTCATCAAAATAGTAGATGCTAGTCGCAATGATGAAACCAGAGATGCCATCATTGGTTTAGATACCCGTTGGAATCTTTTATTTGTAGTCCATATCGAATTTGAAGATGATGTAATCAGAATTATTTCAGCCCGTAAAGCCACACGAAAGGAGCGAGAATATTATGAAGATTGAAACATTAAAACAACGCTTAGACAAAAATCGCCCCATGATTACGGTTACGCTAAGAATACCAGAAGATGTAGTAGAAGAATTGAAACAACTTGCACCCATACTTGGTTTTTCTGGTTATCAACCCTTGATTCGAGCATATATTGGACAGGGAATGAGAGCAGATTTAGAAAAGTTAGAAAATAATACAGTTAATGCTTTAATTGCTAGTTTAAAACGACATGGTGTGAGTGATGATATTATTCATGAAGCATTAAATGAAGTTGTTAATAAATAGAAAAACGTTTAAAATTTTCAGATTCTTCAATCGAGAAGGGAATTAAGCCAGTTACGCACTTCTCCTTAAGCCGGTAATCTGAATTTTTTAATTAGAATTTTTTAACTATTTTCTCCCTCAATGATCGCTTTTTCTTCTGGAGTTAATTTATATAGTTTATAAACGATTTCATCAATTAACCAATCACATTGTTTTAGTTGTTTTTTGATGGGTAGGAGTGTGTTTAAGCTGGCTTGGTATTCTTTTGCTAATGTTTCTTGTTCTTTTCTACCGCTGATATCAATTTTTAGTTTTTTCTTGTTTTTCTTGAGAATATCAATTAATTCGTCAAGGGTTAAATGGTTGTCTGCTTGTTTTTGTTTATAATAATCACCTAAATAATTTTGAATTTTAGATTTATTGGTAAGATTATCAATGTCAGTACCGATTAATCTTCCTAACCATGTTAAAAAGCCTTTGATTTCTGTTTGTTTTTGTTTATTTAATTCTATCATTTGTTCGGCTAAATATGCGAGGAAGTCATGAATTACGTCTGCTTCTTCTGGTTGTTGGTTGAGGTGGTGATCAATTTGGGTAAGTAGGATATTTGGGTTATGATTGATTTGATATTGTTGGTAAAGGTTAATTGTGTTTTCTAGATAAGTTTGACGTTTTTCTGCGGGAGTTATGAAGGATATTTTTGGAATAGGAAGATATTGAAGATATTCTCTAAATCTAATGTATCCACCACGAATAGTTAAAGCACCAAATAGAAGTTTATAAAGAAAATCACTCAAGGGAGAATTAAGAATAGCAGCTAAAAAACTAATATTTACTTCCTTGCTATATTTGGGGATAATGATATACACTGTATTTAGAGCATAGTATGAATTATCCTGAGAAATATCAAGTCCTACAGTTAAATTTTTTCCTATATCCTTAACCACAATTTTTTTCTGTTCAAAAAGTTCTTCTGATTTTGGATTATATAATTTTTCTTGATCATAAATTAAATATCTACCTTCCCAATTAATCCAGTATCTTTCCACTTCCTCAGCATCAATAATTGGTTTAGTGCGTGTTTTTATTGATTCTTTTAGGTTTGAATATTGGCTAGAAGTAATTATGAGTTCGTCTCTAAGTTTTTTACTTCCTATGCGAATACATTGTTCTATGTCACATTTATCTCCAATAAAAGTTGAAGTTTGATAAGTTTTTTCATATATTTTCCATTGAATGTCATCAAGAAATAAGGAAAAAACATTTACTGGAGTTCTGAAAAACCTATCTTGAGGAATTAATTTACGAGTACAAGCACCATTTAATTCTCCTTGTTTGATATCCAAAATATATAATGGTTGATCTAAAATGAAGACACTTGTATCTATTAAGTGATCATTTGTTGGACACTTATTTTTAAATATAGATATAACTGTATATGTTGCTGCTTCTATAAAAATACTCTCAGCTTTTGCTAAATCTACAAGATTTAAGATAGTTGTTTTTTGTAGTAGCTTTTTTCTCAGAAAATTACCATAACCATACACAAAGTATTTATTGGGAGTAATTACACCACATACTCCTTCAGTTTTTAATATATCAAGAGATTTATCAAAAAACAGTATGTAAATATCAACCCTTCCTTGAGCAGAATCATAAGTTTTTAAAAGATAATCTCGTTCTTTACCCTCAATGTTTAAAACATTGATATAAGGTGGATTTCCAATCACAGCATCAAAACCGGGATTTTCTTTCCAACTAGCATTTTCTAAATCAATAAAAACCTCTGGAAATTCCAAATCCCAATGAAAAAACCGCTTTTGGTCAAACAACCTTCTCGCTTCCTCATATACCGCAATATCAGCAGCATTCATATTTTCAAACTTAGCATTGATCGCATTTAGACCAAATCTTTCTAAAAAATTCTTAGCTTGTTTCACACCAAAAAATTGAGAAACATAAATATCTAATAACCTTTTAAAAGGTTTCGCAGCCTGATCAAATTCCTTAAATAACCTCTCGCTGGTTTCCACCTCCGCAAAAGTTGCATCACTTAATGTACTCACACCGCGCATAATTTCCGCAGCACGTAACAACCCCACAAACGGACCTGTTAATAAACTCAATTGGCCACTTTCTTCCTTCATCATATTCGCTTCTGCTTCTCGCGCAGTCGTACCAATAAGAGAATTTCCGCAGCGTAAATGATGATCTAAAAAACTCAAAGGAGCGCCAATTGTGAAAAAATGTAACCATAAACTTACCTTGGCCAATTCTACGGCCATGGGATTTAAATCTACACCATAAATACAGCGTTTCATGACCACTCTTTGTAAAAGTTGATTATCGTCTAAATTGATATCAATATTAATTCCCTGCTGTTGTAAGTTTTCTAAAATACTATTGCGGGTTTTTCCTAACATCTCCAAAATGGGATTATGTTCGGGATATTCATTTAAAATATTGATTAATTCGTCTGTCAAATAATCAACAGCTTCCACTAAAAAGTGTCCGCTTCCCATAGCAGGATCACAAATTTTAATATCAAGTAAAGTATTTTGTGCTTGTCTTTCTAAACGTTGTAAATCTTTTTGTAAGCCGTTACGACTTTGTACTCCTAATCTACCATCTATCATTTTTTCATGTAATTGGTTAATTTTGGTCATTAAATCTGCAAATCTTTGTTTTCTCTCCTCTAAAATTGGTTTGAGAGTATGACTAACAATGTATTTAACAATATAATCTGGTGTGTAATAAGAACCTGTAGCTTTTCTTTCACCCTTATCATTTTCTAAATGCACTTTTCCCGTTTTTTCATCTTCAATAATTAAACGATATTCTAATAATCCTTCATAAATTGAACCCAATTGTCGCACACCTAAAAAGCTGTAGTCAATGGGTAATTTTTCAAAACGTGCTAATTTATCCAAAGCGGGAAATAAGATAGCATCAGATATTTGATGTTCAGACAAAAAATAATTCTCTGGATAATCTTCTCTATCTCCAAGTTCATGAAAATCAAAGTGAAATAAACCACCATTATAACGAGGTACTTCTAAAGCTTTATCACCCCTATCTACTATTTCAAATAAACCTAACAAACTCTGATAAATTTTTGTGGAAGTTTCACTTAATGTTCTTTGTTTATCCAGACTTGCGGCTATTTCTTGGGTAATTTTAATTAAACTATAATCACGGTAAGCAGTGGTAATTGGTAATAAGTTTCTCGCTTCAGCATATAAGAGAAATAACAACTTATATAAAAATGATAAAGTCGCTGCGTAAATCTGTTTTGGTTCTACGGTTTTTCCCCGTCGCATTGCGTCTACTATAAACCCTCTTGCTAAATCAGGAAATATCTGATCAAATACTAAGGTTTTTAATTCGTTTCCTACTTGAGTCGCATAAGTTGTACTTCCTGCTCTGACTCGTTCTAAAAAGTTTTTGTTGTAGCTATCTTTTGCAAAAGCCGCGCTGCTAAAAAATAACCAAAAGTATTTGAATTGTTCTATATCTTCGGTTTCTAATAATTCCACTAAATCAACTGGATAAAATTCCGTTGCGGTAGAAGAAGCTTGACGATAATATAAACGCCATTCTCTCCCATTGGTTAAAATTCCCCAGTCAACATTTGTACCACTTAAATAACTGGAAATCTGAAAAGATGGGTTGGCATTTTTGAAAATGTCCCGTTGATCATTAGCGGAAATTTTACTTAATGGTCGTTGCCAATATTTAGCTTCTGCTATGACTAATACTCGACTATAAAAGGCAGTTTCATTATTTTGCAAAGAGTAGGCTGTATCTCTTTCACTTTCATTTATAAACAACGCATAATCAGGACGTTCGGCTCTACCTTGACCACGAGAAATGACTTGAGGAATATATTTAAAACCTAAAATTTCTAAAGCTGGTTTAATAAATATATCTTCGGTTTGAGCTTCATTCAGAGTAGCTAAAATCGCCTTTTTTGATAAATAAAGATTTTTTAATGCCGCAAATTCTGCTTTAATATCTAATTGCCATTCTGGAAGTTCTTGAATGCGATAATCTAAATAATGTTGAGAAAATAAGGGTTTATTTGTGTTTTTTGTATTTGTCATAATTGGAAATTGAAAAAATCTATAGATGGGGATATTTTATCCTAGATATAACCCGCCCAAAAATAAACTTCCGGGCTAATAACCAAAGTCCGTTAAAAAGGACTAGAAATTTCTTTTATTCGTCTAAATACGACTATCGCTATTAGAGTCAGAATTAAATTAATTTTGATAGCGCAGTTATTTTAATTAAGTCCTATACTCAATTATATCGCCTCCAATTCTAACACAAATTAACACAAATTAACACAAATTAACACAAATCCATGCTAGGCAACAAACAGGAAAAAAATCAAAGATATTTACAGCAATTTTCATTTATTTATGCCACAATCTAAATTAATCTACTTATTTGCGCATTTTTGTCTTGGCGCGAAACTTTGATTAAAACGTGGTTCATTAACCTAAAAATGGCCGTAACTGCAACTTCTCTTGTTTGCGTCTGGATCATCTCTGGCTGAGACCAATTCATTTTTTAACCAAACTAGACTGAGAAAATTATGTTAACATCTGCAATTAACAATCAAAATGCAAATCCTATCCAATTAATCAAAGAAGGTGTAGCTATAAGCGATCGCTCTCACTGGGGTCGTATCCGTGTTTCTGATGATGACAGATTACGCTTTTTACACAATCAAAGCACAAATAATTTTCAAGTCCTCAAACCCGGTCAGGGCTGCGATACTGTCATGGTGACATCTACAGCCCGGACGATTGATTTAGTCACTAGTTATGTATTAGATGATGCTGTTTTGCTCCTAGTTTCCCCTAACCGTCGTCAGCTAATCATGCAATGGTTAGATCGTTATATCTTCTTTGCAGATCAGGTCAAATTAACTGATATTACCGCAGAAACGGCAACTTTTACCCTGATGGGACCCCAAAGCCATGGTATTGTCGAAAAATTGGGAGCTGGTGATTTAATTGGTCAACCAGATGGTAATTTCATATCAATAGATGGAGTAATAGTTGCTGTTGGTAGCGGCTTGGCTACACCGGGATATACTCTAATTTTACCAGTCACAAAAAAAGAAATATTGTGGAATAAAATCCTGAGTTATGGTGCTGGAGAAGTAAGCGATCGCGCATGGGAAATGTTACGAATAGTACAAGGTCGTCCCGCTCCAGATGCCGAACTTACGGATGATTATAACCCCTTAGAAGTTGGTTTATGGCAGACAATTTCCTTTAACAAAGGTTGTTATATCGGCCAAGAAACCATTGCCAGATTGAATACATACAAAGGTGTAAAACAATACCTTTGGGGTATTCATCTCCATGGTGCGGCTGAACCAGAAACAATCATCACCATTGGTGATGAAAAAGTAGGTAAACTCACCAGCTATACAACCACCCCGGATGGTCATTTTGGACTAGGTTACATCAGAAGTAAAGCTGGTGGAGTCGGTTTAAAAGTGCAAATTGGGGAAACAGAGGGAGAAATAGTGGCTATTCCCTTTGTTTCTCACGAATATCCCTTGAATAACGGGTAATTAACCAACTTAATCCTAAATTCTCCATAGCAAGCTACACAGAATCATCAATGAATTAATCCTGATATTTTATACAGCTTCATCCATTTCCTCTACCCCGACAAAATTCATCTATCCAAGAAGGTAAACTACTGCTAGGATGAGATGCAGCAAAGAGAATATTTTGGCTGGGAATTTTGGAGATTTCAGTAGCTATTTGTTCCCTTTCCACGGGAACAGGTAGCCTAACTAAAGAATGATCATAAACTGGCGTGGCCACTGCAACCACTGAAACACCCGTATTCATTTTCAATAACACTTGTTTGCGTTCTTTAGCTACAGATAAATCTGTCAATGGGATACGAATAGGAGAGGTACTAACAATCTCATTTTTCGCTGTAGAATGCTGAGATTTCAAGCTATTTAATTCCTGTTCAGGATTGAAGTGTAAACCTAAAGCCGCAATTATTTGATCAGGATTATTATTTAAATCCAAAATAAAAGGCAGGATTTTTTTTAACTCTGATTCTAAAATAGATAAAGTGGCGATTATGTAACCCGAAGAAGGACGACGTATACCATCATAATCTTTCCAAATTCGCATTTTAACTAGCCAAGAACGATTTTGCTCATAATAACTCAGCCACTTAATTTTTAATGATTGACGTAGATGCTCAATATCCATTTATTCCCTCCTTTCTAATTTGCACCTGACAGAATTTATATATTTTCAGTAATTTTTATCCGTTCTATAAAACTTACCCAAAATTACCAGAGTCTATAGGACTTAGCCCTGAAGAATGTTCCCATAGCCTCTCAAACATAAGACTAAAATCCTGACTACGATCTCATATATTAAGCTGTTATGCAGCTAAATTGTACAATCCTAATCTGGCTAAATCTTCTGGTGCGGGCATCCTGCCCGCTATAATTATACAAGTTAAATGCAGTACAGATGATGCCAGTTGCGTAGTAATTCCGCCATTATGCAGCGCTAAAAATCTTAATTAATCATCAGTCCTTTACTTGCTAACCATTCACTATTAAATATGCGTGATTGATAGCGAGAACCACTATCACACAAGATAGTAACAATAGTATGTCCAGGTCCTAATTGTTTGGCTAAAGCCACAGCCGCAGCCACATTAATCCCTGTTGAACCACCCATTAATAAACCATCTTTTTTTAATAGTTGATAAACGACACGCAAGGCCTCTAAATCATCAATTTGGATAGCATCATCAATAGGCGCGCCTTCCATATTAGCTGTAATTCTGCTATTACCAATACCTTCAGTAATGGAATTACCTTCTATTTTGATTTCCCCGGTTTTGATATAACTGTATAGTCCACTACCCAAAGGGTCAGCAACCACACATTTAACGCCGGGATTTTGCTCTTTTAAGTACATAGCCACACCTGCATAAGTACCACCCGTACCAGTCGCCGCTACCCAGCCGTCTATTTTACCATCTGTCTGTTGCCAAATCTCTCTACCTGTGGTTTGATAATGGGCAAGACGATTAGCTAAATTGTCAAACTGATTAGCCCATAAGGCGTTTTCCATTTCTGCTGCAATTCTCCCAGATAGTTTGACGTAATTATGAGGATCTTTGTAAGGTACAGCAGGAACAGGACGAACTTCCGCACCCAAGGTAGTTAAAGCATCTATTTTTTCTTGAGATTGGGTGTTGGGAATAATAATCAAACATTTGTAACCCTTGACATTGCAGATATGCGCCAGTCCAATTCCCGTATTTCCCGCAGTCCCTTCGACTACTGTACCACCAGGTTTGAGCAGTCCTTTTTTTTCCGCATCTTCGATGATGTAAAGCGCAGCCCGATCTTTTACAGAACCACCAGGGTTTAGAAATTCCGCTTTGGCTAAGATATCACAACCTGTTTCTTCACTAAAACTGTTTAAGCGAATTAGTGGTGTGTTCCCAATTGTACCGACAAATCCATTTTTGGTATCCATATTGAATTTACTTGATTTCTTCCCAATTAAATTTTGACATTGATTGAGTGAGAGTTGGGGAAATAGAGTTTTTGATTTTATATAGGACTTCAGCAGGTGTCACAAAAAACTATATTTTTATATTTTTTTGTCTGTAGTCCGGGCTTTAACCCTGAGCATATTCCCCAAGTTACCCGCAAACACTTAGGAGATCATCCTATTTGTGTAAGTCCTTTCATACTGCAATCTCTAGTATTTGGGTAGATTCATCATTTTATATTTCATAATACCAAATATCTTCTTGTTTCACTATAATCCGGTGCTGAGAAAGTCTATTAATTAGTCCTTCCTGTTCTAATTGTCCTAATATACGAGTGATGGTTACACGAGTGGAATTGATCAGTATTGCTAAGTCTTCATGAGTTAAAGGCATATCAATTAATCTTCCTGCTTGTACTTCTGAACCAAATTTTTTTGATAACCATGCTAATAATCGTATCAACATGGTTTCTACTTTTTTGTGACTGCGAATTACCATTAATTCTTCCGCTTTTTGAATGTGATTAAGCAAAGTATTTGTCAGTTGCGTCCAATCCTCTACAGGTATAATAATCGCTTCTACCTTGCTTAAACACTCTATCTGATAAGGTTTCATTGTTGATAGCATTTCCCCAACTAGATCCCCCGGCCCCCATAATCCTAAAGCTACTGTCGTTCCATCTTCTAAATAAGTATAAGTTATGACAAATCCTGCTTCTATTTGCCATAAAGCATTCTTTTTACTCGGCAATAAAGATCGCCTGGTAAAATGTTGTTGGCTATTGTGAGTAGCTGTTTGCGCTAGACTTGTGTATAATGACATCAGTATCTATATTACTTTTCTCCGATACAGTAACCGTATTATAGATAGATATGGTAATAAAAAGCTATTGTCTAGAAATTTCTATAATTTCTATTTAATTGTTCCATTTAATTGTGCCGGTTTCTCACCCGTGCAGGACTACCTGTAGGAATTGCAGCAATTAATTTTTGCGTGTATTCTTCTTTTGGTTCAAGATAAATACTTTCAGATGTACCTGATTCTACAATTTTCCCTTGATTCATGACTAAAATGCGATCGCTCAAAAATTTCACTACACTTAAATCATGGGAAATAAAGATATAAGTGAGTTGAAAATCTTCTTGTAATTCTTTCAATAAGTTTAAAACCTGCGCTTGTACAGAAACGTCTAAAGCTGAAACTGACTCATCACAAATAATAAACTTAGGATTCAAAGCTAAAGCGCGGGCAATACAAACCCGTTGACGTTGACCACCGGAAAATTGATGAGGATATTTTTTCATATCATCCGCACTTAAACCCACCCTTACCAAAAGTTCCACTACCCTAGCTTGTTGCTGTTGTTTTGACTTACCCACACCATGAATTAACAGAGGTTCTATAATCGCTTCCCCAATTTTTATCCGGGGGTTGAGGGAACTAAAAGGATTTTGGAAAATAATTTGCATTTCCCGTCGTAAGTGCTGCAAAGTTTTCCCAGTTGAATGGGTAATATCTTGTCCATCAAATAATATTTTACCGCTCATGGGTTCGATTAGTCGCAGCAAGGTTCTACCCAAGGTAGTTTTACCACAACCCGATTCTCCCACCAATCCCAAGGTTTCTCCGGGAAAAACATCAAAGGAAACCCCATTTACAGCCTTATGGTAGCGTTTTGTTTCTCCAAATACTCCCCGCACAGGGAAACCTACCTCTAAGTTCCGCACTGTTAATAGCGGTTGTTTGGCGCTAATATTTGCCAGTCTTTCCTGAAATTCTTTCTTGGTAATTTCCGCTGGTTTAACTGGTTCTTTAGCCTTAATTATGACTTCTCCCAACTCATTTTTGACTACACTCATGTAGTCAGAAACAGTTAGGAGTTTGCGGGGACGATGGTTAAGGCTGGGACGACAAGCTACAAGTCCCTTAGTATAAGGATGTTGGGGGTGATTAAAAATTTGTGCGGCTGCTCCATATTCGACTATTTTACCTTGATACATTACCGCTACTTGGTCAGTAATTTCCGAAATTAATCCCAAGTCATGACTAATAAAAATCATAGCCATATTGCGACTTTTTTGTAATTCAGACAACAATTCTAAAATTGTTGCTTGTACAGTCACATCTAAAGCTGTAGTTGGTTCATCCGCAACTAACACAGAAGGATTACAAGAAATTGCCATAGCAATCATAACCCGTTGTAACTGCCCCCCTGACAATTGATGAGGGTAGCGATCTAGCATTGCTTCTTTATGCTGCTTTATTAATTGTGCTAATTTAAAACTGTCCAGTGCAGATAAATCATAATTAAGATACTGTTGTTGAATTTGCTCATCACTAGGTAAGAGTTTAACCTCTTGTAAACCAGCGATCGCAATTGCTTTGGCTTGAATTGCATTCACATTTTGATGACGCATAATTGCCTCTTGCAATTGAAACCCAATAGTATAAACTGGATTTAAAGAACTCATTGGTTCTTGAAAAATCATAGCAATATCACCACCTCGATAAAGCTGCATTTCTTGAGGTGGTAAAGCTAATAAATCCAGCGGTTGGCCATTGGTTGGAGAAAACCAAATTTCCCCCCCACTAGCTTTACCCGGATATGACAACAAACCCATAATTGCTAAAGCTGTCACTGACTTTCCACTTCCCGACTCTCCCACTATACCTAGAGTCTCACCCTGATGTAACCGAAAGCTAATACCATCTACGGCTTTAACCTTCCTGCTATCACTAATAAATTCAACTTGTAGATTACGAACCTCTAGCACTATTTCTTTCATATTATCAATTACCAAAAAATTTACAATTTACCTAAAATATCAGCTAATAAATATCCCGGAAGTTTAGACAAAGCTAAATTTTGTCCTTGAATGCCTAACTCATTATGGAAAGTCCGAATTATTTTAATAATGTGGTTGATGGTTATTTGATAATTTTCTGTTTGTTTACTAAATCCATTTAGGGCTTGTAAATGATTTTCTAAAGCAACTTCTAAATGTCGAGAAAGCATTTTTTTATCTCCATTAAAACCCACATTGGTAACTAAATAATAATTAGCTATTCCCAAAGTATTATGTGTCAACCACAAATCAAAACTTAAATTTATATTAGTTAATGAGTGAGCAGTATTCACAGCTTCTTCATAAGAATTAATACATAACTTAATAAATTTTTGTTGATCTTCCTTTGTTGTTGTCCGCTGATTTGCTAGATGCCAGTAAGCGATACCGAGATTATTTTGAGTAGCAGCATAAGCATGGGGTGAATTTGTTGATGTTCGATATTTTAGCACTTCAGTGTAAATCTGAATCGCTAATTGGAGATTTTCCGTTGGTTGTTCATATTGAGAAAGATTCCAATAAGCCGTACCAATGTTATTTTGAATCATCCCATATTTTAGGGGTTCATCTGTCGGTTGATAGTGAACAACGGCTAATTTATAAGCAGCGATCGCTTTTTTAATATGTTCTACAGGCCGATTATACTGCCCTAAATGCCAGTAAGCTGTACCTAAGTTATTCTGACAAGCAGCATATTTTAAAGGTTCTATTTCCTCCTGTCGGTAACGAAGTGCTTCATGGTAAGCCATAACCGCCAAATTCCAGTTTTCCACTGGTTCAGAAAACCTGGCCAAATCACCATAAGCCGCTCCCAAGTTATTTTGGATACGAGCATAAGTTTCTGGTTGAGTATCACCCGTAATTAGCTTCAGTGCTAATTTATAAAAATCTATACCTTGCTGAATATAAATTTTCGCTTCTTCTGAATTATCACGGATGCGGTGCAACATCCAATAAAGTGTCCCCAAATCATTCAAAATATCTGGAATTTGTGGAGAACTTTCATCATAGGTAACCGCTTCCTGATAAGCGAGAATTGCTATCATTAAGTTTTGGAGAGTTGCTTGTCCTTGCTCAATGCGCGAGCGATATAAATTACCCAAACTTTGATAAGCAATAGCGAAGCACTCACCAGGAATTGCTAACTCATTTCCCCTGGCATTTTCAATGTGTAATTGCTCAATTTCCCATAATATTTGTTGTGTTTGTCCGCTATCATCAGTATTTAGTGTTTCTTTGATTAATCCATGTAATTCCTGATTAATATGAGATAAAGAAGCAAAACTTTGCTCAGTGGTTATTTCAGAAGCTTGAGCAGGAGATTTTTCAGGTATTTGTGTTAGTAAATTTTCGTTTTTAGTTGCAGATAAATCTGGTTGATTTGTTTGTCTGATGTCTTTATAAATTTCCTCTTCATCAACAAATAAATCCTGCAAATTTTCCCCATCTAAACGGACAGAATCTGCGAAATCCTCTGCATAAACTCTATTATCTACAGTTGGTGTCGGTTCTCCGGCAAATATAAATACACCAGTTCGACAATGCCAAAATTTGGGTGCTGATTGCTGAATTGCCGATAACCAAGGACGAGAAACCCAAAATAACAAACTGGATTCTAAAAAACTACTCGATTCCTGACCCGATAGATATGCTTCACTTAGTCTGAGATAATTCAAGAATAACCGTTGTACTGCTACTGGTTCTTTAGTCAGCATTTCTACCCCCACAATCTGAAATCCTGGGGTTGGTAAAGGACGGCCAGAATTATTTTTTGAACCTCCCACAATGGGGGGTGGATAATTAACTAACCATTGATTTATTTGCGCTATGGGATTGGGATCACTGACATTTAATCGCCAAGTGACTAATCTTGGATAAGCTTGAGTGCTAAACTCTTCTCTATTCTCTTGCTGATAGAGGATATTTCCCACTGGATAAGCTAAGAGTGAGTGTAAACGCGCTGCTATGCGATTTCTTAACTTTAAATCGTCACATATAGCAAATAGAATTTGTCTACGCAAACCCAGGCTCAGGGACAGCTTTAGGCGTTGATAGACTTGCTGATTCTTAATATTTTTTGTGTGTAGAGTTTCATTCACGCTTCTATGTATTTGGCTTTGAGCCCTTTTTTCTGTATACATCCTGACTGAATAAATTCATTGAATATTAATGTCACATCTGACGATGTTGATTTTCACCAAGGACAGCAAGTATCTTCTTGCGGGTAATGTTAGCTAATGCCTCCGGCACGCTACCGGGAATGTCAATGTTTAAGATCCGTAAATATGCAAAGGATACCGATTTAACCCTAACAAGCCTGTCTAATCGTCTGGTTCTAGAGTAGAGGACTAGCTTTTTATCCTACTCCCTCTTAGGTCTTTAACTCTCGCCTTAAACCTAGTCAGTCAATCAGATGTGGGCGATTTTCCCCGTCTTTAGGTCTAGGGTTTCTAACTGAGATGTTTTCTCTTTCAGGATTAATTAAGGTTTTCCGGCTAGATCGAAGTTAAAAAAATATAATTATATATACTACCATTTTCCCATCCTAACAAAAAATCAGGCCCTTTGTGAAAGCAAGAACCTGAGATCAAGAAAAGTTAAAATTTATAAAAGTTCTACAATCAACCGACATTGGAAACAGTAAAGGCCACAAAAACTACTCCCCCAACTAAAAGCGCCGCCGCAATTCCTAAGATAATATAATTACGCTTTTGAGCGTTCGTTGGCGGTTCCGCTTGATAAACCTTGGGTTCTTTGGGGAAGTTATTCAGACGGCCGCCTTCTTCCGTTGTGTAGGGCATAAAGTTATTCCTTGTTATCTTCTTTTACTTAATGTTACACAAATTTGACATTACTCTCATAAAAGTAGATAAATAGTTACATGATTTAAAATTTCTGACATCTGGAGGTAAAAGGACAATTCATAAATTTCCCCCGCCGGGTTTTTATGTGCCGGACATTTAATTTTCCCCAGATGTCTAGTAAAA
Organism: Dolichospermum planctonicum; assembly: GCF_005402965.1. Taxonomy (GTDB): domain Bacteria; phylum Cyanobacteriota; class Cyanobacteriia; order Cyanobacteriales; family Nostocaceae; genus Dolichospermum; species Dolichospermum planctonicum. The sequence goes on from NZ_BJCF01000006.1 coordinate 40,386, forward strand.
CTTTAACCTTTAATTAGTGTACCGCAGGGATAAGTAGCCGTTTTTTCCTGACTAATCTCACTCACAGGCTGATCCTTAGCCGCTAAATAATCTTTTTGCAATGTATCTAATAAAGTTTGACGTTGATCATACAACCGCTTCAGGGGACGAGGTAGACATTGATTTAAGACATAAGCTGTCACTAAAGGTAGAGCAATTGTACTATCAGTATAACAAACAACGGCACTAGGTAACTCATCGGGGTCAATTTTACCCCAACTCACAGCTTCAGCGGGAGTCGCCCCAGACAAACCACCAGTATCAGGACGTGCATCAGTAAACTGAACAAAGAAATCATGTCCCCGTTCTTCCAAACCTAACACCTCGTGTATTTGCGGTTGTGTTTGTAATAAAAAGTTTTTAGGACTACCACCACCAATAATTACCGCCGCACTTGTACCATCATTTTCTCGCGCTCCATAAACAATTGCTGCGGTTTCATTGACATCAATAGCCGGATCTATTACTAGCTTTGAACCTTCTAAAGCCAAAGCGGCCACATTCATACCGATAGAACTATCACCGGGAGAAGACGTATAAATAGGTACACTATACTCATAAGCCGTCGCCAATAAACAGGAATTTTTCACCCCCAATTGCTGTTCTATTTCCCACACGCACTTACCCAGTAAATAATGAAATTCCGCCGTTCCCATCCGCTTTTGGAAAGGTTCGGCTTGGAGAACTTTACGGATAAAAGCGTCAGTTTCTAGCAGTACATCGTAACCAAAAATTATATCATAAATTCTGATTGTCCCTTCTTCCCGCAATTTGACATCATCTAAAAAAGGACTACCAGCAAATAGTTCAAAACCCAAACCATAATGCATATCATGATAAAGATTCGCACCCGTGCAAATCATCCAGTCAATAAAACCATTGCGAATTAAGGGCGCAAGAGCAGAAACCCCAAAACCTGCCGGTGTCATAGCCCCAGACAGGCTAACTCCTACGGTGACACCCTCTTGAAACACTTCCTTAGTCAGCAGTTGACAGGCTTCCCGCAACCGGGCTGAGTTGTAGGCGGTAAAATAAGTATCAATCAAGTCAACCACGCTAACATTGTTAGATATGGGAGTAGGTGCAATTTTCTTACCTTGTTTTTGTGACATTTTTGGGAAATCCTGAATACTAAATATGCCGAATATAATGTTATCGTATTTAAATGTACGGAATTTGCTAAAATATTTTGTAGCGATATGAGTTAGGGACAATCCTTAATGGCATACTCAAGGATTTATGCAGTTTTGTATTTCTATTATTTGCTATGATTAAAGACAACTAACTTGTTATTAATTATGGCACAAGCTTTAGTGAGTCTCTCTGAGGAAATTCCGTCCCAACCCGCACCATTGGAATTTACCACTGATGGTGTGATTGTGATTAGGATAGGTAAAACTCGCGTAACACTCGATACGGTAATTGCTGTTTTTAAACAAGGAACAACAGCAGAAGAAATTGCTTATCGTTATCCATCCCTTAAACTTGCTGATATTTATGCTACCATTGCCTTCTATCTCAATCATCAACAAGAAGTGGAAGTCTATTTACAACAAAGACAGCAACAAGCACAGGAAATTCGTAAAATAAATGAGGCCAGATTTGACCCCCAAGGGTTGCGTGATAGATTGCTGACGCGGAAAGCAGAACAAGAAGTATGTTGAAACTGCTTGCTGATGAGAATTTTGATAATACTATTGTGAGCGGATTGTTGCGACGTAACCCAAATATTGATATTTCTACTTTAATTGTTAGCACACCAGATACTTGTGGTGGTTGTCCGCGAATTGCTGATACTCGCATTACTGTTCAGTATATTGTCAATGAAATTAAATCTGGTATGACCCCAGAAGAAATTATTGAAGATAAGCCTTATTTGACAATTGCAGGTATTTACACGGCGTTGGCTTATTATTATGCTAATAAGGAATCACTAAATATTGAATTTACTCAATATCAAGAAGAATGTCAACGACTCGAAGCAGAATATAAAACAAATTATTTCAGATCGTAGCTAACAGAATTTATGTGATTTCTAGTCTATCATAACTAATGAATTTGTCAAAACACAAAAATTATACTTCATGCTCTTAGTCTTAACAGTTATTTATCAACAGGGTTTATGAAAAGCGACACACCAGAAGAATTAAATCCAGATCCAGAAATTTCCCGTTTAATTGATGAGGTAATATCATCCTCACAAACTGATGAAAAATACCGTCAAAAAATGCAGCGACGGAAAGAAATTCAAGACCAAAGAATAGCTAAAGCCATACCCGAAAAAGGCTTAATTATCGTCAATACTGGTCATGGAAAAGGTAAAACTACAGCGGCTTTAGGAATGGTTTTGAGATCCCTTGGTCATGGACATAAAGTAGCCATAGTTCAATTTATTAAAGGGGCGTGGGAACCAGCAGAAAAACGCGCTTTTAGCCATTGGGAAAACCAACTAGAATTTCATGCAATGGGAGAAGGCTTTACATGGGAAACTCAAGATCGTGATCGGGATTTGGATAAAGCGGCTGCTGCTTGGGAAAAATCCTTAGAATTTATCAAAAATCCCGATTTTAAATTAGTGCTTTTAGATGAAATTAATATTGCTTTGAAAATGGGTTATTTACAAGTTGAACAAGTATTAGCAGGTTTAGCTCAAAAACCACCGGAAAAGCACGTAATTCTCACGGGAAGAGGCGCACCACCCGCATTAATTGAAAAGGCTGACTTAGTCACTGAAATGACATTAATTAAACATCCTTTTAAGGATCAAGGTGTAAAAGCACAAGCAGGAATTGAGTATTAAGAATTAATACCGTAATTTGTATTGGTGATAGATATTTGATGATATTAAATAATTAAATAATATATCTATCACCGATTTATTAATTACCTAAAACCATCGCTTCCCTGTTGACATATCTGTAAAATTTCCCTATCATTAGAACTTACATAACTCAACCGATGATAGTCTTCTAAAGTTACTGAATAAGGATAAGTTGTGAACTCATTTTCATTAATTTTAGGGATTGTACCTGTTGTCGCTACCTCTATTGTCCCGACTTCCCCAGGTAAAGTTCTCACCATCATAGCTAATTTTCCTGACTTAGCCAAACTACCCTGAAAACAAGTAAATTCAGATTGGGGAACATACAAAGCACCAATGATTTGATTTTGGCGTTTTTGAAAAACAATGTAACCCTCTTCTGATTTTCCATACAGATAAATACCATCTTGTTCTGGAAATTGGAGTTTTTCTTTTCTCCCTGATTTTATTGTATTTGTGGATAATTTTGTCGTATTTTTCCTGAATTTATTAGCAGATAATTGATAGGAATTAGCAGAATTATAAACTTGAGATTTTTCGGCTTTCTCCTGTTTTATTTCCCCAAGTCGTGATCTAATCAAATGTCCAGAATTAATCTCATTTTGATGATTATGTGATATATAATTAGTAGACAAAGTTACTGATGATAGTAGTTTTTGATGTTGTTGACTAGAATAAACAATACCTAAAACACCAACGGAAATAATCAAGCCAGTCAGGGGAAATTTTAGTTGGCTGGAAGTAATGAGTTTGGAAATATGATTAAGCATACGATTTCTCCTGTAACAAACTTAACCGTTGTTTTTTCGCCTCTTGGAATAATAACTAAATACTAATGATTAAAGATTCCCTCGAAAGTTTCATCTATATATTTTGACTTTAAATCATCAAAAAATCGCTATTTATAGAATTTTCGGGGATAATCTCAAATAATCATTATTTAATGAATTTACGCTTACTTTCATTAATTCATCCACTAGGGGGATGTAAAATTGAGCGAGATTTGAGACCTTTTTACTTTGTCATTGTCATTGTCTGTTTTTCAGTGATCAATAATACGTTTTATTTTTTTTATGACCATTTGAGAACAAATTATCCAAACATCTTGTGATCAAACCTTCTTCATTCCTTAACTTCTCAATAAATACAAGGACTAATTCACATATTGCCCGCAATACAAAAAAAATTACCCCCTGAGTTCAGGAGGCATATATCCAATTAGGATGATTGAAAACACGCTCTTGCGCGTTCATATTTCTAACTAGCAACGTATTCCTTAACATTAGCGCGGCGACGACGTAAATGTGCGAGGGCTTGATGCTCCAATTGACGCACTCGTTCCCGACTGAGGTTTAACCGTTCTCCAACTTTCGCTAAAGACATTTCATTTCCGTCTTCTAAACCAAAGCGTAAGGCTACAACTTGACGCTGTTGGAGTGTGAGTTCAGCCAGCAGGTTATTCAAGTCCTGACGGAGAAATTCCTGGGTGGTATAATACTCAGGGGAAGGACCATCATCTTCCAACATTTCTTGTAACTCAGTATCTTGGTTATCACCAACACGCACATCTAAAGAAACTGGTTGACGCGCCATATTCAGATATTCACGAATTTGAGCGGGTTCTAACTCCAATTCTTGAGCAATTTCGACTGGTGTTGGCGACCTTCCTAGTTTTTGCGCCAATTCCCGCTGAACTTTTTTAATTTTGTTCAATTTCTCAGTAATATGAATTGGTAAACGGATAGTCCGACCTTGTTGGGCGATCGCCCTGGTAATTGCTTGACGAATCCACCAGTAAGCATAGGTTGAGAACTTATAACCTCGTGTAGGATCAAATTTTTCTACACCTCGTTCTAACCCCAAAGTCCCTTCCTGAATTAAATCCAGAAATTCCATATTTCGCTTTTGATATTTTTTCGCAATAGCTACAACCAAGCGCAAATTGGCTTCAATCATTTTTTGCTTGGCTCGTCTACCTTGTACCATGAGATGATTTAATTCTGTTTCTGAATGGTTAACATGGGCAGCCCATTCTGCTAAACTGGGTTCATGATCAATTTCCTTGCGTAAAGCTTCCTTAGCTTCTAGTATTACCATCATTTGCTGTACTTGCTTACCGTAAACAATTTCCTGTTCACGGCTTAACAAAGGTACACGGCCAATTTCCCGTAGATAAGTCCGCACCATATCAGCCGTAAATTTAGCATTGATATTTTCTGTATGATTTTTAACGGTAGACATTGTTGTTTTTATCCTCTACTTTTTAAACATAATCAATATTTTTTTCAACCAAGGTAATTCCGGTAATTTTTAAGCTGACAACCTCACAATCTGATAATATATTCTGACAATATATATTACTGCTGATGGCAAGTTACCATTATTCATTACATTGATCAAGATATTACCAGGGCGTTACTATTGCAAGTAAGATTACAGATATTCCCACCTCCCCTTAATTTTGGACTCTTAGCAAGACATTTGTTTGGTCAGTTTCAAAAATTCTTCTTTTTTTATCTAGTATTTGTCTGAAAAAACAGAATCACTATGTGTCTACTTTCGTATCATATTCCCACCAAGAGCGTCAATGGTAAAGTTCACGAATAATAAATTTTGCAGTTACTCTAAGTCAAAATGTTGATGACAATTTTACCTTAACTTTCAAAAATTATGTGGCATATCCATGGTGACGCAAAAACCTCCCTTCAAGTTGCTTTCAAGTGGCCGGATAACCGAACTTGATTTATTTAGATTATGCAGGGATTTTATGAAGTTATCCGTTGTCCGTTGTCCGTTGTCCGCTGTTAATTTAACACTAAAAGCCTAAATCTGCTTTAGCTAATTCAGCAGCAGTGAATACTTCTTCATCTGACTTTTCTTCCCAAGCCATATCCCCAATTTCAGCGTAAAATGTGGTATCATAGGGACGGGTACGCACAACCACCGGCATAGGAACAGCGTGACCTAAAATCAAAGCCTGTTGTTTAGAGTCTAACTTAGCTAAGACCGAACGTAAACCCCCCCCACCGGATACACCCGTAAAAATAGCATCAATATCTTTCTCATCATTGAGCAAAGCCGTAATGCGAGTACCTATCTGGGACATAACTTCATTATCTATCCCTGATGGACGTTGATCAACTACCAAAAGTGTGACAAAATACTTCCGCAGTTCTCTAGCAATAGTTCCAAAAATCGTACTTTGGACAACTCCTGGGTCAAGAAAGCGGTGTGCTTCCTCTATTGTAATCATTAATGGTGTCGGCCGATCTAAAGGATTTTTACTTTGGAGAAATTTATCAGCTTTTCTGACATAATGCTCATGTATCCGTCTAGTGATCATATTTGTCACTAACATATATGAAAGCATATTTGACTGCGAACCAAATTCAATAACTACGTTTTTTCCCGCTTCTAAAGATTGAACTATATTTTTAACATAATTTTGCGGACAAGCACTACGCATATATTTTAAACTATCTAAACGTAATAGTTTACGCTGTAACGCCATAATTGAGCCTTTGTGTCCTCTTTTTTCTTCACAAAACATCTCAATATCTTCATTACTCATATTCAGCAATTGAATAATCCAAGATTTACCCAACTCGCTAAATAGAATATTAGCATTATCCAATGCCGCTTCTGAAAGTCCTAACTCACGATTACATAATTTAATATCTTCAACTTCTACCTGTTCATAACTAAGGTAGAGTTCTTGAGCGTCCCTAACACCTCGGCGTTTAGTCGAGTCTGGATCAAGGGTGTAAACTTCCACTTTTCCAGGAAATAACTGTTTTAAACCCTTCACAGTATTAACGTTTTTCCCTTCTGCGACTGCTTCCCAACCATATTCCGAGTGCATATCAAAAATCAAATTAACAGCCGCATTTTTACGAATCACACCAGCTAAAATTAAACGAGTGAGAAAAGATTTACCAGTACCAGATTTACCAAAAATACCATTACTCCGTTCCACAAAGCGATTCAAATCAATACAAATCGGCACATCCATATCTAATGGTTTACCGATAGAAAAGTTTTTACGTTGAGGATCATCTTCCCAACCAAAGACCTTACGAAAGTCGTCTTCGGTTGCTTCGTAAACTTGGCTAAAGTGACTAGGAATAGTTTTAACAGGTAATAATTCCATCGTCGTACTGGTTTGAGGTTGAAAGGATGCTAAACCCGTAAGCGATGGTATAAAAGAATTAGGGGATTTACCATTGGTGGAAAAAAAAGGTTCTTGAGATTCGGGGGTAAACATCAACATTGGTGCTAAGTTGATCATTCCATAAGTACCGCTACCGGCTAATACCTCGCGCAAAAAACTATCTTCCCAATTGGGAGGACTAGCAATAATGCGGTCATTTGCAGTTCCTAAAGATACATCTGTTAGGAGACAGAAAAAACGAGAGCGCACCCCCTCTACCACGATAAATTTACCTACCCGCATATCTTCTACGGAAATATCTGGGTGTAATCTTACTTCTAACCCTCCGGTCAGAGAACCTTCAATAACTGAACCTAATGGCTGTCCCCAATTCATGTTAATTTTATTACTTATCCGTTTTGACATACCTCCTCTTCCTTTCATGAGAGAGGATTCCTTAACGCTTTACCAATTCCTTAATCAATGTTAATGTTTGTAGGTGCATTTCCCCCCGGTGGTGTAATTCCTGGTAATGGCTTTCTAAATTGTGAGTAAATGCGATCGCGCCAGGCGAAAAATGCTTCATAATCGGGATTATCAGCTATACTAGACAATCCTTTCCCTCTGAGAGATACTGGTAAATCTAAGTAAGCACCTTCAGGAAACTTTAAAAGCATTGACAAACTAGCTACTGCTAAATCTGCTAAAGTTGGCTCATCACCTGTTAAATAGGGACTATCTGCCAATAATTGGGTAATAATTTCCAAATCTTGTTTTAACCCAATAATAGCCGCATTTACCGCATCCGTTGTCAAACCCACCCCAAAACCTAGTACAGATAGAAAATCACCAGGAACACCTTCGACCAAATTTCTGAGAATATCTGGGGTTGAAACTGGTAACAAGGCCTTACGGAAATTTTGGTCTTGACTAATAGCTGCAAAAAATGCCTTTCTCCCCTTAACACCTATTGACTCATCTGCCCAATCCTCCAATAATAAAGTCAAAGCCCGTTTTTTGGGTTCTGTTGGTATCAGCGGACTATCTGGGTATGTTGAGTCTAAATACTTAGCGATTTCCGTAGAATCGAAAATATATCTATTGCCATCTTTTAACACTGGTAATTGTTTTTGTCCAGTCAGTCTAAATAATTCCAGTTGTCCAATTCCCGGTGCAACTTCGATTTTGCGGTACTCTAACCCCTTATAATCAAGGATGAGACGGACTTTTTCGGAAAATTGAGATAGTTCCCACTGATATAGTTCTAGCATACCGTATATTTTCCAACTCGTTTGGTTATCAACTTGATAATTATATCTTGAGTTTTGAGAATTTTTCCTATTAATTAATATTTTTTTGCTTGATTCGCTGTCACTAAAGTTGAAAAATATTCAGCTTTTTCTGTGAACAGCTACCGCTAATTATATCATATCTTCTTGATTAATGAGATATTTTTCAGAAAAATACCCTTCAATTACAAATACAGGACTTATCTCTACATCTTGATAAGTCCCAAAATATTCAGAAATTGACTATGATCAATCCCAAAGGCTGGGTTTTTTTTATAACATAAGTTGATCGAATTTTTTAAAATCACATTTGCAGATAAATTGTATTTTCTAGTTGGCAAAACATTATAAGTCTTGATATAACTTGTAAGCAGTCAAGACAAAAAAAATTTATGAAGAGCAATTACGGCAAATTCGGCAAATTCAGCAAATTCAGCAAATTCAAATTATTAGCATTAGCCAAAATCCTTGGTATCATGGGATTAACCAGCACTAGTCTTTTGATGAGTATAGCATCTGAAGCAAAAGAAGTGCGTAATACCAAACCAAGTATTTTCAATGAACCGCTTTATAACCGTGGTAAACAACCAAGTGTTACCATACCTGTCACAAAACCCACCCAGCCAGCAACTGAAATTCCCACTGTTAAACCCACCCAGCCAGCAACTGAAATTCCCACTGTTAAACCCACCCCAACAACACCCATAACAGAAATCAAAGAAACCAGGAACTTAATAGTGTTAGCGAACGCCAATGGCTCATTTAAAACCCTCATTAAAGCCTTAACAGCAGCGGGACTCACTGACACTTTACAAGGAGATGGTCCTTTTACTATTTTTGCTCCTACAGATGCAGCATTTGCGAAACTACCACAAGATGCAGTACAAGATTTGTTAAAGCCAGAAAATAAAGAAATATTGCTACAGGTTTTAACCTATCACGTAGTATCCGGTAAAGTACTCTCCAGTGATTTGAAATCTGGAGAATTGAAGAGCTTACAAGGAGATCCTATTACTGTTAAAGTTGATACTAATGGAGTACAGGTAAATGACGCAAAGGTAACTAAAGCAGATATCCAAGGTAGCAACGGCGTTATTCATCAAATTGATACTTTGATTCTCCCTCCCAGTATATAGATTTTTGGATTTTTGGCGTTGCTGATTTGATGTATGAAAATGATTTTTGATCATACCTAAACCCTTGCAGAAACGTTCCATGGAACATATCTACACTTAAATTCATACTTGCTTTGAGAAACGCCAGATTTTTGTTATTTAATTTGTGAAAATCTCAAGGTTAAAATTCCCAATTGATCTAAAAAAAAGAGGATTTTACTTAACAGCAAAACCCAGGTTAAATATTATATATAATATCTAACCTGGGTTGTTTCAAAACCTAGTAATCAGACTAACGAGCTTTAGCGTTAGACTTTACTTCAGGTGTTTTTACTTCTTGAAGTAACTGCATTATCAATTGATCAAGCTTTTGCGCTACCTGTTCCTCTTGGTGTAAGTTTTGCTCTAACAATTCGACAACTTGATTTTGTCCCATTTGTTCCGCAACTTTAATCAAACGACGATAACAAGAAATTTCCATTTGTTCAATCTTGCTATGCCATTCTGCCAGTCCTAAGTCTACAATTTTGGGATTATCGGCTGCTAAAAGTGTAAATTTCTGACATTCACTAATTAAACCAGACGCAACATCACAGGTAATTCGTTGTGGTTTTTCTCCTAAAATATTTAACACCTGTTCTAAGTTTTTAATGTGCTGTTCAGTTTCTTGAATATGTGGCTCAATTACCGTCTTCAACTTATTATTTTGACAACATTGCCACATCATTTGCTGGGCTTCTAAGAAGCGATTTTCAGCATCAAACATGGTGTTTATCTCATAGATAAACTTCTGTTGCAAATTGGTGATTTTATTTGTAATTGGACGCTCGCTAAGTTGAACCATGATTATTCTCCTGATGAGATGAAACTAAACTGCATTTACCAGCCGTTTGATTAACTCTACTTCTACTTTCATTTATTCTCTTCTAACTAAAGACACAGTATAGGTCTGAAATATAATTTGGTTATTTAAATTATTTAAACTATCAGATCAAACTTGGGGAATAGGTCTATAATTTGTGTGATTAATTTGATCATTATTAATCAAGTTTTGCAAATATTTCCATATTGTAAAATACAAAGTAGAGTGCAAAAAGTAAGTGTAATCACTAAAATCACCAAAATCACCAAAATCACGGTTTAAACTTCCCCAATTGCGTTAAAGTAAAGATAAATTAAGAAAATGCTGTCAAAAAAATGGCTACTCTAAGTTTAGAATTAATTTCGACTCAGTTAGAAAGTCCCAATTTGCGCGATCGCATGATAGCTCTCGCTAGTTTACGTCATGTATCCGCTGATGATGCTGTACCTTTGATTAAAAAGGTTTTAGATGATGATTCCCTGCAAATGCGTTCCATGGCCATTTTTGCTCTAGGTATCAAAAAAACACCAGAGTGTTATTCTATTCTGGTGAAAATCCTGGAAACAGATCCAGATTATGGTATCCGTGCTGATGCGGCTGGAGCTTTAGGATATCTTGAAGATAACAGAGCCGTGGAGGTCTTATCACGAGCATTTTATGAAGATACAGATTGGTTAGTTAGGTTTAGTGCGGCTGTAGCTTTAGGTAATATTAAAGACCCCCGCGCCCATGATATTCTCATCCAGGCTCTAAATAGTACAGAAATAGTCATTCAACAAGCTGCTATTTCTGCTTTGGGAGAAATCCGAGATGTAGATTCTGTAACACATATTCTCCGTTTTGCTCAATCAGAAGATTGGTTAGTGCGTCAACGTCTCGCTGAAGCTTTAGGAAATTTACCCACACCTCAAAGTGTCTCAGCTTTAAAATATCTAGCAAAAGATAGTCATCACAACGTTGCTGAAGCGGCCAGGATTTCTCTGCAACAACTTGAGAAAACCAACAACCTGAGTTGAAATTAAAGTCTCTTCCTAGTTTTTAATAATAAAAGAGATTGTTAAAATTATGATGCGGGGTAACTTTATTTATGAACGTTGAAGAATTTTTTGAATTAAGTGCTGGAAAATGGTTTTCTCACCGCACTAGTCACCATTTAGCGTTTAAACAGTCAGAAGACGGTAAATCAGACATCCTCATTGAGATGTTAGCCGCTGATCATCCTGAAGTGATTAAACTGTGTCAACAGTATGAAATTGAGCCGCATACAGCCTCCTGTGGGGCCCGTGTCACCTGGAATGGGACAATGGAATGGGACGAGGAAAAACACGAGGGTTCGACGGTTTTAGCCACGGTTCCCAATGCAGATAACCCAAATGAAGGTAAATTACTGCGAGAAATGGGTTATGCGGAAAAAGCCCCCGTTGCTGGTAGCTATAAAATCGGTGATGATGGTGCTTTGACGCTGATTACTGAGTATGAAACTATGTGGTCTGAAGAGAGACTATGGTTTGCTAGTCCTAATTTGCGGATGCGAGTAAGTGTATTAAAGCGTTTTGGTGGTTTCAGTATGGCTTCCTTTACTTCTGAAATCCGTATGGGTAGTACAGATGCTTCTAAAAAGGCTACAGAAGCCGCTAATTCGCTAAAATCCTAAACTACAATATTGAGGCTGGTAATTGGTAATTGGTAATTGGTAATTGGTAATTGCCTTTTGCCTTTTGCTTTTTACCTTTTGATACTTTAAGTTTAATTTTTGTTAAATCTGCAATAAATTAGCCAAGAATTGGGGTAATGGTAACACAATCAACAACAATAAAACCATTGACATTAATCCCATAAAATCCCGTTTATTATCTAATTCAGTAACATCATTTAAAGCAGGTTCATCAGTTAAGGGAATGAATAATAAAATAATTGCCCACAATAAAAATTCCTCTCTAAGGAGCGAAAGTATTAGTAATGATAATCTGGCAACTTGGCCAATAATAACAGCAGTACGTTGTCCAAACATGGCATGAACAATGTGACCTCCATCTAATTGTCCGACCGGCATTAAATTTAAAGCCGTGACAATTAATCCTAAAAAACCTGCTACTGCAACTGGATGTAAATCAATAGCTGATTTTACAGTTAACTCACTTCCTAAAGCTAATTTGGAGAGTAAAGCTAATAAAATCGAATATTTAGGATTAAGTGCATTGGGGTTTAACATTCCGGTTTTTTCCGGTAAATCTACTATTTCTGAATTAGCTAAACCCCAGATTAATAAAGGTATAGTTACAATAAATCCTGCCAAAGGTCCAGCAATACTCACATCAAATAAAGCCTTACGGTGAGGTATGGGACTTCGCATTGTGATAAAAGCACCGAATGTTCCCAAGAAAAAAGGTACAGGAATAAAATAAGGTAATGTAGCGCGAATTTTATAGAATCTCGCTGTTAAATAATGTCCTAATTCATGAGTAGCTAAAATAGTCATTAAACCTAAAGCATAAGGTAAACCCTGAAAAAATAATGTGAAATCAGATTCTATTTGTGTGACTTGAAAACCCGCAATTTTCAAACCGACAAAAGTAGTACTAACTAAGGTTGCTATTAACAATACCAATGCTAACCCCGGTTGAGTAATATTTTCTGAATCTCGTTGGTTATTTTGTTTAGCTGCTTGAGAATTAGGAACTAAAACAAAGAAGGGTTTACCATTCATTCCTTCTTGAAATATAACTAAAAAGCGATCGCCAAATTCCTTTTCAATATTAGCCTTAATTTGTGCGTAAGCTGCACTAGCCATAGTTCGCAACTGTCCTCGACAAATAATCGCTTGGGGACGATATTCGATTTTTTGGATAAAATATACAGACCAGGGAAAACAAGTTCGCAATTGCGCTTCTTCTGCTAAGTCAATAGGACGAACTGGTGGTTTTTCTATTGTAGAATTAGGATAATTATTAGGATAATTATTAGGATAATTATTATTTGCTTGTTCTTGATTTTCTTGAGATTGATTTTCTCGATTTATAGGTAATTGTCTCCCTGAATTAAACAATACCCAGTACAACAATAAACAAATCACTGAGACCGAAATAATTAGGGCTGAGGGAGGTGCTTGTTTGACACCATATATCAGAGTCCAAGCAGTAGATATAAATGCTGGTGTCATTAAAACCAGCCACAATAACCACACAGGGGTTCTTGTAGCCCGTGCGACACTGTGTTGCATTAATAGATAAGTTAACAACCCCAGAACGAGGAAAAACCAGAATGTCATATTATGTTCACTATGTTTGATAGAATACCTTACCTGTAATTTCTATTAAAGATTCTGATGCTTAATTCCAGAACAAAAAGCTTATTTATTCCCCTTAACCGTCACCAATCTTACTGATAGATTCACTCTCAATGTCACAACACAAATAATTTAAACACTGGACTATTCTCCAGGGTCTTCTTATTTATACTATCGTAAATTTGACAGTATTTTATTTTTTGGATTATTTTTTGGATTATTTTTTGGAGAGGATTTATTTGCTAACCAATAAGACAAACCTTTATCAGCAAGCACTTCTAAAACTTTTCATTTTTTTATGCGAGACTGTACAGAATCATCAAATCCATTAATTCACATTAATTCATTAGTATTTATTTGTGTTCATCTGCGTTCATCTGCGTTCAATTATTCTTGAAGACTTATTTGATCGAGTTTCATCATAATTTAGTATGACGTGAATTAACAGATGAGGACTAAAGTCTGATCAGTATTCAGAACCTTAGTCCTCTCTTGCAGAAGCTACCCGAATAAAATATCGCCTCTCATCCCAACCATAAACAAAAAAGGATAATAAGGATAATAAGGATAATTTTGCGTCACATTTGGGTAAGTTTTGGAAAAATATCAATTACTTAAAAGTGCCATAGCTGCTTGATATTGAGCGTCTTTCACTGTACCAATTTGTTCGCGGTTGATAGGTTCTTGGGGAATAATTTGATCAGGCTTAATTCCCAATTTGTTAATATCTCGATGGTTAGGAGTTTCATATTTAGCAATTGTCACCGCTAAACCAGAACCGTCGGATAATTCAAACAGAGATTGAATTAAACCCTTACCAAAAGTCCTTTCCCCGACCAATTGAGCGCGATGATTGTCTTGTAATGCACCAGCTAAAATTTCGCTGGCGCTGGCCGTTCCCTGATTGACTAGAATGACTAAAGGATCTTCTGTCAAGGCCGGACCCCAGGCTTCATAACTTCCTTGAATGCCTTGGCGGTTGGCAGTATAAACGATTGTACCAGAATCCAACCATAAACGAGCGACTTCAATTCCAGCCTGTAAAAGTCCACCGGGATTATTTCTTAAATCAAGAATATAGGCGGAGGCGCCTTTTTCTTCTAAAATAGAAATAGCCTGTGCCAACTCCCTAACAGCATTAGCACTAAATTGACTTAAACGGACATAGCCAATCTTGCTTCCTGTAGGGGAAAATCGTAAATCAAATATAACAGGATTAAGAGCAATGCGATCGCGTACCAATACAACTTCCTGATCCCTTTCTCCTTCTCTACCAATTAAAAGCGTGATAACGCTTCCCAATGGTCCACGCATTCGCGCTGCCGCTTCATCAAGAGAGAGATTCTCTGTAGATAAACCTTCAATTTTCAAAATGCGATCGCGCGGTCTTAAACCTGCTTTATCGGCTGGAGAATTTTCAATAGGTGTAATAACTTCCAAAATACCAGTTTGGGGATTGAGAGCGATTTGTAATCCCACACCTGTAAGCTCTCCAGAAGTGCTAACCTTTAAACTGCGATACTTTTCAGGTTCAAGAAAACGGGTAAAAGGATCATCCAGACTTTGGAGCATATCCTGAATTGTGGCATAAGCGGCTTCATGGTTGAAAAAATGATTTTTTAGTGCTTTTTGTCGGACATCAAGCCAGCTTTGATGATTAAAAGTGCCATCTAAATAAGAGCGGTTAACAATTCGCCATACTTCATAAACTAACTTCTGTTCTGGAGTCAAAGCCGAAGCCGGGGGAATATAGCCACCAAACACCAAAGCAAAAAGCAATAATAGTAAACATCCTAGCCGCCAAACCCGTTTGTGAATGAATCCTAATTTCAGTTCCATGTCAGACTCAAATTCCCTAAAACTTTCTGTAATGCTCACTTGTTGATGAAATCTATCTCTCGACTATGTTACTTTTTTTATAGAAGAAGTGCATTATTCTCATAAAGTTGCTAGTCCAACTGAATGAGATGTCCATTCTTCCTGAACTAACGATAAAATCTTTTTTGGGGTCAACATTGTCATTGTCAGCCCATAAAGACGAGAGACAGGAAGAAACACTCAAACATAGGGTGAGTTACACCCTTGACGCTCGTGGACAAGTAGAAGCCAATTCTCTTGAGTAAAACGAGAAGCGAACCCTCTAACTCAGGTTAGTTGAATAGTCGCTCATGACTAAGCTTCGCATAACAAAACTTATCAACCGCAATCTATTTTTTAGGAACTTAGGATTGTATGGCCAACGTTTATGACTGGTTTGAGGAACGCTTGGATCTCCAAGAGATTGCTGATGATATTACCACCAAATACGTTCCTCCCCACGTTAACATTTTTTACTGTTTAGGTGGAATTACCTTAGTTTGTTTCCTGATCCAGTTTGCGACTGGATTTGCGATGACATTCTACTACAAACCTACAGTTACCGAAGCTTTTTCCTCTGTAGAGTACATCATGAATGAAGTCAACTTCGGTTGGTTAATTCGCTCCATTCACCGCTGGTCAGCCAGTATGATGGTATTGATGATGATTCTCCACACATTCCGCGTTTATTTAACCGGTGGCTTCAAAAAGCCCCGGGAATTGACCTGGGTAAGTGGTGTCATTCTTGCAGTTATCACCGTTTCCTTCGGTGTAACAGGCTACTCTTTACCTTGGGATCAAGTTGGTTACTGGGCTGTAAAAATTGTTAGCGGTGTACCAGAAGCAATTCCCGTAGTCGGCGTTTTTATCTCCGATTTATTACGTGGTGGTTCTAGTGTTGGTCAAGCTACACTCACCCGCTACTATAGCGCCCACACCTTCATTCTTCCTTGGCTAATTGCTGTCTTCATGTTGTTCCACTTCTTGATGATTCGCAAACAAGGTATTTCAGGACCATTGTAATCACTTTGTCATCAAAGTTATTAGCCAACAGCTATAACTTGTGTTTCCAGATCATCGGAGTTTGTTTTAAACTAAAAGAAAACAACTTGATATCGGAAATCACAAGCTAGTTCTATAGCTAATAGCTTTCGCTAATGCTTTAACTTCACTTCAGCCGGAGAGCGCATTTAAAAATGTCAACGCAAAAAAAACCGGATCTGAGCGATCCTAAATTGAGAGCCAAACTTGCCCAAGGCATGGGTCATAATTATTATGGTGAACCCGCTTGGCCTAATGATCTGCTGTATATATTTCCTGTCGTCATTATGGGTTCTTTTGCCTGTATTGTCTCTTTAGCTGTTTTAGATCCAGCTATGACGGGTGAACCAGCTAATCCTTTTGCTACTCCTTTGGAAATTTTACCAGAGTGGTACTTATATCCTGTATTCCAAATTTTACGCTCATTACCTAGTAAACTATTAGGTGTATTAGCAATGGCTTCTGTACCCTTGGGACTAATTCTTGTTCCTTTCTTGGAAAATGTGAACAAGTTCCAAAACCCCTTCCGTCGTCCTGTAGCAACAACTGTATTTCTGTTTGGTACTCTTGTGACTCTGTGGCTAGGTATTGGCGCTGCACTCCCATTAGATAAATCCTTAACTTTAGGATTGTTCTAAGGTAGTTACAGTCAAACATAAACCTGATCACGTCTGTGGTTTTCAAGGGTGTATAAAAGACAATATCTGAAAAACAAATAACAATAGGTCATCAAAGACCTAGTGTTATTGTTATTGATATTTCAAAATATATGCTCTTGAAGACCAACAGGCGTTAACTAATATAGAATTGGAGCGGGGGAATCTTGAGATTAGTGATCACGAGGGAGTCAAAACCAAAATATCCCCAATCTCAAATCACCCGCCAATTTTCCCCAGTCTAAAGTATTATCCACTTATTTTTTATTCAAATTAGGGTCAATGCTTGGCATAGTGCAGCAGGACCATCGGACTGTGAGGAGCGATCTTAAACTCCTAAACGAAGTGCAACAATGGTTTGAAGAATTTTGTCACCAATATTTACCGAAATATGGCTGGTCAGACAGTCAAATTTATCGTCTTAACCTAGCTTTAGCAGAAGGTTTTACCAACGCTGTTCGTCATGCTCATCATTCTTTACCACCGGAAACAGCTATAGAAATTCAAGTCAGTCTATGGATTAATAGACTGGAAATGAGAATTTGGGATTATGGAAAACCATTTAATCCTGATGTGATCACTGAACCAGTACCGGGTACTCTACAAGTAGGTGGGTATGGATGGTTTTTACTCCGACGTTTGGCTGATAAAGTCGTCTATGAGCGTGATAAAGATACAAGAAATTGTTTGTTAATTGTCAAATATTGTTTGGATGAATCACACTAATATGGTCTGATCGGAATTAAAAAGTTAAAATGAACGGGTACACTAAGTATTTAGTTTATGAATAAATCCTATTTTTGCCATTTTCCATCAGCAAAAAATAAACTCGCTATCCTAGAGTCAGCAGCACAAATTTGAGACATGAGCTTTAAAAACTTGCAATTCAACTTTGAAAAAATCCGCCCCTGGCTGACCCTGTTAGCAATTACCTGGTTATTAGCATCATTGGGTTTGGGCTGGTTAGTTAATTCTTTAGTAATTATTTTTGGCTTATTGTTATTTTTACCCGTAGCAGCATTTTTCGGATTTCGCTGGTGGTTACAAAAGAATCTAGTTAGTGGTCAGTGTCCTGTATGTGGACATGAATTAACAGGTTTAAATAATAGTCAAACACAGTGTACTAACTGTGGAGAGCGATTATCAGTTAAAAACAGTCAATTTCAACGTTTTACACCAGAAGGGACAATTGATGTGACAGCGGTGGAAGTCCAAGCCCAATCATTGGAAGATTAGTCAGTGGTCAGTGGTCTGGTGGCATCTAAAACGGTGAATTAATTAGACTGGTCCATTGATCCAGCCTTTTGAGAAAATGTGGCTGCTGTAGTTCAGAAAGCCAAAGAATTAAAGCATCTTCATTGTTGTCCTTGTAATAACCCCGTCGTCGTCCCGCAGTTTTGAACCCAAACTTTTGATACATGGAAATAGCGACGTGGTTAGAATCACGAACTTCGAGGGTGGCTCGCTCTAAACCAAGATCAGCAGCAGTCCGCAGTAGAGAATATAATATAGCTTTTCCCAGCCCTTGACCATGATACAGGGGATGAACCGCCAAAATTGTAATGTGTGCTTCCTCTAAAATTGACCAAAAACAGCCCATTCCCAAGAGTTCAGAGTCATTAAAAGGTGAAAATAAACCCAGAAAATGACTGTTAGGACTTTCTAATTCGCGCAGGTAGCCTTCCATAGTCCACAAACCTTGGAAACAGGCTTGATCCAGTTCTAGTAACGCAGTTAAATTGTCTCTAGTCAAAGGTTGAATTTTTAAGTCTGATGAAATCACGATTTTTGAGGATTAAGGAAGTTTAATTACCAATTATCAATGATCAATTACCTATTAACCATTGCCAAGGAGAGGGTAAACTGGGAAGGAGAACTTATGCTCATTCTCTGAATTTTCACAAACACGATTTTAATTAATTATGGTATTGACTTACCCCGTCGAGGTTCAACTTTCTGGCCGTCAATATTTACAGCCAATAAGTAGCAATGGTGCTGACATTTCCCCTAACCAACAACTTTTACCCTTGACAGCCAGAGTTAATCATGATGATAACCTGGAAATCGGTGGCTGTGACGTAACAACCCTAGTGGAGCAATATGGTTCACCTTTATATATTTTAGATGAGGAAACTCTGCGGACGGCTTGTAGACAATATCGGAATACCTTTAAAGAATACTATAAAGGAGAATCTCAGGTACTTTATGCTTCTAAGGCCTGGAATTGTTTAGCGGTTTGTGCCATTGTGGCCTCAGAAGGGTTAGGAATTGATGTAGTATCCGGTGGGGAACTTTATACTGCGCTGAATGCGGGTATGAATCCCGATAAAATATACTTACATGGCAATAATAAGTCTGATGATGAGTTAGTTTTAGCAATTGAGTCTGGTTGTACTATTGTTGCAGATAACTGGCATGAATTATATAGGTTGGTGAAGATAGGAGGGGAGCAAACAGAAAATTCTACCGCCGCGCCGATTCGGATTATGCTACGCTTGACTCCGGGGATAGAATGCCATACTCACGAATATATTCGTACCGGACACTTAGATAGTAAATTTGGTTTTGATCCCAGTGATTTACAGGAAGTGTTTGCTTTTGTGAGTAAACAAGCTAGTTTAAACTGTGTTGGTTTACACGCTCATATTGGTTCACAAATCTTTGAACGTCAACCACATAGAGATTTAGCGGCTGTGATGGTGCAGTGGTTAAGGGATGCAGCTAAACACGGCTTGACAATTACAGAATTAAATGTTGGTGGTGGTTTAGGGATTAAATATATAGAATCTGATGATCCACCAAGCATTGAAGAATGGTCAAAAGCGATTTGTGAGGTAGTGCAAACGGCTTGTATATCGGAAAATCTGCCTTTGCCAAAATTACTCTGTGAACCTGGGCGATCGCTTATTGCCACGGCTTGTGTTACTGCTTATACTGTTGGGTCTAGTAAGATTATTCCCGAAATTCGCACTTATGTAGCGATTGATGGCGGAATGTCAGATAATCCTCGTCCTATCACCTATCAATCAGTTTATCGGGCGGTAGTTGCCAATAAAATGTCTGTTCCCTGCACCGAAACAGTCACATTAGCGGGTAAACATTGCGAATCAGGGGATATTCTGATTAAAAATGCCCAACTGCCAAAAACTGAAGCAAATGATATTCTGGTCGTTATGGGAACAGGTGCATACAATTACAGTATGGCATCTAATTACAATCGTCTTCCCCGACCGGCAGCGGTGGTGGTGGCCAATGGCGAAGCAAATTTAATTTTGCAGCGCGAAACTTATCAAGACTTGATTCGACAAGATTGCCTACCAGAACGACTGAAATAGCCCGTAGTCAGTGGTCAGTGGTCAGTGGTTTAAAAATCACAACTGATAACTGACTACGGACAAATGACAAATGACTATAAGAATCCAGATGTCATGAGAGATTGGTGGAAGCAATGGCTGATAAACCTGGGAGATTGGTCACAGTCCTTGCTCCTTGGGACTCTGGATATGATGTTAGTGCTGGCACTGACATACATGATCCTAGTGATTATTAGTGAACGGCGCACGTTATGGATGGTACGAGGATTTATAATTTTAATGTTCTGTTCGGCACTGAGTAGTAAATTAGGATTACCCCTGCTAAATTTTGTCCTAGAAAAATTGGTGATTGGCTGTGCTGTGGCTATGGCTGTAGCGCTACAATCAGAGTTTCGCCGTTTTTTAGAACAATTGGGACGTGGTGAATTTTGGCAGTGTTTTGTGAATAACACCAGTGCAATTCCTAAGTCAGATAGTGTAATTGATGAAATTGTGGATGCGGTTAAAGAATTGTCGAAAAATCGAATTGGCGCCTTACTAATTTTAGAAACTACAGGACCTATTGAAGAACAAGATTTTTCTGTTCCGGGAGTAAAGCTAAATGCTGAGGTTTCTAAAGAACTGATCCAAACTATTTTCCAACCCAAAACCCTGCTACACGATGGAGCGACGTTAATTCGTGGTTCACGTATTGTATCATCAGGAATAATTTTACCACTTTCAGGACGCACTGCCTCGCGCCAGTTGGGAACACGCCACCGGGCAGCAATGGGAATTACCGAAAGAGTTGAAAACTGTATTTGTGTCGTTGTATCTGAAGAAACGGGTTCTATTTCCTTAGCGGAAAGAGGAACTCTATATAGACCACTAACTATTAAAAAGCTCAAAGAGTCTTTAGAGGCTCGATTTTCCCCAACTGTAGATCGGGAAGCTCATGCACCTGGTATTTTAAGTTTAGTTCGTCAGCTTGGTGGTCAGTCACTACAATTAATTTCTCGATTAGTTAGATTACCTTGTCTGATCTATGAGGGGCTACACCAACGACACGCTACGCGTAGTTCACTTCCCGGCAGGGATACGACCGCTTCTGAAGATAAAAAATGATAACACAACAAACTGAATTGCAATATTTACCCCCTGATTTAAAACAAGAATTACTACCCCGGCACGTTGCGGTAATTATGGATGGTAATGGACGATGGGCAAAACGCCAAGGTTTACCCCGAATTGTGGGTCATAAAGCTGGTGTCAATGCTCTTAAGGATTTGCTGCACTGTTGTAAGGATTGGGGGATTAAAGCACTAACGGCCTATGCTTTTTCGACGGAGAACTGGAAAAGACCACAGGAAGAGGTGGAATTTTTAATGACTCTATTCCAGCGGGTTTTACGTCAAGAATTGCGGGAAATGGTAGAGGAAAATGTGCAAATTCAGTTTGTGGGTGATTTATCGGCTTTACCAAAGGCACTTCAGATGGAAATTTCCCGTTCTATGGCAGAAACTAAGGATAATCGTAGTATTCTGTTGACAATAGCTACTAATTATGGCGGTAGACAGGAAATTTTACAAGCTTGTGTGGCGATCGCTCAAAAGGTGAAAGAAGGTTTATTAAAGCCTGAAGAAATTTCTGAAGAAGTATTTGAAAGTCACTTATATACAGCAGGAATAGGAGATCCAGATTTATTAATTCGTACCAGTGGGGAAATGCGACTGTCAAATTTCTTACTTTGGCAAATGGCTTATGGAGAAATTTATATTAGTGATGCTCTCTGGCCGGATTTTAACCGCAGTGAGTTTCATCGGGCTTTATCTGCTTACCAACAGCGGGAGCGACGGTTTGGGAAAGTCTGACAATTTTGGATTGTAAATTGGTGATTTTAGATTGACAATAAATCCTCAAATCCCGAAATCCCAAAATCCTCAAATCCTCAAATCCCGAAATCCCAAAATCCCGAAATCCCGAAATCCCGAAATCCCAAAATCCTAAAATCTAAAATCTAAAATCTAAAATCTAAAATCTAAAATTAGATTACGGACCAGAAAAAACCGCTGCTTCGATATCTTCCCGACTCAGAGAATACTTAAAGGAACGTTGAATATCTTGATTATTTTCTCCAGATTGGAGATACCGGACTGTAATTTGTTCAGTGTCTAACCAAATTTCCGCTTCCCAACTAGATCGTTGTATATGCCAACAATGTAGCTGAGTTTCATCTTGATGACAACCTTGGTTTTTTAACCACTGTTCAATTTGTGGTAAAGGATGACTATATAAGGGTGTATTGGAGGGAAGCATAAGCAATTTAAAATTATGGAAAAATTATTGTTTAGTCGAGGAGCGGGAGGTGGTTGTTCAGAGGATTACTTCTCCACGAAGAACAGCAATAGCGATCGCTAATAGCATACAACCAACAATGGTCAATCCCAAAATAAATAATACAAATATTTCCCCAGAAGACAGGGGACGATCTGTGGCATCTAAATAACCTGATTTTGACCAATCATAGCCACGAGACACAGGACGGTTTAAATCAGTTGGGGTTTGAATGACACCAAAACGCGAATAGCCAATTTTTAAATCATAGCTTAAGCGTCGTTCGGGATTACTGAGGGTAGCGTAGGCCTCATTAATTTGCTGAAATTTAGTAGTAGCAAGATTAGCAGGTAATTCCGTCGTATCAGGGTGATAAATTTTGCTTAATTCTCTATAAGCGCGACGAATATCAATTACTGATGCTGAGGGATGTAGCCCTAGCAGGGAGTAATAAGTAGTATTGCTAAAAAAGTGGGACTTCCCCATTTTGGTTTACGGTTTTTTGAGTCAGTTTGCTCAAATTCAGTTTTTTATATTCTAAATCTTTTGTCAATTGAGGAAGACAAAGGAAGAAAGAATAATATATAACAAAACTAGTATTTGTTATGTATCATCTAAATTATCTAACCTCTTGTACTTCTCCCAAGCGGGTAAAACGGATTTCAATTCGTCGTCGTGTGACATCATCTTGACGCGCTATTGCTGCAAATTGTCCATTTGGTAATATTAATTGTGCCGCAGAATAGGCCCGAAACGATAATCCAGATAGTCTATTTTCTTTTGTTTGGATATCACGCAGCGCCTTGACAACCGATAAAGCCCGCATTAATCCTAAATCAGCATTAGAACCTGCTCGTAAGTTTCCTACCGGTATATTACCACTAACTACATTTTCTAAATTGACATCCAAATTACTAGTTACTTGAGCATTAGCTTGTCCGTCTGTGTGTCCGATTATTTCTACTACATTAATCCCATATTCTTTAGTTCTAGCTTCTATTTCTGGTACTATTTGCTTCAAGATATAATTCGACATTTGTTGAGAAATTTCAGCGCTACCAGAAGCAAATCTATAAGCACCTTCATCTTTTATAACTATGATTGGTGGTGTATCTATATTATTAATTTCTGATATGATAATGGTTAAAAACAAAAATAAAACCAATATCATAAACGCATTAGACATTAAATCAGTAAATGCTGTCCAAACGTTTAGGTCTTCATTATATTCTGTGTAGCGTGAACGACGAGCCATAATTGCAATGTTTTTTTTGTAAATTTGTTAGTCAACTTAAACAGTAGGGTGTGTTAGCGCCAGCGTAACGCACCTCATGTATCAGTATTTGTCTAATCAAGTTTTTGTTGATATTCCTCAAGATTCCTGATTAATAGTTCCAAACCTTTAATATTAGCCTCAAAACCCTTCTTGTTGATATTAGTTTGTCTGTCAATTCCTTCAATAATGGTATTACTCACATTTTGATATTCAGAAATTAGTTGATAATTATTATTCTCTAATAATTTCATCAGTTTTTGATTATTAGCATCTATTTGATTAGATGCTACACTAATAGTAGTATTTACATTATTTGTATATGTTTTCACACTTTTTAATAACTGAGTCATAGCTGTGATTAATTGATCAAAATTATTGAATTTATCGCTCACTCTTTGATCTAAATCATCCAGTTTACTAACCGCTTTTTCATAACTATTAGCTCCTTGCTGAAGTCCGGGAATAATTTCAGTTAAAAGATTTTGGTTATTTTGATGTAAATCTAATACCTGAATTGAAGTTTGGTTCATAGCTTTTATCTCTTCAGCTAAACTAATTAAACTCTGACTAGAATTTTCAGTTTCCGTTGCAACTTTGCTAATTAATTCCGTTGTATAGGTTTTCACATTTTCTAATAACTGAGTCATAGCTGTGATTAATTGATCAAAATTATTGAATTTATCTCCCACTCTTTGATCTAAATCATCTAATTTACTAGTTGCTTTTTCGTAACTATTAGCTCCTGCATGAAGTTGGGGGATAATTTCACTAAGAAGATTTTGGTTATTTTGATGTAAATCTAATACCTCAATTGAAGTTTGGTTCATAGATTTTATTTCTTCTCCTAAATTAATTAAACTCTGACTAGAATTTTCTATTTCAATTAAGGCATTTATAATCAATTCCGTTGTTGCTGCTAAACTTGTAGCTGACTCAGAAAATTTTTGTTGTGTATTACTCAAATCTACAACAGCTAATGATAATTTGAGAGGAAACTCACTTTTATTAAAAGTTTCAGCAGACTGTTTAAATATTTGAGATGTTGTATTTAATTCTGTCATGGAATGTTTAAATTCATTAGCAGCACTAGATATAGTTCCAGCAGCAGCATCAAATTTTTCATAAACTTGTGTAGCTAACTCCATAGTTTTTTGATTCCCGTCAGCAATTTGTTTTGCGACTTTTCCCATAGATTGTTCTACAGCTTCGCGGACTATTTTACCAAAATTTGTTAAAAATTCATCCTGCTGGGATACCATTCTATTAACTATTTTATCAAGACGGGTATCACCCTGTACCTCAGGAAAATATACATTATCTAGATAATCTTCTAAAGAACTAATTAAGCGATATTTAGCAAGTCCACTATTAAATATAAAGTTGGCTACTGTTACCAAAGCACTGAAAAATAGTCCTGTTAAACTCGTAGTAAACGCAATACTCATTCCCTCCAATGGTTTTTGTAATTCAGAGACTAAATTATTAATATCACTAGGATTAGTTTGATTAATTGTTTGACTGAGAGTAGATAAATTAATAGTGATACCTAAAAAAGTTCCCAGTAACCCAAAAGCTAAGAGTAAATTTGGCAAAATGCGACATAAATAATCTATTTGTTCACAGGTAAATCTAAATCCCTTAATTGTTTCCTGACTATAAATCTGGTCTATTAATGCTGCTGTATTTACCTGTTCTAATTGTTTACTAGCTTCTTCAAATCTAGCTTCTAATGTTTGGATAATTTTCGGTTGTCCTTCCGCTGATCCTGTTTTGATTAATCTTTGAACTTTGTTCGTCAAATCTATTAAATAGCGGTAAAGATATCTGCGAAGAATAATAGTAACCACAGATGGAATAACAACCAGAAAAACAGTGATGACAATTAAGTAAAGTGGTATTGGTGGCATAAAAATGACCCTTGGTAGTTGTAGAAAGATTGTTAAAACTGGTATAATAATCCAGACTTCTAATATTAATTTATCACTGATTGAACTCATCAAAAAAGAAGTCCGGGATCTGGCTTATTTAGCTGAATACTTACATATAAATCTTATTCTCGTCTCACAATTTTTGTAATTTTGCTAATGCTGAGTTTTTGTTCTATTCTCTTCCAAAAACGATTTATGACTCCCTCTCTGACTTTAGGCTGCTTATTGTCTGGTGAGGTATATACAGTTTGAATATAGGGAAAATTGGGAGCATTTTCGGGAATTTTTTTCAGCTTCTCAGGAAATTGGCGCAGTTTGGGTAAATATTCATTTTCCCATAAGTTTGGATTATTTTCCATTTCTAAAATTGTATTATCTAAAATTTGCTCCAAGGTATCAGTCATGTTGTGGTTATTGGCTAAATCTTCCAAAGCTTCCATCCAATTTGTACTCAAAATAGCAGTATAATAAATATCTTGGAAAGAGTCATAATATTGAAACTCTAACTTTTGAGTATTATGATTTTCTGCTAATAATTCCATCGCTAGACAAGGATAAAAAATATCTTCTATTTTTTCAATTGTTTTAGCATCAGGTGGAATAATATCAGGAAAGGGTATGTGAGAATCATTATGCAAAAAGGATGTACCAGAATTTTGTTCTCGCAAATATGGGTTTCTCATTTTTTCTAAAGTAATAATTAATCTCAAGGGAAACCCAGCATACTCATTCACAATTAGGATTTCATCATCTGCTTGTATTGCTTTTAAAACATTTGTGGTAACTCCTAAATCCTGTATTAATAACTCTTTAAAATCTCTCACTTCTGATTCATCTGTATCTTTATATCCTATTAATTTGCTACTCTTAGCATCTTCGTCTCGGAAATAAGGATCATTCAAATTCAAACGCAAAAGTGGTTGAGCTTCCTGTATAATTTGCGCTAAACGAGTTGAACGCGCACCTAATGAGTATTTTTGCATGAAGCGTTTAATTACGGAATTGACGATATTTCTACCACGAAAAGCAAATAAACTATCAACTTTCAAGTCAATTTCTTGTTTTAGTTGAG
The DNA here is from genome assembly GCF_005402965.1 of Dolichospermum planctonicum. Lineage (GTDB taxonomy): Bacteria > Cyanobacteriota > Cyanobacteriia > Cyanobacteriales > Nostocaceae > Dolichospermum > Dolichospermum planctonicum. The sequence goes on from NZ_BJCF01000006.1 coordinate 67,405, forward strand.
AGTGGGTAGTCCGTTCCATATTTAGGAAAAATGCTAAAGATTCTCCTTTACCTGTTGTTTCAGTGAGTGTTGAACTTGCTAATACTAATTGGGGACGACTATCATTTTCTGGTATCATTATTTGATAGCAAAGTTCTATATCTTCAGTATCAAAAATTGCCTCTCCACTCATTTCATCAAAATTTAACTGTTTTAATTCTCTTTCCTCTTTTTCATAAGCACTTTGTAAATCTTCTACCAAACTACTGAAAGCTGCGACTTGTTTTTCTTTTTCTTGAACTTGCTTTTGTAATTGACTGACAATTTTCAAAGTTTCTTGCAACACGGTTAAGTCAAAATTATGTCTGAAAATTTTGCAAACTTCTTGTATAAATTTTTTACATTCGTCTTGAAACTGTATGTTTTTGAAATTAAGAAAGGGAATAGCTAGTTTATTTTGTAATTCTTCAATTGTTTGTTCTGCATTATCCCATTTTTTTTCTACATCTTCTAATCGCTTCATTCCTCCAAAATCAGTAATTGATTCTTGTAAATCTCGTTGATATTTATGTAATTCATGTCGCAGAGAATCTAACCAATTGTGTGTATTTTTAATAGAGAAATTAGGATCTACTGGTGTGAGTAATTGCATCACATAATCATCAATATTCCCATTAAGTTCTTTGGTAATCTTGGGAGTAGTTTGCATTAATTTTGTCAACCAATAACCGCGACTGCTTTCTGTTTCTCCTGGTTGCACTGTGCGAAATTGTTTATAAAATTCTGTTGCTAATTGCTGACGGATATTAGTGCGGTCATCTTTGTTTTTACATTCATCAATTAACCGGGATAATTTATTTTGCCAAGTTTTGAGACTATTACTAAAGGTCTTATTAGATTCTTCTACAGACTCCGCTAATTTATTAGTTAAACCATCTCGTTTGCCTAAGTCATTATGCCAATTATATTGAATCAAAAATTGCTCAAGTAAGTTAATAGGATCTGGACTTTGACCCTTGCCATTTAACCAAAATTTGACCAAATTTGAACTAACTTTTGTTAAGGCAATCTGGATAATAGTATCACGAGGAAAATAAATGGCAGAAAGTCCAAATGTTAAGTATCTTTGGCTATTAGGACGTGGATGTATATCAGACTTAATCATTTGTTGAAGAAAATTATCTCGATTACCTTTAATGGCTGAAGATAATTCACCAGAAAATTCTAGACCAATTTTATGGGCAATTACATTACATAACTTACCTTGAGTAAGAATTTCATATTCACTCCCTGTTTTATGAGATAGCAAATAAGTATAATCAAAAGGTGGACGTTTTTCTCGAATTATTGATAAATTTTCAGTATCATAACAAGCAGTAAATTCCGTACCAGGGTTGCTATAATAATTTAATTCTTTTAATGCAGCATAAGTATTAGCACTCATGCTAGGAGTATTGCCATACAATTCTGGACTAATCACTAAATAACCCAAAATTTGAGCACCGTCTTCACCATAAAGACTTCTAAGACTATAAGCAACATCTAAAAACATCCCGCTTCCCGTGCCACCACAAAGAGAACCGACAACGAAAATACTTACTCCTGGCTCTATTTTTAAACCTGATTTCAACATTTTTGATTCATATCCTCTCGTCCGTCTCTCTGCGGTTTCAATGGCTGTTTTAATTGTTTGGTAGTTGTGGAAAAAAGCCAATCTTCCCACAGGTCTAATCCCTTTTGCCCCTTCTTCCACTGCTTTAATATTTCGCAATAGTTGGGGAGGAAACCAGATCCCAATATGGTCATAAGGTCCGTAATTACTATATTCCGAACGCCGTTCTAGTCCTTCTACAAACATGGTGACATCTCTTGATGACATGGTAGCACTGACTTTTTCAGATTGTTTAAAACTTAAGTCAACACCATGATAGGTACTCCCTGTTCTAATCCCTGTGACTTGGGTGGCTGCTTTATCTGTGTCAATGTGAACAAAACTGACAACTGGTAAATTATTTAAGTCTCCATAACGGTCAACAATTAACCGTCTAATTCGCATTAATACATCTCTACCAGTTCCCCCTAAACCGATGCAAATTGTGCGATTAATGCCTCTATATTGGGTTTCTTTTGCAGATGCTTGAGTCATAGTTTTTCCCCTGAATACTATTTTTCAATTTTAACATTTATTTGGTAATCACGCTGGCGTGAATCTGGACAATTTAGCGTAAATCTAGAATTGGTTATGAGAGTCTTTGATGTCACTTTTTTGTTGTTGAGTTGAATGTTTCCCTCTGGTGTTGGGACTAAATATAGTTTTTCTCCTTGACGTTGTAAATGGCCTCTAATTTCTCCTCCTGGACAGTCAATAGAATACTTACAGCTAGGATCATCTTCACCTATGGCGATTTTTTTCTTATTTGGTAGTATACATAATTTTTCTTCATCTTCTGTATTATCTTCAAAGGTGATTCGCAATTTCCATTTTTTTTGTAATCTGGCAAATTTGCATAGACTCCAAACACTAGCAGCTATTAATAATAATAAAATTAAACCTGGAACCCGTAGCTGCTTTAGTAAATACGAATTAACTAAACAGGTTTCTTGACCTCCGGGGGCTGGTGTACAAAATTCTTGAATTGTCGGGTTAATGTCTACTACAGATAGTTGATAATCTTTACTGGATTGTGTTACAATTGTGAGCGATCGCTGTTTTAAAGGTAAAGTCTCAATCCATTTTTGTCTTTCTTGGCTTTCCGGTGATGTTGCTATTCTCAAAGGACTATCAGCAGGGGTTTCTGTCCAAATCTGAGAATTAATTCCCGGTTGAGTAAACAAAGGTGCGTCAGTAATCCAAACAACGGACTGGGGTTTAATTAATTGATTTTTAGAAACTCGATTTTGATTAATTTGTGCGATACCTTGATAAATAGTTAATTCTGCTTTTTGAATATCTGTACCATAGCGGTTAGGGTCGGAACTAAAAGGTATTTTTGCTAATACTTTATCAATATTTTCTGTATTTTTCTGTCCAAAATATATAGGTGTTCCCAAGGGATTTTCTACAGATATGACATCATCAAAAACCAAATTTTGAGCGAAGGGAACAACATAAACAGAATCACCGGTTTTCAGACTGTCTGTAATTATTTGACGTAAACGAATCCGGCCTTGATCATTAAAACCGACACTTTCAGTGACATCAATAGCTAAAATAACATCACGTTTACCCCCAGTCAACAGGGATACCAACTGTAAGCCATTTTTCTGTATATCAGTCAGTGGTTGTCCGGGGCTAATTTTTGTCAAAGTCACAAACCCTATAGCCTATTTAAATAGTGTATATGTCAATATTATTGCACAACTAGTCAAGAAGTTTAGTCAACTATATAAAAGGATGTTTTAAAAATTGTCAGTATTTAAGTTGTTTTTGATTTTGTTATCAATAGACCTATTGCACAATTGTTTCTGTGGTAGGATAGGAGGCTTTAGGTTTTATGTATCTTTGGTGTTCTTTGCGATCGTAAAGAACACCATAGCCGTGTAACTCTAACTTTTATCTAAAATTAACACAACCCTCAATCGTAACATAAAATTAATTTTGCACTCTTGTCTAATATGTGTTGAAATGTTGGGTTTCCTTGGGTCAACCCAACCTACACAAACTGTATTATCTCATAAAATGTCAGGGTCAATATTCAATTCTCTGAGTTTGGCTGCTAAACGTTCTGCACGTTGAGTTTGTTGTTCTGCGAGTTGGCTTGCTTGTTCTGCGAGTTGAGTTTGTTGTTCTGCGAGTTGAGTTTGTTGTTCTGCGAGTTGAGTTTGTTGTTCTGCGAGTTGGGTTGCTTCTTCTGCGAGTTGAGTTTGTTGTTCTGCGAGTTGAGTTTGTTGTACTCCATACTCTTCGGGTGTTAGCATTAACTCTCCTTCTGGCATAAAATAACGCAATTTACCGTCATGGACACCCAAATATAAATTTAGCTGCTGACTCCATAATAAACCTTGAGGATTGGGTTCTATAGGTTGATATGTTCCACCAAACAAGATAAAACCAGCAAATTCTAAACTTTGCGGATTAAACCAAAAATATTCAGGTGTGCGGAAAATATCTTGATAAATTTGTTTTTTTAACCCTTTATCAGTGGAAGCAGTAGAGGGAGAAAGCAATTCTATAATTAGATTAGGATATTTACCACCTTCCTCCCAGACTACCCAACTATTGCGATCGCAGTTTTCTGTGTCCAGCACTAGGAAAAAATCTGGACCACGAAAATCTTTGGTTTTAATTTGCCGAGGACTGTAATAAATAGTCATGTTCCCGGCAACAAAATAATTATTAATTTTATTAATATCTCGCCACCACCAATTGAGACATTGGATTAGCAGTAGCATTTGTTGTAGATGTAAAGATGATTCCAATGGGGGTTCGTCACTTTCTAGATTACTGGGAGGAAATATTACATCTAAACCGGGTTCAATCTTTTGGGTGACGGTCATAGCTGCAAGTTAGTTAGGAATGGGATCTATATCCAGGATAACAGATCCAGGAGTCTAACATTCTCTACCCACTCTGCATCTGAGCCATTTGTGGAGAAATTGATTTCTTTTGTTTTGTGGTAGTTTGTTTTGTTTTATTTAAATTAAATCAGCGCGAGGTTTAAAAGTTTCTATTTCTCTTAATTTCTCATACAGTTCCCGTTCTTGAGGACTAATATTTTTGGGAGTTAATATCTGAATTTCCACTAATTGATCACCACGTTGTCCATTTTCAACAGGGTAGCCTTTATTACCAAGACGGAATCTTTGTCCAGACCTCACACCTGGGGGAATAGTCATTTTCACTGGACCATCAAGGGTAGGTGCTTCAACTTGTCCGCCCAATGTCGCCTCACTGGGAGTTACAGGTACTTGGCAGAAGATATTAGCACCTTCTAGCTTAAACAAAGGATGAGGATCTACGGTAATTTTTAAGTATAAATCACCACCACTAATTCCTTGATTTCGCAAGCGGATAGTTTGACCCGTCACCATAGCTGGGGGCATAGTCACTTCGAGCGATCGCCCATCTTCTAAACGTATTCTTTCATTACCACCTTGATAAGCTTTTTCCAGAGGTAAGGTTAATCTAGCTTCAATATCTCGACGGTTAGCACGAGGGGGAGTATTAACCGTATATGCAACTTTAGTTCTAGGACTGCGAAAGGGGTCGCTAGTGGTGGTATTTTCCGAACTGCTTTTCGGTTCTTTACGGTTGCTAACACCAATTACCTGATTCACAAAACTTTCAAAATCGCTAAATTGGCTGGGGTCTACATCTTGACTAGAACGGTCATTAGTGCGGTTATTCCAACCTTTGGACTTGGGAGTTTGTTTATTACCAGCAAAACCGTTTTGTTGCCAATAGCGGCTAAATTGATCATATTGCGATCGCCTGCTAGAATCGGAAAGGATTTCATAAGCCTCACCAATGGTTTTAAATTTTTCCTCTGCTTCCTTATTGCCAGGATTGAGGTCGGGGTGATATTGTCTAGCTAAACGACGATAAACCTTTTTAATTTCTTCGCTGGAAGCATCTTTAGAAACTCCTAAAATCTCGTAATAATCCCGAAAATTTTGCAAATTTTGCATAATCTGTTATTTAAATGTTAGTTGTCAGTGGTCAGTGGTCAGATGTGCTTATACTTGTTACTGTCCCTACAAATATGAAAAATTAGATTTTAGATCAAAGATACCGAGTCCAAAATCCAAAATCAGCTTATAGCCAATCATCATCATCATCCCAATTATCTTGGTAACTGGGGCGTTTAGTGCGGGTGGGACGACTTTCATAATTGGGAGAACGATTTTCTCTCCCATTATCTCTGTTAACACCTCGGTTAGATGAATTTCTTTCCCGATAATTATCTCTATAATTATCTCTGTAAACATCTCGTTCCGGTTCTTTTTCACCAGCAAAGATGTCACGGATAGCACCGAATAGATCATCATCTTCATCTTCAGCATAATACTGACGGACTTCTCTATTCAGTTCATAAAGAGCATCTTGTAAATCAGCATAAGCCTGATCAATACCCCGATCTTCATCAGCTTGTAAACTTTCCCGTAAATTGCGACAAATATTATCAATGCGTTGACGACGGTTACGAGCGAATTGCATTCCCATTTCTAACGCTAGTTCGCGTAATTGCCGTTCTGCTTGTAATATTAAAGCTTCAGACCGGGTACGTTTTTCAACTCGTTCTTTCCGTTGTCTATCAACATTGGCGTATTTTTGAGCATCCTGAATCATTCTATTAACTTCGGACTCGCTTAAAGTAGAAGCGCCTTGAATGGTGATGCTTTGTTCCCTGCCCGTAGTACGATCTAAGGCTGTTACCTGCAAAATACCATTAGCATCAATATCAAAAGATACTTGAACTTGGGGAATACCTCTTGGTGCTGGGGGGATACCATAAAGTTTAAACCGTCCCAAAGACTTGTTATCTGTGGCCATGTCCCTTTCACCCTGAACCACGTTAATTTCTACGCTGTTTTGATTATTTTCCGAAGTAGAAAAGATGTCAGAACGACGAACTGGGATCGTTGTATTCCTCGGTATAAGTTTTTTCATCACACCGCCAATGGTTTCCAAACCCAAAGATAGGGGTGTAACATCTAATAGCAAAACATCCTTAGTTTCACCAGCGAGAATACTGCCCTGAATAGCCGCACCGACAGCGACAACTTCATCAGGATTAACGTTTTCGCTGGGTTCGATGCCAATTAAGTCTTGAACTAGCTGTTTTACCATAGGCATCCTAGTAGAACCACCGACCAAAACAACTTCCTCAATATCTACCGGAGAGAGTCCGGCATCCTTTAATGCCCGCTTTACTGGTGTTCTTAATCTACCTAACAAGTCTACACATAAACCCTCAAATTGCGATCGCGTCAAGCGGCTTTCTAGGTGTTTTGGACCATCCTCCGTGGCAGTAATAAAAGGTAAATTAATATCAGTGACGCTGACTGCGGAAAGTTCTATTTTAGCCTTTTCTGCGGCTTCCATTAGTCTTTGCAACGCTTGGCGATCGCGTCTTAGGTCTACCCCTTCTGCTTCTAAAAACTGTTCCGCCAACCAATCAACCACTTTTCTATCAAAATCATTACCACCGAGTTGAGTATCTCCACTAGTAGCCTTAACCTCAAATACGCCGTCTCCCACTTCCAGAATGGATACATCAAAAGTTCCCCCACCCAAATCAAAAACGAGGATAGTTTCCATATCACCTCGATCTAATCCGTAAGCCAAAGCTGCGGCTGTGGGTTCATTGAGAATGCGTAAAACATCTAAACCTGCAATTCTACCCGCGTCACGGGTAGCTTGACGCTGAGAATCATTAAAATAAGCAGGAACAGTAATCACAGCCCCAGTAACAGGTTCACCCAAATAACGACTAGCATCATCAGCTAATTTTTTCAACACCATGGCCGAAATTTCTTCCGGGGAAAATTCCTTATTCAGCCGAGGACAAGCAACTTTAATATTGCCAATTTCATTTTTACGGATAGTGTAAGGAACACGCTTAGAATCCGGGTTTAATTCCCCATATTTGCGCCCAATAAAGCGTTTTACCGCAAAAAAGGTATTTTGGGGATTAAGGACGGTTTGCCGTCTAGCCATTTGCCCTACAACCCTTTCACCTTCTTTACTAAAGCCAACGACGGAGGGGGTTGTTCGCATTCCTTCTGCATTGGCAATCACCACCGGCTTGCCACCCTCCATGACGGCGACTACTGAGTTGGTTGTCCCCAAGTCGATGCCAACTACCTTGCCCATGCGTTACTCGTCTCCCGTTGCGTGTTTTGTAGATTTATTATGATATAATAAGGCTGATTTTGGTTTAGTGCTAAATCAAGTCAACAATCCAATAATATAATAGTCATCATTAAATCAGGAATTAGAGGCATTTTAGCAACAGCATTGCTACTTGCTAAACTAGGATAGCATTTAGAAAGAGGCAAGAGGTAAGAGGCAAGAGGTAATTACACTTATTGCGATTACGATTATGGCTTATGATGGACTGGTATCTCGTAATTATCTCGCAAACTGTCATTGATTTTCACCCAAGTTCCGTCTGTGCGCCCGCAAAAACTATGAATAGTAAATAGTTAAAATATGGGTGCGTGTGTGTGATATAAAATTAGTAGTAGAAGATTTCATCATAGATAGTTGTATGGGAAAATTTACTCTATCTCGTCTTTTGCCTTTAGTTGTTGGTAGTGCTGCTGCTGGTGTCCTTGCTTTAATGTCTCCTGCTAAGGCGGTGGTATTAACTGTAAATGGAACTCCATACGATGTGACAACCATTCAAGGAACTTATCTTGACAATCAAGACAGGATCAAGAGTACTCCTTGGTGGGACGATCAAAACGCAGCCTACCAGGTTGTTACTGATTACTTATATTTGTTTCTACCACAACCAGAGTTCCCCACACAACAACTACCTGTTTCTACCAAATTCGCCTATTCCGCCTTCTATGACGACTATAACTATTCAAACTAACCCTATTATCCTTTTCCTTAGGGGCGTACTGGGCGTACGTTTATTTTATGATCGTAGACCGAAGATGCGCCCCCCCACCCCCGTCCCTCCGTCCCTTTTGACTTCGACGGAGGTATCATTCCCGCAGTAGTCGGCGCTTTCGTCTTGGCCGCAAGATGGAAAGCTAGAAGAAGCATAGAATCAAAAACCGGCGCTCCCAACCCTGATGTAGCGGTTCCCTAGGATAAATTTTTCCACATCCTTGGACAGCGGTTTTGGATACCTGGCACTCCACCAAAAACGGCAGGGACAATTGTTGAGGTGACGTTTTGTGTTTAGTCCCGACCTTGGGCGTTGCTAATTGTTGATGCCTAAACTCGTCAAAAACCGACTCCCCTGTTGCTACATTTTTCTTGTTTATTTTTTGGTGGTTTATATCGCTGGCAAAAACCTTTGTAGCGTTTGGCACAATCATCTAAAGAGTTACCTAACTCCAAAAAAGCTGTATAAATTAAACTCACGATTATTACAACGAGTCGTAACGTGGTAACAAAAACCATCCACTAATTGACGAAGAGAACGAGACAACATATAAATTAATTCCCATAAAATCAATAGTCAATGCTACAAGCAATCTATACCATATATTTAAACAGCGGCAATAAATTCTTCTACTGTTAACCCAGCAGTTCGTATCAGTCCACGTAAAGTCCCTTTTGCCACCTCATGATGATCAGGAACAGACAAAGTTACCATTTCACCTTCTTTGACCAAAATTATATGACTTGCACTTTGGCGTGCAAATCGCCAGCCCAGCTTTTCAAAAGTACGAACTACTTCTTGTCCACTCAGAACAGGTAATTTTGATGCCATAACTATACTAAGACTTCTACTTGTTTAGTTTCAATAGTCAATGGCAAGCCAATCTCTGCCCTAACCTGTAAGCAAGCAGAAATCGCATCTTGAATATTCTCTAAAGCCTCTTCTTTTGTTGCTCCCTGACTAATGCAACCAGGAATACTAGGACATTCAATAATCCAGACACCATCTTCATCTCGATCAATCGTGACATTGAATTTCATACTAAGTTGTAGTTAAGTAATACCTGTATTTTAGCTTTGAAAATTTCGATCGATTATTAGTCTTAATGGAAGATTACCGCATTAGGTCAACAATTCAAAATCAGGAATTATAACTATCTAAATTAGAATAGCATTTGCAAGGAGGCAAGATGCTTCGCACCAAGAGGCAAAGGAAGAAATAGAGTGAAAACTGCTGTAATAAGCTGTTACGCAGCTAAATTGATTGTACAATTATAATCTGGCTAAATCTTGTGGTGCGGGCATCTTGCCCGCTATAACTATACAAATTAAATGCAGTACAGCTTAGAGAGACGCAGAATTTCCCATCTCTAATTTGGGAAACTATACTAAAGCCGTGATTTCAGGTGTTCTACTAGCTGTTGTGCTTCCATAACACCTTCAATTCTGCCCACGGGTTGACCTTGTTTAAATAGTACCAAGGTTGGTAAAGCTGAAATTTGATACTGACTTGCTAGATTTCCATACTTTTCTGTGTCAATCTTGACAATCCGTAATCTGTCTTTTAATTGGTTGTTGACCTGTTCTAAAATTGGTACCATCATTTGACAAGGGCCACACCATTCAGCATAAAAGTCTACTAAGACGGGTAAATCTGAACCGGATAGCATTTCTTCAAAGCTATTGAATTGTTTTTTGGTTGTCATAACACGCGCTAATTTTTAATTAATAGTTTGTTTTTATGTTAGTTCTTAGAATCTGGAATTTGTATATGTTTATATTTTTTATAGATCCCCGGTGTAGTCACGAAAACCCAGCCCTAGCCCCTCCCCGCAAAGGAAGGGAACTGGATTACCAATAATACCAATAATAAGTATTACATCGTCAAAGATTGGGGATTGGTTTCAATCAACTTCGCTAAGTCTTGCAAGAATCCAGCAGCATCAGCACCGTAAATAATGCGATGATCACAGGTAATAGTAACTTGCATTTGTTGACGCACAGCAAATAACCCGTCGGCTGTGGCTACTACTTGGGGACGTGATGCACCAATGGCTAAAATAGAACCTTGTCCAGGAGGTAAAATCGCATCAAAGGTATCTACACCAAACATTCCCAAGTTAGAAAGGGTGAAAGTACCGCTGTTATATTCTGCTGGTTGTAACTGTTTTGTTCTCGCGCGTTCCACTAAAGATTTCCAATTGCGAGATAAAGAATAGATGTCAATTGCATCTGCATTCTGTAAAACCGGTGTAATTAATCCGCCGTCATCCATGGCGACTGCTACGGAAATATTAATATGAGAGTGATTAACAACGCCCTGGTCTGAATAACTGGCATTAAGAATGGGGTGTTTTTGTAATGTTACGGCTACAGCTTTGGCTAGTAGTGCCGTCATTGTCACACCTTTGGATTTAATTTGCTTGTAAAGTTTATCTAATCCATCGGTGCTGATTGTGTAACTAACACGGAATACAGGTACAGATAGACTGGCTACCATGCCGCGAACTACGGCATTTTGCAAGGTAGTGAATGGTACTACTTGACCAGGAACAGAACTAGTAACCACCTGTGTGGGTACAGGTGTGACTACTGGGGCTGGGGCAGTTACAGGGGCAGGGGTGACAACGGGGGGAGTAACAACAAAGGTGGTAGCGGGCTGCACTTTACCGACAACAACCTCTATATCTTCAGCGACAATGCGACCGTAAGGACCACTACCTTTAAGGGTATTTAAATCAACTTTCAGTTCTTTGGCTAGTTTACGGGCGCGAGGTGAAACTACTACCCGACCTGGTTGATGGTTAGAACCATTTTGAGATGTGGTGACAGGAGTGGCAATTGCAGCAGCGGCTACAGGTGTGGGGGCGGGTGCGGAAGATGCAGCAGCACCGCCTGCGTTAGCTAAGGACTTGGCTGTAGGTATTTCTGCTTCTGTTTCGGCAATATAAGCGATCGCTGCGCCCACTGGGGCGGTTTCACCAGCGGCAACGATGATATGGGCTAGATATCCTTCATAAAAGGTTTCTACGTCCATATCAGCCTTATCTGACTCGACAACCACCACCGTTTCGCCTTTTTCCACTTTATCCCCCGGCGATTTGACCCAGGAGACAATTTTGCCCTCGGTCATGGTGGAACTCAGCGCCGGCATAAATACTTCGTTAATGCTCATAATGGTGGTTTCAGAATCAATAAATAATATATGGACTTTAATTTATGGATTCTAACAGTTTTGTGGTCAAGTTGGTGATTTTTTGCCAAAGATAAAAATCCGTTTTTTACATCAAACTTAACCAACTATGTCATAGTCAGCGATTCTGAAATCCTTAATTTTTTATGATAGTTCTTCCTTGTCTTTTCTACTCTAACATATTTAAAATCAATTGTCAACCCCCTCCCATCTTTTGGTCTAGGTTTTCAACTTAGGGAAATTATCCTGCCAATAGGATAATAAAGCCTGCCAAACAGCCTCCAATTCAGCCCCACTACCATCAGATTTAGCCAAGGAAAGTTGCCCCCAGACACAGCGTCTGTCACGGGGAGTCTGTTTACCGTTGAGGAGATTCAACCATTGAGAGGGATTGAGGTAAGGACGATAAAAATAGGCAGTGAATTGAGATATTGTGACTGTACTTTTTCCCATGGAATTAATGCAGGCTGTTAAATAGTGGTTTTCCCCAGAGGAGAACTGTAAATGATGTCCCTTAGGGTTAACCTTTTCCAGAGGCTTTATTAGCTTAGGTAAATCAGGTAGATAACTAAATTGCTCATAGTAGGATTGGATATCCCCTAAACTAGAAGGTATGTAGTATAAATTGACAGTTAAACTCTGTCCAGAGCTTTGGTAATGATAAATTTGTCCTGATAATATTTCTTGCTTGTTATCAGCTTCAATACCTGTAGTCTGTTGCGGGAGATTATTCTGTTTTTGAGATCCAGAAACAGGTTCACTAGTGGTTAATTGCCAACCGGGGAGAGGAATTTGCTGGGGAAAATGATAGACAGTGGCTTTACTCAAGCCAGCACTGGTATGGAGAGAAAAATTAGATAAAATGATGCTCAAACTAATACCTATGATTAGATTTGAATAAGATAATGGTTGGGATTTATGAGATGTAACTTTTGACAGTGATGATGGAATTTGATGATTAGGTGATAGCAAGAGAATAATAAGCCCAAACAATAGGAACGAGAGTAAAGCAAAGATATCACCACCTTGAGAACCATGCCAATAATTAAATGCAGGTTTATCTGTAACTACAAGGGCGATAATAGCCAACCGGATAACGGAACAAACCCCACTAATAACCACTGAGAGGATAAAGGGCAAATAAATATTTTTCAGGAAAGAGGGAAAAAGAATGATTAACAGAAAAGAAGCTTTTAATAGCAAGATTAGAAGTGGTATTGCTGTACATTCTGACAAAACATCAATTGTCCCATTATTAACAGAAACAAGAGCGCCTTGAGTAGTGGAATCAAAGCCCAAGTACCATAAAAGAAAAGAGGTGAATTTAGCAGAAATGACTGTAATCTTAATTAGCATTCCCAATAATTTTACCAAGATTTCAACCAAGGGAAATATGGCAGTAATTACTAAATATCGGCGAAATTGTTTAATTCCCTGAAATCCCGATGCCAATAAAGCGAAACCTACGGAAGTGATTAACGGCAGAAAATACCAGAAAATAGAGATTTCTTGGACTGAAAAATTTGCATTGAGGTAGGGAATGATGATCAAACAACAACCAATAAAATTAGCTGGAAATACACTAACCAAGGTGAGATCATAGCGTTTCTGGTAAAGATGCCATAGGATACTTCCATATAGTGTTAGTTCCAAGAACCATTGATTGAAATTTTGTTCAACTCGCCAATAAAGTGTGAGGTTAATTGCAGAAATCAATCCAAAGATGAATAGGAGTAGGAAAGTATGATTTGATAAGTTAACTTTCCTGAATCTTTCTATTTTACGTTTGATTGTTAACATCATCTGTAACATTTTAAAAAACCTGTCCTATTTTGAACCAAACAATCACAAAGGTAAAACTAAGAATGAGAAGAGCAATAATTGTTCTAGAACTATTTTTCCATCTGCTCCTAAATTGTTGTCTTTTGGCTTCATTTGCCGCTTCGGTAATTCTTGTTTTACCAATGAGTAAGTTTCGTTTAATTGAATCTTTGATCTGAGGATCTGGTAACTTTAATTCCTCTGGGGTCAGGTTGATATTCCTACCAAGAATTTGGATTTGTGCTTTGGTAAGACCAGAATTGAGACCCTTTTCGATTTGAGCTATTTGTTCAAGATTGCCCTTTTGCTGTTCAATTATTTGCTCATTTACTGATTTTAATAAACGTCCTGTATTTACAAAAACCAGGGGAATTGCTAGGAAAAATGCGACTCCCATTAATAGGATTACCCAGCGAATAATTCTTTGAAAAATAATTTCTGGATAGCGGATATCATATTGATTTTCGCTAAAATAGCGAGTAAAAATCAACCCCAAACCAATCAGAAAAATCCAACTGTGTTCAGTGAACGCGCTAATGGAATTAAGTTCACTTTCAAAGTTTTGCAGTTTAAGCTCCGCAGCAACAGAGATAAAGTCTATGAATGACATAATTACAAGACCATAACCGATGATTGGTAATAGACCAGTTACATCACTGCTATTTAAGGATTTCCCACTCAACTTAACTCGACTGAAAAATTTGATAAAATTTCTGACTAAAGAGAAAAAGAAGAAATTAATACTTTCTCTGATATTATTCATTTAGGTTAATGTTCCTTTTCTAGAATAGGTTAGTTACAGGTGTTGATCTGGTGTAAAAAAGGTGATAACCCATGGGATTGCTGAGAAGGTGTTTGAAAAGTCATGATTGATGTATCAAATATTTTTGACACCTCCCTAACCCCCCTTAACGGGCAGTAAAAATGTGATTAAAATTACAGGATACGACTTTTAAAACATCCTCTTACGCAAGTGTTACACCAAAAATGTATTGTAGGGTGCATCAGACTGCAAAAATCTGGCAAATAAACGGATTGTTGATATCTGATGCACTTTACCAATGTGCCAGTTACATAAGTTCTGGTATTGTTTACTCACTGATAATAACTATATAGTTATGTACCGCTGATGAACATTCCAAAATTACCACTTTTTCGTATCTAAAAAAAAGCCATTATTGGTGGTATAATTAAGTTTCTCTGCTTTATACCCACTCAAACTACATCTCACGTTAAATTACTCAGCATTAATCCCCTAATCTATCATCCTCTTGAACAAAAATACCCTACTTCTTAGGGAGGTGGGGTATTTTTAGTATCATGTTTAGATGTCTCCGCGAATTTCTTCGACAATGCCGTCACGAAGGACAACTTCAACCTGCATTTTACTAATTAAGTTATCACCAATTTCAATGCGGAAAAAGCTTTCCAATTGAAATTGATTGACTTCTTCATCTAATTCCAACAATTGTACTTGCTGGAGGTTTTGCAGCATTTGATTTTTCTGTTCTAGAAGTTCACTTTTCTTTTGATTAACTTGGAGTTGAACGTTGTCAATTTGTTGGAGTGTCTGAGGTCCTGGTGGTTGAAGACTCTGTTTTTGAATAGCGGTAATTGCTCTTTGCCCTTCAATATCTAATTGTTGCAGTTGTTGGTCAATTTGATTAATTTGAACTTGTAATTGCTGGTGTACTTCCTCTTTCCAGAGAGGGGTAACTATCGCTTTCACATTAATCGGGCGTTTTAAAAGCAATTGAGGGTTGGAAACATCCATAAAAATTGTCCGTTCACTCTTCAATAGTTTGTAGTATGGAGATGAGTTCAGTTAGGAGACTGATACTATGTTTTCAGGAATGGAAAAAATATTTTTTTTCTGTTTCCTGTTTCTCCAATGGTTTCTGAAATCTGAAAGTTGGTAAAAACAATTTGCGATTTCGGGAATTATTTGGCAAACATTCCGTTAATAGTATCGCCATATCGTTCCATCACAATGTGACGACGAATTTTCAAGGTTTGTGTCATCATGCCATTTTCAATTGAAAACTGTTCCGAAATTAGTTTAAATGGTCCAATACGATCATCGGTTCGATAACCGGGACGGTTTTGAACTTCACGATTTAATTCTTGACGAAACAGATCCTGAACTATTTTACTCTCTAAGTCAATTTTTTGACTATCATTTATTTGATTTTGGATCTGATTTTGAGTTTCTGCCCATTTTGCTAAGGCTTCTGAGTTAGGGACAATTAAGGCACCAATACTTTTTTGATCTTGTCCTACTAACATAATTTGGTCAATATAGGGCGATCGCAAACAAGCGTCCTCTATGGGCTGAGGTTCGATATTTTCGCCGTTGCTTAAAACAATGGTGTCTTTTGCCCTCCCTGTTAATACTAGGTCATTTTGGGGCGTTACCCAGCCTAAATCACCGCTATCAAACCAACCTTGGGGGTCTATGGCTTTATTGGTGGCTTGAGGATTTTGATAATAGCCTTGCATGATTTGTGGTCCTTTGAGAAGGACTAAACCCCGTTCCCCTGCTGGTAGGGGTTGACGAGTTTCTGGGTTGACAATTTTCACTTCTGTACCAGCAATTGGTTGTCCCGAAGAACCACGTAAATTACGCCAAGGACGACGAGCATTAGTTACTGGTGATGTTTCTGTTAACCCATAACCCTGTAATATCTCAACACCAACAATTTCAAAGAAGTTATCTATATGTTTGGGAAGCGCCCCACCTCCACTAATAACGTGCTTGATTTTACCGCCTGTTGCTTCTCGTACTTTGTGATAAACTAATTTTTCCCCTAGTATATGAATCGCTAATAATGCCAATTCGACTATTTTGGCTTGAAAACGCTCTATCATTCCAGCATTAATGTGATTTAAACTCAATCCCTGGGAAATACGCCGTGATTCAATATATTTCTGGCTGATTTCTAGCAAAAACTTCACCAAGCTTTGTTTTTTGGCTGGTTGTTCTCGGAATTGCTTTTGCACGCCTTCATAAATTGATTCCCATAGTCTTGGGACAGCAATCATATAATTAGGTTTAAATTTCTTTAAATCATTTTTAACAGAACGCAAATTAGTGTAAATTTGGCTACAACCTTGAGAAAGCAAGAAATATTCACCGCTGCGTTCATAACTATGCCATGTGGGCAAAATACTCAGGACTGTATCCCCTTTTTCTGGTTGCACAATCGTTCCCAAGGTTGTAACTTGATGTAGTAAATTTTTATGGGAGAGCATTACACCTTTGGGTTTTCCCGTAGTACCAGAAGTGTAAATTAATGTTGCTAAGGTTTCTGCACTATACTTATTTGCTACTAATGTATGATTGCTACCAATTTCTAGTAACTGGGAAAAGTTGACTACTGGAAATTTTAGTTCTGCGGGTGGTATTTCGTCAGAAAGTATAACTACCAGTTTAATCGCTAATTCGTTCAGGCGTTCCCCTAATTTATTTAAAGTTTTGAGATCCTCAACTACTAAAGATGTACTGCCACTATGGGAAATAATATAAAGTAACTCTTCTCGTTCCGCTTGAGAACTACGAACTGCATTTACAGCCCCAGCAGTCATGATACCTTGGTCCGCAATAAACCAACGCGGACTATTATCCGCAATCAAGGAAACTCGTTCTCCGTAGGGAAGATTTTCGCTATTATTTGTATTTACGCCTAATGCTTGTAAACCCGCTGCAAATTGGTTAATTTGTTCTGTAAGCTGACTATAAGTAATTTTTACTTCTGGTTGAGAATGGGGGTTATACAAGGCGATAATATCACCAAATCGCTTGGCAGCCAAAGGCCAAATTTCCGGTAATAACTCTACATTTGTGTAATCTACTAAACTCTGTAATGCAAGACGTTCTCGTTCAGAAATGTTGGTTAAGAAAGAAGTTGCAGGTTGATTATTTGTCATAAATGCTATTGTTAAATGCAATTAATCATGGTAGTTCAGATTCAGTTTACATATTAATTGATAAAAGTTTCTGTTGGTTTCTATCTACAAAATTCTATGCTAAACTGATTTTATATAGACTAAATACTATGGTTAAGTCTTCGTGCATTGCCTAATGTTGCCATATATTTTAGTATTTTTAACTAAAACGTTCTGATGTCGTTTCGCCTGGGGGTGATTCCCTATAGATGTGATGGATGTATTATTGCTGACAATCATTAACGCTGGGGCTTGTTTAACTTTGCCTAAGCTATTATCTATGGTTTCGGTTCGTAAACCTAAACAGTCTCAACCATTGTCCGTCGCCTCCACTTGTAAACCCGCCAAAGAAATAACTAGTTTCCCTTATTGTACAACCTACACCTTAACGGGTAGTCAGTTCTGTAAGTTCAGACCGCGTTTTTGTTCTCAGTGTTCTCTTAGCTAAAGGGAATATTGGTGAGTAGTAGCAGTCCTTGTGTTATTTGTGAATATCTTTCTTTTTTCTCTGCGCTCTTCATAATTTTAGATCAAAACATAAACTTTCACAAATTATACAGGATTGCTATTCATAAGCAACAAGGGAATGGGGAACTTGCGGGTTAAAAGTATTTGATTTACTTATGTAATATAAAAGATATTTAAAAACTAGAAGTTGCTCAAAGCTAGTGTTTGTAAGGCAAAATAAAGATGTAGTTATCAAAGATAGTTATAAGGGAAGGTTATCTATGACTTTAATTCAGGGTATATTGCTCACGCTAATAAATGCTGCTATTTGTTTGTTTTTGCCTAAGCTGCTATCTCTAGCTTTATCTCCAAGAAACAGCGGGGAAACTAAAAGTCAATATCATCTTGAGTAGATTTATGTTTTTCTCGTCGCCATTTCGCCCTAACTAAACGAATTTCGTCAAAACTGTAGCTTGCTCCTAAATTTTCTCGAAGGGGTGTGAGGGAAATATCACCAACAATTTCTAAAATTTGCCAGATTTTTTTCTGACGTTCTAAAGGTACTAATTGACTGATATCTAAAGATTGTTTTTTCTCAATTAAATTGGAGAGATGATTGATAATTGTACCAGTTTTAACATTGCGTTTTTGGGCGATTTCTTCAATACTAAAACCCTGATTATATAACTCTAATGTAGTTAATTCTGTATCAGATGGTGAGTCAGAATAGAATGAAGAATTAACTCGATTAATGGGATTTTGTTGTAAACCTTGTTCTTGACGATAGGCCTGAATTTCTGCTAAGAATTTTTCGCCATATTGAGATAGTTTATAACTAACAACACCGGAAATTTTACCAAATTCATCTAATGTTTTAGGTTGAATTTGTGCCATTAATTTGAGGGTAGAATCTTGAAAGATCATGTAGGGTGGGATAGCTTGTTCATCTGCGAGTTGTTTACGAAGCGATCGCAATTTTTGAGTTAAAATTTCCACATCTACAGGTTTATTATTTCCATCTTCCCAAGTCATTTTTTGCGCTATGGGAACAGCAATAGAAACTGGTCGTTGTTTTCGCATCACTTCCCAACTTAAAGCATTGAGTTTTAAAATTGAATAACCGTCGCTAGTTTGTTCTAATAAACCTTGATGTAATAGTGATCTTCCTAGCATTCTCCATTCGTCTAATGTTCTATCTTTACCAATTCCATAGGTAGAAAGTTGATCATGTTTATTAACGACAATTTTCTGATTTTTCGCACCTCTTAATACATCAATGATATGTAACATTCCAAATCTTTCCTTACATCTAGCTACACAAGATAAAAATTTCATGGCTTCAATTGTCCAGTCTTGTACAGGTTTAGGATAACGACAATTATCACAATTACCACAATTTCCCGGAAATCTTTCCCCAAAATAACTTAATTGAATTGTGCGTCTACAGTCTGTCCCCTCTGCATAATCTATAACTTGTCTTAATTGCTGTTTAGCTATTAATTGTTCTTGAGGATCGGTTTTTTGATTAATACTCCATTCTATAGTTTTAATATCACCATAATTAAAAAATAATGTACATTTAGAAGGTTCATTATCTCTACCAGCGCGGCCAGATTCTTGATAGTAACTTTCTAAATTTCGAGGTAAATCCGAATGAATCACAAACCGGACATCAGGCTTATTAATACCCATTCCAAAAGCAATTGTCGCTACCATGACCCGCACATCATCCCGAATAAATCGAGTTTGATTTTTCGTTCTTTCTTCATCACTTAAACCAGCATGATAAGGTAAAACTGAAACTTGATCATTTTGTAATTTTAAAGTTAGTTCATCAACTTTTTTGCGAGTTAAACAATAGATAATTCCTGAACCTTCATTTTCTTTAACAATTTCTAATATTTCAGCGTAAGCACGGTTACTTTTAGAACGGACTTCATAATAAAGATTTTGGCGGTTAAAACTGGCAATATGAATACTTGGTTGTTTTAATCCTAATTGTTCAATAATATCGGCTTTAACCCTATCTGTAGCGGTAGCAGTTAGTGCAACCGTCGGTACATCTGGATAACGTTTTCTCAGTAGTCTTAATTGCCGATATTCTGGACGGAAATCATGCCCCCATTCTGACACACAATGGGCTTCATCTATGGCAAAGGTAGAAATTCCCACTTTTTCCTTAACTACGTCTAAAAGCGGCAAAAATCGCTCGCTAATCAAACGTTCAGGAGCAACATAAAGTAATTTTATTTTACCATTCATGATCGCTTCTTCACGAGAGCGAACCTTATAAGCATTCAGGCTACTATTGAGAAATGTGGCAGAAATGTTATTAGTTCTCAGTGCTTCTACTTGATCTTGCATTAAGGCTATTAATGGTGACACTACCACTGTTAAACCTGGTTTTAAAAGTGCAGGTAGTTGAAAGCACAGAGATTTACCCCCACCGGTGGGCATAATTACCATTAAATCACGATTTTGTAGGGCATCTTCAATAATTTGCCTTTGTCCAGGACGAAATTGATCGTAACCAAAATGATGTTTTAGGGCTTGTTCTAAGTGGGGGTACTGAAGCATGGTAGATGGTTGTCGCGTGTCTGAGTTGTGATGAAGATATTAAAATTTTAACGCACCTTGGGGAATGGGGAACGCTAGAATTTATAGATAGGAAAATGTCAGAATCAGGATATCCAGGATAAAAGGATTAACAGGATGAAAATAGGGATTTGATAACCAATTACTGATTACCCATTAGCAGCCTTAACTAGATATGTACCAATATGGGTTATTATAGAACATCAAAAGTACAAAATCAACTAATAACTGCTACCAAGTAAGGTCAATAAACATGACGCAAGAATTAATGGAATTAAGACAAAGTATCTTAGAAGGGCGTTATGATGATGCCTTAGAAATTATTGATGATTTGGAGGATATGGGCAAACAGGGAACTTTGCGAAAAATAGAAGCTTTTTTAGTCAGGTTGGTTATTCATCTGATTAAAAATCAAATTGAACAGCGTTTAACTAATTCTTGGATTGCTTCAATTTCTGATTCTGTGATTCAAATTGCCAAATTGAATATTAAAGATCATCAAAAATCCTATTATATTAAATCTGATCAATGGGGTGAATATTTAGCAGAATCTCTAGAAATGGCAATTCGTCCCGCTAGTGCGGAGATTTTTGGTGGGACTTTAAAACCGAGTCAAGTTTCTCAAAGATTACAAGAAAAAGAATTAATTGATTTTGCGGAAAATCTTTTGTTGTTAACTTATGAACATCAACCTAAAGAGTTAGCAAAGATGATTGATAATTATTTAGCAGAATTACCGGGAGGTGAAGATTGGTTTGAGTAATTTTGGTAAAACTAAGAAGTTTTTCTATCTCTAGAAAATACTATAGAAAATGTAGAAAATGTTTTTGACAGTGCGGAATGAACGAGTAAAAGAGGAAGGTTGATGCCAAGCCTGATAAAATTTGGGGTAAACCATATTTTGAGCGATTTTCCCAATGAGTTGATAATGTTCATCAGTTAGCTGATAACCACTTATGGCTTTAATTACCATAGATTGATCACCAACGCCTATTTCCCCTAAGCTATTAGCCGCCCGCCTACGGGTATATTTATCCTGTGATGTGTTGATTAATTTTACCAAAGCTGCGATCGCATCTGGATTACCAACGCCTATTTCCCCTAAGGTAACAGCCGCCCGCCTACGGGTATATTTATCCTGTGATGTGTTGATTAATTTTACCAAAGCTGCGATCGCATCTGGATTACCAACGCCTATTTTCCTTAAGCTATCAGCCGCCTGCCAACGGGTAGATTCATCCTCTGATGTCTTGATTAATTCTACCAAAGCTGCGATTGCATCTGCATTACCAACGCCTATTTCCCCTAAGGTAACAGCCGCCCGCCAACGGGTATATTTATCCTGTGATGTGTTGATTAATTTTACCAAAGCTGCGATCGGTTCTGCATTACCAACGCCTATTTTCCCTAAGCTATCAGCCGCCTGCCAACGGGTAGATTCATCCTCTGATGTCTTGATTAATTCTACCAAAGCTGCGATCGCTTCTGCATTACCAGGGTCTATTTTCCCTAAGCTTTCAGCCGCCTGCAAACGGGTATATTTATCCTGTGATGTGTTGATTAATTCTACCAAAGCTGCGATCGGTTCTGCATTACCAACGCCTATTTTCCCTAAGCTATCAGCCGCCTGCCAACGGGTATCTTCATCCTGTGATGTGTTGATTAATTTTACCAAAGCTGCGATCGCATCTGGATTACCAACGCCTATTTTCCCTAAGCTATTAGCCGCCCGCCAACGGGTATCTTCATCCTGTGATGTGTTGATTAATTTTACCAAAGCTGCGATCGCATCTGCATTACCAGGGTCTATTTTCCCTAAGTTTTCAGCCGCCAAACTACGGGTATATGAATGCTTTGATGTGTTGATTAATTTTACCAAGGCTGCGATCGCTTTTTGCCGGTCTGTTTCTTTTAGGGCTACATCTGCTTGATCATGAATATTACTAACACTATTATCGAATTTCCAATTAATAATCTGCTTGACTATTTGATCTGCTTGAGAACAATGTTTAAATTCGGCTATGCCCCCAGCAGCTAAAAAATAGGCTCGATATCCATAAAAACCTTTACCCTGATATTTTACACAGCCATCTTGAAAATTTATCAAAGCTTGAATAAACGACTCTTTTTCACTTTCATCTACATCTTCACGGCCCAGCCATAACAATATGGTTTGTTTCCACTGAGGTTCAAAAATGCGGTATTTTTGTGCCTCTATGGGTTTATTTTTATGGGTTTTCGGTAAGAAGAAATCCCAATCATTAATTGCTGTTGCTGCCAAATATTCTTGAAATGAGGTATGGAAAAAAGCATAAACAGGTTTTTCTTTTATATCTGTGCCAATCCGATTAAGCCAACCTAATTTTAGGGCTAATGTTAGTTTATCATCACCTAAAAACTTTTTAACGAACCCATCCAGCAAGCGGAAACGAGAGGTTGCTTGATCTATTGCTTCCCTTGCTAATTTACCTAAATCAGTAATCAGTTTTTGACGTTGTGTTTTGCTTATTTGCGCGAATTCATCTTGTTTCCATCCGTTAAAATTATCAACTAATTGCTGATAAAATTCTGCTTGTGTATCTGGTAACTTTGCCTCTCTTCCTTGCCAATTTAAACAAAGTAGTGTTAACCGCAGAGGATTTTTAACTAAATCTTGAATCCGTTCTCTACCAGCTTCTTTTAAAGTCTTACATAACTTTCTACCCGCTTCTTGTTGAGAAGTAAACCAGTTATTAATAAACTGTTCTACCTGTTCAGGATAAGAAAAATCTAAAGTTCTATAGGTATCAAAATCATAAAGTTTATTGTTACCACCATCCCATAAATTTAACCGACAAGTTAAAACTATTCGCGCTTGATTAATATATCCACCGTCCTGAATTTGTCCAGCAATATCTGTTAAGATATTACCGGAAACAGATTTTGTAGACATTTCATCTAAACCATCTAATAATAACCATACTTTGTCTTGATTAAATTGGGCAATAAAATCATCTTTAATGTCTTTTGTAATTTCTGATATTTTACTTCTCTCAACAGCATTCCGTAACCAAATCCCATCTAAATAATCTTTTAATTTTCCATTTTCTAACT
Organism: Dolichospermum planctonicum; assembly: GCF_005402965.1. Lineage (GTDB taxonomy): Bacteria > Cyanobacteriota > Cyanobacteriia > Cyanobacteriales > Nostocaceae > Dolichospermum > Dolichospermum planctonicum. The sequence continues at coordinate 91,041 of NZ_BJCF01000006.1, forward strand.
CTGCTAAAGATACCCAAATAATAATTGATTCTGAACTTTCCCGAGATAAATAATCAGCAATTTTTTGTAGTAATGTAGTTTTACCTGCTCCCGGTTCACCAATAATCGTAATGCGTTTACCTTGACTTTTTTTAGTATCTTTCTTGTGAAAAACTTGGGTTAAAAATTCATTATGTTCATATTTTTGAGTTATTTCTGTCTCTTGATAAAGTGCTGAACCTTGTTCTGGAGGAATATTTTGATTATGATCCTGTTTGGGTTGTTTTTTCCGTTCTACTAAACCCATTTCTATATAAATATCTGGCAATTTAAAAGTTACCCCCTCAGCGCAAGTAAGGGGATTTGTGGTTAATTTTTGCCGTTCTTGCAACTTTTCGCGGCAGATTTTTTTCCAGTCAATGGGGGGTAACTTTGTCCGACCTTCCCCTTCAGACGAGTTTAGTCAATTGTAATGATTATGTTGGTTAGTAATATTAACGTTTTGGGCAACAGTTGATCCTTTTTCTGCGTTTATTATTTCTGCCAATTTTGTGTTATTATTAATAACTGAAGGGTGATTTTTAATTTCTTCTGCTTTCTTTTTAATTTCTTCAGCAGTCTTTGAGGTATCAGTATTCACTGAACTTTCCAAATCTAAAACCGCTTGTTTAATTTCCTCGTCCTGCATAGCTTCTGTTAATTCTTTTACAGCTTGATCATAATGTAATTCCTGGACTTTATTTTCGTCCACAGCCGCAGTTAATTGTGGTGCTAACTTCTTCTGACGTAACTTATTGATTAATTGATTTACTCTTCCCCAGATAATATCACCAGTATTTTCACCTATCTTTTCCAGAGATTTCATGCCTATTGTAGCAATAGCAGTTGCAATAGCTGTAGTTATTATCAATTCCATAAATTTAATTTAAAGTAAGTTGGATACTAAAAATCAAGGTTGTTTTGGCTGTGGAAAGGCTGTTTTTAGCTGCTATCCTCAGTTTCTCGCCAATACTAACACAATTCCCCTAAAAAATGTCAGAATATAAATTGTTAACTTTTTTAAACTCAAATCATGAAAGCAATTTGGAATGGTGCTATTCTAGCCGAAAGCGATAATACCGTAGTTGTGGAAGGAAACCATTATTTCCCTGCTGACTCTATCAAGAAGGAATATTTTCAAGACAGCAGCACCCACAGCACTTGTTCTTGGAAAGGAGTTGCTAATTATTATAGTATTCAAGTTGATGGTCAAGTTAATAAAGATGCTGCTTGGTACTATCCTAGCACCAAAGAGAAAGCTAAAAATATCGAAGGTTATATTGCTTTCTGGAAAGGTGTAAAAGTAGAAGTTTAGTACACAAAAATATCCCGGACTTCTCCAAGAAGTCCAATATCTGAATTTTGAAACCAGTCTTTCTAATCCTTTGCAATGACAATATCATTAGATTTAATCACAGCATAGGCTTCCGTCCCTTCAGATAATTCTAACTCCTCTGCGGAAACTCTAGTAATCATTGAAGTTAATTCAACTCGGTGAACAATTTCTAAGGTTATTTCCGTATTTATAGTTCCTGTGGTGACTCGTTTCACAACTCCCTTGAGAACATTACGGGAACTGACTTTTAATGGTTTCTTAGCACTAACAATTTCAAATTCAGAGTTGTTAATTTCTGGTTTTTCCTGGATATTTGATAATGATAATGGTGATGAATATTTCCTAAGTCCCCGGACTAATTCCCGTAAAATTTCTGTTTTCGTACGTTGGGAATTTTGACAAAATTCTTCTAAAATCTGGCGTTCTTCTTCAGATATTTGAAATGTTACCCAACCTTGGCTTTTTCTTGGCATAAAACTACTAACTTATTGACTAATTATAACTAATTTAATTGCCAGGTTTAGACCCCTGACTTCTCAGAGAATTTAGGGATCTGGGGTGAAACTCTTAATATAGTGTGATACTAAGCAAAGCTAGAAATACCAAAATCTGGTGGTATATCTTGTATTCTCCCCGGTCCAATGGCCTGTAATCCTTCTTTGAGGATAATATTACCAGTATACAAGGCTTTACCCACTATCACACCTGTTACACCTTGGGGTTCTAAAGCTGATAAACTTAATAAGTCAGTAACAGAACTTACACCACCAGAAGCAATTACGGGTATGGAAATGGCCGCAGCAAGTTCTCGTAATGCGTCTAAATTTGGTCCTTGTAATGTTCCGTCTCTGTTTATATCAGTATAAATTATCGCTGCTGCCCCTAATTCCTGCATTTGTACTGCTAGTTGGGTGGCTAATACTGATGAGGTTTCTAACCAACCACGAGTAGCAACTAAGCCGTTACGGGCATCTATACCAATAATAATCTTTTCAGGAAATTCTTGACAGAGTTCCTGGACTAGTTGGGGTTGTTCAACCGCGACAGTTCCCAGAATTGCCCAATCTACTCCCAGATTGAATAATTCTACCACACTGGAGCGATCGCGCAATCCGCCCCCAACTTCAATGGGTATGGAAAGATTATTTCTAATGGCTGCAATGGCGGCCAAGTTAACTATTTTACCAGCTTTTGCGCCATCTAAATCAACTAAGTGTAATCTGGTCGCGCCTTGGTCAGCCCACATTTTCGCAACTTCTACGGGATTTTCGCTAAATACTTGGGATTGTGCATAGTCTCCTTTATATAGTCGCACACAGCGACCTGCTAGTAAATCAATTGCGGGTATTACTTCCATAATTTGTCCGTTCTCCGTTGTCCGTTAACTGTCACCTGTCACCTGTTCCCTGTTCCCTGTTCCCGTGGCGTAGCACCTGTTCCCTGTCCCCGTGGCGTAGCACCTGTTCCCTGTCCCCGTGGCGTAGCACCTGTTCCCTGTCCCCGTGGCGTAGCACCTGTTCCCTGTCCCCGTGGCGTAGCACCTGTTCCCTGTTCCCTGTCACCTGTTCCCTGTCACCTGTCACCTGTCACCTGTTCCCTAATTCCTGTACTGCTTGGCGGAAGCCTAAGACTAGTAAGATGTTAGCCAGGGTTAAAAAGGCTTCTGCGCTGCCATGTAACCAGTCTACATTGGCTAATTGTTCTCCATACTGCACTTTGGCGTAAATACCAGCGGGAATAGTGACGGCGACAAATACCAATGTGCCGTAAAATCCATATAGGGCTAACCGTGGCATTTGTGGACTGCGGCTGATAAACCACAGGAAACCCAAATAGGGAAAAAGAGAAAGGGCAAAGAGGGTTTCTTTTGATATCATTGTTGTGATTTGATGGTTTGTGTCTTCATGGGGCTTGTAGGTTTGGTAGAACGCCAAATTATATAAGCTGCCGCCCAAAGGGTAAAGTTACCAACTAATGTCATGGTAGCTTGTAAGGTGACTAACCATTCTAGGGTTTGGGAATTGTCGAAATAATGCCAAGTACAAGCACACATTGCGCTAATTAAAGCTGGTAACATAGCAAAGGACAATCCCCACCAACTCCGATTTTTTGTCAGTTCACCATATATCCAAATTAGCCATATTGCGGTTATCCACTCAATGACGCTGGAAATATGAATTATCCAGGTGGGAATTGAAAGTACGTGCATAATTAATCTAAAATCTAGAATCTAAAATGGCGAAAATGCGGGTTTTATTGTCTGGGTATTACGGTAAGGGTAATGGTGGTGATGAAGCTTTGTTAGCCACACTCCTGCAAATGTTACCACTAGATGTTACTCCTGTGGTGCTTTCTGGAAATCCTGAAGAAACCCATCGTCATTACGGTGTGGAATGTTACAATCGTATGGCATTTTTCTCCGTCTTCAAGGCTTTGCGTTCTTGTGATGCTTTTGTTTGGGGTGGTGGTAGTTTAATGCAAGATGCTACTAGCACTATTAGCCCTTTTTATTATGGCGGATTGATGGCTTTAGCTCAAGTTATGGGTTTGAAAACTGTGGCTTGGGGACAGGGTATAGGTCCTTTGTTGCGTTCCCAAACTCGATTTTTAGCCCAGCAGAATTTTGCGGGTTGTACTCAAATCAGTGTGCGCGACGTTGCTAGTTCTCGGTTATTATCAGATTGGAGTATACCCCATATCCTTGCCCCTGACCCGGTTTGGGCGTTAAAATCAAAGCCAGTACCGGAACTAGCAGAGTTACCAAAACCGAGAATTGCGGTGACTTTAAGAAATCATCCTCAATTAACAGAAAATCGGTTAACAAATTTAACTCAAGCCTTAGTTAATTTGCAAAAAGAAACTCAAGCCTTTATTTTACTATTGCCATTTCAAAAAAGTGAAGATCTAGGAATTGCGGAAAAAATTCATACTCAATTACAAGATGTGAGTAGAGTTATTTGTTCCGAAGATCCACAAATTTTAAAAGGTGTATTTCGCGGTGTAGAAATGTCCATAGGAATGCGTTTACATAGTTTAATTATGGCCGCTAGTGAAGGTTCTCGTTGTTTTGCATTGAGTTATGATCCTAAAGTCAATCATTTAATGGAAGATCTAAAAATACCTGGTTGGGATTTAAAAGATTTACCAGAGGATGTAGAGTTAATTAGTAAAACTTGGATTGATTATTATCATCATGGTGAATCCTTGTCAGATACGAAAATTCAATCTTTAGTAAATGGAGCTTTTTTACATCGGGATTTGTTAAGTAAAGTGTTAAAATGAAATTGATTCTATAATTTAGTTAAGGTTGATATCATCCTCAAGGAGATTGATTATGACAGCTATCACAGTCAACTTAAACCCCATTATCCAACTTACCGAAAACCAATTTTATCAACTCTGTCGAGAAAATCCTGAAGTCAAATTTGAACGCAATACCAAAGGAGAAATATTGATTATGTCACCAACAGGAGGAGAAACAGGAAAACGTAATGTGGAAGTTGCAGCAGATTTTGTGTTTTGGAATCGTCAAACTAAATTAGGAGTTTGTTTCGATTCTTCCACTTGTTTTAAACTTCCCAATGGTGCAAATCGTTCTCCTGATGTTGCTTGGATAAAAAAAGATAGATGGGATACACTGACACTAGAAGAACAGGAAAAATTTCCACCAATTGCTCCAGATTTTGTTTTAGAATTAATGTCACCCAGTGATAGTTTGCCAGAAACACGGGCAAAAATGCAGGAATATATGAATAATGGAGTTAAATTAGGTTGGTTAATTAATCGGAAAATGGGTCAAGTTGAAATTTATCGTCTTGGTAAACCAGTAGAAATATTAGACTTTCCTCAAGAATTATCAGGTGAAAATATTTTACCAGGATTTATTTTAAATATGGAAATTATTTGGGGATAGAAAGGTTTTCCCTAAAACGGCTAAGGTGCGTAAACCTTCAGGTGTTTCATGAAGCCTTGTCAAATCATCAGCATATTTATCTAGTTGTTCCGGTGGGATACCTGTACGGACAATTACAATTTCGCTGCTCATATTATTATTGAATCTTTATAAAAGATGAAAGTGTTCAAAAGCTTCTCTAATTAATGGCAATCTATCTGGAGGACAAGGATAAACTCTTGGTTTTCCTTGAGAACTGCGTTGAGATGCTTTAATTGCAAGTCCTAACTGTTCTTTAGCATGAGCAATCCAACAGGTTTTAACTGTTACCTGATGTTTAGTTTTGATGTAATCCTGGAGTTGCTTGTAAGTAGTCATACTTGAGAATTGATATTACCTAAGATGAAGATATTAAAGAAGATATTAAGATTTTAACGCACCTTGGGGAATTGGCAGAGGGATAGTAGTTATAATTGCAGAAGGGGCTATTTCATCGAAATCAGTCGGGTAGGCTTACTACAGCTTTAAGTATGAGTATAAACACACAATTTCAAGCTAAGGTAAACAACGGCAAAATTGAAATTCCCGTTGAGTATCAAGAACAAATATGCAGCGCCGAAATAGTGCAAATCGTGATTTTGCAACCTGCACCAACACAGAAACACTTTCCACCAACGGGTATTATCGCCCAGTTAACAGCAAATCCCATGCAAATATCAGGGTTCAAGCCACTCACCAGAGAGGAAGCAAATGAGCGCTGGTGAAATGATGCGATGTTTTATTGATTCCAATATTTGGCTATATCGCTTTATATTAAATTCCACTGATTCCAGTGCAATACAAAAGCAGAAAATAGCTACAAGGGTAACAAGTCAAGAAAACTTAATTATTACAGGACTTACGCAAAAAGAACCGAAAGTAGGGGTAATTCATGAATTACCCCTACACAAGAATAAGGTGTTCAGCCACATCTTATGTAAGTCCTATATTAGTACGCAAGTTATTAATGAGGTTTGTGCGAATTTAATTCGTAAAGCAGGTTGTGAACATGACTTAATTATTGAAAATACTTTAAATGAAACGTTTAAATTTGGCTGATAATTATCTTGAGGATATATCCAATTTTGAAAAAGATACTGAAATATATTACCAGTTATTGTCTCACGAGGTAAATAACTTTTAATCGTTGGTTGTACAGCGATTCCCATAACTATAGCCATAAAGAAATAGCCATAACTTATATCTAAACTATTTTTTTCTTTTTCTATTGCATCAAATACTGTGATTAAAGAATCTTCTAAACTTATTCCCTGAATGTTTTTCTCTTCATATAATTCTGCATAGGAATATGACTGAATTATCTCTATGACTAAACGTAAAGAATCAGGAATTTCAGCAGATAAAATCAGAGGAGACTTTTCAACTTCATGCAATATGAATGTCATAGTTAATTGCTACGGATAAGGATGTGTCCAGTAGATAGTTATTATCTATTTTTCCTAGTTCTCGGTTCTATAACATGAGGGTTTACTCCAAAATATTTCGCTGCTGCTGACATATCAAATGTTAATAAATTAATATCCCCTAAATCTTTAATACCTTGAGGTTGAGACGATTTGATATCTAAAACTTGAATAATTTCCTCTGCGACTGCTTGCGCTAAAAGCGGGGGAACAGAATTACCAATTTGTCGAAAACCATGCCATTTTGTGGGATGAAATCTAAACCAATCAGGATAGGAATGTAAACGCGCAGCTTCCCTCACAGTAATACATCTGGGAATAAAAGGATGTATAGGACGAGGAGAAGTAAATGCACCTTTATTGCTAGGTGTTCCCGCTCTTAAAGTATTACATAAACCATGAGGATCAAGTTTATGAAAGCGACTGATTGATTCAATTTTACCATGGGGTGTAGAGGCAAATCTTTCCATAGATTCGGGTGAGTGTTTGCTTCTTAAACTTGATGTGAGTAAATTATGATCATACTGACGTTGATAGGAATAGTTATTTTTGGCAATTTCCAGATTACGCAGTTTTTTAGCATAATTACTAGGGTTACTAAATTCAGTAATTATCCAATCTTGTTGATATAATTCTGGATAGTTTTCTATGACTGGTAAATCTTGTAATGCGTCCCAAACTGTCGGAGATTTTTGACCAGGGAATGTAATTTTTTCTGGATATTTTGGAACTTCTATATTTTGACGTGAACCGAGTAAAAATAACCTTTCTCGATTTTGTGGGACTCCATAATTAGCTGCATTTAAAACTTGATAATTTGCATTAACTTGATAACCACTTTCGGAAAATTGACTAATGATTTCTGCAATAAATTCTTTATGTTTTCCGACTGTCATTCCTTTGACATTTTCCAATACAAAAAACTTAGGTTGTAATTCTCTAACCAACCTAATAAAATGGAAAACTAAAGAGTTTCTGGGATCATCAAAAGAACGTTTTCCCATTAATGAAAAACCTTGACAGGGTGGACCACCAAATACTACATCAATTTCTTGATTAGCAATTTGAGAACTATTCCTAATTTCTTCCCCTGTTGTCTCTTCCACGCTTTTACATAATACAGTCCAAAAAGGAAAATTAAATTGATGAATTGCACAATGAATTGGGTCTATTTCCACAGAAGCAAGGACATCAAACCCAGCTTGTTCAAAGCCTAAAGTCATCCCTCCTGCACCCGCAAATAAATCAACTGCAATTGCTCGTTTTTTGGTCATTATTTAGTTATGATTAAGTTTACAGATTGCAGCCAATTTTCTAGATCTCCAATTGAAGTAAAATCTAACAAAGCTTCTCCAAGTTCTTCAAGTTGCTCAACAGATAATGCTTGGACTTTTTGAATTAATGATGATTCAATTTCACCAATTCGACGATTTAATTGACGGATAATTAGACGTTGTTCTCCTTCTTGTTTAGCTAGTTCTCGATCTTGTTGGTAAAGTGGTGCTAATCTCATAATCAACTCCCTATCTTCTGTTTGTGAACTTTGATTGATTCTTAAATTCTGCTGGAGGTTATAAAGTAGCTCTAGTGTAATTTCTACATAGGGCTGATTTGATGGTAACGCAACTAATTCATCAATTGCTTGTTTTTGTACTGTTCCTCTTCCTAGAAGTCTTAACCATAGGCTTTTAGTAGTTCTTCTAGGTAATCTTTTGCGAATTGGTCATGGATAAAACGAGTCATTTGAATTAAATGTACATTGCTAATATTTCTTTGGCTGTGCGATCGCACACTCCCAATTCTCCCAAAGAATAGCGCATTTCTTGATAATCTGTCAAGGTTTTTTGTCTTTTTTGACAATTCAATAATAATTCCATAGCAGCTTGAGTAATATTCTCTGTTGTGGCTTTTTCCTGTAAAAATTCTGGGACAATTTCGCGCATGACAACTAAATTTACTGGAGAAGCAAAGGGAATTGAACCTTTAAGAATATGACGTGCAATCCAAGCTGTGAGGGGGTGTAGACGATAAACTACAACTTGGGGAACATTTAATAATGCTAATTCTAAATTCACAGTTCCCGATTTAGTAATTGCAAAATCAGCCGCTGCAAAAACTTCTCTTTCTTTACCTAATACTACCGTAGCTTGCAAACTATAATCTTTAATTGCTGCTGTAATTGTATTTCTAAATGTTTCCAAAGATAGAGGAATTAAAAAATGGACATTTGGTAAATTAGATTGAATATTTTTAGCCGCTGCAAAAATAATTGGTAACAGATATTTTAATTCTTGATGACGGGAAGCTGGTAACAAAGCAATGGTAATTTCTTCCTCTTTAATTCCTAATTTTTCCCTGGCAATTTCTCGACTGGGTGCATTTGCCATTCTATCAATCAAAGGATGTCCTACCCAACAAACATTTGCCCCATTTTGTTGATAATACCGCGCTTCTTCTGGGAAAATTGCTAATAGTTTATCTGTAAAACCAACAATGCGGTTGGTATTTTGAAAACTCATTGACCATACCCACTCTTGAGGAGCAATATAATAAGCAACAGGAACATCAGGTAAATTTTCCTTCATGTAAGTCCCAATTCCCAAATTAGGACCCATATAATCAATTAGTACCACCAAATCAGGGGGATTTTCTTTTAAATAAGCGATCGCACTCCGTTGTACTCTTAATGTAGGAATAACATAAGGCAAAGATTCAATCAAACCCATTGAACCAATACCACTGGTATTACCTAAAATTTTCGCCCCAGCTTGCGCCATTTTCTCCCCACCCAAAGCTACAATTTCTAAGGTCAACCCGACAGCTACAGCTTGACGTTGAAGCGCTGCAATTAATAGCGAACCCTGTAGATCTCCAGAAACTTCACCAGTACTAATAAATATCCGCATTTTAGATTTTAGATTTTAGATTTTTACTTACTTTTCTATTTTTTTTATTATTCTTCTTTTCTTCCTTCGTGTCCTTTGCGTCTTTGTGGTTTTTTAAAACTTTATTCTTTCCACCAAAACAGAGTCACTAATCAATTTTGAGGACGGGAAAACCCCGCCCCAGATTTGATTTCCTATTCATTATTCATCAATGACTGTTTTTTTGCCTTTTCCGGGAATTAACCCTCGTCTTCCCGGCATTTGGGAAAGTAGCAAAAAACGGCGAAGATGTTTTAATTCTTCCGTATCTCCCAAATTTTCCAACTCTTGTAAAGCATCTTTAAACAGCAAATCAGAATGATAAAGCAGACGGAAAGCCTTTTTAATTAATTGAAAATCGCTAACAGCCATCCCTGAACGTTTTAATCCTACCAAATTGAGCGATCGCACTCTTGCAGGATTTCCCTCCACTAACATATAAGGAGGTACATCTCTATCAATGCGTGCCATACCGCCTATCATTGACATTCCCCCAATATGGACAAATTGATGCACACCTAAAACACCGCTCAACCTAGCTCGTGATTCAATATGTACATGACCTGCCAATGCTACAGAGTTAGCAATAATAACAGAATCTGAAATCTCACAATTATGACCTACATGAACATAGGCCATTAATAAATTGCCATTACCGATAATTGTCGCTTCTCCACGTCCAGTAGCGCGGTTAATCGTTACGTACTCACGGATAGAATTATTGTTACCAATTCTTACCCAAGTCGGTTCTCCCAGGTATTTGAGGTCTTGCGGCTGCATACCGATAACGGCGCCGGAAAAAATCTGATTTCCTGTACCAATTTCACAAAGTCCCTCTAGGACAACGTGAGAGCCAATTACAGTATCTGCACCAACTTTAACATTCTCTCCTATCACAGCATAAGCACCGACTTGCACTGTTGGGTGGAGTTTTGCGTTAGCATGAATGACAGCAGTTGGATGAATAAGTGTTTTCAAAGGTGAATCTCCCAAATTAAGTGCTTTTTTATATCCAGTATTTCAGTGAAGAAACTTGTCGGGTAAAGTAAGTTATGTGTGAGGGCGAAAATTGAAAATTAGGGGTATAGTAGTGTTTAATTTATTCAAACTTTCTCAAAGCTACAACGTATCTAAACATTAGCCATTGAGATTTCTTTAATTGCAATTAATGATTAACTAATCAAAGAAAACATCAATTCCCCTTCAGCGGCTAATTGTCCATTAACTTCCGCTTTTCCTTGCATTTTTCCAAAACGACGCTGCTTTACCCACAACAGTTCCACCGTCATGACTAATTGATCTCCGGGAACAACTTGACGACGAAAACGAACTTTATCAATACCGGCAAATACAAATAGTCCTCCTTGTGAATCTGGCATTTGCGTCATTACCACACCCCCAACCTGTGCCATTGCCTCAATAATTAGCACACCGGGCATCAGCGATCGCCCTGGAAAATGCCCTTGAAATTGGGGTTCATTAAAGCTAACATTTTTAATACCCACGGCTTTTTTTCCAGGAACATAGTCAATAATCCGATCTACCAGTAAAAATGGATAACGATGGGGTAATAGTTCCTGAATTTCCTCAATACTAAAGGTAGTTTTAATAGTCTGTGGATTGCTTGACGGAGAATTAGATTCAGTAATAGTGGACATTAGTGGTACTTTACGTAAGTTATTAGACACCAAAATAAGTAAATTGGTAAATTGGGGAATTTTAGATCAATTCTAAAATCCTGTTTGCTAGTTTAATGTGTAAATTATGACTAGCCTTGTAAGCCAAAAAATGAGCTATAGGGAAATTTCCCAGCAAACTCAAATCTCCTACTAGATCCAAGATTTTATGACGAACTGGTTCATTTGCAAATCGTAATGGTGGATTTAACCAACCTTGGGGACCACAAACTAGAGCATTATCTAAACTCCCACCTTTAATTAATCCCGATTTTTGTAAATGTTCAATTTGATGCTGTAACCCAAAAGTTCGCGCAGGTGCAATTTCTGAAACAAAGTCAGCAGAAGACTTTTCTAAATCTGTACTCATTAAAAAACTGTACCATTGATTACCAATTGCCGGCAAATTAAAATCTATACCATAGCTAAAACGAGTTTCTGGAGCGGGTAAAGCGCAAACAAAAGCATCACCCTCATAAATCCAAATAGGTTCAGTAATAATTAAAGGTGTAGTTATTTTCACTAGTTGTTGGGAAACTAAACCGACTTCCGCAATTTTCTGACACCAAATTTCAGCCGAACCGTCTAAAAGGGGTATTTCCGGTCCATCAATTTCAATTTTGACATTATCAACCCCCATAGCTGCCAAAGCCGCCAATAAATGCTCTACAGTGCGAACACAGACTTGATTCTTACCCAATTGAGTAGAAAGCACAGTCTGACTCACAGCCGCAATTTGCGCGGGGATAATTGGTGAACCAGGTAAATCTACCCGGACAAAAAAGCGACCACTTCCCGCTGGTGCTGCTAATATTCGCACTTGAGTTTTAACACCACTATGCAGCCCCACACCAGTCTGAGTAATTTCCCCAGCTAAAGTATGTTGCTGCATAGTCTCACCATCTGTAATATTGTAACTAATATTGCCCATCTTCCATCTTGAGTAGAAACCCTGATTAATATTGTCCTGATTATTGACCAAACAAATTAAAATCTTTCCCCGATCCCAAAATTAATCCGACTTTCATTATTATCAGTGATCCCGTAATCTATCCGAATAGGTCCTAGTGGTGATTGTATCCGCAAACCTAAACCATAGCCATAACCGTCGCCACTTTTATTTAACAATTGTGCGGCTTTGGTACTAGTTCCCAAGTCACTACCATAATCAAAAAATAGTGCGCCACTGACAACAGAGAAAACAGGAAACCGATACTCAGCCGCAGCTTGGATATAACTGCTACCAGATCCTAATCTACCTTCACCATAACCCCGCACCGAGTTACTACCACCGAGAGTAAAAGCTTCATAGGGAGGTAAATCTCCTAAAATCGTCCCCCCTTGGGCGTTAAATGCTAAAGTTTCTGGTTTTTTACTAAAGCCAATCAATTTAATCGGTAGATACTGACTATAGTTACCCCGGAACCTAGTCATAAAAATACCACCTGAACCTACAGGTACAGATTGATCAAGTCCAAAGCTGAGGTAAGAACCTTTTGTGGGTTGGTTCGGATTATTACGGAGATCCCTTTGCGCTCCTAACTTGAGTAGAAATAAATCGTCTTCTCCTGAAGGGGAAACAGTTAAGGGAATTTTAGCACTAATGTTGCTACCATCAAATAGCGCCCCTTCTGTCCTCAAATTACCATCAGCATCACGACCAGAAACCCGTTGATATTGTAGTCCAGCAGAAGCCACCCATGCTGCATTTTTGTAGGGATTGGTCGTCAATGGACGAGTAAATGTGATACCACCACCCAAACGAGTAATCCGGGGGCTAACCTGGGCATCTGTATTCGTAATATTATTGGGATCGAAAGTCTCTATGTTTTTATCTTTACCTTCAAAAATCAAGGAAATAGAACGACGACGGAAAATATTAGTTGTATAAGAAGTGCGATAAGGATCACCCGCAATCCAAGGATCAGTAAATCGCAAGTCAAATAGTAGTTCCCGTTCCCCTAACTGTACCTCTGTTCCCAATTTTTGGTTTCTTCCCCCCAGGTTTTGCTGCTGATAGCTGATAGTTCCAAACAAACCACTGGCGGAACTAATCCCCGCCCCTGCGGCAATAGAGCCGCTACTGCGTTCTGCTACATTTATTACTACAGTAACTTTACTCGGATCAGTTCCAGGATCAAGGGAAACATTGACATCTTCAAACAACGCTAACCCAAAAACCCTTTGTAAGTCTCTTTGAACAATGTTACGGTTAAATACCTGCCCAGGTTTTAACTCTACTTCCCTAGTAATTATATAATCTTTTGTCCGTCCCCGAATTGGTTCTCCCTTCTCGTTGACCTCTTGTCCTTCTTTATCGCGGAATTTAACTTTCACGTTTTCCACCACCCCTTCTGCTATCTGTAGGGTGACAACTCCATTTTCTGAGATTTTCGGTACTCCAATTAAGTTGGCTAATACATAACCTTGGTCTTGATAACGTTTGGTTAATTGTTTGATTCCCTCTTGTAATTCCCGCAAGTTGAGAATTTTTCCATATTGACTACTAAATATTTCTTGTGCAGTTTCCCCAGGAAGTACGGAAGCTACACCCGTTCCAGGATTTGCTTCTAATTCTACTTTACTGAGAATAGGATTAGGGGTGACAATAAAACTCACCCGTACGCCCAGGGGTGTATCTTCTGGAAGCGCTTGCACGTTGGAGAAAAGCCCAATTCTCACAATCGCATTAATATCTTCTTGCAGTTGAGAACGGGTTGCTGTCTGTCCCGCTTGGGTACGAATGACTTTGTAAATTTCCGCTTCTAATTCGGGCGTGATTTTTCCCGTCTCCGTTTTCACAACTACTTCTGACACCAACACCCGCGCTTCCGTTGTTTCTGGATTAGGAGATGATGTCGGTGGTGTTGTCGGGAGATTCTGATTTTCTTGATTAGATTCAGTCTCGGAGGGTTGGGTGGGCTTTGGTTGTGGAACTTGTGCTGTGATTGGAGTTGTTGTAGTGTTTGGCACAATCACAGCAGCATTATTTACTAGTGCTGAATTGGTTGTTAAAACTTTAACAATAGAAGAATCTTGGTGAGATGCTTTTTCTATAATCCTTGGGGCAACCACGGCGGGATTACACTGGGCAACCACGGGGGGATTATTGCCCCTACATTCGTTTTTGTCAATTTTACCAGGATTGTGCTTGTCTAGTTGATTTGTATCTACTGTCAAAATTTCTGTTGTCCCTGCAAGACTATTAACAGCTTGGGCATTTGCCTTGACGGAAGAACCAACAATGGGAACTGTAATGGCTACCATTGCCATTAATCCCCGTGTTAAACTTGTTTTAATCATTTTTCTCTCTACTACCACACACCATTAATCGTCAAAAGTTATTTACCCTGTTTAAGTAGTTTATACTACTTTTAATACTCTTTGTAAAACCTGCTGGTAAGCATTCTCTATATTTCCTAAGTCACGACGAAAACGATCTTTATCCATAATTCGGTTCTCAGGATCGGTTTGGTTCATGTCCCATAAACGACAGGTATCAGGACTAATTTCGTCGGCTAATAGTATTTGCTGTTGGTGGTCTACACCAAATTCAAGTTTAAAGTCTACCAAGGTAATCTGGCATTTTTCCCAAAACTCCTGGAGAAATTTGTTGATTTCTAATGCTAGATGGGTAATTTGATCAACTTGTTCCGGTCTCGCTAATTCTAAAAGCAATAAGCGATCGCGCGTCAGTAAAGGATCACCTAAATCATCATTTTTGTAATAAAATTCCACTAAAGGCTTTGATAAAACTGTACCTGGTATTAACCCAGTTTCCTTGCACAGACTACCAGCCGCAATGTTCCTCACCACTACCTCCACAGGGATGATTTTTACAGCTTTTACTCGCATTAAATGCGGGGCTGGACTATCAATAAAATGAGTTTTAATACCCTGTTTAGCCAATTGTTGAAATAGTTGGCTAGAAATACTACAGTTGATCATCCCCTTATTCTCAATGCTGCCGCGTTTTTGAGCATTAAAAGCTGTAGCATCATCTTTAAAATCAGCCAACAAAATTTCTGGATCTTCTGTAGCGTAGAGAATTTTAGCTTTGCCTTCGTAGAGTTTAGAATTAACAGACATGATAAGATATTAAAAACTGTTTTTGGTAGTGGACGGCTTTGATGAAATCAGCTTCACCATTTTATCTTTAGTTATTAGTCATTGGTGAACAGGACTTTTCGGCATATTTCACCAACTAATTTAAGTTAACTAATTTAAGTTCTTCCGATCTATTCTAGACCGGTAATGTAAAATTATTACTCTTATCTGTTCCCTGTCACTTGATTAATTAAGCTAAACCCACTAAAAAAATATGTATAAATCATTAGGTTACCTCATATTTCATATATTTAAATATACTTAATTTTCCTGATAGATGGCAGTAGTCATGTATCTAATCTGAATCTGTTTTGAATGTGTCTGATCTTCTGCCAAAATTTGATTTGCAAAATATTGTAGAATATATTAATCTATTTTCAGGAATATAGTCATAACTTACAGAAGATTATATAATCTGTTGTTAATAAATAAGGGGATAATCAGACATGACCAATTACTCTAAAGCTCCACCTATAGCCTGTGAAACCCCGCACTATCAGATGAATGCTAAAAAACTCCTCAAGTGCCTGACTGATAAATACATATCCAGGCATAGGATTTAGCAAAAGCCCGCAGGGTAAGCATTCTGTTACATTTTATTTTCCATCTACTTATAAGTAGATATGATGTCGAAAAGGCTGGTAACGGTATATGTTTTATAGAGTATTTGAGTAAATGGAGAAAAAATAGTGAGTATCAGTAAAGACGATTTTCTCTATCCCCGTAGTCGCTACTATGGTCATGTAAAACCAGAAAACTTGGTATTCAACGCTAATTTACAGGAGTTTGCTCAAAAAGTTGGCTATATCTGTAACCTAGAAACAGGTGGGAAAATTCCCACTGAGGAAGCGTATAAACAAATAAAGTTACTTTGGAAGCAGTTGAAGCAATCAAAAAAACAACTGAAAATAGGCGAACAACCTTCCCAAAATAACAGTTTTGAAGAGGGTAGTTAACTAGTTAATTATCATGTTTTAGCCAAAGATACCGCAGGGTGGAAAAGTCCCTGTGGTTTATGTCACAGGTCACGGAAAACGGTAATTAAGAATTGAATTTTTCATTGAAGACTATTTTTTGATAATAATCTTGAAGTTGTTGTGTAGCAGATGACCAGCCCCATTTCTCCGCTTCTGCACGGGCATTTTTACGGATAATATTTATTTCCTGTTTTTCTTTTAACAGACCTATAGTAGCATTAATCGCTTCTTGAATATCAGCTTGGGGATCAAAAAGATATCCATTTACACCATCTGTGACAATATCAGGTATACCTCCAGAACGGGCTGCTACAACTGGACAACCGGAAGCCATGGCTTCTAGCAGCACTAATCCTAATGTTTCTGTGCGGGAAGGAAAAATAAAAGCATCAGCGCTGGCAAAGGCAGAGCCTAATTCTTTACCTATGAGATAACCGACAAAATAAGTATTTGTGCCAGCAAAGTGTTTTTCTAAAGCTTGGCGGTGGGGACCATCTCCCACTAATGCTAATCTGGCATCAGGAATAGCTTCTAAAATCGGTTTAATGCGTTCGATTTCCTTTTCCGCAGAAAGACGACCAACATACAATAATAACGGGCTATCTGGATGATTTTGGGAAAGATGCGATCGCATTTTGTCACTAGCCAACTCAGGATGAAATAACTCTGTATCTACCCCCCGTTGCCACAAATCCACTCTTTCAATTCCATGTGCTGAAAGTTCCTTGACCATTGCCGTAGAGGTACAAAGGTTTAATGCTGCTTGATTATGACCAGCCTTCAGCAACTCCCATAGTAGTCCTTCTAACATCCCTAAACCGTAATGTTGCAGATATTGTGGCAAGTGAGTATGATAAGAAGCCACCAAAGGAATTTTGAGAACTTTACTATAAAAAATCCCTGATAGTCCCAAAACAGCGGGATTAACAACATGAATAATATCTGGTTTAAATTCTGCTAAAGCGTGACCAATGGCAGGGCGAGGTAGTGACATTTTTAACTCTGGATAGAGCGGTAAAGGAAAGCCACTAACTCCGTAAACTTTCGCACCTTTATGTTCAGTGATGCCACCGTCGGGGGCAAATACCAAAACTTGATTTCCATGACGTTGTAAATGGTCAACAGTATGACGGAGGCGTGTCACAATGCCGTCAACTTTCGGTAAAAAGGTTTCTGTAAATAGGGCAATTCGCATAAAAAACCAGAAAGCAGGAGTCAGGAGTTAAGAGTCAGGAGTCAGGAGTCAGGAATTTAGGAGAAAGAACCATAGAAATTTCTCTCCCTGTCAACGGTCAACGGTCAACGGTCAACGGTCAACTGTCAACTGTCACCCGTCAACTGTCAACTGTCAACTGTCAACTGTCACCCGTCAACTGTCACCTATGTTCTATGCCAAGAAACCTTGGGAAGAATTTGTTTGTGATCAACTCGGTTCTGATACTTGACAGCAAAGTTTAAAAGCGAATCAAGTAAAGAATCTGAAAGCAGGTGAGGTTGTAAACCCAAATCCAAGAGTTTAGTATTTTTCGCATTGAAATAGTGTTCTTCCTTCTCCACTCTAGGATTATCTATGTGGTTAATATCCACATTTAACCCCATAGCGTTACCGGCTTTTTTCACCATCATTGCCAAATCACCGACACTAAATAGTTCAGTAAATTGGTTAAACACACGAAATTCTCCCGGTTCAGCAGGATTAGCGATCGCTAATTCAATACATCGTACCGTATCCCGAATATCCAAGAATCCGCGAGTTTGTCCACCTTTACCGTAGACGGTGAGGGGATGTCCTACGCTGGCTTGAATACAGAAACGGTTAAGTGCTGTACCAAATACACCATCATAATCCAAGCGGTTAATTAACAGTTCGTCCATCCCCGTTTCATCAGTTAAGACACCGTAAACTATCCCTTGATTTAAGTCTGTAGCCCTTAACCCCCAAATCCGACAAGCAAAATGGATATTATGGCTATCATGGACTTTGCTCAAGTGATACATTGAACCGGGCTGCTTAGGATAGGGCAAAGTATCCTTACGTCCGTTGTGTTCAATCGTGATGTATCCTTCTTCAATGTCAATATTAGGAGTTCCATACTCACCCATAGTTCCCAATTTCACCAAATGGCAATCTGGGAAATCTTCCCGCATGATATACAGCAAGTTCAACGTACCCACCACATTATTGACCTGGGTAAGAACAGCGTGTTCACGGTCAATCATGGAAAATGGGGCTGAACGCTGTTCACCAAAATGCACGATTGCTGTCGGCTGAAATTGATGTAAGGCCTTATGCAGAAACTCGTAATTAGTAATATCGCCAATAAACAGATCAATAGACTTACTAGTCAAATCTTGCCATCGCTGGAGACGCTGCTGAATTGGTGCGATTGGGGTCAGGGTTTCTACACCCAGTTCATTATCCCAGTGTCGTCGCACCAAACTATCTAAAATGCCAACTTCATAACCTCGATTAGAAAGGTAAAGCGCGGTTGCCCAACCACAATACCCATCACCACCAATAACCAGGACTTTCATCTTTACCAGTTTTTACTCGCTGATAGCTAAATCTATCAGGTTTATGTCCCCTCTTCATCATTAAATTCTTACTAAGACAGTAATCAGTTAAAAATCAAAAATAAAAAGTAAAAAATAATTCCTACTGCTTACCTAACTACGGACAACTGACTACTGACAACTGACTCCTGACTAATTTTATACTCTTGAGCAATATAGTAAAACAAGCGATAATAATTTTGAAAGTCTTGACTGTCGCTTTGTCCTTGCCAGTAATATTCCAATTCTGCTTGAGTAATGGTCAACTTAATTATAGTCACCTTTTCCTTAACTTCTACCGTCAGGACGCTAAAAACCCCTTGATTTGTCCGAAAATTATATCCTTGTTCTTGATGTTCTTGAGTTTTGGGTGAGAATTTTAATACGGGCTTACTGGCATAAGAGCGAATTTCTAGGTTTTCCTTGTTTGGTAAAACTAACACAACTCCATCACTGTTGTCTGGGTTTCTTAATTCCTGCCAAGTATGGGGGTAGGGAAACTCAAAACCATAACGATCATTTTTATATGTCTTCCATGTCACATCTTTAACCTGGAAATCATTAGCATTACACCCCCAAACCATCAAGCATGAGCCAAGACTTAAAGTAGTAGCATATAGTATCTTTTGGACATAAGTTACACCCATAACAAAATAACTTGTCGAAAAGGAGAACAGGAAAGAGACAGGGTAAATAATTTTGCCTATAAACCTAAATTACCATGTTAATGTCAGGATTTATGCAAAATATCTCTCAAAACCTCTTTCCTTCGTGATCTTCGCCCCTATCCCTGACGGGACGCTCCGCGAACGTGGTTCATTAGTTCGTAACTTGTGGGTAAGTTCTAGATTTTTTTTGGAAATAATTTTTGATCTAATTAAAGATTTAGCAATCAAACTATAGAGTATTTATTATTACCTTAATTTACTATGTAAATCCTGAACAATGACTATTTATTAAGAAATGTAACAAAATAGGCATTAAAACGGCTTACCATCTTGACAACCAAGAAAAGAACAGATAGAGTGATATACATACCCGGGTAAGACCACTAGAAAGTGATATGCAAACTAAGCAAAAGGTTACGCTATATTTGTCGCCAGAATTGCACAGAAGACTGAAAATTCGTTCTGCTGTTGACTCAGAACCGATGTCAGATATGGCAGAACGAGCGCTTAATTTCTACCTGACGAACTCAGAAGTAGTAGAAGAATTAGAAGCGTCTTCTTATGGGCGAACCCATCGGCTTTATTCCTGTCCTACTTGTGAAACTTCACTGGTGTTACGGAATGGAGAACTAGTGGATTTGGGTAATCCAGCGGGAATAATAGGTGAAGAATGTTTACCTATTGACAACAGAGAAAAAGATCAAACCCATCCTAAGAGTGAGGAAGAATTAGTCCCTTGCTAGATAGGAATTGTTAATGATTAATTCATAGTATGGCTTCAGGCCAGGCTACCGTTATTAGTGCTGTCTCTATAAGGTCTCAAGTAGGTCGATAGTATGAAAGAAGAGCTCAATATTTTAATTCAAGCTCAATACCCTTTAATCTACCTTGTGACCTCCGAGGAAGAACGGGCAGAGCAGGCAATTTTTAAAGTCTCTCAAGAGTTAAAGCCCCAAAGGCGAGTATATGTGTGGACAGTAACTCACGGTATCGTGGAGTACGGTCAACCTCGCAGTACAACCCAACACAATACTGTTTCTCCCGAAGCAGCAATTGATTGGATAATTCGTCAAAAAGAACCCAGTATATTTATTCTTAAAGATTTACATCCCTTTATTGATGCGCCAGCAACAACTAGATCGCTCCGGGACGCGATCGCTAGTTTTAAAGGAACGCAAAAGAACATTATCTTAATGTCCCCTGTGCAACAAGTTCCCATCGAACTAGAAAAAGAAGTTGTTGTTTTAGATTTTCAATTGCCTGACATGGCTGAGTTAAATAAAGTTTTAACCGCCCATCAAGAGCAAAATCGGGGGCGACGGCTGACAACCGAGGCGCGAGAAAGGCTTCTTCGAGCCGCTTTGGGTCTAACCAAAGATGAAGCTGAGAAAGTATACCGCAAAGCACAGGTAACAACGGGGCAATTGACAGAAAATGAAGTTAATATAGTCCTGTCCGAGAAAAAACAACTCATCCGCCGTAACGGTATCTTGGAGTACCTCGAAGAAGATGAAACCATTGATGCTGTGGGTGGTTTGGAAGAGTTGAAAACCTGGCTCACCCAACGCTCCAACGCCTTTACAGAAAGAGCGAGAGAATATGGTTTGCCCCAACCTAAAGGAATGTTAATTCTCGGTGTTCCCGGTTGTGGTAAGTCACTAATTGCTAAAACTACCTCCCGTTTATGGGGTTTACCAATTCTGAGATTAGATATGGGGCGGGTCTACGACGGCTCAATGGTGGGTCGCAGTGAAGCTAACCTGCGGAACGCCCTGAAAACGGCAGAATCAATTTCCCCCACGATTCTGTTTATTGACGAATTGGATAAATCCTTTGCGGGTAGCGGTGGTTCTGGCGATTCCGATGGGGGGACATCAAACAGAATTTTTGGCTCTTTCCTCACCTGGATGCAAGAAAAGAAATCTCCAGTTTTCGTAATGGCCACTGCTAACCGTGTAGAACGCCTACCTGGAGAGTTTTTGAGGAAAGGTCGTTTTGATGAAATTTTCTTTGTGGATCTGCCCACACCGGAAGAACGTCAGGATATCTTCGGTATTCACCTGACCAAACGCCGGGAAGATATTGCTAGATTTGATTTAGGACAACTAGCAAAAATGTCCGATGGCTTTTCGGGGGCAGAAATTGAACAAGCGGTCGTGGCGGCTATGTATGAAGCCTTCGCCCAAGATCGGGAGTTCACCCAATTAGATATTATTGCTGCATTGAAGTCTACTTTGCCGCTGTCACGAACGATGCAAGAACAGGTCACAGCTTTAAGAGACTGGGCCAGACAGCGTGCTAGACCCGCAGCCTCCTCTGTTGCTGAATATCAGCGCATGGAGTTTTAAAAGCTTTCCTCTGCTATATCAGGGGGAAAGGTTAGTCACAAGACTAACAGTTAGAAAAAAGCCGTTCCCAAATCATGCGGCTTCGCTGAAAAAAAAGAACCGTTGTCGTTTTTCTCATCAATCTTCTTATTGGAGGAAACCCAAATGTCTCACTTTAGCACTCTGCGTACCAAGATCACCGATGCCGAAATTCTCAAATCTTCTTTGCGCGACTTGGGTATCAGTGTCAAAACTGAAGCTGATGTTCGCGGTTATAATGGTCAACGTCTCCGCTCCGACATCGTTGCTGTATTGGAAGGCGAGTACGATTTAGGTTGGTCTCGTAACAGTGACGGTTCTTTTGACCTCATTGCTGACCTTTGGGGTGTTGCTAAGAAGCACAACCAGACTGAGTTAATCAACTCTATTAATCAAAAATATGCCGTTAACAAGACTTTGGCTGAAGTAAAACAGCGCGGTCTGCAAAACGCTAACGTTAAGTTGGTATTGCAGTAACAATTTCTCTAGCGCGTTCCCAAAGTGAAACGGGTTAACCTTCTAATCAGCGGTTAGCCCGCTTTTTTTTGTCTGAATCAGGATTATGTTGTAAATAAATAGCATAAAATATAAACTAGGGGTGTGGTAATGAGAAATGCCGAAGAAAATAAAAGAACTGAAGGGAATAGTAGCAAAAGTTGGGTATCTCCTTCAAGCAGGTAGAGGTAAAGGAAGTCATACTTACTGGAAGCATCCTTTATTACCGGAAGAACCATTAACCATACCGGGAAAAGATGGAGATGATGCTCCGTTATATTTAGAAAAAAACATTCAACGGGTGCTGAAAAAACTTGAAGAATTGAACAAGCAAGAAAATCAAGAAGGTGAAGAATGACTTATCATTACAGTATGGTGATTCAATGGTCTCAAGAGGATCAACTTTTTTTAGTTCACTTACCTGAATTTCCCTGGCAGGAGTTTCATACTCATGGTAGAACTTATGAAGAAGCTGCGAGAAATGGTCAGGAAGTGATTGAAACTTTTGTGGAGATGCTGACTCAAGAGAATAAAGCATTACCAGAACCTAGAATGCTTCCTACACAACCGTTGCAAGTTGCCTAGTTTAAGTTTCGGCAATTATAGCAAATCTTTGGCTTTACATCCGCGTAATATCGGTTCTCCATCTTTTATGGGAATACTGCTTGATTTAATAGTAGAGGCAGTTATTTTGGTTTTGAGATATTCGAGATAGTCGAGGGTTTTTTCCAGAATAGGTTCTGGTGCGTTTTCAATTGACGCAATGAGTTTTTCTTTAATGGTGGTCATGGGGTGCTAGGGAAGTATAGAAATAAAAACTTTCTGGCAGTAAAATGTAGTAATTATTAAAACTTAATTCAAACCTAATTTACTGTTAAAACTGTCAATAATTATATTATATTATCTGATCTAGATTTACTCCAAATATACTCAAATATAGGTAACTAACAGTATAATATGTCTAACATTCGACTCATGAGACTTAGGTAACAAAGACTACTTTATGAAAATTGATACAGAAGCGATCGCTACGGTAGACAAAGTTGAATGTGAGATGATTGAAAATTAACATCCTGTAAACCCTAAAATCCTGGATATCCTGATTCAGACAAATGATTGATTATGAATGCACGTTTTCACGCCATGTAAAAATCTAAATTCTAATAGGCTTTAATTGCTCTTTTTACTTCTTTACCTGTAAATTCTGATTCAGATAAATTTATGACTCGTAAAAAAATATTATCAGAAAATCAATCCTACACATTTCGATCTTACTTTGAAATGCCCTATGAACCTGATGAAATACTAGCAGAATTGGGCTATTCGTTAATAAGAAAACATCTTACTTTACCACGAAGCGATCGCCATTTACAAAGACTAGAAGAATTAAAACAACGAATTGAAGAATCTTTACCTTTAGTAAGTTTGAGTAGTGAAACAGCAAGACGAGAAACCCTAGTAGCACCAACATTATTAGAAGTTGCTCGCTATTGTCAATGTCAAGTGAGAATTGAATACCCATTGTCTGTAAATAACTGGTTAAAGGGTAATTTAGATTATTTTCTCAAACATAATCCTAGTTTATTGGTAGTTGAAGCTAAAAATGATGATTTAACACGAGGTTTTACACAACTTGCTGTAGAATTAATTGCTATTTCTCAAGTAGAAGAAGGAGATGTTTTTTATGGATGTGTTACCATTGGTGATGCTTGGCGTTTTGGAATATTAGAAAAAATCAATCAGCAAATTTTTCAGGACATTTCCTTATATCGCATTCCTGATGATTTAGAAGATCTAATGAGAATTTTGGTAGGAATTTTGGCATAAACTAAATTTTCTAAGTTTACCCAATGAATTTGTTAAGACTTACATTAGCTGTTGTTTATGGTGGTCATTAAATGTTTAAGTCCCATTAGGGGTTGAGTATTAGTTTCATGCAGGAAAGAGAGTTTAAGAGATATTTTGTGTAAGTCCGGTTCTAATTCAAATCTTCTAATTTAATTCTCGGATCAGCAGCTTTTAAAATTAAGTCAGCGATTAAATTACCAATAATTAACAATACTGCACTCATGACCAAACTGGCCATGACTAAATATTGATCTTTGGCTAAAACTGCTTGTAGGGTTAATTTTCCTAAACCTGGCCAATTGAAGAAATATTCTGTAATAAATGCACCACTTAACAAACCCGCTAATTCAAAGCCCAGTAACGTAATTAATGGGTTAATAGCATTTCGCAAAGCATGGACATAAATAACGCGATTTTCTGGAAGTCCTTTAGCGCGAGCAGTTTGAATATAGTCTTGACGTAAAACATCCAATAATTGACCACGCATAATGCGTTGTAAACCAGCAAAACTGGTAACACTCAAAGCAATTAATGGTAAAATCGAATGCCAAGCAATATCAAAAATTTTACCTAACCATGTTAGTTCCGCATGATCAATACTAGTCATATTACCCACAGGAAAAAGCGGGGTAGTCAGTTGAGCAAAAAAGAGCAAAAATAAGACAGTGATAAAACTGGGAATACCTTGACCAGCATAACTGAGTACCTGCAAAACCTGGTCAGTAAGACGATTTTGTTTGACAGCAGCGAGAATACCCAAAGGAATTGCGATCGCCCAGGTTATAATCAGGGAAGCGATCGCTAAAAATAAAGTTGCTGGTACTCGTTCCCATAACAGCGATGATACAGAACGTTGATAAACAAAACTCGTGCCAAAATCGCCTTTAGTCACAATTTGCTTTAACCAAAACCCAAACTGTTCTGGCCAAGACTTATCTAAACCAAATTGTCTTGTAATTTCCTCAATCCTTTCCGGTGAAATTTTCGGATTTTGCCGCAGAGTATCTACATAATTTCCCGGAGATAACTTCATAATAAAAAACGACAAAGCCGACGCTAAAAAAACCGTTAATAGTGCTTGTAAAAGCCGTTTGATTATATAAATAAAAGTCTCACTAGTAACTAGCTTAACCAGCCAGTCTCGACTCGTTTCCAGGGAAATTTTTGTATTAGTCATTGGTCATGAGTCAGTTGTCAACTGTTAATTATGTTTTGTTAATATTTTTGTTAATATTCAACTAGTGAGATAATCGGGACATCAGGTAAGTTTTTCCGACCTTGTAAATCCCGTAGTTCGATAATAAACCCAAAGCCGACAAGTTCGCAGTCAATTTTTTGTACTAATTTTGCCGTTGCACTTGCAGTTCCTCCAGTAGCAATCAAATCATCCACAATCAAAACCTTGCTACCCGGCTGTAAAGCATCCTGATGTACTTCCAGGGTATCTGTACCATACTCTAATTGATATTCAATAGCGTGAACTGCTGCTGGTAACTTGCCTTTTTTGCGAACGGGAACAAAACCAGCACCCAATTTATAGGCCACAGGCGCGCCGAAAATAAATCCCCGCGACTCCATACCGATAATGTAGTCTACCTGAATTTCAATTTCTGAGCATTTTTGTGCTAAAAAGTCAATAGTATAACGCAATCCCTCTGGATCGCTTAATAGAGTAGTGACATCTCGAAATAAAATCCCCGGCTTAGGAAAATCTGGTATATCACGAATTAGCGATTTTAAATCCATATTTGAGAACACTCTTTTGTGAGAGAAAAATTTTCCTGAAGATCAAGAAATATCTTACCCTATAATGTCATACCCTGGATACTAGTAAAGCCGTGAAGTCAAAAGTCAAGAGTCAAGAGTCAAGAGTCAAGAGTCAAGAGTCAAGAGTCAAGAGTCAAGAGTCAAGAGTCAAGAGTCAAGAGTCAAGAGTCAATAACTTGATTGGAAACCCATAAGGTATTTTATAGAATGAATGTCGCAGCTAATCTTAAACCTGTAAACATAAATAGCCCCCAAAATTCCCAGGGAATACATGAGATTTTGGATACTTTACCAGATCCAGCCATCCATGGACAGGTATGTCCACGGAAAACTAGAACAGAAATAGATCTAATGTTACTAGCAATTGAAGCCTTAGAACTGGGCGGTTCGGAAGCGATTTTGTCTTTAGCTGAAGAATTAGACCTGAAAGGAATTATCAAAAATCGGGTAAACTTATGGCGGATGAGAGCTTCTAACCCCATGCGGAAAGCGCATAGTCGCCGCCCTTTAGATATTTTAGAGGCTAAAGCCTTAGTAGTGATTGCTTGCTACATTGCTAGGCGGTTAACAGTTACCATCCGTCAACTACTAACTATATACCAACAATTAGACCAAAAGCAGATTCCCCTAGAACAAAATTTAAGATTAGCTAATTACCTAGAAAGGTTTAGAGCGCATTTTAAAAGTCGGATGAATTACCGTCGTTCCGGTGTAATAGCATTAAATTCTGATGATAAATTAGATGAACTAGCTATAAACCTATTAGGAAAATTACTATTTTGCACAGGTACAGCGGGAATGCAGCGGTACTGGATTTCTCTTTTTGATGGTGAAGTAGAGTAAAGAAAAGTCAATAACCCTACCCTAAAAAGGTAGTTAACTAGTTAATTATTTGCTAACTTTCGCCAACTAACGCTATGATTCTCTCATGGCATACATACCACTCGGAAAATGTTTAATTTAACGACATTGAGTCATTAAATTAAACGCGCTATCCCTCCCCTGGTTGCTTCGCACCAACCAGGAGTATCTCGCAGAAAACAAGATGAATATCCAACGTAAATATAGTTTGCCTAATTGTACCCTGCTCCTAGAAGGGTTAAGCGACATAACACGGACGGCTAACTTTCAAGAACTGCGTCCAGAACTATCTATACTGGTAAATGCAGAATGCTATTTATCCAGTCACACTCAACCCATAGTTGGGGGCAGGGAATTTTTTGAAAGTTTAGTTACAGCCGTCAGTAATTACGTCCAAGAGGTTTTAGCCCAAGAAGTTTTAAGTAAAATACCAGGATACCATAGTCAAAAATTTGACAATCAAAATCAGGAATCAGAGTTAGTAGAATTACAAAAAATAGACGGTAACAGTCACAGATTAATTGTGCATTCGGAAATCACACAAGACAACCTTGGAGGGAACACTAACGAAGGAAAACCCATTGAAATTATCCTGAACACAGTCCAATTATTTGATTTAGTTGAAGCTGTAGATCAGTTTTTTGCTGATAGCCAAACTTTACCAGAATTATGCTTAGAATTGCACCCAGTTACCCACAGCTATGGTGGTTCAAGTCAAATTTTCCGCAAACAAGCAATTCCAGCGACAGTAGGCATATCCAGTCTAGCCTTGGCCGCATTAGCCTGTTTCTTGATTCCTATCCCTCAAGTCCGTCCACCGGAAGTCAAACCAGAGGAACAGTCCAGCGCTACAATACCCACAACTGCACCTCAAGCATCAACCTCTGCCCCCCTTAATCCCCCCTTGCCAAAGGGGGAGGCAGCAACCCCCATAGCCACAGAAACGACTGCTCCTATTGTAGCTAAAGATTTAGAAGCACTTTTAAAGACTGTACCAGAGATCACAGATTCATCCCAATTACGGGCATTAAATCGCCAAGTTTATAATCAAATTAATCCAGCTTGGACAAATCGCTCAGAATTACCAGAGGATTTAGTTTATCGTTTAGGTGTCGCTGCTGATGGTAGTATTATTGGTTACAAATCTGTTAATCGGGCGGCCAGTGATGCAATAGAAAAAACACCACTGCCTAAACTGCTGTATAATCCTGCCAATGCAAAAGCCAATGAATCCATTGCTCAATTCAAAGTCGTCTTTACTCAAACAGGTATTTTACAAATTAGTCCTTGGGGAGGATACGCTAAAACACCCGAAGTAGTTGGCGAGAAAATTACTGAAACCAGTCAAATCAAAGATCTAAATCAAAAGTTGTATAGTACAATTCGTCAAAATTGGAGTAATCGTCCCACCTTCACCAGTGAATTAAAATATCGAGTCGCTGTGAATAAAGAAGGTGTTATCGCTGACTATGAACCACTTAATCAAGTTGCTTTTGACCATTTTCGAGAAACACCTCTTCCCCAGCTATTTCAATCGGTTTATGGATCGAATGTAGCCGCACCGAACAACAAAGAACCTCTTGCTCATTTTAAAGTAGTATTTACACCTAAAGGTGAATTAGAAGTAACTCCTTTCTCAGGATACAGATAAGTAGTCGTGCAAAATAAATTTCATATTCAGGAGAGGTGACAGGTGAGAGGTGAGAGGTGACAGGTTAGAGGTGACAGGTTAGAGGTGAGAGGTGACAGGTGACAGGTGACAGGTGAGAGGTGAGAGGTGAGAGGTGACAGGTGACAGGTTAGAGGTGACAGGTTAGAAGTGACAGGTGCTACGCCACGGGGACAGACGAGAGATACAGAGATTTCTTTCTATCGTTTTCGCAAATGTGCAATTAATTTTGCCCAGGTACTTAATTGTCGGTTGGGTTGTCTGTGGGGAAACAATCATCCCCCTGTTACCTAAACTCTACTTAGTAATTTTACCCATATAATTACCCCAAAGTTGTGCGGCTTGGGCGCTGCTACCAGATGTCGGGGAATTATTATCGTTTCCTAGCCAAATACCGGTAACAAGTTGACGACTGGGAATAAAGCCAATAAACCAGAGATCAACATTATCATTTGTTGTCCCGGTTTTACCTGCTTCCCCTAAACCAATAGCCGCGCTACGTCCTGTCCCATTACTAATTACCCCCTGCATTAAAGTAGTCATTTGATTGGCAACTGCTGGTTTTAGCACTTGTTTATTACCATCTGGATTTTGATCAAAAGAGTAAATAACACGACAGGTTTCTCTATCTTTGAGATTCTGACAGTCACTACTGTCCAAAATTCTACTAATAGCATGAGGAGGATTCCAGACCCCACGATTACCAATTGCCCCAAAAGCACCGGTCATTTCTAAAACATTAACTACACTTTGACCTAAGACCAAACCGGGTACTTGTTCAAGATTAGACCTCACACCCAAACGCTGGGCCATGTCCACCACTTTATTCAAGCCAATTTCCTTCGCTACCCGTAAAGCTATAGGATTTTCTGAAAGTGCCAAACCAGTAGCTATGTCTAAACTACCACCAGCGCCAGCCCGGCAGGGTTTATAGGTAAAGCCTTGCCAACGTAAGGGATTACAGGAATAACTTGTATAAGGAGAAATACCTTTTTCTAGGGCCGCAGCGTAGGCAAAAATTTTAAAAGTAGAACCGGGTTGTCGTTGGGCTTGTACAGCGCGATTAAACTGGCTTTTTCTGTAATCAGTCCCCCCCACCATAGCCACAATACTGCCAGTTTTCGAGTTCAGAGTTACCAACCCCCCTTGAGAAAAACCCAAATTTGAGCCGGCTTGAGAAATGGACTTTTTTAACTCGATTTCAGCCTGAGCTTGAATACCCGGATCTAATTGGGTTTCAATGATATAGTTACCTTCTCTGGCCGCAGCCGGACCGAGTTTTGATATCAGTTCTTGAAAGACATAATCATAAAAATATGGTGCAATGGTTTTAGCTTGTGTTTCGCAGACTTTAGGACTGATTTGCACCGTCGAACGGCGGGCCCGGTTAGCTTCTGCTTGGGTAATTTTACCCATTTCCAGCATTCGTTTCACGACTCGATTTCGATAATCAGCAGCTCCGAGTTTGCGCGGACCTGTTCCACAAAAATCAAAGGCATTGGGAGCGGGCAAAATTCCTACTAAAGTCGCTGCTTCTGCTAGAGTTAATTCCTTGGCTGATTTACTGAAATAATATTTAGCAGCATCCTCAAAACCTGAGGTATCTGCACCTAAAAATACCCGGTTTAAGTAAGTTAGTAAAATATCATCTTTGCTGTAAAACGTTTCTAATTTGAGGGAGACAACAACTTCTTTTAATTTGCGTTCTAAGGAATCTTGACTACCGACATATTCACGGAATAAACTGCGAGCTACTTGTTGGGTAACTGTACTCGCTCCTTGTTGAAAATCACCGCTACGACTGTTAATGAATACGGCTCGCAACACACCCAAAGGATCTACACCAAAGTGCCAATAATAACGACTATCCTCGGAAGCGACCACAGCAGCAGCCAAATAGGGTCCAAAGTCGGATAACTTTTTTAAATCTACGTGAGCGATATTCCGAGGTTCACGGAGTGGGGTTGAGCCATCACGAGCATAGACAACCACGGGAGCCCGTGTGGCTGTAGGTAAGGGTCTAACGGAAAATTTTAGCCATTCCGCACCTATAGCTAAAGCTGTCAACGCAGTGACACCAACAACACCATAAGCTGTCCACGTAGCAGCTTGCTGATGCCAAGGGGGTGGATCAATGTATTCCAGACGTACAGAAGCGGCTAGTTCGGGGGGACCCAAGGTAATTACATCACCATGGCGCATTTCCAGGGC
Source organism: Dolichospermum planctonicum (assembly GCF_005402965.1). Lineage (GTDB taxonomy): Bacteria > Cyanobacteriota > Cyanobacteriia > Cyanobacteriales > Nostocaceae > Dolichospermum > Dolichospermum planctonicum. The sequence continues at coordinate 121,872 of NZ_BJCF01000006.1, forward strand.
ATTTATCCGTCTTTTGCCAAGATATATGCCATTGGTGGAGTTTTCATCCTTGATGGTGAAAATGGGAGAGTTTTGGGTAGAATCCCGCGACAGTGAGAGATGAATTTGGCTGACAACTTGGTTACGGACGACGATATCACAGGATTTAGAACTACGTCCCAGAAGATAGCGATCGCCTAATAACGGATATTCTAAGGTTTGATTGACTCCGGCATCATAGACCAATAGTTTCGGTACTTTGGCATTGGGTTTGAGTGCCAACTTGGAAAAATCAACTCTAGCTTGAATGGTATTTACTGCTTGAGTCAGTTGACCAAGTAGAGTTTTTGGCTTTTGAGGAGATTGGGGTGAACTCATAAACAATTTTAGTGGCTTGGTGTTTTTTGCCATGAGGCAATTAACAGGCAGACAATTCCTACACTAATAAAAGAATCAGCCATATTAAATACGGCAAAATTAATTAACCGAAAATCGAGGAAGTCAACGACGTACCCCAATCTAAATCTATCAATACCATTGCCTATTGCTCCTCCTAAAATCAAACCATAACCCACTTGATCCCAAAAACTTAACAATGGTCCGCACAATGCAATGGTGATCAATATTAAACTTACACCTAAAGATAGCCAGCGTAACCACTCTACTTTGCCACTTAACAAACTAAAAGCTGCTCCTGTATTGGTAACATAAGTGAAATGAAATATATTCCGCAGTAATGGCAGTGTTTGTCCTAATTTAAAGGTTTGCACTACCCAGTATTTTGTTAGTTGATCTAATGAGAATGCCATAGAAGCAGCAATCCAGAAGTAGCGGTTTTTTATACCCATGATAAATTTTTCGGTTGTCTGTTGTCCGTTGTCCGTTGTTTTTCTTGATTGATGACTAATGACCAATAACCACTGACTAATAAAACATTATATGTCGTAGCACATAGGCTACTATGGTGACAGCACAAACAACTACTAGTTGTCCTGGTAGTGCAAAGCAAGAGTATTTAAGAATAGCCTGCATCAGAGATAGATTTTCTGTTGCTTTCCAGGGCAAAATATAACTGATAGTTAAATAAGCAATACCGCATAAGTGAACAGTTAATAAGCCACAAATACAACTAAAAGCTAGAGTTTCCAGTCGGGGTCTAGCTTTAAAAGCTAAATAACCACAAATCCAAGCTCCAGGAATAAAACCCAATAAATACCCAAACTGAGATAGTTTAACATAACCGATACCGCCTCCTTCTGCAAATACAGGTAATAAGGTTAATCCCATGACTAAATAGGCAATTTGTGAGAGCGCCCCAGAATTTTGACCTCCTAAACAACCTACCAGCAGCACTGCACCAATTTGATAGCTGACACCTAATGAAAGGGTTTGAATTCCGTGCTGACTCCAGTTCCAAGGAGAGGTAAGACCATAAGCTTCTAGGAAAGTACCACCCATTGTCAGGAGCAAGCCTATCATAGACCATAGTAGTTGATTCGATGCAGCAAACATTTATTCGGTGATAGGGTTGATTGACATGAGGGGAATAAATAGATTTTTTCGTTTCTTAACCGCTGGTTTACCTTTTATTGGTATGTTGGTAACGTTTATCTCAAACTTAACAAAAATTAACACTAATGCTATTACGTTCTGATGCAATCAAAAATCATCGCTTTACAGCTTCAATATCCATATTAGCACTAGCGTTCAGTCTATCTGCTTGCGGCCAAAACTCGTCAGAAAATAATAAAACCTCTAGTTCTGATAAACTAGACTTAGGGGGTAATGTGGAGTTAACGGGTGCTGGTGCTTCTTTTCCTTCACCACTGTATCAAACTTGGTTTGCGGAATTAAATAAAAAATATCCCAATTTAAAAGTTAACTATCAGTCGGTTGGTAGTGGCGCTGGTGTTGAACAGTTTACTAAAGGAACAGTAGATTTTGGTGCCAGTGATGTGGCCATGAAGGATGAAGAAATTCAGGAGATACCCGCAGATAAAGGTGTAATATTATTACCTGTTACTGCCGGGAGTATTGTCCTCGCTTATAATTTACCAGATGTTCCTCAACTCAAACTACCACGAACAGTTTATACTGATATTTTACTAGGTAAAATCAAATTTTGGGATGATCCGGCGATCGCTAAAGCCAATCCTGGTGCTAAATTACCAAAAGAGGCAATTAAAGTCATTTATCGTGCTGACGGTAGCGGTACTACAGGTGTTTTTACCAAACATCTTAGCGCCATTAGTCCAGAATGGAAAACTCAAGTAGGTGACGGGAAAAGTGTAAAATGGCCTGTAGGCATTGGAGCAAAAGGAAATGAAGGTGTTACCGCTCAAATTCTCCAAACTCCTGCTTCCATTGGTTATATTGAATATAGCTACGCTAAACAAAGTAATCTCAAATTTGCATCTTTAGAAAATAAAGCCAAACAGTTTGTTTCCCCTTCTGAAGAGTCAGCATCAAAAACCTTAGCATCTGTGACTTTACCAGAGAATCTTCGCGTTTTTATTTCTGACCCAGAAGGTGCAGATTCTTACCCAATTGTTACTTACACTTGGATTCTGGCATATAAAAAATATACTGATGCTAACAAAGCTAAAGCCGTAGAAGCAACTATTGAGTATGCTTTAACAGATGGACAAAAGTTAGCGGCTGAGTTAGGGTATGTTCCTTTACCAGTAAATGTAATTGCCAAAGTGGCGGCAGCAGCTGATAAAATTAGTTCTGACTATAAAATTTCTGTTGGTGCTAATTCTCAACCTGGCAAGTAAGCAAAAATTTAATTTTAGCATACTTGATTTTCGGCATTATTCCTCATTTAAGTCTTACAATCCTGATTTTTTAACTAAACCGTGTTGGTTTTTAGGAGACTTAATTTTTTGGTATTATTCCTGATTTAACTCTTACAATCCGTATTCATGGCTACAAATTTTTTAGAAACTGCCTTGGCAGCAAAAAAGCGCTCTGAAATGGACAGAAATCTAGATCGGAGCTTTATTTGGTTAACTCGGATTTTTGCTCTGGCAATTGCTGCTACTTTATTATGGATTGCTTTACAAGTTGCCATTGCTGCTTGGCCTGCTATCCAAAAATTCGGGATTAATTTCCTAATGGGCAGTAGTTGGAATCCTGTTAATAATGAGTATGGGGTACTACCTGCTATTTACGGAACTCTGATGAGTTCTTTGATTGGACTAATTTTAGCAGTTCCTATTGGTGTGGGAACGGCGATTTTATTGAGTGAGGATTTTCTTCCTTCTCAAGTAAGATTGGTACTAGTATTTTTAGTAGAACTGCTGGCCGCTATTCCTAGTGTTGTTTATGGAGTCTGGGGAATTTTTGTTTTAATCCCAATTTTAACTAATTTGGGTAAATGGCTGCATCATTATCTCGGTTGGCTACCAATTTTTAGCTCCTCTCCCACAGGTCCTGGAATGCTACCCGCCGGGGTAATCTTAGCAATTATGACTTTACCAATCATTACTGCTATTTCTCGTGATGCTTTAATTTCTGTACCTTCTAGTTTACGTCAAGCGGCGCTAGGAATTGGTGCAACCCGTTGGGAAACCATTTTTCAAGTTATTATCCCTGCGGCTTTTTCTGGTATTGTCAGTGCGGTAATGTTGGCTCTGGGTAGAGCTATGGGTGAAACCATGGCTGTAACAATGTTAATCGGCAATGCCAATAATATCAATATCTCTTTTTTAGCACCATCTAATACCATTTCTTCTCTACTAGCAAATCAGTTTGCTGAAGCTAGTGGCTTACAAGTTTCTGCTTTAATGTATGCAGCTTTAGTTCTATTTATATTGACGCTAATAGTCAATATTCTAGCAGAGTTTATTGTAACGCGCGTACAAAGACTATAAATTTAATATTCAATATTCGGCTCTCCGACTTCTTAAAGAAGTTGGGTATATATCTGGAATCTGTCTTGTACAATACAGTAATAGGTTAGATTATGACTTCTTCTTTTCCGCAAAGAAGCCTGACTCGTTCCCCTTTGTCTTCTCGGACATTATTTAATACGGTGATGACTGTATTAGCTTTTATATGTGGAATATTGGCACTTATTCCTTTGTTAGCAGTGCTTTATTATGTGATAATTAGAGGATTTAGTAGCTTAAATTTAAGTGTTTTCACTCAACTACCACCAGCCCCTTTTGCCAAAAATGGCGGGTTTGGTAATGCTATTTTGGGAACACTTTTAATGGTAGGTATTGGGGCTATAATTAGTGTTCCTTTTGGTGTATTGGCGGCAATTTATTTAACTGAGTTTAGTTCCCCAAAATTTGCTAAGTGGATACGTTTTACTACTAATGTTCTCAGTGGTGTTCCCTCGATTATTGCTGGGGTGTTTGCCTATGGAATTGTTGTTTTAACCTTGGTTAAGCTGAATTTAGGCTCTTACTCAGCTTTGGGAGGTGGATTTGCCTTAGCAATTTTGATGCTACCTATTATCGTCAGAACTACTGATGAAGCTTTGCAGTTAGTACCTCAAGATCTACGCCAAGCGTCCGTAGGACTAGGTGCAACTAATTTCCAAACTGTGTCACAGGTGGTATTACCTACTGCTTTACCTGCTATTGTAACTGGTTGTACATTGTCTATAGCTCGCGCTGCTGGAGAAACAGCACCATTGATATTTACGGCTCTTTTCTCTTCTTTTTGGCCAGATAGCATTCTCAAACCTACAGCTTCTCTAGCAGTTCTAGTGTACAACTTTGCTACTTCTCCTTACCAAAGTTGGCAATCTTTAGCTTGGGCGGCTTCTTTAATACTAGTATTAATGGTGTTAATTACTAGTATTATTGCTCGTTGGGTGACTAGAAACAAGATCTAAACTCATCTCGAACCACTCCTTAATCAAGTATTTATGGTAACAAAAATTAGCACGATGAATAGAGCTAAAACGGTTTTAAGCACAGAAAACCTGAATATTTATTATGGCAACTTCTTGGCTGTACAAAATGTTTGGCTAGATATTCCTAAAAATCGGGTAACGGCTTTTATTGGACCTTCCGGTTGTGGTAAAAGTACATTATTGCGATGTTATAATCGTCTGAATGATTTAATTGAATCATTTCGAGCTGAAGGTAAGATTTATTTCTATGATCAAAACCTCTATGCACCAAATATTGACCCTGTAGAGGTACGGAGACGCATTGGTATGGTGTTTCAAAGACCAAATCCATTTCCAAAGTCAATTTACGAAAATATTGCCTTTGGTGCGAGAATTAATGGCTACAGGGGTGATATGAATGAGTTGGTGGAACGGAGTTTGCGACAAGCGGCTTTATGGGATGAAGTTAAGGACAAATTGCGACAAAATGGTTTATCTTTATCTGGTGGACAACAACAACGTTTATGTATTGCCAGAGCGATCGCAGTGCAACCAGAAGTTATACTTATGGATGAACCATGTTCTGCACTTGACCCTATTTCTACTGCACGGGTTGAAGAACTGATTCACGAACTCAAGGAACAATATACCATCGTTATTGTTACCCACAATATGCAGCAAGCAGCACGAGTTTCCGATAAGACAGCATTTTTTAACGTTAAAGCTTCTGAAAAAGGTGGTCGCACAGGTTATTTAGTGGAATATGAAGCTACAGAATTAATTTTCAATCATCCACAACAAGAAGATACGAAAGCCTACATTAGTGGTAGATTTGGTTAGTGCTAGATTTGGCGTTACTGAGTGAAAGTATAAATTATGTTTTCTTCTGTTGTTTTCTTCAATCTCCAATTCAGCAATGTTCTAGATTTGATTAGTGGGTGAGGAGGGAATCGAACCCGCAACCAATTGATTAAGAGTCAACTGCTCTACCGTTGAGCTACTCACCCGCTGATAAAACCATGATATCAGACTTTTGAGTTTCGCGCTAGTGTTGCAGCTAAAAAACTGGCAGCAACTGAAAACAGCGGAAATTGGATGATCAAAGCGGTTTGATCTATTTGGAATTTAAAATTCAGGATTTTTGATCTATTCTTGAATTACTACTGGTGTTCCTAGATTAGCCCAATTAAATAACCGTTTAGCCTGATTAAATGCCAGATTAACACAACCATGGCTTACCGGTGTACCAAACTTATTGTGCCAATATGCTCCATGAATAGCATAGCCATTTTGATAATACATAGTATAGGGAACATTGGCAATATCATATCCCCTACCACGCATCCGAGTTTTTTTAAACTTGCTTTGAATCTTAAATATACCAGTACGAGTAGGTGTAGATTGTTTTCCCGAAGAAATAGTTGCTTTATATACAGGTTTATCCCCTTCCCACGCAATCAGACGTTGTTGGGAAAGATTAATTTGAATCCAACGCTGATGAGATTTTTTCAGTTTTTGAACAATTGTAGGAACTTTCTGTGGTGGAGATTTTGCCCACATTTCGTCAGCAGTATAATCAAATATAGTAGTATAAGCTACTGTACCCACCAATAATATTTTTAATAGATGTATCCTGTGAAAATAAATCAAACCTTTCATAGTGAATACCCTGATAGACAATTGGCTAAAATTCGTTCAAGAACTTTGATTCTAATTCAGTCTATTTGTACTGATTTTACCACTAATTTAACTTCTGGATAACTTCTGGATGAGTGCTTTTGCTTGTTCGGTAATCTCATGCCAATTTTCCTCTAATATCCATTTTTTTGGGAATAATTCCCCACTTAAGCCTACAGCTATTGCCCCAACCTTTAAAAAATCTTCAGCATTTTCTAAGGTTACACCTCCGGTAGGAATTAAGGGAATATGTCCCAGGGGTCCTTGTAAACTTTTGATGTAATTACTTCCCCCCACTGCTTGGACGGGAAACACTTTCACACAAGTAGCGCCATAATTCCAAGCGGTAATAATTTCCGTCGGTGTCAATGCACCGGGAATTATCGGTATATTTGCCGCTACTGCGGTTTTAATCATCACGGGATCAGTATGGGGACTAAAGAGAAATTGACACCCACAAGCGATCGCCTCTTGTAATTGCTGGACGTTAAATAAAGTACCAGTACCAATCAGACAGCCCGGTAATTCAGTGCGGAGTTGGGAAATTAACTCAGGTGCGCGATCGCTATTCCAGGTAATTTCAATTAGTCTCATACCCCCAGATGCTACCGCTAAAGCCATTTTTTTACCCCAGTCCATTTTTGGGGCGCGAACTACAGCGATCGCTCGGTGTATCTTTAATTGTGATAACCAAATTTGATTAAGCATTTTCACTATATATATAGTAGTAAATAGAGATGTTCTTCTTTCTGTAATTTACACTTCATGAATTTCAGGAGCAGTAAGTAAAAAGTCTCATTAATGGTAAAATAACTAAAGTAGCATTAATAAATAAGTTTAATTGACAATGAATCGCATTTTTTGGATTACTGCTTTAATTGCCTTTATTAACTCCTTGAGTTTTACAATTTTAATCCCCATTATTTATCTTTATGGTAAACAATTTGGTTTAAATGATTTCCAAACTAGTTTATTGTTTTCTACCTACTCTATCGCTCAATTTTTTGCCACTCCTGTAATTGGTAAACTCTCTGATAGATTTGGACGTAAACCATTATTAATAATTAGTTTAGCAGGAACAGTAATTGCTAACACCATAGCCGGTACTGCCACAACAGCAATCTTACTATTTTTCGCCAGATTTTTAGATGGGATTACCGGGGGAAATGTTGCCGTTGCCCAAGCAGTGATTTCTGATGTCACCATGCAAAAAAATCGCGCTCAAGCCTTTGGAATTTATGGTGCAGCCATGGGCTTAGGCTTTATTATCGGTCCAGTTATGAGTTTATTAGCACAACAAATTTCTTTAGGAACAGCATTTTTAGTCTCTGGTGCAGTTGCTATGATAGCCATGTTAATGACCATATTCTTGTTACCAGAAACCTTAGAAAACAAATCTCCAAAGTTTAGTAATATTTTGGATTTAGGATTGGAAAATTTAATTAAAGGGTTTGCTATGCCAGGAGTGGGCATTTTACTATTAATTAACTTTTTGACTGGGATAACATTTACCATGTTTACCTATGCCTTTCAACCCTATTTTATTCAAGTTCTACATCAAAATAATCAATCTTTAACCCTCCTATTTCTAGTATTTGGCACTTTAGCAGTAATTATGCAAACTTGGGGAATATCGGTTCTCCGTCCTAAATTTAATGTGGTTAAGATATTATTTTTAGGTTTATTCGTTCGCAGTTTATCATTTCTCTTAATGCCCCTTTGGCCTAGTATCACCTATTTTGTCATAATTAGCATATTATTTGCTTTGTTTAATGCCCTCGTCCAACCTATGATTAGTACATTAATTTCTCTTAATGCTAAACCACAAGATCAGGGAACTGTTTTAGGATTAAACGCATCTTATTTAAGTATTTCTAATGGTATTGGTCCAGTGATAGCCGGTTTGATGGTTAAACAATCCCAACCAGTGACCTATGGCTATCCTTTATACATAGCAGGTATTTTGACCTTTGTGGTTTTAGCCTTAGCAATAGCTACACGCAAAAGATATACCACTGCTATTTAATGGGTGAAATATAACTGTTTAACTCAGATTAAAGCACGATTTAATGAAAACAAATGTTAAATAAACTTAAATAATTGTCAACCAAAATTTATTCATATCCTTGAAAACAATTGTCAAGTCAAGGTTTTTACTTATATTCTGGAAAATGTTACTGCTTACAGCATCTTGTCAAGAATACTACCTTTGTGTAATATGAATTATTGGTTGTAAAAATACTTTTTACAACGAGTTTCCTCACTCGTCAACTCAACATTACCACAATAACTACAACTACACCGGGTAAAAATATGCTGTTTTTTTTGAAGTTGATTGATTATTTATTAGTCGCAGTTGCGATCGCATCATTTGCTATTATTTATTTTGATTCTAGCAATCAAGAATATGTAATCGCTGCCTCCGTTGCTTTAACTCTTGCTATTGGTTTGTTTATCTTCAATAGACAATCAGTAAATAGCGCCAAAAAGAAAGCAGAAAAAAATCAAATGTCAAAAAAAGCTAAACTTTATACATCTTTGTTAAGCAAAGATACTCAATTAGACCATAACACAGTTTTGCCAGCACGAGCTAAAGCTTTAGAATATTCTCAAGAATTGATTGACGATTATAAAAGTTCTAGGGATCTTAACAGAACTTTATACTACGTTTTGCAAATTTCTACCGTAATTCTCTCAGGTGTGACACCAATTTTAGTTCTAGTTGATAAATTAGAAGCAGGACAGCCGTGGTTAAAATGGCTACCTGTTATCTGTCCAGCAGTTGCTTCCATTGTGGCTAGTGTCGTCACATCATTTCCCTTTGAAAAAAATTGGATGGCGGCTAACACAGCGGTGGAATTGTTAGAATCTGAACAGGAAAAGTTTATTTTAGGAATCACTCCAGCCTATCGTTGTTATGATATTCCAGAAGAGGATAAACAACAACAAAAAATTAGTCAGGCTGTAGAACTATTTATTAATCAAGTCAATAGCATTCACTTGCCGCAAGTACAACAAAAAACTGATTCAGACCCCGCAAATACAGAAAAACAAGACGCACCAAAACCAGAAGAAGCAACTACAGAAAAAAAGTAGCCCCATAGTCGGGACTAATTGGGTGCAGAATCTGCACCCAAATGTCAGATATTCCTGACATTGCGGTTTATAGTCAAAAAATAGGTAGAATGGTGATACATACTCTCCAAAAGAGAGCCAACCTACCAGTGATCTGATTAACTGCAACTTTGTATGAATTTAAATAGCCAGTCTGCCAATTCTTGTGATACATCTTCCCAGCGCTTGGCAGACATTGTGGGAACAATGATCGCTCTGATAACTCTGATTTTACCAGTATTTATCATTGCCCACTACTCTTCACCCAATGTTGAAAACAATCAGCCCTCTTTAACCTATAACCTATCTAACACCGGAGATTAAATACAAATAATAGACATCTGTTAAGTAATAATACTTATGATTAGCACCGAAAAAACTTAACAAGAATTAACGTTTCACAGAATTTACAACAGTTAACCAGGAATTTTGAGGAAAAGATCCACAATGCCTTAAAATTTGACACTGGGAGCAAAAATATCTGCTGCCCCTGTTCACTGTTAATATAGGAGTTTTATTGTGGATTTATCTCTTATTCCTGCCCAACCCAAACCAGGTGTACTTAACGTCTTAATTGAAATTGCTGGTGGGAGTAAAAATAAATATGAATACGATAAGGATTTACAAGCATTTGCCTTAGATCGCGTTCTCTATTCTTCGGTAAAGTATCCTTATGACTATGGTTTTATCCCTAACACCTTGGCAGACGATGGCGATCCTTTAGATGGTATGGTGATCATGGATGAGCCAACTTTCCCCGGTTGCATCATTGCTGCTAGACCAATTGGTTTTTTAGAAATGATTGATGGTGGTGATCGTGATGAAAAAATTCTTTGTGTTCCCGTCAAAGATCCACGCTATGCTCATGTAAAGTCCCTCAAAGATGTATCCCCCCACAAATTAGAGGAAATTGCGGAATTTTTCCGTAGTTACAAGAATTTGGAAAAAAAGGTAACACAAATTCTCGGTTGGCAAGATGTGGAAAAAGTAGCCCCCTTAGTAGAAAAGTTTATTCAGGCTGCTCAAGGAGTAATCTAGTATTTCCCATGCAAGTGAGGTACAAGAAGTCATAATTAAACGCAAGTACCTCATGAGACAAGGATTCGCTATATAATGGGTAATGGTAATATCAATTACTAATTACCCCCTAAATCAATAATTGTGGAATCATTCTGGTTGCAAAAAAAAATTTTTAATCCCAATGCAGCGTACTTTCTTGTTAGCAAAAATTCATAACTGTACCCTCACAGGAGCAAATATTAATTATGTGGGTAGTATCAGCATTGACGAAATTCTCTTAGAAAAAGCTGGTATCTTTCCCTATGAGCAAGTACAAGTAGTGAATATTGCTAATGGTGAGCGTTTTACTACTTATGCTATACCTGCGGTAGCTAATTCAGGAGCTATAGAATTAAATGGAGCAGCAGCACGTTTAGGTGTAGTAGGCGATCGCTTGATTATTATGACTTACGGCCAGTTTACCTTGGAAGAGTTAAAATGTCACTCTCCTACTGTTGTGATTGTGGATGCAAAAAACCAGTTATTAGACGTGCGAAATTATGCTGCTGGGGAAGCGAGGGAAGAGGTGTAAGTCCTGTTGTTATTTGAGGTAGTGTGTAAACCATTCCCTTGCTAAATGTGCTACAGCCGCCAATTTACCTGGTTCTGCAAATAAATGTGTAGCCCCAGGAACAATCTCCAACCGTTTGATTGAGTGTAACTGTGCCATTGCATCCTCATTAATCGCTATTACAGGCAGATCATCACCACCAACAATCAACAATGTTGGCGCTTTGACTTGAGGTAATGCTGAACCAGCTAGGTCAGGTCGTCCACCACGAGAAACAATAGCTTTCACAACTTCCCCCCGTTCCGCAGCAGCCACAAGAGCCGCACCCGCTCCCGTACTAGCACCAAAGTAACCTATCTTGAGTTGTTGGGTATCTGGGTTCTGTCGCAGCCAGTCCGTAGCTCCAACTAAGCGGGACGCTAACAAACCAATATCAAAGCGTAAATGTCTTGTCCGCAAGTCAATTTCTTCCTCTTCCAGAGTCAGCAAATCAAGTAATAAAGTTGCCAGTCCTGCTTGTTGTAATACCTCAGCAACATAACGATTACGGGGACTGTAACGACTGCTACCACTACCATGGGCAAATAAAACTATCCCGATAGCACCATGGGGGATCACCAAATTACCCTCTAGGTTCACATCACCTGTGATCACTGATACTAGTTGTTCCTGGGGGTCCTGTATGAATGTTCTATCCATAACCAATAAATCAAGAATTACTTGTGCTATTAACCCGATAATTCCTTTTTAATAATTCCCATAATTTTATACATCCATCTTTAATCAGTTGACAGGTGATAGGTGACAGGTGATAGGTGATAGGTGATAGGTGACAGGTGCTACGCCACGGGGACAGGTGACAGGGAATAGGTGACAGGTGACAGGGAACAGGGAACAGGGAACAGGGAACAGGGAACAGCTTTTTGAGTAGGGTGTGTTAGCTGTATTCGTAACGCACCTTTGGTAAAGACTTTGGGTATAGCATAGCGATAGCGAAGCGCTGCTGCAAGCAGTTCGCCATATAATAGCGTAACGCACCATTTTAAATCATTGACATCATCAGAAAATCCCCCTCCTCATCCTGTACATCCTTTCATCCTGGATATCCTGATTCTGACAAAATTGACAAAGGATTTTAAATATGTTATCCTGATCTTGATAAGGAAGAACTATCTTAAGGAGTGCGGAGTACAGAGTTAGAAAGTGGGGAGTATGAAGAAGAGGATGAAGAAGATAACCCCGCACCCCGCACCCCGCACCCTCATCAGAAAATCCCCATCTTCATCCTGTAAATCCTTTCATCCTGGATATCCTGATTCTGACAAATGTAAAAGCATAAATGTTACCAGAGTATATAGTAACCCACCATCTTTAATCATCATCAAAAAATCCCCATCTTCATCCTGTAAATCCTTTCATCCTGGATATCCTGATTCTGACAAATGTAAAAGCATAAATGTTACCAGAGTATATAGTAACCCACCATCTTTAATCATCATCAGAAAATCCCCATCTTCATCCTGTACATCCTTTCATCCTGGATATCCTGATTCTGACAAATGTAAAAGCATAAATGTTACCAGAGTATATAGTAACGCACCATATTAAATCATTATCCTGTACATCCTTTCATCCTGGATATCCTGATTCTGACAAATGTAAAAGCATGAATGTTACCAGAGTATTATGTATATGACACTAATTAACACATATTAAATCTAAAAATATACGGTTGTACTTCTGACTTTAATCAATTACCATCATATTATTTATGACAAGATTTTATTACGTGAAGTTGCTCATTTTCTACCTTATATAACAAAAACCTACAGTACCAGGTGTAAAGGAAAAAAATATGTCTAACAACTCTTTTCTCCGTCAAACCGCAACAACAATTGTTTTTATAGATGCCTCCCTTTCCGACTATCAGACCCTGCAAACAGGAATTATCGAGGGCGTAAAAACAGTTATTATTTCCCCAGAGCAAGACGGAATTGAGCAAATTAGCCAAATTTTACAACAACATCCCCACATCACCACCATTCACATCCTTTCCCACGGCGCGCCTGGATGCTTATATTTAGGCAATAGTCAATTAAACTTAACTAATATTCATAATTACACCCAACAATTACAACAGTGGCAACCTCAGAATATTTTACTATATGGTTGTAACGTCGCTGCCGGAGACGCTGGGACAGAATTTATTCACAAATTACATCAAATTACCAACGCCACCATTAGCGCCTCCACCACAAAAACCGGCAATGCAGCATTAGGGGGAAATTGGCAGTTAGAGGTGAATATTCCCGTTACAGAGACATTCCATGGCACATCTCTACATTTGTCAGATATTGTTGCAGACACCCTCCACAGCTACCAGGGAGTATTTGCACCCACATTAGTCGGAGTGTGGGATATTTTAAGCTATGCCAATGCTGTGACAGTGGTGGGTAACTATGCTTACGCTGTAGGGGATACACTAGACATCATTGATATTAGCAACCCTGCCATACCCGTTGTCAAGGGAAGTTACAAGATTTCTAATGGTCGTGGTGTGCAAGTAGTCGGTAACTACGCTTACGTAGCTGATGGTAATTCAGGACTACAAATCATTGATATCAGCAACCCCACAACCCCCACCCTCAAGGGCAATTATGATACATCTGGCTGGGCTAGAGGTGTGCAAGTAGTCGGTAACTATGCTTACGTAGCTGATAGTGGTTCAGGACTACAAATAATTGACATCAGCAACCCCACTACCCCCACCCTCAAAGGCAATTATAATACATCTGGCTGGGCTATAGGTGTGCAAGTTGTCGGTAACTACGCTTACGTAGCTGATAATGATTCAGGACTACAAATAATTGACATCAGCAACCCCACTACCCCCACCCTCAAAGGCAATTATAATACATCTGGCTATGCTAGAGGTGTGCAAGTAGTCGGTAACTATGCTTACGTAGCTGATGCTGGTTCAGGACTACAAATCATTGACATCAGCAACCCCACAACCCCCACCCTCAAGGGCAATTACGATACATCTGGCAATGCTTCGGGTGTGCAAGTAGTCGGTAACTATGCTTACGTAGCTGATTATTGGTCAGGACTACAAATAATTGACATCAGCAACCCCTCTAACCCCACCCTCAAGGGCAATTATAATACATCTGGCATTGCTTGGGGTGTGCAAGTTGTCGGTAACTATGCTTACGTAGCTGATAATGATTCAGGACTACAAATAATTGACATCAGCAACCCCACAACCCCCACCCTCAAGGGCAATTATGATACTTCTGACTATGCTTGGGGTGTGCAAGTAGTCGGTAACTATGCTTACGTAGCTGATAATGATTCAGGACTACAAATCATTGACATCAGCAACCCCACAACCCCCACCCTCACAGGCAATTATGATACATCTGACTATGCTTGGGGTGTGCAAGTTGTCGGTAACTATGCTTACGTAGCTGATGAGTATTCAGGACTACAAATCATTGACATCAGCAACCCCACAACCCCCACCCTCAAAGGCAATTATGATACATCTGGCTATGCTTGGGGTGTGCAAGTTGTCGGTAACTATGCTTACGTAGCTGATAATGATTCAGGACTACAAATCATTGACATCAGCAACCCCACAACCCCCACCCTCAAAGGCAATTATAATACATCTGACTATGCTAGAGGTGTGCAAGTAGTCGGTAACTATGCTTACGTAGCTGATTCTGTCGGTGGTTTAAAGATTATTAATGTCAGTGAGTTTAATAACCAAGCACCCACTAACCTCACACTCTCCACCAGCACAATTGCAGAAAACCAAATTATTGGTACAGTGATTGGTAATCTCACCACCACAGATCCAAATACAGGAGACACCTTTACTTATAGCTTAGTCACCGGGGACGGTGCAACAGATAATAGTTTATTTACCATTAGCAATAATCAACTTACCACCAACGCTGTATTTGACTTTGAAACCAAAAACAGTTACAGCATTAGAGTCAAAACCACAGACCAAGATGGGTTATCCTTCGAGAAACAATTAACCATTGGTGTCAGTAACGTTAACGAAACTCCTACTAATTTAACTCTCTCTAACAACACCGTTGCGGAAAATCAAATTATTGGTACAGTAGTGGGTAATCTCACCACCACCGACCCAGACACAGAAAACACCTTTACCTATAGTTTAGTTACAGGAGATATTGCAACAGATAATAGTTTATTTACCATTACCAATAATCAACTTACCACCAACGCTGTATTTGACTTTGAAACCAAAAACAGTTATATCATTAGAGTACAAACCACCGACCAAGATGGGTTATCCTTCGAGCAACAATTAACCATTGAAATAACTGACCTTAACGAAGACGAAAGCTTTACCATCACACCCCAACAAGATATCATAGATGCTCAAGATGGAAACGACACCATCACCAGCATATTCGCCAATTTACAACAACAAGACACCATTGATGGTGGTAATGGCACAGATACCTTAATTATCACCCAAGGAACAGATAATGATTTTATCTCCATAGATACCAATAACATCACCAATCAATTAGATATTCCTGACACAACAGTATTCGGATTTGAAAACTTTGATTTAAGCAGCTTTACAGGTACAGTCAGCTTTTTAGGGACCGCCGCTAATGATTGGATTAAAAGTGGTACAGGAAACGATGATTTAACTGGTGGAGATGGTGATGATTATCTCAACGGGGGAACAGGTACAGACCTTTTAATCGGTGGTCAAGGAAATGATACCTATGTCGTAGACAATATTGGCGATATCATTTCTGAAGGTTTAAATCGTGGTATTGATACCGTAGAATCTTCCATCACTTGGACCTTAAACACTTGGACATTAAGAAACCTAGAAAACCTAACATTACAGGGAACAACCGCCATTAACGGTACAGGTAACACCCTCAATAATATCATTACAGGTAACGCAGCAGCTAACGTTCTGACTGGTGGTGCAGGTGCTGATACCCTCATTGGTGGCGCTGGTAATGATACCTACTATGTGGATAATACAGCAGATACCATCACAGAAAACCTGAATGAAGGAACAGATATTGTTTTCAGCATTATTGATTACACATTGGGGGATAACCTAGAAAACCTAACATTACAGGGAACAACTGCGATTAATGGTACAGGTAATGACCTCGATAATATCATTACAGGTAACGCAGCAGCTAACGTTCTGACTGGTGGTGCTGGTACTGATACCCTCCTTGGTGGTGCTGGTAATGATTCCTACTATATGGACTCCACAGCAGATACCATCACAGAAAACCTGAATGAAGGAACAGATAGCGTTTTCAGCACTGTAACTTATACTTTAACCACCAACTTAGAAAACCTAACGTTACAGGGAACAACTGCGATTAACGGTACAGGTAACACCCTCAATAATATCATTACAGGTAACGAAGCCGATAACGTTATTACCGGTGGTACGGGTGCTGATACCCTCCTTGGTGGTGCTGGTAATGATACCTACTATGTGGACAATACAGCAGATATCATCACAGAATTAGGAGGATTAGGAGGACAAGAAACAGATAGCGTTTTCAGCACTGTAACTTATACCTTAACCACCAACTTAGAAAACCTAACATTACAGGGAACAACCGCTATTAACGGTACAGGTAACACCCTCAATAATATCATTACAGGTAACACTGGTAATAACGTTCTTACTGGTGGTACAGGTGCTGATACTTTAATTGGTGGTGCTGGTAACGATTCCTACTATGTGGACTCCACAGCAGATATCATCACAGAAAACCTGAATGAAGGAACAGATAGCGTTTTCAGCACTGTAACTTATACCTTAACCACCAACTTAGAAAACCTAACGTTACAGGGAACAACTGCGATTAATGGTACAGGTAACACCCTCAATAATATCATTACAGGTAACACTGGTAATAACGTTCTTACTGGTGGTACGGGTGCTGATACCCTCATTGGTGGTGCTGGTAATGATACCTACTATGTGGACTCCACAGCAGATATCATCACAGAATTAGGAGGACAAGGAACAGATAGCGTTTTCAGCACTGTAACTTACACTCTCAGCACCAACTTAGAAAACCTAACGTTACAGGGAACAACCGCTATTAACGGTACAGGTAACACCCTCAGTAATATCATTACAGGTAACGCAGCAGCTAACGTTCTTACTGGTGGTACGGGTGCTGATACCCTCCTTGGTGGTGCTGGTAATGATACTTACTATGTGGACAATACAGCAGATAGCATCACAGAATTAGGAGGACAAGGAACAGATAGCGTTTTCAGCACTGTAACTTATACTCTCACCACCAACGTAGAAAACCTGGTTTTACAAGGAACAACCTCTATTAACGGTACAGGTAATGACCTCAATAATACCCTCGTTGGTAACGATGGTAATAATTTCCTCTATGGTGGTACAGGTGCTGATACCTTCGTTGGTGGTTTGGGTAACGATACTCTGTATTTAGGAAACGATAATGCTGTAGATAACGTTAATTACGTTCTTGGTGATGGTACAGATACAGTTTACCAATTTGTGCGCGGTGTCGGTGGCGATAAACTGAACTTTACAGGTATTGCCAATTTTGATGTGATTACATCAGGTAATTCTACATTAGTGCGAATTGGAGATGGTATTATTGGTAATCCTGGTTTTGGTACTGGTCAATCATTAATGACTTTATCCGGTACATCAGGATTTAATAGCACCAATGCGAGTTTAAACCTGTTTGGAGGTACTTTCCTATTTAGTTAATAGCTTTGTTGGGTCTTCTCAACCCAATAACTTAGGGACTTTGTTGTTAGGACTTTGTTGGGTTACGTTGTGGCTTAACCCAACCTACAATTATCTTTGTTGTTAGGACTTTGTTGGGTGACGCTGTGGCTTAACCCAACCTACAATTATCACAAGACGCAAAAGAACCGCGAAAAATTTTATTTTTAGGTGTTGACAAAGGATTTGAAATATGTTATCATAATTTTGATAAGGAAGAACTATCTGAAATTAGGTGACAGGTGACAGCTGACAGGGAACAGGGAATAGCTTTTTGAGTAGGATAGCGATAGCGAAGCGCTGCTGCAAGCAGTTCGCTATATAATAGGGTAAGTTCAGATTGAGTGAGGTACACTTTGTGCAGGCAAGATGCCTGCACCACAAGAGTTTTATTTTATTATTAATATCTGTACTTGAGGTGAAGACTTTGGGTGTAGCACAGCGATAGCGAAGCGCTGCTGCAAGCAGTTCGCTATATAATAACTATATAATATAGTAACGCACCATATTAAATCATTGACATCATCAAAAAATCCCCATCTTCATCCTGTACATCCTTTCATCCTGGATATCCTGATTCTGACAAATGTAAAAGCATGAATGTTACCAGAGTATATAGTAACGCACCATCTTTAATCATCATCATAAAATCCCCATCTTCATCCTGTACATCCTTTAATCAGTTGACAGTTGACAGTTGACAGTTGACAGTTGACAGTTGACAGTTGACAGTTGACAGTTGACAGTTGACAGTTGACAGTTGACAGTTGACAGTTGACAGTTGACAGGAAACAAGACGCAAAAAAACCGCGAAAAATTTGTTTTTTAGGTGTTGACAAAGGATTTGAAATATGTTATCCTAATCTTGATAAGGAAGAACTATCTGAAATTAGGTGACAGGTGACAGCTGACAGGGAACAGCCAAATAGTAGGGTGTGTTAGCGACTAGTAACGCACCGTTGTTAAAGACTTTTGGTGTAGCATAGCGATAGCGAAGCGCTGCTGCAAGCAGTTCGCTATATAATATAGTAACGCACCATTTTAAATCATTATCCTGTACATCCTTGCATCCTGGATATCCTGATTCTGACAAAATTGACAAAGGATTTGAAAAATGTTATCCTCATCTTGATAAGGAAGAACTATCTTAAATTTAAAAGTAGGTGTGTTAAGTAGGTGAACGGAAAAAAACCGACACAAGTAACGAAAAGTAAAGTTGCCCAGTTCCCAGTTAAGAGTTCCCAGTTAAGAGTTAAGAGTTCCCTTCTCATAACGACAATTTTTAACGCCAACCTACTTAGCGACAGTGTAACCCACCATTTTAAGTAATTTACATTTTGCGTCTCTGCGTGAGAAAAAAATATGTAATTTATTCACCCAAAAAAAGAAGCCCAGAAACGAATTTCGGGCTTCTGATTTCTTATATTTAAGGTGCAAGGGCGTTACCACGAATTAAACTACCAATGGTTTTAGCGGTAATTTTTAATTGGGTAAAGGGGTTAGCAGGAACTACAGTTTTATAAAGATAACTGTCAAAAGTTAGCTTTTGTACGTCCATATCATCACACATTTCTACAAATGCTTCCCGGGTAGCATCGGAACGATAGAAGACGGTTTGTAGAATGTCTAAGACTTTGTAAGTGAGTCCGTATTTCTTATCCCAACGTTTGAGGTAAAGTTTTAAATCTCGTTCTGTAGGTATCCGCGCTCCATTGTTGGAAGTTTCGACAATGGTTTCTGCACACATTCTCCCAGATTTGGCCGCAAAGTAAATACCTTCACCGGAGGATTTAGTGACATAACCAGCAGCGTCTCCTACTAAAGCAATGCGTCCCACAACGCGACGGGGACGGGGATGTTCGGGTATGGGGTGGGCTTCTACTTTGATGATTTTACCACCGGCTAGTTTTTCAGAAGCACGGGCGCGAATACCTGCTTGTAATTGTTTAATACTGGCTTTGTTAACTTGCATTGTGCCAGTACCTACCGCTACGTGATCATATTTGGGAAATACCCAAGCGTAGAAGTCGGTAGAAACATCGTCACCAACGTACATTTCCGCCAGGTCATTATAATAGGCCATTTTATCTTGGGGGAGACGAATGCGTTCTTGGAAAGCGATCGCATAATTATAATCTCCAGCACCCATATCCTTAGCAATGCGGGAATTTGCGCCGTCCGCACCAACGATTAAATCCACCTTGAGGCTTTTAGTCACGCCCTCGGACCCGTCTCCTGTATGGTCAACATAATGGATGGTATAGGGGTCAGTATTGTTCCCAGGAATATCAACCTTATGAACAGTGGCGTTAATTAAATTCGCCCCTAATTTGGCCGCCCGGTTTCGCAAGAAACCATCTAGCACTTCTCGGCGGCACATTCCTATATATTCGTCTTCATTTATCAAATTGATATCAACCTCACGATTAGAGGGAGAAATCATTTTCATTTTCCGTACCCGACGGTCAATAATTTCTGGAGGTAAATCAAACTCATTCACCATACAGAGGGGAATAGCACCCCCACAAGGTTTGGCGTTATCTAATTTCCGCTCAAACAAGTATGTTTCGATTCCAGCTTTCGCTAAAGTTTCAGCAGCGCATGAACCCGCAGGTCCAGAACCAACAACAGCAACCCGTAGTGTCAAAGGTTTTCTCCTAATTATCAATATTTTCCCAAAGTATCCTATCACGGACTTTTAGCTGGCCTCCCCCCTTAGCCTGGGGTTTTCACACAAAATACAATATTCCTTAATATTTCGTCATCAAAATGGCATATTTTATGTAGAGTTACTATCTCAGGACTTACACAAAACAAAACGACACGAGAGTGAGGGCAATTTTCCGGTATATGAAACCAATATCCCAACCAGGTGCAATATTTATGACCACAGGAACGTTAACAGGTGCAACTATTTCCTCCACTGTGGGTGGTATGGGAATAGTTGGCGGCTTTGGTGGTATGGGAATAGGTGCGGCTTCTGTAACGGCTGCGGGTGCTGTTATTAGCCCTGCTGCTTATGGTGCTTTTGAGGGAATGAGAACAGGGGATACAGTAGCTTTTGGTGCCATGGGTATTGGTGCTATGAGTGGTTTTGGGATTTCTCATATAATCGGTAATATGGGATTTGTCGCGCCTAAAGTTGGGTTAGCATTCGGTATTGGTACTGTACCCATAGCGGGAATTGGTGCAGTTTTAGGACTTGCTGCTTATGGTGTGGCTAAATTATTAAATGATTCTGAATTTCAAGAAACCCCCATGCAGCTTTTTGAACGTATGGAAGAGAAAATTTGACAAAATGATGATGATCATGATCATTATCATTATCTTGCAGCGTTACTAAAGTTATCTGGTGATGATCTTCATGGCAAATTTACGGACTTAGAAATTGATGATGAGTTAGAAAAATTAAAGGCAAAGATAAATAGTCAAACTGCAAAAAATGAACCCCATAAAATATTAACTATGGCTTCTCAAACAATGGGAAATTGGCAATGTGTAAAAACTCTCAAAGGACACACAGCTAAAGTGAATAGTGTAGCTATTCATCCTAATAATAAAACTTTGGTGAGTGGTAGTAATGACAGACAAGTTAATTTATGGAATTTGCAAACTGGCAAATGTCTTTATATTTTTTCTGGACAAGCGGAAGCTGTTTTATCTGTGGCTATTATTGCTATTCACCCAGATGGTAAAATTGTTGCTAGTAGTAGTCAAGAGGGAATTATCAAACTTTGGAATTTTCAAACTGGGGCATTATTGGCAACTATTTCTGGTTTTAGTCCCCTAGTTTTTAGTCTAGATGGTACAATGCTGATTAGTGGTGATCAAGGTGGGACTATCAAGATTTGGCAACTTGACAGCAGCGATAATTTACCATTAATTGGGGAATGGTGGGAAATTTTAGGCGTAGAACCGAAAACTCACCCCAAAGATGTCAAACTGGCCTATCTGAGATTAGCTAAATTATATCATCCTGATATTAACAGTTCTGTTAGTGCTAAAACTGCCATGCAAGCAGTTAATCAGGCATATCAAAAGTTTCAGCAGCAATTAAAGACACATAAGACACATAATTGATCATAAAATCAGTGGAAATTTGGAAATTCTGCCCTATAAACTCGATTTTTTCACAGGCTATCAAAGAAAGATAGCTTTATCAGTATTAATAACTAGATTTTTTGAATTTTCTGATTTTTTTGAGTTTTTTTGAATTTTTGTGAATTGTTTATGTTGCATATTTTCAAAAAACGTTATAAATTGTTAAGTTGTAGGGGAATAATATTTTTTTTGATTTCAATAGCAAATTCCTGATCAAGTATGTATACTAAAATTCTGTGATTCTAATACACGGAATGAGGTGTATTTTCAGAAGTTAAGAAAACTGCTAAATACTATGCAGTTAGGTTTTTACATTGACTAAGTTTTAGTATTTTGACTGGATTGATATTTGCTATTTCAAAGTTATGATGAAAATGGCATAAACAATAATTAAAGGTGTATCTACTCCCAAAAAATCTACTATCTAAATGGAGTTAGTCTGGAAATGCAACTAAATAAATTAGAGACAAGTCAAAATATAGAAAATGAAGCATGGCAAGTATTAGAGAATTCAATTCTCTACTACAAAGGTCAGCCTGTAGGTACTGTAGCCGCTTATGATTCATCCGTAGAAGCATTAAATTATGACCAATGTTTTATTCGAGATTTCGTTTCTTCGGCGTTAATTTTTCTGATTAAAGGTAGAACAGATATTGTCAAAAACTTCCTAGAAGAAACATTAAAGTTACAGCCTCAAGAAAAAGCATTAGATGCCTATAAACCCGGTAGAGGTCTAATTCCAGCCAGTTTTAAAGTCGTTTCTGCCAATGGGGAAGAATTTTTAGAAGCTGATTTTGGTGAACACGCTATTGCTAGAGTGACACCAGTTGATTCTTGTTTATGGTGGTTGATTTTATTGCGGGCTTATGTAGTCGCTACCAATGATTCATCTTTAGCTTATCAACCTCAATTCCAAACAGGAATTAGGTTAATTATGGATATCTGTTTGGCTAATCGTTTTGATATGTACCCAACTCTATTAGTTCCCGACGGCGCGTGTATGATAGATAGACGTATGGGTATTTATGGACATCCTTTAGAAATTCAAGTTCTGTTTTTTGCGGCTTTACGTGCAGCGCGAGAACTGCTAATTTGCCAAGGTAATCAAGATATTATTGAAGCCATTGATAACCGTTTACCTTTATTATGTGGTCATCTTCGTCAGCATTATTGGATAGATATTCATCGTTTGAATGCGATTTATCGGTTTAAAGGAGAAGAATACGGTAAAGCTGCGGTTAATCTTTTCAATATTTATGCAGATTCTTTACCCTATTATGATTTAGATAAATGGCTACCCAGAAAAGGGGGTTATTTTGCGGGAAATGTTGGACCATCACAAATGGATACTCGTTTTTTCACCCTCGGAAACTTAATGGCTGTAATTTCTGATCTTTCTACAGAAGAACAGTCTGAAGCAATTATGAATTTGATTGAAAAAAGATGGGAGGATTTAGTAGGAGATATGCCTATTAAAATCTGTTATCCTGCTTTACAAGGTGAAGAATATCGAGTAGTAACGGGGTGTGATCCAAAAAATATTCCCTGGTCATATCATAATGCCGGAAGTTGGCCTGTTTTAATGTGGATGTTAGCAGCAGCAGCGGTAAAAACCAAAAAACCAGAATTAGCACAAAAAGCCATTGAAATTGCTAAATCTCGACTGAGTGAAGATGAATGGCCAGAATATTATGATGGTAAAAAAGGGAGATTAATTGGTAAACAAGCGAGAAAATATCAAACTTGGACAATTACCGGTTATTTATTAGCGCAGGAATTAATCAATAATCCCAATCATTTATCATTAATTAGTTTTGATGAATTACCCCCAGAAACCATTTCTAGAGCCTGTGAATTTGAAATTGGCAGTATAGATCCTTTCATGAATCATTAAGCTGTACTGCATTTAATTTCTATGATTTTAGCGGGCATCTTGCCCGCTCCACAACATGGTGCGGGGTGCGGGGTGCGGGGTGCGGGGTGCGGGGTTATCTTCTTCATCCTCTTCTTCATACTCCCCACTCTCTAACTCTGTACTCCGCACTCCTTAAGATAGTTCTTCCTTATCAAGATAATGATAACATATTTAAAATCCTTTGTCAACACCTAAAAAACAAATTTTTCGCGGTTTTTTTGCGTTAATTGTTGCTTTGTGGGGTAATGTCAGAATCAGGATATCCAGGATGAAAGGATGTACAGGATGAAGATAGGGATTTTACAGCAGTTTCCGATCTTATGATATTAATGATAAAAATCTTGTGGTGCAGGCATCTTGCCTGCACAAAATGTACCTCACTCAACCTAAACTTACCCTATTATATAGCGAACTGCTTGCAGCAGCGCTTCGCTATCGCTATCCTACCTCCAAAGTCTTCACCTCAAGTACAGATATTAATAATAAAATA
>NZ_BJCF01000007.1 GCF_005402965.1 Dolichospermum planctonicum
CTCCAACTACCACTGAAATAGTTGATAAAGTTATTTCTGTTGCTCTCGATTTGATGAATCCTCAACATTTAAAAAATTGGTTCACTAATTGTTGTTACTGTACCTCATAACACCGGGAAGTGCTGTAACTTTCACCGCAATGAGGACAACTAATAATAGGTAGATTTTCAATTATTAGTAATTCTTCTCCTTTCCCATAAGTTCTGGTAACGTTGCGGATATGTACACCTTCGCTATTACAAATGTCGCATTTCATATTTCTGTTACCTAATTTTAAACTTGATTATAGTTAATACCAGTCCACAATTGTCATTCCTGAAACTTTGGAAAATTCATTCACATTGTGAGTAACTAGAGTTGCTTGTAATGTGACAGCTATTCCAGCAATTAAAACATCCATTGGACCTATAGGAGTTCCTTTTTGTTCTAAGTCAGCGCGAATTTTAGCAGCAGCAAAAGCAGCATCTCTATCAAAATCAACTAAATTAATGCGGTTTAAAAGTTGTTGCAGTTGTTGGGTGCGTTTTGCGGGTGAATTTGATTTAGCAATTCCTACTTGTAATTCAAAGAGAACAATTGTAGGAATTAAAATTTCTTGGTTTGGTATTTTAGCGAAATTTGCAGCAACTTGTCCCTGACCTTTAAAATAGTAAATTAAAGTGTTGGTATCTAAAACATACATTTTAGAAACTCTCCCTTAAAACATCTTCTCCTGTACTGCTGCGAATTTCTTCTAAACTGGGAAAATCATCTTTCCAAGTTCCAGCTAGTGAATAAACTAATTCTTCCCAAGAGAGATTTTGAGAGTTATTGATATTTTGATTAGTGTTGAGGTGTTTATTACGGATAAATTCTGCAAAGTTGAGAATTTCTTCAGCTTGTGCTGGGGGTAGGGTTTTTACAATTGCGTAAATTTGGTCAGCTATTGTCATAATTTTTTGTCTGAGTTATTCGGGATATTGATTTTATCTGTGATGTACTAATATTTTAATTTGTCTGATAGCGAAGCGTGGCGTTAGCCATATCAGGATGTCCAGGATTTGAGGATTTACAGGATGTGATTGGATGATTTTTGGTGGGGAGTTGATGATTTTAATTTGTCTGATAGCGAAGCGTGGCGTTAGCCATATCAGGATGTCCAGGATTTGAGGATGTACAGGATGTTGTTGGATGATTTTTGGTGGGGAGTTGGGGATTTTTTAGGATGTTTTTGAATGATTGCTTTTGAATAATTTAAACCATCTATAAATTACCATCCTGTTAATCCTTTAATCCTGGATATCCTGATTCAGACAAATGCAAATTTCATCACCAAACAAACCATCTATAAATTACCATCCTGTTAATCCTTTAATCCTGGCTATCCTGATTCAGACTTAATAATTTTCTGTACCCCTTAAATGTTACAGTCTACAAGTCTCGACGCGAGAGAAGAACCACAAAACAAAACCCCACCATAACCCCAAATAACAATCCCAGCAAATCGGGGGAGGTGGCCTTCTGGTGCTTTCTTGTCAAAAGTAATATCTGTGTAGTACAACCAGTCCCCTCCTTTTCTCCATCCTACCTTGTCCCCGAACTTCTCCCATATTTCCCTATTATATTCTCTCGTTCCACCAAAACCTTGATAAATTCGTTTCTGCACAGAAAAACCAAACTTACCATCACTGTATTTTACCCACAACTGGTCAATGGTGCGGAGGTCTGCACAGGGAAAATTATCAATACTTTTATCATCTAACCAACCTTCTTTTTCCCGCTTCGCAACCACTAACATTACCCGTGCTGTTTCCTCGTCTGCTTCTTTCCATTTCCCTTGTGCGAGGTAGTCACGCAGTTTGCTGTAGTCCATTCCACAGGATGATTTTAGTCCCCCCTCCTCGCTTGCGGGGAGGGGGTTAGGGGGTGGGGTTCTTACTTCCCTTGCGGGGAGGGGGTGAGGGGGTGGGGTTCTTACCAAACCCAAATTTTCCCGAAACTCCAACACTGTCGGAGTCCGCTTTTCCGGTTCTATTTCCATCCCGGCTAAAATAGCATCATTCACCCTTTGACTAATGCGAGAATTATAATGTCTTGGCGCTGGTAAAGGTTCATCATCATATTTCCGGTTTTGTGCGGGTACGGGACTAAATTCACCCTCTTGGTTGAGTCCGTCAGCCGTGAGCAGATAATATAAAGTAGCAGCTAAAGCATAAACATCGGTATGGGGTCCAAAACTCCCTTTGCGACGATATTGTTCAATAGGTGCATAACCTTCTGTTAAAGAAGCTGTCATGCTTTTAGTAGCAATACTGCGAGTTAAACCAAAATCAATTAAAACCGCTTCTTGTTTATTTTGGCGTAAGAGAATATTTGCAGGTTTAATGTCCCGGTGTAAACTGCTTTTAGCGTGAATATATTCTAAAGCCTGACCAATTTGATCTATATATAATAGTGCTTCGCTTTCGGTAAGTTGTCCCTTTTGTCTAATATATTGAAATAAAGTTACTCCATCAATATATTCCATCACCACGCCAAAAAGCTCACCTGCTTGAATGACTTCATGGACTTTGAGAATATGCTGATGATCAAAACCTTTAATTGTCAAGGCTTCGTTAATAAACTTAACCTGTTGTTCTGCAAAGTCCTCTTGCAATTGCATTTGCTGATTGAGGGTTTTAATGGCGTATAATTTACCCGTGCTAGGTTCTAAGGCTTTGTAGGTAGTTCCAAAACCACCACTACCCAAGGGTTTACCTTGAATGATAAATCTACCGTTATTAATTTGTTGCCCTGGTTGCCAAATAATCATACCCTTGTAGATATGGTAAAGATTAATTGAATTATATCATGGTAGTTATATCATGGCGTTGGTTAGATTCCCGACTTCTTGAGAAATAGAAATTAAGCTACCCCATAACCAGTATAAGGACGTTTGTATGGTGGTTGTAAACCAAAAACAATATCCTCTTTTGGTACTCCCATATTAACTAATTCTTGAGCTAAATCTGTTTCTGTGGTATTTTGTTGAATCCAGATTTTGTTATTCTTAATGTCAAAATGAATGATGCTGTAATAAATTCTTTGGAATCCATTCCATCCTACATACATTAATTGATAATGATCATTATTTGTATCAAAAATTAATTCATTATCTATTTCATCATATTTTGGTTTGTATTTGCCATGTTCTTTGAGAATGGTTTGAATACATTGACGATAATGTTCTAAATTTGCCATTTGACAATTACCTCCGCTATTGGATCATATACTATAATTTTAATGTTATATTTTTCTACTGCTATTTTAGCAAGTCGAGTTTGAAAGAAGGAGATATAAGTATCATTGGGAACTGCTAAATATAATTCTCGTTCTGATTGAGTTTCTTCTAAAATAATTTGATAATTGAGAAATTGTCCTAATGCTGTATGAAAATCACTTACGGGAGAATTGCTTGCAAAACTCTTGATTTCTATAGCAATTTTTTCCTCTCCTTTGTCTGCTGCTATTAGTCTTTCTGCACCTAAATCAATTTTAAGTTTTGTTTCCTCAAGCTGAATTTCTAAAGGATCATGAGTAATTAACCATTGTTCTTTTAATAATGCGTTGACAACTGCTTGATGAAATAAATCTCTTGCTGACATAGTTATTTAGGATTTAATTTATTTGTCTGATAGCGAAGTGTGGCGTTAGCCATATCAGGATGTCCAGGATTTGAGGATTTACAGGATGTTTTTGGATGATTTTTGGTGGGGAGTTGGTGATTTTTCAGGATGTTTTTGAATGATTGTTTTTGAATAATTTAAACCATCTATAAATTACCATCCTGTTAATCTTTTAATCCTGGTTATCCTGATTTGTGACAAATGCAATTTTCATCACCAAACAAACCATCTATAAATTACCATCCTGTCAATCCTTTAATCCTGGTTATCCTGATTTGTGACAAATACAACTTTCATCACCAAACAAACCATCTATAAATTACCATCCTGTTAATCTTTTAATCCTGGTTATCCTGATTCAGACTTAATAATTTTCTGTAACCCTTAAATGTTACAGTTTACAAGTCTCGACGCGAGAGAAGAACCCAATCCCACCACCATACAATCCCCACACCCACAAATACAAAATATTCATTTCCCACAATTCCCGCCTACATTTAAACAACATTGGGAGGTGGCCTTCTGGTGCTTTCTTGTCAAAAGTAATATCTTTGTAGTACAACCATCTCTCATTCTTATCTTTGTAGTACAACCAGTTCCCTCCTTTTCTCCATCCTACCTTATCCCCAAACTTTTCCCAGATGTCTGAGTTATATTCTCTCGTTCCACCAAAACCTTGATAAATTCGTTTCTGCACAGAAAAACCAAATTTACCATCACTGTATTTTACCCACAACTGGTCAATGGTACGAAGGTCTTCACAGGGAAAATTATCAATATTTCCTTCATTTAACCAACCTTCTTTTTCCCGTTTCGCAACTGCTAACATTACCCGCTTTGTTTCCTCGTTTGCTTCTTTCCATTTCCCTTGTGCGAGGTAGTCACGCAGTTTGCTGTAGTCCATTCCACAGGATGATTTTAGTCCCCCCTCCTCGCTTGCGGGGAGGGGGTGAGGGGGTGGGGTTCTTACTTCCCTTGCGGGGAGGGGGTGAGGGGGTGGGGTTCTTACCAAACCCAAATTTTCCCGAAACTCCAACACTGTCGGAGTCCGCTTTTCCGGTTCTATTTCCATCCCGGCTAAAATAGCATCATTCACCCTTTGACTAATGCGAGAATTATAATGTCTTGGCGCTGGTAAAGGTTCATCATCATATTTCCGGTTTTGTGCGGGTACGGGACTAAATTCACCCTCTTGGTTGAGTCCGTCAGCCGTGAGCAGATAATATAAAGTAGCAGCTAAAGCATAAACATCGGTATGGGGTCCAAAACTCCCTTTGCGACGATATTGTTCAATAGGTGCATAACCTTCTGTTAAAGAAGCTGTCATGCTTTTAGTAGCAATACTGCGAGTTAAACCAAAATCAATTAAAACCGCTTCTTGTTTATTTTGGCGTAAGAGAATATTTGCAGGTTTAATGTCCCGGTGTAAACTACCTTTAGCGTGAACATATTCTAAAGCCTGACCAATTTGATCTATATATAATAGTGCTTCGCTTTCGGTAAGTTGTCCCTTTTGTCTAATATCCTTTTGTCTAATATATTGAAATAAAGTTACTCCATCAATATATTCCATCACTACGCCAAAAAGCTCACCTGATTGAATGACTTCATGGACTTTGAGAATATGCTGATGATCAAAACCTTTAATTGTCAAGGCTTCGTTAATAAACTTAACCTGTTGTTCTGCAAAGTCCTCTCGCAATTGCATTTGCTGATTGAGGGTTTTAATGGCGTATAATTTACCCGTGCTGGGTTCTAAGGCTTTATAAGTAGTCCCAAAACCACCACTACCCAAGGGTTTACCTTGAATGATAAATCTACCGTTATTAATTTGTTGCCCTGGTTGCCAAATAATCATACCCTTGTAGATATGGTGAAGATTAATTCAATTATATCGTGGTAATAATATCATGGCGTTGGTTAGATCCCCGACATCTTCAAGAAGTTGGGGATATCGGATGTTATAATGTTAAAAAATTCAAATTATAAGGAGTGGCAATGATGTTGTTAGAATTAAAGCGCATTCATGTACCACCAGGACAAAGGGTTATATTAGAAAATGTGACTTGGAAAGAATTAGAAACAATTATTGAAGAATTGGGAGAACATCGGGCTGCGCGAATTGCTTATGATAGGGGAATATTAGAAATTATGAGTCCTTTACCAGAACATGAATTTGATAAAGAAATTATTAGTGATTTAGTCAAAGCATTGTTAGAACAGTTAGATGTTGAATTTATTAGTCTTGGTTCTACGACATTTAAAAATCAATTTATGGCACAAGGTATAGAACCTGATCAATGTTTTTATATTCAAAATGAGGCTGTAATTCGGGGGAAAAAAAGATTGGATTTAACAATTGACCCTCCTCCAGATTTAGCTTTAGAAATTGATATTACTTCCCGTACCCATTTGAATATATATCAAGGTTTAAAAGTTCCTGAAGTATGGCGGTTTGAAAACGGAATTTTGCAAATTAATATTTTACAAGATGGTGTTTATGTGGAATCTAAATCTAGTTTAAATTTTCCTAATTTACCTTTAATTGCAGTTATTCCTCAATATTTAGAAAAAAGTCGAACTATAGGCAGAAATGCGACATTAAAGGCTTTTAGAAGTTGGGTAAATATTGGATAATGATTCTAACAATTGAGAGATTCAGATCTCCGACTTGTTTTATTAATCTTATCATTTACTAACATTAATTATCTGAGAAATCGGGTAACTTTAACCACAAAATAAAATCCTGTAAATCCTGAAATCCTGGGGTATCCTGATTTGTGACAATATTAATGGTGCGTTACGTCGCGTAGTTAATTTATTTGTATATTTTCTCATCTTTTCGCGCTCCTAATGCACCCCACAAACTGTACTACATCTTTTCTGATTTTTTGACTATTCTCAAGTACCAGGTATCGAAAACCCAGAACCGGCAAGACTTTGTGGAAAATTACCTGTTTATAATTCGTAATAGTAACCATCTCAACTTACAAGTCTCAACGCGAGAGAAGACAGCACCAGACCCGCAAAGAGAAGACAGCACGACCTCCCACCCCACCCCCCACAACCAACCCACGTTCCGCGCCTTACCAGGTCTCACCGGGAGGTGGCCTTCTGGTGCTTTCTTGTCATAAGTAATATCTTTGTAGTACAACCAGTAGCCTCCCTTTCTCCATCCTACCTTGTCCCCGAACTTCTCCCATATTTCCAAATTATATTTTCTCGTTCCACCGAAACTTTGATAAATTCGTTTCTGCACTGAAAACCCAAATTTACCACCACTGTATTTTACCCACAACTGGTCAATGGTACGGAGGTCTGCACAGGGAAAATTATCAATACTTTTATCATCTAACCAACCTTCCTTTTCCCGCTTCGCAACTGCTAACATTACCCGTGCTGTTTCCTTGTCTGCTTCTTTCCATTTTCCTTGTGCGAGGTAGTCACGCAGTTTCCTGTAGTCCATTCCACAGGATGATTTTAGTTCCCCCTCCTTGCTTGCGGGGAGGGGGTTAGGGGGTGGGGTTCTTACTTCCCTTGCGGGGAGGGGGTTAGGGGGTGGGGTTCTTACTTCCCTTGCGGGGAGGGGGTTTAGATCCTGTAAAACTTTTTCAGCAGACTGATAACGCTGTTGAGCTTCTTTTTGTAATAGCTGATCTAAAATTTGCCCTAATTCTGAACTCAGGGGTGATTGTAAATGATTACGCCATTCTTTTACCCATTTATAACCATCTTCCTGCCAAAGTTGCCAAGGGTGAACTCCTGTTAACAAATGAAAACAAGTTACACCAATACTATACAAATCACTAGCAGGATATACTTTACCACCCTGCATCTGCTCTAAAGGCGCGTATCCAAAAGTACCAATTGATGTGCCTGTTTTCACCGTTCCCTGTAATTGCTTGGATGCGCCAAAATCAATTAATATAAATTTGCCATCACTGCGACGACTCATGATATTTTCTGGTTTAATATCCCGGTGAATAATACCTTGGTTATGAAATACTGTGAGAACTGGCAATAAATCCTGTAATAAAGTGCGGATTTTTGACTCGTTGAATATTCCCTGATTTTCTAATTCTGTGAGTAAATTCTCACCATCAATAAATTGTTGTACCAAATACAGGCGACTATTTTCTGTAAAATAGGCTAGTAAGGCGGGAATTTGGGGATGTTCACCGAGTTGTTGTAATTGCTGTGCTTCTTGTAAAAATAATTCTGTAGCTTTTTTTAGTCCCGCTGTTCCCTGGGTTTGGGGTGCCAGTTGTTTAACTACGCACTTTTCGTTTAATTTGTCAATATCTACCGCTAAATAAGTTTTAGCAAATCCTCCACCACCCAAGGGTTTAACTGGTTGATAGCGGTTTCTCAACACTACTAAGGGAACTCCGCAGTTGGTACAAAATTTGGTCTGTTCAGGAAGGGGTGGGTTATGACACTCCGGGTTGAGACAGCATATCTGGTTCATAGCTGGGTGGTGGTAGATACAGCAGAGATTAATTTAAGTATATTCTCATCATTTATGCTGATGATTATATCATGACCCAGATCCCGGAATTCTTTAAGAAGTCCGGGATATGAAAGGTTAAACTACAACTTCCGCTGGTTTTACTTCCGGTAATAAGCGTTTCACACCTTGCTTGACAAAGGCTTCCAAAATAGCCATTTTCTGGTTTTGTTGGAATACTGTTGGTAAAACTTGACGTAATTTCTCCAGATTTAAGGCATCTCCCGATTCTAAAGCAATTTCTTGCTCTTGGAAATATTCTATTAAACTTAATCCTGCTACTCTGGTTAGGTAAGCAGCACTAACTCCCTCTACCATTCCCCCAGCGACAAATGTAGCAACATTAGTTTTTAGAATACCCGTTACAGCTTTAGTTGAAAGTTCCACCAAACCTAATTTCAACATTAAACTTCCCATGGTTCTGGCTATTTGTTGTCCTTGTTCCCAGGAAATTTTCTGCTGATAAATATTACCCAGGTCTATCACCATTTGAGCATTAATGGCCGCAGTGGCGAGAAGATCCAACCCTGGGACAGGGTTAGCAAAGTTCGCTGCCGCTGCAATCCATTGGTATTGTTCTATAATCGGTACGGAGCGATCGCGTCTCAGAACATTTAAACAATTTTTAGCTTGACTCTTCAGCAATAATACTTGACGATGTGTGGTATTACAAACTAGTTGCTCCCCTTGTTGTCCAATCAGTTCTAACTGTTGTGTTAACTGCTGGATATCTGGGGTTGGTTGTTCTATCCATTCCTGGAAAGAACCATCTTCTTGATGTTTTCGCACTTTCACAGCTACCGGACAGGCCGCAGTCCCAACTACATTTACACCCAGGCGCTGTTTTAATGATTGTAAAACTGTAGCGCGTTCTGAAGGTTGATATTGATCTTGTTTGTTGAAAACCAGCAATATGGGCTGTTTTGCGGTTTTTAATTGTTCCCAAACCTGAAATTCTGAATCGGTCAGATCACCATTAGTCAGAAATAAGACAACATCAGATTTCTGAATTTCTGATAAAGTAACGACATCAGAATTTTCACCAAGTGCCGAAAATAAAGCCACTGTTTCCGTAAAATGTAAAGACATTCCTGTGGAAATTGAGGTATTTTTCAGAACTTTGATAATCGTACTTTTACCTACGTATTTGCCGCCAGTAACCGCCACGGTAATTTCCTTTCTTGCCAATTCTAAAGGCAATTTAGCGAGATTTTCGCGGAGAATTGCTAAAGAAGGATGATCAGCTGATTCTTGAGCAATTTGATTAATTATTACATTTGTTTGGGCGATCGCCTTGACTACAGCCCTGGGATCTACAAGTATATCCCAAGGCTGTTCACCTAATGGGGGCTGATTTTTCCGCAATAACCATAAACCCCCACCAACAGCCAAAGCAGTCAAAATTCCCAACTCTCCTACTTGAACTATTGAATCATGCCAACTGTCTAACATCCACAGGGAGAACGATAGTCCTAGTCCTCCCACTAATATTGGTCGCTGTAACTTCACAATTTGTGATTCTCCACGCCAGGAAAAGGCTTCTACTTCACTTTAGTTCAAAATCTACCACTCGGATTGCCGTTGGTGAACAAACGTCTTTTTGTCCTAGAAACTAGCAACGGGTTAAAAACATTCTTTCTGATGCTTATAAACAGTATATCAATTTTTTTTGATGAATTTTTACATCTTCATGGTAGAGTAAACCTTGACATATCAATTTTTTTTGAAATGAGAAGCAAACAGGCTTAATAATCTACTCACTAATTATACAGGTTAAATCAGTGAAGAAAACAGCAAAAAAATTAGTCCTAGCTCTGGGAATGCTAATATTGACAACTAGTTGTACAACTACGTCTAATTCTACCGATAATATTCAGCCTAACTCCACCGAGAAGGCGGCTATCAAAGTAGATGGTTCTAGTACAGTATATCCTATTACCCAGGCTGTAGTCAAAGCATATCAGGCTAATTCCGAAAACAATAGTCAGGTTAAAGTAAGTATTTCCGGTACTAGCGGTGGTTTTGAAAAATTTTGTCAAGGAAAAATAGATATCAATAATGCTTCGCGGCCAATTAACCAGTCGGAGATGGCAGCTTGTAAAAAAAATGGCGTAAGCTACATGGAATTACCCATAGCTTTTGATGCCTTAACTATCGCTGTTAACCCCCAGAACACCTGGGCAAAAGATATCACAATAGCCGAATTAAAAAAAATCTGGGAACCCAGCGCTGAAGGAAAAATTACAAAATGGAATCAAGTACGCGCTTCTTGGCCAGACCGTCCAATCAAATTATACGGCGCTGGTGATAAGTCTGGGACTTTTGACTATTTTACCGCAGCAATTGTTGGTAAAGCCAGATCCAGTCGCAAAGATTACATAGCTACTGAAGATGATGAAGTTTTAGTGGCAGGTATCAGTAAAGAACCTGAAGCTTTAGGGTACTTTGGTTATGCTTACTATGCAGAAAACAAAGATAAGTTAAAAGTCGTAGCAGTTAATAGTGGCAAAGGTGCTATTTTACCATCACCAGAAACAGTAGAAAAAGCTAAATATCAACCACTTTCTCGACCTTTATTTATATATGTGAATCTTTGGTCTAGTAAAAACAAAACTGTGGTTTATAAATTTGCCGATTTCTACATTAAAAACGCTGCAAAAATAGCTAATTCTGTGGGCTATGTTCCTTTATCAGAGGAAGCTTACAAACTTGATTATGTTCACTTGTACAAAGGTAAAGTCGGAACAGTATTTGGTGGTAAGTCAGAATTTAACCTCACCCTTGGGGAATTATTACGCAAACAAAAGCAATTTTAAGGATTAATAAAAATCATGACAATTAGAGTAGGAATTAATGGATTTGGGCGCATGGGAAGGTTATCCGTTCGTGCTGCTTGGAATTGGCCAGAAATAGAATTTGTCCACATTAATGAAACCAAAGGTGGAACAAAAGCAGCAGCACATTTACTCAAATTTGACTCTGTACATGGGCGTTGGACACCAGAAGTAGAATCTGGAGAAAACCAGGTTATTATTGATGGTAAATACCTACGTTTTACTGAACATTCCCAACCGGGTGAAGTTCCTTGGGAAGACCTTGTTGTTGATATAGTTTTAGAATGTTCTGGTAAGTTTAGAACACCTGCTACCCTTGACCCTTATTTTCAAAGAGGTGTGCAAAAAGTAATTGTCGCTGCACCTGTTAAAGAAGAGGCTTTAAATATTGTCATGGGAGTGAATGATCATCTTTATGAACCTGAAAAACATCATTTATTAACAGCAGCTTCTTGTACTACTAATTGTTTAGCCCCAGTAGTAAAAGTAATTCATGAAGGCTTGGGAATTAAACATGGAGTAATTACCACAATTCACGATAATACTAATACCCAAACTATTGTAGATGCACCTCATAAAGATTTGCGTCGGGCTAGGGCTACAAGTATGTCATTAATTCCCACTAGCACCGGTTCAGCTACAGCTATTGGTTTAATTTATCCAGAATTGAATGGTAAATTAAATGGTTTAGCTGTGCGTGTGCCTTTGTTAAATGCTTCCCTCACAGATTGTGTATTTGAAGTAGTTCGTCCTACCACAGTTGCGGAAGTTAATAGTTTATTAAAAACTGCATCAACCCAAGAACCATTAATAGGAATTTTGGGTTATGAAGAACGTCCTTTAGTGTCTATTGATTATAAAGATGATCCTCGTTCTGCGATTATTGATGCCCTGTCGACAATGGTTGTCAATGAAACTCAAGTCAAGATATTGGCTTGGTATGACAATGAATGGGGTTATGTTAACCGCATGATGGAATTAGCACGAAAGGTGGCTTTAAGTTTGTAGTAATAATGGTTTTTTGTCAAGATTTTGGGGTATTTAATTTACCCCATTTCTCTAACTTTTAACTCGTACTATATTGACAACTTTGAATTTTTAATCATGGCTTCTACTACAGCTTCTAATTCTAATTTCAAGAATTACATTCTGGTAACACTGGCATATTGGGGCTTCACTTTGACCGATGGGGCTTTGCGAATGTTGGTGTTACTCTATTTTAATCAAATCGGTTATACACCCATCCAAATTGCTTTTTTATTCCTGTTCTATGAGGTATTTGGAGTTGTTACAAACTTTCTCGGCGGTTGGATTGGTTCTCAGTTTGGTTTAAAGGTGACTCTTTACACTGGTATTGGGTTACAGGTGTTTTCTTTGATGATGCTGTCTTTTCTCAATCCAGCTTGGGTGCAGTGGTTCGCGGTTCTCTATGTGATGGTAGCACAGGCATTTTCGGGAATTGCTAAGGACTTAACGAAAATGAGTTCTAAAAGTGCTATTCGCTTGGTTGTGCCTCAAGAAGCCCAATCATCTTTGTTTAAATGGGTGGCTGTACTAACGGGTTCTAAAAATGCTTTAAAAGGAGTGGGATTCTTTCTTGGTAGCGCCCTGCTGAGTTCAGTTGGCTTTATTAGTTCTCTGTGGATTATGGCTGGGGGACTGGCTGTAATTATGTTTTCTGGGTTAATGTTGCCTAAAGCCATGGGCAAAATCAAGAAAAAGGTCAAATTTAGTCAACTTTTTTCTAAAAGCCCGGAAATCAATATTCTCTCGGCTGCACGATTCTTTTTGTTTGGGTCTAGAGATGTATGGTTTGTTGTGGCTTTACCAGTTTTTTTACGGGGGACTTTAGGCTGGTCGTTTTATCAGGTAGGAGGATTTTTGGCTTGTTGGGTGATTGGTTATGGCATGATTCAGTTTTTAGCACCAACACTCATGCAGCGTTTTGGTTCTGGCCGTCCACCCCAATCTCAAACTATTCGATTTTGGACATTTACATTAACCGCTGTTCCCGGTGCGATCGCTCTGGCATTACAATTAGGTTTACCTGCTAATCTGGTTATTATTGCTGGACTTCTGGTTTTTGGTGTGGTATTTGCTTTTAATTCTGCTGTTCACTCCTATCTAGTTTTGGCATTTACTGATGATGATAAAGTTGCTTTAAATGTCGGTTTTTACTATATGGCAAACTCCGGTGGTCGTCTTGTGGGTACTGTGTTATCAGGTTTGGTTTATCAAATATTTGGACTGGTTGGTTGTCTATGGACATCAATGTTTTTCGTATTAGCAGCAGGTTTAGTTTCTCTGAAGTTACCTAATCCTCAACCCAGTAAAGCTATAGCTTGGAAAGCTGGAGATGGAGACTGATATTTCTCAGCATAAAGATATGCTATGGAAACAGGTATATCCTACCCTAGTTGGATGACTCCAAAATTTATTTGACTTTAAATTTGGTAATGGGCAATTTGGTGACAGTTTTTGCCTCTTGCCTAAATATTAATTTACAATAAATACGCATTTTATCATCACAATAAGATCCCCAAATTCTCCAATAAGTCGGAGATATAAAACTAAAATTATACAGGTAAATTAAGTGGAATATATAATTAAAAAAGACACCATCAAACGCCTTTCTTTTCTTGATCGCTTTTTGACATTGTGGATATTTCTGGCAATGGTTATTGGAGTTGGTTTAGGATATTTTTTCCCCACTATAGAAGTTTTTATCAATCATTTCCAACTGGGAACAACTAACATCCCGATTGCCATTGGTTTAATTTTAATGATGTACCCCCCATTGGCAAAGGTAAAATATGAAGAGTTAGGTGATGTATTTCGTAATAGGAAAATTCTCGGACTATCATTATCCCTAACTTGGATAATTGCCCCAATGGTGATGTTTATACTTGCTATTCTTTTCCTACGCGATCAACCTGAATATATGACTGGTTTAATCCTAATTGGATTATCCCCTTGTATTGCTATGGTAATTGTCTGGAGTGATTTAGCTAAAGGAGATACTGAATATACGGCCGCACTTGTTGCTTTTAACAGTATTTTTCAAGTTTTATTTTACAGCCTTTATGCCTGGTTTTTTCTTTCTATTTTACCGCCTTTATTTGGCTTACAAGGAAGTATTATAAATATCAGTATTGGAGAAATTGCCAACAGCGTTTTTATCTATTTAGGCATTCCTTTCTTAGCTGGATTTACGACTCGCTGTATTTTAGTAAAAGCTAAAGGTAAGCAGTGGTATCATCATCAGTTTATTCCCAAAATTAGTCCCATTACTCTAATTGCTCTCTTATTTACCATTGTGGTAATGTTTAGTTTAAAGGGTAATTTAATTGTGCAGATTCCTCTAGATGTTGTCCGCATTGCCATTCCCTTGATTATCTATTTCCTATTCATGTTTTTGAGTAGTTTTTATCTGGCATGGAAAATTAAAGCCGACTATGCAAAAGCTGCTAGTGTGGCATTTACCGCTGCTGGTAATAATTTTGAATTAGCGATAGCTGTGGCTATTTCTGTATTTGGAATTAAATCTGGTGTGGCTTTTGCTGCTGTAATTGGACCTTTGGTAGAAGTTCCAGTCTTAATTAGTTTAGTCAGTGTATCTTTCTGGATCAAAAAGCAGTTTTTTAGGTTATCTTCCCCAATGGGATTATAATTAAATACGTTTAATCTACTATTGATTTATTTGAATTTAATGAAAGTTGCTGATTTAATTATCTGGTTTGAAACATGGGCAAATCCTTCTTGGTGCGAAAGTTGGGATAATTGCGGTTGGCAAGTTGAACCCGGTATTTTAGACCAAGAAGCACGGGTTTTAGTCTGTCTAACTCCAACTTTAGCAGTTATCCAAGAAGCGATCGCTCTCCATGCTAATCTTATTTTCGCCCATCATCCCCTGATTTTTCATCCCCCCAAATCTTTCCGCACTGGGGAAGCTTTAACGGAAATCATGCGGTTAGCTTTTACCCACAATATTGGTATTTACACCGCGCATACTAATTTTGACCAAGTAGCAGATGGAACTGCTGATGTTTTAGCGCAAATTCTCCAACTTCAACAAGTATCACCCATTATCCCTACTCAATCGGGTTTAGGTTATGGGCGTGTAGGAATGCTAGAATCTACGTTAACATTACAAGAGTTACTTCATCATATTCAAATCCAACTAAATTCACCCCATTTGATTTTTTCACCCACAGCGGATTTAAAACAGAAAATTTCTCGTGTAGCGGTTTTAGGGGGTTCTGGGGCGGGCTTTATTTCAGCAGTGGTCAAAACTAATGCCCAAGTTTACTTAACTTCTGATTGTAAATTTCATCAATTCCAAGAAAGCCGTGATCTGGGTATAATTTTAATTGATGCTGGCCATTATGCCACAGAACGTCCCGCCTGCCATCGCCTAGTCGAGAAATTTCAAGCCCTTAACTTAGATTGGGTGCAATTGAGCGAGCAAGATGAAGATTTCCGGCAGTTTTTAGCCTAAATTAGACCAATGTAAATTATACACACCAGATCGCAAATAATGTTAAAATTCTGCCAAGAAATAGGAAATAATGTTATCATGGGTAAAAATAATGTTTTTGTCGGGAATAGCTAACCTTCTCGCTGGAAACATCAAGTCAAGGAAAAATATCTGTGTTGACAGTTTGTACAACCGTTCTACTAATGCGGTAAACTGAAAATTAAGACCCAAACTTTCATCTAGCACTAATGACTAAAAATAAGTGGTAAAATTGAGTCACTAAACTTACTGGTTTCCTGGTTTCTGACCGTGAACTTCACCTGTTAAAGGTTGATATTCCCGGCATCAAACCCAAATCTGACAGGTTTAACTACGTTGTATAAAAAGGCAGAAGCACTACATGCTACACCGCAAGATTTATCAACTGTGTTGCGACGGGCGGGAGGTATGTGTTTTTTTGCGGGATCAACAGCGCTGGATAGAGCGGGCCCGCATTATTGATATCGAGGGTGATTTAGTGACTTTACGCTATGAAACAGACGAGGAAGATGAAGTTTGTTCTTGGGAGGAAATGGTTCGTCTCGAAAGCATCGGATCTGTCACTCAAAAATTATCTTCAGTACAACGCGGTAATATAGAACCGCTGACAACTGATGACTGTCCAGAAGCCGAGCGCATTCATAACCCTTATACTGACCTAAATCCAGATTAAACGCTTCTAAATTAAATTCACGTCAAGCGTTCAAAAGCAGGACAGTATCCGTCAAGGGTAACTTTGAAATTATATAAGGGGGCGGCGGAATTCCAACACCGTTGTCCCCTTTGGTGTATGCAATTACCGCAGCAGTCAACATCACCAGCATGAGGACGAAGGCTATTTGAGTTTAATAATTCTCGTGGGGATAACCCCCGTAATACCAAATCTTCACCTTGCCAACGGGCTGCTATTAAACCCGTATCAGCAAATTGTCGCCAGCGAGGATCGGTTGTTAAGGTATCTGGAAGCGTAATAGTAATCACAGTTCCCAGTTCCGTCAATTCCCCCCCATAATTAGTTTCTGGAGCATCTGGTTGTAAAAACGTCTCTCCAATCGGTAATTCTACCAAAGTTCCGGCGGCGGGTGAATGAACATGATAGCGGTTTTGTAATTCTTCTAAACAAGTTAAGTCCGCTAGGTAACTAGGAGAACCATGCACAAAAATAACGTGCTGAGGTCGTAAATTATGAATTAGCTGGGTTGTTCCAGGTCCATCACTATGTTGCGCTAACAGGTAGGTTTCAATTTTTGTTGGTGCTAAATATTGCTGATTAAGCAGATTAGTCTTTTCCGGGACAAGAATCAGCCAATTACCGCTGTTTGGTTGGGCATACTTACGTAAATCTGCCGAATAATCTGTAATAACAATACAGGGAGATGTACCTAAAGTTGCTAAATTTTCCGGCTTTAATCTTCTGACACGGGGTTTTACCCGTTCATCCCAAAATAAAGGTTGATGACGCGCAAAGTTTTGTACTGAAGCGGGAAGATGGGTTAAAATTTCTAAATAAGCATCGCAACCAGTCCCTACCTCACCATCTACCCAAATGTCTAAATCTCTACCTGTAAAGTGATGATGGGAACGTAACAACATGAGTAATTCTTGACCTAAACCTAATACTGGGGTTGGTAAAATTACTGAAGAGTTCTCCCCTAGTCCGCTGGAACTGATAGCGCGATGAATCCTTTCTGCTAGTTGATTTTCTTGGTGACGACGATGGGGATGACGAGATGTGCCATAACTACCTTCAATTAACAGCACGTCTAAATTTAAACCTCGTAATTCATCGAGTCGCAATCCTTCGACTAATCGGGAATTAGAGAGGAAAAAATCACCAGTATAAAGTAATTTATAATCTCTGTTGGGGGTGTGGTAGGTTAAGAGAATAGCCACAGCGCCGGGTAAATGTCCTGCGGGGAATAATTCTACTATTAAACCTGCTTTAATTTCTATAGGCGATCGCAATGGTAAGGCTTGACAAAATGAGGGAATGTTCCCTAGTTCTGCTTCTTTCCAATTTAGTGGTAATAACTTCGTTGTCACCTCACTAGCATATATAGGTAACGCTGGGAAAGCTTGATGTAGCGCAAATAAACCTCTAGCATGATCTGGATGAGCATGACTAACTATCACTAAATCCGCTGGTGTAGATGGAATAGCACATTGTGGTGATTTAGTCAAGTCCTTAGTTACAGGTAAAATATTTGCCAGGCCAAAATCCAGCAGAATTCGGTGGGGACCCATTCTGACTAGTAGACACACCCCTTCATTTTGATGCTGAACGCTGTAGGGTAAACATTCTAACTCATTGGCGGTTTCTTCAGCATCAATTGATATATTATTGATCATGATCCTCCCCTCAATCAAACTAATAGCTGAGAAAATTGGCTGTTAGCAATATTCTTCAGTAGAGTTGTGAAAGTTGGAAACGTAAATTATTACTCCTGTTAATGTGCAGAACCATTACCGTGATAGTTTTTGGAATCATAGAAGCCATTTTTCGTACCAAAGAATAAGCACGAAACCGTAAATATAACAGTTAAAACCACTAAAATCAGCTTGACATCCATAGATTTTTGACCGTTGACTCAAGACCTTTATATCTTAATAGAGTGTTTTTGCTTTTGGGTAAAATCAGCAGAAAATCTTTACCATGCTGAGTTTATTCTGAAGATACCTAAATACACAGGGTGCTATATTGTGATTGTGGTCATTTTTATGAGGGTTCAGCATTGCTAAACCCCTACCATAACCGAAAAATTGCCATCAGAAATACTTTACTGCTTTACCTGATCTAACCAAACCTGCAAATCATGGAGACTGGTAAAATCCAATAATGCCTCGCTGAGACTTACTAGTACAGGTAATGGTAAAACAGAAATGGAATCATGTGCATCTGCTGGTAATTCTCCAAACCGTTTAGTTAACAGTCGAATTACTAAA
Source organism: Dolichospermum planctonicum (assembly GCF_005402965.1). Classification (GTDB taxonomy): domain Bacteria; phylum Cyanobacteriota; class Cyanobacteriia; order Cyanobacteriales; family Nostocaceae; genus Dolichospermum; species Dolichospermum planctonicum. The sequence goes on from NZ_BJCF01000007.1 coordinate 18,445, forward strand.
TTTAAAGTTGCTTGTTGTAGTCCTTCTTGTCTTCCTTCTTGTCTTCCTTCTTCCCGTGCCTCTTGTTTAATTTCCTGGTAAGCGCGACTTTTTTCTAATGAAATTCCTAGCATTGCTTGAACCTCCCTTAAACTGAGTTTTTCAAATCTATACATCATTATTTTTTACATTTACACGATAACCAGATACACTAAAATCTGCAACCTTTAGCGAATTTATCAAAACAGTTTATAATGAAATAGATTTTGGTGAGAAACTTACGGTATATGAATAACAACGATAAAAAAGTTTACAATTACACCGTCATTCTCGAAAGGGAAGAAGACGGAGGTTATCACGCTTTTTGTCCTCTTCTTAAGGGTTGTCATTCCCAAGGAGATACTTTTGAAGAAGCGATCGCCAATATAACAGAAGCTGTAGAATTATATCTTGAAAGTCTAATGGCTGATCATCAACCTATCCCTAAAGAAGATTATATTGTTAAGCCATTAAGTGTTTTAGTATGAGTATTTTTCCCAGCGTCAAAGCTAAAGACTTTATTAAAGTTGTTGAAAAATTAGGTTTTTATTTTGATCGCCAAAAAGGGAGTCACGCCATTTACAAGCATAATGATGGGCGTAGAGTTGTTATTCCTATTCATTCAGGAAAAGATATTAAACAAGGTACTTTAACAGGAATGATTCAAGATGTTGGTATTGATAAAGAAACATTCTTTAACTTGTTAGGAAAATAAGATATATCTTCTTAGATTTTATTTCACAGCAAATCTCGATCAGCGATCATTCTTAATATTAATTAACTTCCTCGTCAAAAATTATAGGATATGCACTCTCAGCCACTTTCAAAAATCTCTCCCATTTGGTACGATGTTGGCGAAAAATATCTTGTGACTTAAATCTGTCCAGAGATTTAAATTCTCTTCTAATGAAAAACATTGTGAAAAAATCTTTAAATATCTGGTTAGGAAATTCGTATCTCCAGTCGCTTCTCTTAATGAAGAGCGTGTTTTCAGATTCCAATGAAGTAAGAATATCTTGCACATTATATAGCTTTTGGAGGTTCAAGCTGGGGTGAGTAGAGAGCATATTTTCAATATACTCTGATATATACTCTTCGAGTATTTGCTGATCCAAGCAGTCTCTTCCCAGTTGAGTTAAACGAAATGCAACAAATGATAGAAACTTAGCTTTATCTGTTTTACTAAAGTTTGTTTGCGTTTCATAAGTTATTCCTTGTTCTCTATCCCATCCTTCTAAAAGGACAAAAATGGCTTCATAAATAACTTTCTACTTCTGTTTCTTTACTCCTTCAATTCCACGTTCTGCACAAATCAGGCAAATTAAGACCAGCAAAAGTGGATTTTTAGCAATTAACAACAACCCTAGGTCATTCTGTATTTGTGATAGTAGTTCATTTTTCTGATCTTCAGATAGGTCGGGAGAATTTACTTTTATTCTATTCTCTACAAGAGTACGAATTTGCTGATAATCTAGAGGACTTAACTCAACTTTTTCCAACCTTTCAAAAATAAGGTCTTCAGTTCTGCAAGCAATGATATAATCATTATTTGGAAATCTATCAATAAATCTATTTATCTGATCATGAACAAATTTTTTATGATCTGACTCTATTGAGTCAAATCCATCAAGGAGTATGAGTAACTGACCTGTCTTCGATAATAAGTTAATGTCCGAAATATCAATATTATACTCACTAACAATGTACTGCTCAAGATCCTGAATTTTTTCTTTGTTCTCTGTGTATTCCCTGAAGCGGATATAAATTGGAAAATGTTTTTTCTCCTTTAAAAAGCTGTTTTCTTGAAAACAACTCAGAGCTAACCTCCGAAGTAGCATTGTTTTACCACTACCTGTGCTGCCAATAACTATGAGTCTTTGGCTGTGTGGTTGATTCTCATTATCAATCTTAACAAGCTCTTTGGTGAAAATATTATCTAGATGCAGTCTTTGTTTATTTTGTTGGCTACAAATATCAATGTAAATATCAATGTTTACATAGAGTTCTAAAGTTGATATTGGTTCTCGCATTTTCAGAATTCTTATTTTGCCGCATTTCTCCTTAATTCTCTGTTCTATGGTTTTTTGAATTTTTTGGGTTGTAGCACACAAATCATCGCTTTCATGATCATTTCGACCATTAAAGTTGACAGTTGAGACTAAAGATTGTGAGTTACTCGGTTCGCTTGTAGTTAAAAGGTCTTGATTATCTTCATTAATAGTATTGTTGACTTTGCAATTTTTATTCTCTTGTTCCGCTTTCCTTTCAGACTCATGTATGTATCCCAGCTTTTCTCCATCTTTTAGATATTTAGATTTATTTAAAGCATACTCTACTGCTTTTATTGTTGCCATAGATACAGTTTGGTCAGACGTTACTCTGTAAAAAGTAGTTCTTGAAAGCGAGGGAGAACCTGATAGATATTTAATGAGGAATTGTTCTTTCGTTATTCCTTCATCCTTTAGATTCTTCATTGCTTGTATTATTTTATCTCTACTGTCTTTGTCAAAATAGTAACTATTTGTTTTCCTTTTCATTCAGTAGTACCAGGATGAATACTGAGTTCAATATTTATTGAAACATATTTTTGCACAAAAACTAAATTTAAGGGAAATTTCGGCTTAATTTTAAAAAGATAATTATTAAATTTTGTATACGCATACAGGACACATTTATATAAATAAATGTGCAAGGCAAACGCACCTTATTTTTGAAATCCTTACTGAATAAAGTTTATACTCAATATCTAATTATAGGTACAAAAAACGAACGTTTGAGATACAAAAAAACGAATTTTATTTTTGGAATGCTTGCTGGACAACGATTATACGCATTTTATAAATACGAACGTTTCAGATAGAACAAACGAATTGTCACGTAGATAATTTCGTGGCAATATAAAGCTGACACCATTACACAGTCTCCAATTAAATTTAGAAGAAGGTTGATCTATGGAATCAAGCAATGAACAGTCTAGCCCTAGTCAAGCGCAGACAGCATCTCAGAATATCGCTACTGCTTGCGTTACAGGCGCCATATCAGGGTTACTTGTTGCCCCAGTTACTCCGCTTTTAGGTTGTGTCACCGGAGTAGTTGTTCAGGCTGCTATTGAACTGGTGAGACCATCAGCCGCAAACTAACGTAAGAGGATGTATTAAAAATCCTCTTTGGCAAAAATGGCCGTTCCCCCCTAGCCCCCCAAGGGGGGATAGTAACTGCTTAAAATATCAGCTGATAAATTATGCCATTCCTGATTTTAATGATTCTGGGTCAAATAGCTGTTTCATTAGTGACTGGAGCTTGTATCGGCAAGGCTGTTAGTCACACAGGAGTTGCACTATCTAATTTAAGCAAGGCACAGTCCATAGGCAAAACTGCTGAAGAAAAATACAATAATGTTTGTTTACAACTAAAATGGGATGTGCAGCAGCTTGGATTACTGGCTGAACAGTATGGAAAGACTCAACTGCACGCAGTCAGTACGATCAATAAAGTTTACGCATTATTAGAGTCCCCAAAAATTCTTCAGTCTTTCACTCTTTCATTTGATCAAGAGGTTAATTATGAGATGCGCTCTGTAGACTCTGGTAAAATTGTATACAGTGAAGCAGGGGCGGTAACAAAAGCGGCAATTAATCTCTCAGCATCTAGCCTACTGCAAGGAATCTCCAGGATGGGAATTCAACGTATTTTGAAATCCTTTGCTTTATACGGCACAAAAGCAACTACTATCAAGCTCTTCGCTGCATCTACTTCAGGTCTTGCTGTGGGTAGTGCTTTTGGGGCTATACTACCGCCAGCGCTGGCAATCATGGCTACTAAGTTTTCTGCTGATTCCGAAAGCATTCTTACGGAAGCCTTAGAATACGAAGCCAATATTGATGTTGAAATAGCACGTATTGATTGCTTTCGGGATCAGTTATCTCTCGTAGAAGCGCGATTATTAGAGTTAAATAATGGTGTAGGTTCGATGACAGAGTTGCTTAAAGCAAATTTAGTAGACTTTAATGCCTTACCTGAGCATCGCAGGAATAGAGCTACTAACACTTTGAAGGGCAATATAGTATTAAAGTTTCTCAACGATCTCCTGTTTACGATTCAGGATTTTGCTCATAAGTATTTCAACATTGGAGATCCGAAAGACGATTTTAGGGATGTTCAGCTATTGAGAATGCTTTTGAATTCTGCTTGCTGTTTAGCTGCTGTATTATCGAGAGCAACAGTATTAAATGAGAATGGAGAGCTATGCTCTGATGCGGTAACACTATTTGAACAGTATAGACGCTAAATTGTTTGATTCAGCTTACCAAATTGAGATTTTGATCAGTACATAACATAAAAAGGAACGTAACTATGGGAACGCCTGAAAATTCACTTATTATCAAGCCAATAGTAGAAGCAATTGCGCCACGCCTAGCAGACCTATTCGATGTAGAGTTTTTAAATAGCTTGAGGATGCAATCGTTCTTCGTGGATTGTACTAAAGCATTTATCTCTGCTCAGTCGGAGATGGTTCGTGTAGTAGAGGAGAATGAAACACAGCGCGCAAAGATATCTTCTGATCGAGATATTCGTCTCGCTGAAATTGAAAAAGATCGACTTAGAAATGAACAAGAGCATGAACGATTCATGTGTGGGCGGAAAGAGGCAATAAATCAAATTATAGAGCTTGCAGACGATGCACGATCAAGGGGCAATGACGATTCATCAAGACTTTACTCGCAACAGCTTACTGCCATATTGCTCGATAACAAATTTAATAAGTAGTCATAGGGGTGTTCACTTTATCACTCTATTTACAGTGTTTTCCGCTCTGATGAGGTACAAAGTTGAATCATGAAACTCTTGTGGTGCGGGCATCTTGCCCGCTAGATATGTACCTCATAACACCGGGAATTGCTGTATCACTTACCCCTGTTCCAGTAGGAATGAGGATTATACTCAACACGGCTTAATTATTTGATTTAAGCGGATAGGGGTTTAGCAGTGCTAAACCCCTACAAATCTAGGTTTTTCGTGATTTTACACAAGTCCAGGTTCCAACCGTTTTGAGTATAAATAAGGTGCAACTCTTGATGGATGTAATCTGTCCTTGGGTTAGACAGTCGTTACCAAGAATTGTAAGTTAATAAATTCACGTTCCTTAGAGGGTAATATCTTCTCCACGCTCGGTAAAGCGGACATCTTTAATTTTCCACTCAGAATTACTAATTAAGGTTTTGCGAACACTACTAAACAATGCAAACTGTTCACAACTAGAAAGGGACGATAATTGTCTTTTTGATTCTGGTGATACTCGAATATCAACAGTAGCAACACCATTTTTCACATTTACACGATAACCAGATACGCTAAAATCTGCTGTATTTTGTTCTTTGAATATTTTACCTATGGACTCATTCATAGGTTCTACTGCGGAAACCTCGGCTTTTTTAGCAATTAACTCTTGACATTGATCATCACTTATGTATAGGGTAACGTTGGTAGTTTTCCCGGAGATAGCTTTACTATGGGAATTGGTGGAAAATGGCTCAATTGCGGGAATAGGAGACTTTTGTGGTTCTTTTTCAGGAATGGGGTTAATTTTGTTATTGGGTGTGGTTTCTGGAGTTGGGTTATTAGCGGTATTGTTAGTATCACAACTGCTAATAACAGTGCAGAACACTACTAGAAATAATGATAAAATGGTTTGTTTGTAATTATACATATAGTAATTCAGTTTGATTTTTACAAGAAAATTTATCAGGGGAAGGAAAGAAAAAACCTTAATATCAATGATAACTACCTTGATAACTATCTTGTCATCACAGAGTAACAATTTACTCTTGTATCTTTGATTATATCAATATTTTTACTCATAACCATGAATGAGATATTATTTACCATATTTTTAGTTTATCCTTGAATCGGTTGATTGTGTATGATCAGGAAATTAAAAATTAATAGCATTTTTATAATGCCATACAAACATAGCACAGATTTTTTTAAATGGTATTACCTTTTATAAATCCTGATATGGCTACGCTACCAGACAATTAACAAATAGCTGCATTCACAAACTGAATTACATCTCCTAAACCAACTTGAGTTTTCAGGTTTGTAAAAACAAAAGGCTTATCACCACGCATTTTTTTTGCATCTCTTTCCATCACATTCAAATCAGCACCCACATAGGGAGCAAGATCGGTTTTATTAATCACTAATAAATCAGATTTAGTGATACCTGGACCACCTTTACGGGGGATTTTATCACCAGCAGCCACATCAATGACATAAATGGTTAAATCCACTAATTCAGGACTAAAAGTAGCAGCTAAATTATCTCCACCACTCTCTAAAAAGACTAAATCTAAATTGGTAAATTTCTCTTCTAATTGTTCAATTGCGGCTAAATTCATAGAAGCATCTTCACGGATAGCAGTATGGGGACAACCTCCCGTTTCTACTCCTAAAATGCGATCGCTTTCTAAAGCTTGAGAACGAACTAAAAATTGAGCATCTTCTTGAGTATAGATATCATTTGTCACTACTGCTAACTGATATTTTTCCCGTAAATTCTTACATAAAGCATCTACTAAAGCTGTTTTTCCTGAACCGACTGGACCTGCAACCCCTATTCTCAAAGCAGTCATAGTTTTTAACTCCTAAATAATCTAGTATACTGGGTTTCGTGCTGCATACTTGCTAAAGATAAACCCCAATTACAACATCCTAAATCATCATCATCCATGAGCAAAATTTCCTCCACAGTAGTGGTTAATAAAGGTTGTAAACCCAGTAATAATTCTTGTCCCGCAGTTTGTCCCAGAGGAATAAGTTTGATCCCAGCCGTAATTAAATTATTAGCCCAACTGTGTAAATAAGCTAATAAACAGGCCTGAATATTTATATCCCAATAAGCGCAAGCTATAGCAAAAGCGATCGCATAATTACTAGGATAACCCACAGCATGGACTAAAGGTAAAATTTCCGGTTCTAGCTTACTTAATAATTGCATCAGAGAACGTCCCATTTGCCAACTAGCAGCCCGTAATTCCTCCGTATCTCTGGCGGCCGATAACCATAAATTCCAGCGTTTTAAAGCCTCTATATCATCGGTTTTTACAGCATGAAAAGCCCTAACAATTACCCCAGCATCTAGACAAATTGAACCATAAATTAATTCAGATTTTAGCCAAAATTTGAGGTTATCAGCATTAGTAATAGTCCCATTTTCTACTAACATTTCCAAACCTTCCGAATAACCATAAGCACCTACAGGTAAAGCAGGACTTGCTAATTGTAAAATCGCCAAAAAATTGTTATGCGTGAGAGTGATTTCCATAAGCACCTAATTCTGGTTGAAAAGGGACAATTTCCGCTTGAATTTCTAAACCCAATTGGGTCAACATAGCCTGTAAAACTGGATCTGGAGATAAGCGTAAATAAGTGGGAGTAATTTCCACGGGTACATGACGATTTCCTAAATGATACGCAGCCCTTAATAATAAAGGAATTTCCGCGTAAGCAGTTAAAACAGGTTCAGGTTTAGCAATAATTTTCATATAAATACTGTGGTTTTCATCAATAAGTATATCACCATCATTTAATATTGTCCCTCTAGGTAAACGCAAAAGAATCTCCTGACCATCTGCTAATATAAATTTATAACGGCTGCGAGTCCGTTCTTCCGCAGTCAGTGAAAGAGTAATATTAACTGTAGTGGGAATATTAAGTGGTTGACGTTGGGTAAAAGTCAGCATAATTTAAATCAACTTGATATTGAACTTTAGCCATTATAAACAAAATAGACAAAATAAACAAAAATATACCCAACTTCTCCAAGAAATCAGGTATATAATAGGGTTAACTATAATTTTCGACGGAGAAATTTCTGCTAATTAATGCTAATTAAGCGGAGGCTTGATTTATTAATAAAATGCTAAATAATTCCTCATAGTCACGGGAAAAATAGTCATAAAACTTGCGAAATTTATCTGGAGAGATAGCACTTTGTAAAACAGCAAAAACAGCGCGGACATGAATAATTGAGATAGTAGGTTTCACATTTTCTTTTTCACTAATACGTTCAATAAACTCCTGTAAATTAAAAGCTTCAATAGGTTCTGCTTCACCTCCACGTAAATATTCCCCTAATTCCTGGGGTATTTGTGTTGCTAATTCCTCTCTTTCAGCACTAGGAACAATTTGTTTAATAATTTCCAAAGTAGCACGAGTAGCGACCTCAGCTTCCTCAAGAGATTCTGATTGTGCTAGACTTTGGACATGGATTATAAACTCATTATATTTCATTTTTTATCTCCAGTATTTTCATCAATATTTTGAGTAATATTCCCGACTTCTTTATTTTATTTAATCCTGTGAATAAATTATGATTTCTTGCTAGAAGTTGGGGATATGAATACTATGCTGAATCTCTACTCAAAAACTTGTCTCAATTTATCTGCATTTATCTGCGTTTATCTGCGGTCAATTATTCTTGATATCTTATTCTCAGTAGCCTCATCTTAATTTGATATAACTCATAATTTGAATTGAATAGTAAACTCACTTTAGTCTAAATCTTAATTATTGACTTAACTTCATCCTAAAGAAGTAGATAGAGGTATATCTATAGCGATATTTCTAAATTTCATTAAAGTTCATTAAAGAGATTGGGTATATTTTTAGGTTAGGGTGAGGGACAATTGATGAATTATCCCTACTGTCTGTGATTAACTTATTGCTTGATATCGTCCCAAAGCCATTAAAGGAAAATACTGTTGATAGAAGTGATACTTCAAATAAAAATGACAAGGAAAACCAGTTCCAGTGAAGTATTTTTCTTCCCAAGTACCATCTAATTTCTGTGTTGTTAACAGGTAATTAATCCCCTTTTCCATACTATCAATAGCGAATTTACCAGTTGCTTCACCGGCGGAAATCAAGCCAATTAAAGCCCATGCTGTTTGGGAAGCAGTGCTTTCTCCTTGTCCTTTCAAACTAGGATCATTGTAACTAAAACAAGTTTCTCCCCAACCACCATCATTATTTTGAACTTTGACCAACCAAGCTGTACCTTTGGCGATATTTTCACCATATTTTAGAGGATTTATTAAAGCTAAAGCCGATAAAACGCCGCTAGTTCCATAAATGTAATTCACACCCCAACGACCAAACCAACAACCCTCTATTTCTTGTTCTTCCAAAAGATAATTTAAAGACTTTTCTAAATTATTTGCTGGAATTGATAAATTACAAGCCCCCAACATTTCTAAGACTCTAGCAGTGACATCAGCCGTATTTGGATCAATCATAGCTTTCAAATCACCATAGGGGATAGAATTAAGCCATTCTTGATCATTATCAAGATCAAAAGCCGCCCAACCCCCTGGTTTACATTGCATAGTTATAATCCAATTTAAAGCCCGATTAATAGCTTGTTTTTTCAATTCTTCATTTGGTAATTTAGCTTGATGTAAAGCCATAACAACTACAGCCGAATCATCCACATCTGGATAAAAACGATTGTCAAATTCAAACGCCCAAGCACCGGGTTTCCCTTGCTTATTTTTGACATTCCAATCACCATAATTGAGAATTTGTTTCTCTATTAACCATTCTCCTGCTTTAACAATAGCGGGATGATCTGCGGGAAAACCTGAATCAATTAAAGCCCGAATCGCCCAAGCTGTATCCCATACAGGAGAAACACAAGGTTGTACACAGTAACTATTTTCTGTTTCCATAGCAAAATTATCAACTGCTTTTAAACCTCGCTGGATAATTGGGTCATTCACATCATAATCTAGACATTTTAGAGCTAACAGAGAATTTAACATCGCGGGAATAATTCCCCCCCAATCTCCGGTAACTTCTTGACGTTCTAAAATCCACTTTTCTGCGGCTTGAATACCTTCATCTCTCAAAGGAACAAAATTCAGACTTTCTGCTAATTTGAAACCATCATCGAGGATGTTAAATATATCCGACCAATCACCATTTTTTGGTAATTCCCATCGGACATTATTTACACCTTCAGCATATAATTCATCTAAATTAATGGGTTGATCAATTTTAAAGATGGGTTTACGATCAAAGACAATTAATAATGGTACAGTGCTAGAACGCGCCCAACTAGAAAGTTCATAAATATTGAAAGGAAAATTATCGGGTAGCAACATCACCCAAGGTGGTAAAGAAGGAAGTCCGCGCCAATTATAACAGCCAATTAAAGCTAGATGTAACTTGGTAAAAATGCGAGTTTTGCTAATACCACCTTTAGCCAAAATTAGGGATTTCGCTTTTATTAGTGCGTTGTCTGTAGCGGGTACACCCAACAACCTCAAAGCCATATAAGCCTCTACAGTTGTGTTTAAATCCCCACCATCTCCATAAAACAATTCCCAACCTCCATGTTCTCGCTGTTGAGAACGGAGATAATTTTCAACTTTATCTAAAGGTCTATTTTTATCCGTTCCCCAAATCTTATGCAGCAAAACAGCCTCAGAAGTAATGGTAACATTAGATTCTAACTCAGCCCACCAATAACCATCTCTATTTTGCATCGAAAGCAGATATTTTTGACTAGCTGTAATCGCATCTACTACTTGCTTGACTTTTATTCTATCTTGTGTTTGCATAAAATACTTCTTCAACAGCCAATAATAATTAATAACATAACCGAAATCAGAGAAAATTCTTCCCCAAAATCAGCAAAGATTGTATTCTATCCAAATCAGTAATAATTAAATTTTGAATTGCAGTCAAGGGAAAATTATGATAACAATTGTATTAACCTTAACCTTTATATCCCTGATAACTTGGTTATTTTTACTCTTATTTTGGGGACAATTTTGGCGAGTTAATCACCAATTAGAAACAAATAAAAGCGTTATAGAAAAATCGTTACCGACGGTGTGTGTAATAGTACCAGCACGTAACGAAGCGAATGTTATTCCTATTAGTTTGCGATCGCTCCTCTTGCAAGACTATACTGGTAATTTCACCATCTTCTTAGTAGACGATCAAAGTAGCGATGGTACAGCCAATTTTGCCCAGGGAGTAGCTTACGCCCTTGATAAAACTGATAAATTGCAGATTGTCTCCAGCGCATCATTACCTACAGGTTGGACGGGTAAACTGTGGGCAATGGCACAAGGAGTAGAAAAAGCGAGTGAATTGACACCAGACTATTTTTTACTAACAGATGCGGATATACAACATGATATTAGTAACTTACGGCGCTTAGTAGCCAAAGCCGAGTCCCAGAATTTAGACCTGGTATCTATCATGGTGCGCTTGCGGTGTCAAAGCTTTTGGGAAAAACTATTAATTCCCGCTTTCGTCTTTTTCTTCCAAAAACTCTACCCCTTTTCCTGGGTAAATAACCCCAAAAAAACCACAGCAGCCGCAGCGGGAGGCTGTATTTTAATTCACAGAGAGGCCCTAAATAGAATTGGTGGGTTGCAAATAATTCGTCAAGCCTTAATTGATGATTGTTCCTTAGCAAAGGCCGTCAAATCAAATCATGGCAAAATCTGGTTAGGACTAAGCACTTCAACAATCAGTTTACGCCCTTATGATTCCCTGAAAACAATTTGGGATATGGTAGCTAGAAGTGCTTATACACAACTTAATTATTCCCCTGTACTACTAGTGGGTAGTTTATTAGGAATGACTTTAGTTTATTTATTACCACCAATAGGAATTATTTTAGGAGTGTTATTAGGAAATTGGCAAATTACCCTAGTATCTTTCACAGCATATCTACTCATGACTTTTGCTTATTTGCCAATTATTCGCTTTTATAAATGTCCCGCAATTTTTGCTTTTAGTTTACCAATCATTGCTTTTTTATATACTCTGATGACAGTAGATTCAGCATTGCGTCATTGGCAAGGACGTGGGGGTGAATGGAAAGGTAGAGTTTACCCCTGGGACAAAAAGTAGTAGATCAGATATTTTTGCCAAAAATTCCCATTTTTAGTCTAAGGGTTGATAACCAAAAAAGGAATTACAGCAGTTTCCGATATTATGAGGTACGGATATTAATGATCAAAATCTTGTGGTGCGGGCAAAATGCCCGCTATGGTAATCCGCTATATTTTCACAAAATTAGGGATAAATCTGTACCTCAGTGGACTAGGAAATGCTATATTATTCATCTTTACCTAAAGTTTACAAAGACTTCATGAACTTCATAATTAATAGTGCCATAAGTGGGATATATTGTTTTTGGGCAATTCAAGTAAACTTTATTGTTAGTGAAAAATCGAAAGCCGTTCAATCAAATCAGCCGTCAATTTTAGCATCTTTGTTTTTTTAGGATGTCCTACGTAAAACCCCAAATCTTAAATAGTCCTGAATTTGATGATCAGAGGTGAAAATTATGGTCATAAGAAAGTGGGTAGAAAATCCTAGAATCAAAACCTAAAAAGTATCTATACCAAATCTGGATACTCAACTGTCCAAGAAAAGTTTCCATAAGACGGGGCATTAACTACTATTTCTCTACTGCCATTAAAAGTAACTCAAGCTACTTAACTCCAGCTTAGGCTATCTTGTCACGTTTATGTAACCCATTTATGTGAAATAAGACCCATGCAACTGGTATAATACCTGACATTACAGTCAGGATTTTAGTCTTCTCTTCAAGACGCTATGGGAACACTGATGCGTAAGTTTCAGAAAACTTCGGTAATATTAGCGTTAAAGCATTAATACTTACTCTAGCTACCGAAGCCTAGAGACTTATGTTAATGCAGATTTATCGCATGAATTTGTGTAACTAGGGTGGCTCACCCGATTGACCACCCGATTGACTACCTATTACACCTGCTTTGCTGTCACCGATAGGACCGAAACACGAGTCACTTTAGCCATCTGTAACCCATAGCAATGAAGACAGAAATAAAGGTTTAGGAAAGTTTTTGCTTAAGTCCTAACCGAAATTTATCAAACATTCAGAAAACCAACAATACCACTATGAGCGCGCAATTTTTTGACCTCTCCACACTCGACGGCAAGAACGGCTTTATTATCTCAGCTGAAAGAGACGATAACTTAGGTTATTCAGTCAGCGATGCTGGTGATATTAACGGTGATGGTATTGGGGATCTAGTTATTGGCTCACCTTTGAGTGATCCTGATGATAAAAGTAATGCAGGGGTAACTTATGTAATTTTTGGTAGCAAAGAGGGATTTGATCTAACCTTAAATCCTTCTACTCTCGGTACTAAAGGCTTTGTGATTAACGGGGCTCAAGCCGGTGATCAATCAGGCCGTTCCGTTAGTAACATTGGGGATATTAACGGTGATGGTGTTGATGACTTAGCCATTGGCGCACCTTTTTCTGGTATCAATGGGGATAATTCCGGGGCTGCTTATATTATCTTTGGTAGCAAACAATCCGATTATTTTAGTAATCCCATTGAACTTTCCGACCTTGGTAGCAAAGGATTGACTATCAAAGGCAGTAATTCGGGTCATAATGCAGGTTGGGCTGTTAGTAGTGCCGGCGATTTTAATGGTGATGGTACCAAGGACTTATTAATTGGTGCAACCAATCCTAGTGATAATGAAAACGGCATTGACGGTGAAAGCTATGTCATCTTTGGCAAGGAAGGTGGTTTCAGTTCAACCATAGACTTGTCTAATATTGGGCTAAATGACGGTTTGAAAATCATTAGTGATGACCTCAATAATCTGGGCTATTCTGTCAGTGATGCTGGAGACATCAATAAGGATGGAATAGATGATCTAATTATTGGTGCGCCTTATGCAGATCCCAATGGTAATAATTCTGGCAGCAGTTATGTCATTTATGGACGGAGGATTGACACGGAAAATCCGATTACTGACAATACCATCAATGTCTCCCTCCTTGATAGTAATAATGATTTTACTGGCTTTACCATCAATGGGCAAGATAAAGATCAATCAGGCTTCTTTGTTAGTAAAGCCGGAGATATTAACGGAGATGGGATTGCAGACCTAATTATCGGTGCAAGAAATGGAAATCCCAACAATAAAGAATTTGCGGGCAGAGCCTATGTAGTCTTTTGTAAAGAAGGCGACATAGGTGACAATTTTAACCTTTCCGATCTTAATGGCAGTAATGGGTTTACTATCAACGGTATTGCTGCCTTTGACAACGCTGGCTGGTCTGTCAGTAATTTAGGGGATATTAACGATGATGGAATTGATGACATCATTATTGGGGCGAATAATGCTAATAATAGTTATGGACAAAGCTATGTCATCTATGGTAGCAAGGACGGCTTTAGTTCTACCTTTGAACTCTCCAATCTCGACGGTACAAATGGCTTTATCATTAGTGGTATTGCTGTAAATGGTAACTTAGGTCACTCAGTTAGCGGTGCAGGAGATGTCAACGGTGACGGTGTTAACGATTTCATTATTAGCGCTCCCTTTGCTAATTCTGGTGCTGGAGCAGCTTATGTCGTGTTTGGAACTCCTGTGAACGAAGCACCTACAGGTTTAAGTCTCAGTAATGACAGAGTGAATGAAAATGTCCCAGACAATACAGTTGTTGGTTCATTGATAACCACAGATCCAGATACGGAGGATAGTTTTACATATAGCCTAGTTACTGGTGAAGGTGATGATGATAATTCTGCTTTTACTATTGACGGAGATCAACTTAAAATTAATTTATCTCCAGACTTTGAAACTAAGTCCAGTTACAAGATTCGCGTCAAGACACAAGACGCGGCTGGGCTGACTTATGAAAAAGCTTTGACTGTGAATATTAATGATATCAATGAAACGGATTCAAACAGTTTCCTGACACTAATTAGTGGTGATGTCTTTAAGATTGAAGATAATAATAGTAATGGTAATGCGACACTAGAATTCACATTGACGGGAAGTAATTCTGATGGTGTCAATGAAATAGGAGTATTTACCGTTGATGATGCTAGTGGTAAAATAGATGGTATTGCGACCGGGGAACAGGGTTATACAGAAAAAGCCTTGGCAAGAGGTCAGGTAATTTTCTCTACCCTGACTAATTCTCCTTCTGGGTTTGATGATAATAGCCTGAAAAGATTATTATTATTTAACACTAATGACAATTTGAGATTTTATTTAGTAAAAGATGGTTCAACGGACTCTGTACTAAATAAAACCACTCCCATGGAAAATGTTCTCATTGCCAACTCTTCTAACCTCAAAATTACAGACTTAGGATCTGATAATTTTTCTCTGGAGTGGGAAGATGGTTCTGGTGATCCGAATGGGTTTGAGGATTTGCGGGTGAACATTGGAGTAACTGATCAAGCGATCGCTCTAGGTACAAACCTGCAAAGCCAACCACAAGGGGAATCATTATATCTGCGGAATATCACAGGTGATGTAAAAGCTGATTTTACGGTTTACCGAGAAGCAAATTACAACAACTTCGTTGGTTTCTATCAAGTCACTGGTGAGAATGGCGGTATTGACACTAATGGTGATGGTCAGGCTGATATCCTACCAGGAGAAGCTGGTTATATTCAAGCAGCCATTAATAAACGGATTTCCGATATTAATTTATCGGTGAACGACGGTGGTACAGCCTCTTCTAGCGCAACTCTTCCCAGTGGTTCTATCGTGGTGCCATTTTTAATTGTTAATGGTACACCTGATGCCTTACTTGATAGTAATTCTAATAATGATCCAGATATTTACTTCACCTTCTTGGGTGCTAACTCAGATGGTGTTGACCACGTGCGGATGTTAGGTGATAATACCTTTGGTTTTGAAGATATGAGTGATAGTGGTGACAAGGACTTTAATGATATAATTGTTAAGGTGAATTTGACACCCGTAGTTTAGAGGAATTTTCTCAGCCCCAGAAATTGTTTAATTTAATTCGGCTGAGATATTCAGATCCCCGACTTTTTAGAAAAGTCAGGGATCTGGCGTAAATAATAATTGAGTCACTGCTGTTAAAACCTGGAGTCCTTTCAATGAACCAGTAATTAATCGCCTAGCTGACTGTGGTTGACGGATTAATTCCCAAGCTAAGGGGAAAGGTCGCAAAGAACCGTTTTCACTAATCGCGGATGTGATATTGGGGATATCATGGTGAGAATCATCGCTGACTACTCGCAATATAGCCACTTGTTTGTCTGGGAATTGGCGGAAAAATTCTAGGCAGGGATATCCTTCCATATCCACAACATCAGCACCGTATTGTTGATGTAAGTGGTGTTTTTCTGCGGCTGTACATACAATGCGATCGCTTGTTAATCCTCTGACTAAAGATACATGATCACCCAGTCGGGTATATATATCTGTGGTGAAATAATTATTACATTCTTCTAGATTTCCTTGATAAAGGCAGTTTTGATATAAAACAATATCTCCAACCTGATATTTTCTGGTCAAGCTACCACATAAACCCATCATTAAGATTGAGTTTTCACGGATGTGGGTTAATTTTTGGGTTAATTTTTGGGTTAATTTTTGTAAATACTGCTGCACTGGTGCGATTCCCATGGGTATGGCTAATACCTGATGTGGAGTAGGGGTAGCGCCCCCGTGCTTCCCCAAAGGGACGGGACTTAATCCGCGACAGACGGCTTGATATTCTGCTCCCTGGGGGACTAAGATCAGAGTTGACATTTCGTAATGGCTAATGGGTAATAGATAATGGGTAGAAGTCAATGGATAAAAAATTCTTTCCAATGACCAATAACCAATGACTAAGATGATAATTTTATCAGATGGTACAGACCAAAACAACCCAAACATCCAAACACGCGCGCGAAAGCTTTAATATTTCCAGATTAGCAATTAAATTTTCTTGGTTAACAGTGTGTTTTTGGATAGGTGTAACGGTAGCTGGGGTTCTGGCATTCAGTTCTCTCAAATATGCTTTATTTCCAGATATCACTTTTCCAGTGGTGGTGGTAACTGTCCAAGCGCCCCTAAGCAGTACCCTAGATACAGAGGAAAAACTGACTAAACCCATAGAGGAAGGTCTAAAATCATTGGTAGGACTTGAGGATATTCGTTCATCAACTTATCCGGGTCAAACTGCGGTGGTTTCCTCTTTTGTTGTCGGTACAAGTTTAGAAACTGCGACTAACAAAATTTCCCAAATAGTTAATCAGTTAAATCTACCCAAGGATACAAATAAAAAAATCATCCCTTTGAATCTGAACGAATCAGCGACTGTTAGCTATGCCGTTGAAAGTTCCGTCCGGGATATTGATAATTTACGACAACTGGCAAAAGATAAAATTGTTCCGGCGATCGCTAAATTACCAGGGGTGCTGAAAGTGTCTCTGTTAGGGGGTGGAACATTAAAACCCCAACTGACTACAGTAACCAATGGACTCCAGCCACCCACTGGAACTTTAGTTAGGTTTAATGGTCAAGATGCTTTGGCTTTTCAGGTGATTAAAAAAGGTGATGCTAATACCCTAGAATTGGTCAGTGGAGTAGAAAAGGAAGTACAACAACTAAGGGCTACTTTAAAAGATGTCACTTTGACTTTAGCTGCTACCCAAGCGGAATATATCCGTAATGCTACCCATTCTACTATAGATGCCCTGATAGAAGCTATCATTCTCTCGGTGGTTGTAATTTTTCCTTTTTTATGGAATTGGCAAGCTACCCTGATTTCTGCTTTAGCTATTCCCATATCTTTGTTAGGGACATTTATCGTCATGGCGATATATGGCTTTAATTTAGAAACCATTACCCTGTTAGCATTAGCTTTGGTAATTGGCTCAATAGTGGATGATGCCATAGTTGATGTCGAAAACATCATGCGGCATATTGAAAACGGAAAAACCCCACGGGAAGCCGCCCTGATAGCTACTAATGAAATCGGTTTAACTGTCACCGCAGCCACTTTAACAGCGGTGGCGGTATTTTTACCTATCGGTTTGATGGGTGGAGTCATTGGGCAGTTTTTTAAACCCTTTGGGATTACTGTTTCTGCGGCTATGCTGACATCTTTATTAGTAGCCCGGACTTTATCACCAGTCTTAGCTATTTACTGGCTCAAGCCTAAATCATCTAGTTCTCCCCAGAAGCAGGGTAGGATTTGGCTGGGATTTGAGCAAGCTTACCGCAATTTGTTAGCTTGGTCTTTACAGCACCGTTTGATAGTTGTGGGGTTAGCTGTAGTTAGTTTAATTGCTGGCATTGCCCTAATTCCCCTAATTCCCAAAGGCTTTATTCCCAAACTTGACCGAGGAGAATTTAATATTGTCTATACTTCCCTAGTACCTAGTCTTCCTGCGGCTCTTGGACAAGAGGTGCCAGGAGGAGGAGGACAACCAGGAGGACGGGAAACACAAAGGGGACGAAAAGATAAATTAGGAAGTTCGTCTTTGTCTGTTGCTGTGGATTTATCTGCTCACCCATCTCCTATTTCCATTTCTAATCTTTTAAACGATTCCTTGGATGTTGCTAAGAAACTGGAAAAAGTGGTGAGAAATTCCCCGGATGTGGCCACGGTTTTTACTACTGTCGGTTCTCGTGAAGGTGAACCAAACAAAGGGACGCTGTACGTTAAGCTAAAAGCAGAACGAAAAGTGAAAACGGCTCAAGTCCAAGACCAACTCCGTGCTACTTTGCCAAAATTGGCGGGTGTCACCACAAGTGTAGAAGATATTCAATTTGTAGACACCGGTGGACAAAAACCTCTACAAGTAGCTTTACAAGGTAAAGACCTCCAGGCTTTGACTACAGCAGCTAAAGCGGTGAAAGCACGAATTGAGAAAATATCTGGTTTTGCTGATGTAACTATTACAGGTGAATCTCATCAACAAGATACAATTTTGCAAATTGAAAGGTTAAATCATCAGCGAGTGGTTTATATTGGCGCTAACCTGGGACAAAATCTGACTTTAGGTAATGCAACGGATATTGTGGTATCTGAGGCTCAGGCTGTCATACCTGCGGGTGTTTCTTTAAATTTAGGTGGGGATTCTGCCCGTCAAAATCAGGTTTTTGGCAGTTTTGGCACAACTTTAGGATTATCGGCGCTTTGTATTATTGTGGTGCTGATTTGGCTGTTTAAAAGTTGGGTAGACCCCATAGTTATTGGTCTTTCTTTACCTTTAGCAATTGTGGGAGCGTTGTTGGCGCTACTTTTTACCAAAAGTGATTTTGGCATGATATCTCTGATTGGTTTTGTGTTTTTGCTGGGAATTACTAATAAAAATGCGATTTTAATTGTAGATTACATTAACCAATTACGAGATTCTGGAATAGAAAAAACTGAGGCAATTCTCAAAGCAGGTCCTGTACGTTTACGCCCCATTATGATGACTACAGCAGCGACTATTTTGGGGATGGTTCCCATTGCTTTGGGTTTGGGTGCGGGTTCAGAATTGCGGTCTCCCATGGCTGTATCTATTGCCGGTGGTTTGGTCAGTTCTACTATTCTGAGTTTATTTGTTGTGCCAGTATTCTACGCGATTTTAGATGATTGGTTTCCCAGAAGGAAGGTAAATTAATAAGTTAATAAACTAGAATTAGATCCGCGACTTCTCAGAGAAGTCGCGGATTTTGTTGTTGATAATTTTTTTTTTGAATATTGACTTATAGCCATGTAGGTTGGGTCAGGAACTAAACCCAAGCTACAGAATTTCCTAAATTAAATCGTTAATAGAAAATTGTCGCTGTTTCTCTAAGTCTTGTAAATGGATTTTTTCTATATACATGGCTTCAGCATAATATTTAGATTTTTCTGGTTCGGTTTGAGGATCTATTTTTTCCCATTGTTCCCTAAAGTAATAATAGCGTTTTTCTCGGAATACTCTTTCCATGCAAGCTAATGCTGCTTGGATAACGTGAGGAGTTCGTAATATTTCTGTTTTATTTTTTTCATTGAGATGAAATATATGGGAAACTATGTCTAATTCTTCTGATAATTCTAAATATCTATTTTGCACACTAGAAATTAAATCAAGTTCATCTAATGAAAATTCTAACATTTGTTGCCATAAAAAACGATGATGAGAAAGACTAAATTCTAAGTTGCGGGTTTCTAAATCTTCAATAATTATTTGTCTTTGTTCGCAAGAATGAAGATAAATGATTAATAATAATGCCTCAGCCCGTTCTAGTAAAGTGCGTTCTGTATTAACTAAAGATAATTTTGGTTTTTGAGGTTGCGGTTTATTTATACGCGGACTTAGAGATTTTAGACTATTAGGTTTAATCTGAGTTAGGAGATTTTCAACTCTTAAAGGTTTAAGTCTACTATCTCCTAAACTGAGAATTTCTGCACAGTAAGAGACATAATAATTTAGTGTATCACTATTAACGATATTTTGCAATAATTTAATAATTTGTTGGGTAACTTGTTGAAAGTCGGTAGCTTGTTTTAAATCTCGATTTTTAATAATATTTTGAATTTGCCAATCTAGCCAAAGTGGCGCATTTGTTAATAATTGTTGATAATCGGATGCTGTATGATCATGTAAATATTCATCAGCATCTTTACCATGAGGTAAATTGAGAATTTTTAATTGTACTTCTCCTGTATAAACTAAATTAGCAATCTCACCAATTGCTTTTTCCGTAGCATTTATTCCAGCTTTATCTGCATCAAAATTGAGAGTTAATTGCTTAGATTCTGTATAACGTAATAATAGCCGTACTTGTTCTATACTTAATGCTGTACCCAAGGAAGCAACAGCGTTATTAATTCCGGCTGCATGGAGAGAAATCACATCAAAATATCCCTCTACAACTACCGCTTGATCAACTTTAGAAATAGCGTCTTTTGCTTCATCTAAAGCAAATAAAGTTTTCCCTTTACTAAATAATTCTGTTTCCGGAGAATTGAGATATTTTGGTGGTTCTTCCGTTAAAGTTCTGCCTCCAAAAGCAATTACTCTCCCTTGAAGATCACGAATAGGAATCATTAACCTATCACGAAATACATCATAATATCCTCCTCCTTCTTTTCGGGGTTTAATTAATCCTGCTTGTTCTACCAATTGTAGGGGATAATGTTTACTTTCCACCAAATAACGGTAAAGAGTTTCCCAACCAGCAGGAGCATAACCTAAACCAAATTGTTGAATAGTTTCCTCTTTAAATTGACGAATTTTTGTTAAATATTCCCGTGCTTTTTGTCCTTGAGATTGTCTTAAAGTGTGTTGATAAAATTGAGCAGCGGAAGCGAGAACAGTATATAATTGGTCACGTAAAGATATTTGACGTTGTAATTCTTGTCTTTGTTCAGGTTCTAAAGTTTTAACCGGGACTTG
This sequence comes from Dolichospermum planctonicum, assembly GCF_005402965.1. GTDB lineage: Bacteria > Cyanobacteriota > Cyanobacteriia > Cyanobacteriales > Nostocaceae > Dolichospermum > Dolichospermum planctonicum. Next base: position 39,690 of record NZ_BJCF01000007.1, read on the forward strand.
ATAACGTTTTGCTAAATCTAGTACCACTTCCGCAAATTGACGTTTTCCCAAATCCATAACAAACTTAATTGCATTTCCCGCAGCTTGACAGCCAAAACAATAATACATTTGTTTATAAGGACTAACCGTAAAGCTGGGAGTTCTTTCATCATGAAAAGGACACAAACCCACAAAATCTTTACCCCGTTTTCGCAAAACTACATACTCTGATATGACATCAACAATATCAGCGCGGAGTTTAACTTCTTCAATAGTATCTGGATGTAAGCGAGGAATTTGCATGAGGAATCAACGATCGTAATCTAGATTTATTATACTATAATATATTTTAATTGTGTTAGTGGCTAGTAGGGTGTGTTAGCGACAGTGTAACGCACCAAACCCTGAAACACAGCATACTATAATACCCTGTTATAAATATGTAAAAAAACTATTAGCTAAAATAGCAGCTTGAGTTCGGTCTCTGAGATTTAGACGATTTAAAATATTTGTAATATGATTTTTGACTGTTCCTTCGGAAAGGTACAATTTTTCGGCAATTTCTCGATTATTATCACCAATAGCAATTAATCGCAGAACTTCTTTTTCTCTAGGTGTGAGTTCTGCTAAACTTGCTGGTACAGATGTTAAGTTTTGGGGTGAATTTGCAGGAAATTGAGTTAAAAGTTTTTTGACTATTCCTGGTCATAATTGGGAATATCCCTTATTAACCGCGCGAATAGCAACTGCTAACTCTTCTGAAGGTGTATCTTTGAGTAAATAACCCATTGCTCCATTTTTTATTCCTGCTTTTACATATTCATCATCATCAAAAGCTGTGAGAATTAAAACTTTACTATGAGGGAATTGATGATTAATTTCTTTAGTCGCAGCAACTCCATCTATAATGGGCATTCTGATATCCGTTAAAATTACATTTGGTTGCAGTTCTCTGACTAAATTAATGGCAATTTGACCATTTTCTACTTCTTTGACAATTTTTATATCTGATTCTAGTTATAATAACGCTCGTAAACCTTGACGAATTAAACCTTGGTCATCTACAATTAAAATTGTGATCATGGTAATTGGTAATTGGTAATTGGATTCCCGACTTTTCTAATAATTCGGGAATCTGAATCTTGGGGTATTTATATAATAGGAAACTGAGGGATTATATCATCTATCTCTGTCATTAATTTAATTGTTTCTATGACGACAATAATGATTTGTTGATAATGAGTAATTTCCGCATCAGATAAATCTATGTTAGCATTTTTTCGGTCTTTTAACCATTTATCTAATACTTGATAACCACCAATTTTAAATTCCCACACTATTGGAGAAACTCCCGAAAAATAACAGTTCTGATTAATCAAAATTTGCTGTTTATTTGTATTATATTTAACTTGATTTATTTCATTTTTACCATCACCTTGATAATGAATAGCGCCTCTTTCTTCTCCATTAAATAAAGGTAAATTAGCAGTAGTAGAAGTTTCTGATTTAGTAATGGGAGTTGGGGGCAGATTTTTCATCAAATGTAAATTAACTAACTTTTCTCCTTTGATAACTAATTGATTAAATAATTCATTATTGCTAGTTAAAGGAAGACGCGGAAAATCAATCTTTAAAAACTGGGAGTATCGTTGACGATATTGAGGAGAATGAAACACAGCATAAATATAATAAAAGATATTTTCTGCTGTGGGAATATAACCTAATTTGGACTTAATTACAGTCAGAAATTCTGGAGAGAAATTAGGTTTTCTGTCTTGGGTTGTTTCGTTCTCTGGATAAATATAAAGAGGGAATAAATAATTAATTTCCTTGGTCTTATTAGAAATAGCACAAGATTCTATCATATCTTGAGTAGTACCAACTAAAGACCATTCCCCAGACTGAGATTGTTGTCTAACGGTAATTAATCCTAAATTATCACCTAATAACATATTTTTCATCACATCATTTCGAGGCATACAAATAAATCCCCTTGATTTACCTGTATAGTAGGTGTATTTGATATCAAAAGGACGATATAAAATCCGTTTAATCGAATTTCTATTTATTGTATTATTTTTATTTTGTTTAACTCTGCTTTTTTTAATATCATCTTGCGCTAAAGCAACTTGCCAATCTCTTGTATCCTTTCCTAAATTATACTTTTCTCTTGCCTCTTCTGGTGGTAAAAATGCAAAATCATTAACAATTTTTTCCACGTCTTCACGAGTTTTCTGAATTGTTAAAGAATCTCGTGCTGTGACAATTCCCACAGAATTAACAAGCATGATATCAGTTATTTTCCAACCTCGATTATATTCTGCTAAAGCATAAACATCTTGAGGAGTCAACAAATAAAAAGGAGAAATAGGATTGATTTTTTCCCATGCTACGGTTTTCATCGTTAATTCTTTCAATAACTCATATTTATGTTCACGAGTTCCCCATAAATCAGCATAAAAAACGCCATTATCTAGTGCATTTTGTTGATTAAATATAAGCTGATTTTTAGGAATATCCTTAACAGCAATTAAAATCGCTACTCCCTGTTGAATATCAAAGACATTTTGATCTATACTTCCATCTGGAGAAACTTCTTTTTTCTTAGCATTACCATGTAAATTCAGAATATAAATCCGATTAAAACTTTGTAATAAACTTTGACGCATTCCTCTAAATGTCGGGTTATCTAAATAACCATGATTGGTAACAAAAGCTAAAATTCCTACTCCTGTTTTATCAATTCTCCATTGTCCAAAGCGAATAAATTTTACATAATCATCTTGTAACCATTTGGGATTTTTTTCATCTAAAGATAATCCATCTATGTGATAATAATCTTTAACTAATCCTTCTATCCATTCATTTTTATTTTCTGAATGTCCCGAATAGGGAGGATTTCCTAAAACTACATGACTAGGGATTTCTGTTTTAATTGCTGCTGCTTGGTTTGCTTCTGCTGAGATATACTGGCCTAAAATTAATTCTGATTTTTTCACTCCTTCATTTAAAGCATTAGTTAAAAAGATATTTAATCTTTCTTTTTCTTGAAATTCATAACCTAAGTTTTCTAATAATAATCCCAGTTTTAAATGTGCAATTGTATAAGGAGTCATTAATAACTCAAAACCATATAAACGTTTGAGAACTTGTTTATCTCTAAATAATTGATTCCAACGGTTAACTCCATATTTTTCAAAGTTAAAATAAATTTGTTTAATGACTTCATATAAAAAAGTTCCTGTTCCCGTAGCTGGGTCTAAAATTGTGACGTTTTTACTACCCAAACCATCATCTAAATTAAAATCATTTTCTAAAATATGATTAACTGCTTTAACAATGAAAGATACTACAGGTTCAGGAGTATAATAAACTCCTCTACTTTTTCTTAATGATGCTTCATAAGCTGCTAAAAATGTTTCATAAAAGTGGACTATGGGATCTTGTTTTCGCGTTTCTTGTCCAAAGTTTTCTAGAATATTATTCATATCAACTTTAGCTAAAAGTTCCACTAAACTATCAATTGTCCAATTAATTTTACTGATGATATCTGTGGAAATGACTGTACTAAATAATCCTTGTAAAAAGGGAATTTTGTCACTAATATAAATACCCGCATTTTGACGATTAAATTGATATGTTGTTTGTCCATGACAATGGCCTACCCTAGCGGTAAATAAACCATAAGCTATGGTTTGAGCATACATATCAGCAAAATTATAATTATCTAAATCTGGTAATAGTAACTCTTGGAATAATAATTTTAATTGAGTTAATTCTCCTGTTTGTTCTTCGGTTTTCAAGGCTTCATTAATACTATAACGAATAGCTTTAGTTGCTGCGGCCATTTCCTTAGCTAAATCATAGTAGTTATTAATAGTTTTTTCTTGTTTGCTGAGAAATGATCTAATTAATTGTTCTGTTTCTAATATATTAGAAACAGGAATTATTTGATTGTTTTCAATTGTAGCTAAGGTGGTTTTTAATTGCAGTTTACCATCAAGATACCAATGAAACTGAAGATAATTAGTCAGGATAAGATTTTCACAAATGGATGATTCTAAATAACGTTGTAATTGTTCAGTTTTTTGAATTTTATCTAAGTTTTCTCCGATTTTTTTGGCTTCAATATAACTGAGTAATTGATTATTCTTTCTCACCGTAAAATCAGGAATACCTGCTTGATTTCCCAATTCTTCAACGGTGGATTTTATTCCTAAAATAACACTATTAATCAGATTTTATAATGTGGAGTATTGAGTGCGTTCACTGCCTTTTTCTAGTTTTGATTGCAGTTGTTGTAAGTAGTGTCTAAAGTCCATATATTTTCTGTGTTTTTCAAATAAATATGTGATGTTATCAATGATAAGTTACTATTGAAATACATCGTCATAATCAGGATATCCAGGAATTATATTACCAATTACCAATTAGTAAGCTCTACTAAATAACTGGTCACTTTATGATTATAATTCATTTTAAAGATGAAGGTGGTGAAATTCATGAATTTTTAATATTTCTTTACTTTATTTTCCGAGATAAATTTTCTAAAAACTATGATTTTGAGAGTAAAACAGTTTAATAGTTCAGTAAAGGAACTTGCACAATAATTTGATAACCTGCACCTAGATGAGTGTTAATTTCAAATTCCCCTCCTAATGCTAAAATGCGATCGCGCATACTTTGTAAACCAAATCCAGTCGGATTTTCACCTAAATCAAAACCTTTACCATTATCCTGAATTATCAACTTTAAAGTTGCTAAAGTTGTTGTTAATTCTAGATTAATTTCTGGATAGAAGTTAATATCATAGGAACATAAAAAACCGAAATAACGACAAATAACTACAAATAACCAAAGGGTAAATATGAAACTGAAGACATTATCACTGCTTGCTGGTACTCTGGCCTTAACTTTAATCGCAACTCCCTTTGCAGTGCAAGCGCAGAACAACCCACCCTTACCCCAACCTGGTCAAGAATTACAAAAAAGAGGTTTATTTAAACACTTGAATTTGACCAGTGAACAAAAAGCGAAAATGAAGGAAATTCACACCAATACCCGCGCTCAAGTTGACGCTATCTTGACCACAGAACAAAAAAATCAGTTAAAAACTGCAATGGAAAAACGTAAAGCTGAACGTCAACAAAGACAAGGACAACATCACAGTGGACATGAGAAAAAAGGTGATATTTTTAATTCTTTGAATCTAACGGACAAACAGAAAGATCAAATTAAACAAATCCATGATTCGGAAAGACAAAAAATGCAAGCTATATTAACTCCCCAACAGCAAGCACAAATGAAGAAATTCCGGGGAGAAATGCGTTTTCATCATCAACAACGCAACCCCCAATAATTCTGAGTCATTTAAATAAGAAAAATTAACTAAGGGTGGGTATAAAAGCCCAGCCTATTTTTGTATGACTGACTATAAAAGCTGGCATAATCAATAAACCCAGTTACTTAAAAACTCCACTTGTCCCTGCATATCTTCTGCTGATTTGGTGTTAATAAGTCGCAAAACTCCACGCATTAACTCGCCAATGCTGTATCTTTGCTGAGGTGCTAAAATTATTCCAGCGTGAGATGACTCTTCTTCGAGTAAAGTAGTATGGATATAATAGAAGTCCCTGGCATTAAAGCTAAATATAACTCGGTTATTTTCTTTAGCCCAACTTAGCTGTTCTCGATCTGATTTGTACAACATTCCCACATCTGCAACTGTTAACACATCTACATTGCGCGAACGTAGGGCTTGAACAAAATCTTCATCCATAGAGTCTTCGTCAATATAAAGCCGGATTTTATTCATCTGTATTTTTATCTTTCTGGCTGTGTAACTCTGCTAAATTCCAGTATTCTGCTTCTGCTTGGGCTAACTCAGTTTCAATCTGATGACGATTAACGTGGTAGTAAGCTAAAGCTGCATAAACTTGGGCAAGGTTGAGGTGACTTATCCGACGGGCAATTTCTTCAGCATTTGCACCTTGTTTGTAAAGAACAACCACCCGACTCACAGAAGTTTTAGTCCCTGTAATCACGGGACGACCATTATTGATATCTGGAGAACAGGTTACTAGCGTACCAATGTTAGTAGCAGTTGCCATGGTTGAGAGAATTTTTAGCTAGGGTTATTTAATTCTAGTTTATTATTGGCGCATCGCACCACAGGCGATCGCTTACAATGAATACTTGTCGGCATGATTTCCACTTTGTCATACATAGGAAAATACTTTAAATCCTTTCAGGTTTAACAAGTGTAGTTTCTGGTTTGGCTACATTACGAAATACAATGAGTGACTCTCATGTAATTTCCAGTTAAACCATCAGAACATCATGCAAGATTAGCAGTAAACTCAGCTAAAACACTTTGCAACTTTCTTTTTGATACAAAAGAATATCAAATGAAAAAAAGATAAACTCTTACTACTCTCACTCTCTGCGCCTGGAGTGCTTCTGCGTGAGCTAAATTATCTGAATCAGCAACAGCGAAAATATAACAAAAAAAGAGGTCTTTTTAGACCCCTAACAAAATCGAAATAAAATAAGCTCGCTATGTATAGAAATTAAGACAAACCAGCATTAGTACCTTGTTTACCAGTTGCTAATTCCACTTTAACAATCTTGCCACCCATTTTTTGAATCCGTTGTTGTTCACGGAACCAATTTTCATAGGGAACTAGCTTAGTAAAGTAAGTGTTTTGTAATTCGCGTTGGGTGCGAGTACGAGATAGACTAGGAACACAAGCAGTTACTTTAAATAAACGAGCCATTTTTTTCAAATCTCCTCTATTTGTTTGTGGAAACTTTTTTATCTCAAAAATTTTGAGTGCAAATCTTTAATTAATCTTTCGCAGACTGGAAATCAACCATCAACACTAGACTGATAACACTTACAATCAAATTAGCAAGAGAACCTTCTAGCAATCATGATTGATTTCCAGACCAAAATACCAGTTTCGCACCTATATTACTAAGTGCAAACCTAACTCCTAGCTCAAGCCAGAGGAGATATAGTCGAAGTAAACGCCCATTTCTTTACCAGCGTCAGGACCTACCAAACTAGCGGTTACTTCCTTCATAGCTTGGATAGCTTGAACGGTAGAGCCTACGGGTACTCCCAAGGAATTGTAGGTTTCTTTCAAACCATTTAATACGCGCTCATCCAAAATGGAAGCATCACCAGCGAGCATAGCATAGGTAGCATAACGCAAGTAGTAATCCAAGTCACGGATACAAGCTGCGTAACGACGGGTAGTGTACATATTACCACCGGGGCGGGTAACATCAGAGTACAACAAGGACTTAGCTACAGCTTCTTTAACGATCGCAGCAGCATTAGCACTGATAGTACCTGCGGCACGAACGCGCAGTTCACCAGTAGCGAAGTAGCCTTTTAATTTTTCGAGAGCAGAGGTATCAAGGTATTTACCTTGAACGTCTGAAGAATTGATAACGGAGGTAATTGCGTCTTGCATTGTTGTTTTTTCCTTATTTCCAACCTTATTGTCACAGTATCAGTTTTAGCCGAGAATAGAGCTAAAACCTACTGCATTGCACCAACAACGTAGTCGAAGTAAGAACCAGCTTCACCTGCGTCTTCAGCAGACAACAAGGTAGCAGCAACGTTCTTCATAGCGGCAACGCCACCAGCAACTGCATCAATGGGAGTACCCAAAGACTTGTACATTTCCCGAACACCAACGATACCGATTTCTTCGATGGCTGTAACATCACCAGAAACGATTCCGTAGGTAACCAGGCGGAGGTAGTAGTCTAAGTCACGCAAGCAAGTAGCTGTCATTTCTTGACCGTAAGCGTTACCACCGGGGGAAACAACATCAGGACGTTTTTGGAACAGTTGGTCACCAGCTTGCTTAACAATGCGCTCGCGGTTTTCGGTCAATACTTGCGCGATGCGAAGGCGTTGTGCGCCACCAGCAACAAAACCTTTGATTCTATCTAATTCACCGGGGCTGAGGTAGCGAGCTTCTGCATCAGCATTCACGATAGCTTTCGTGACGATACTCATTAATGGATTCCTCCAAAACTAATGTAACCAGAGTTTGATTAAACTGGTACGACTTTATATGGTTGATAGTCAAGCCCGACATCTTGATTTACATTTCTAACCAGATTGACTGGATTTGGTGTAAACCAGATGGAAAACTCAAATACCTTCCGCAAAATATTGTCCAGTATTATGTTGAGCATTTATTACTGCTCTTAATATTTTGTAACATTAATTTTCAGATTTGCTCATTTTGAGGCAACAGGGAATAGGTAACAGGTAACAGGTAACAGGTAACAGGTAACAGGTAACAGGTAACAGGTAACAGGTAAGGAGGTAGAGTTATTACCTTTTTTACCCATTACCCATTACCCATTACCCATTACCCATTACCCATTACCCATTAACCTACCTATTGCTAGGACGACCTGTTAAAACAGCAGGAGACAAGCTAGACCAAGATTGTTTCACCAAATCAGCCTCAGCTTGTACACTACCCAAGTAGTTACCCGCTGGTAAAGAGGGATAGCGTTTGTAAGGTACTACGTCTTCACCAAAATAACGAGCATATTCAGGACTATTGACAATTCCCTCTACAGCAGCCCTTAAACCGCTATCAGCCAATAATTTGTTATATTGACGGATTTCGCTCTGGGTAGCCGGTGCGCGTCCCAACAGGTGACGGAATAAAAATTCAATTACCTTGGTATTGGGATAAGGAGTATAGAACCGTTTGCGATAGATTTCGGAACTAGCTAATTCCAGGACAAACTCACGCACGGTAATTTCACCATTACGTAATTTGCTATCTAAGTCAGAACGGCGGAAATAACCAGGAACTTGACCACTAAATACATCCATTACCTGACAGTAAATAGCATTAATTACCTGATTGGTTTCCGGGGAATTTGTGCCAGTAGTAGCGCGATAAATCCGAATTGGCTTGCGTCTGCTCGTGCCTACACCTACCTCTACAGACTGTCCACGTCCATCATTGAAAGAACGACCCAACTCAATAAACAAGGGTTTAGTCTTGTCCATTTTCTTACTTTGGGCTGCTAAATCAGCGATCGCCTTCGCCAAAATTGGTGTATTCTCAGTTTTAATCCGAGGCTTAACTGTTTTAAAGCTGGGAACAACCAAATCATCATTTTGCTTAGTTAGCTGGTTGTAAAGCTTTTCAGTATTGGGGAAGTTAGCAGCAGGTAAAGTGGGGAAGCGACGGTAAGGAACAGTATCTTCACCGAAGACTTGACGATATTCCACACTCTCCACCATAGAGCTAATAAAGGCACGAATACCTTGAGTAGCGAGAATTTGGTTATATTTGCGGATTTCTGCTTGATCAATCGGTGCCCGACCCAAGAAATGCTTAGTACCCAACTCAATTACTTTCGTGTTGGGATAAGGTGTATAAAACTCCTTCAAGTACAGGTTAGAGTAACCCAAACTTTGAATAAATTCCTTCACCGTAATTTCACCATTCACCAACTTACTTTCTAGACTCGTGAACTCGTTGAGAGAAATGTAAGGAGCAATATCTCGCTCGAAAATCTGGCGATAAGCACCGCTAATTACAGTATCAACAGCAACCTTATCATTACCAACTGCTGTTAATTTAAAGACCTTGGTTTGCTCACGTTGCTTAGTAACACCTTGATTAATGCGGAAATCAATATCTGGTTCAGTCCGCATTTCTGTAACTGCACCCAATTCCACAAAGCGCGGGGTTTCTTGTTTTTCAACATTGGCCAAATCTTCGCGGATAGTACTTACGCGCAACTGACGTAAAGATACACCAGCAGGAGTTAAATAGCGTTCGTAAGGAACAGTATCTTCACTGAATGCTTGGCTGTATTCATCACTGTCAATGATAGCATCAACAACAGCATAGAAACCCTTCTTAGCCGCCAGGTCAAAATACTTATTGTTCTCTTCCCGACCATAGGTAGGACGACCTAATAAGCGACGGTGAATATACTCAATCGCTTTACACACATAGAGAGAAGTCCAATACATCTTGCGGAATAAATCCGACTTAGCCAATATCCGTACAAACTCACGGACAGTGATTTCGCCGTTTTCCAGCTTAATTTCTGCAACTTTCAGCCGTTGACCTTCATAAACATCACGACCGAAAATTTGTAAGTATGTAGCCTTAATTACCGCTTGGGTAGAACTTTCAGAGAACTTAACACTTGCTCCCTTAGCCGCTTTTTTGCCAATAGTTCCTGGTAATTGGTCTAATTTGAAGACTTTAGCCCCTAGAGTCCCTGGAGCTACACCACGGGCTTTAGGGTTACTAAGTTGATTATTGATACCAGGTCCTTGGTGAATCAAAATCCGGCGGGTATCCTTACTAAAAGGTGCAGGGCTGCTGCTGGGGTTGCGAGTTTCTTTCGGGAAAATCGCCCCAAATTGAATTTCCAAGGGGTCATTACCAGAACCATAAGGATGTTGATCAGGTAATGGCTGTTCATAAGCCGCAAAAGTTGTAATAAATTGAGGTACTTTACGGAAAGGCGCACTGTATTTAAACAGGTCTTGCTGTGGTCCCCAGTTGCGACACTCTTGAGCTTCTTGACCCAGACCCCGAATATAGGGTACTGTTTCTTCGCCAAAGTAATCGCTGTATTCGGTAGAATCTACCAAAGCATTCACCAAGGCCGCTAAACCGCCTTTAGAAACAATAGCAAAGTATTTTTGCACTTCTTCGCGGCTGGAAGGTCCCCGTCCTAAAATATGACGGAAAGCCAATTCAATTACCCGACTGTTAATAAAAGGCTGGTAAAATTGCTTTTGGTAAAGGGGAGACTTAGCAAGACGACGAATAAACTCCCGCATGGAGATTTCGCCATTTTTAACTTTTGATTCCAAATCAGAAATAGACAAGCTATAAGCACGGGTAATATCGCGCTCAAATACTTGACGATAAGCCGCTTTGATCACTTCTGTCTTTTCGCTAGAAGACAGACCCGGCTTCATAGCGTATTTGGGACGATTCTCAGCCGCGTTAGCGTAAATTTGGGGTAGTTGTAACCCTTGTTGATCACCAGTAGGACGTTGGCGAACTTTTGTGGAAGGTGTAGGCGCTTGAAATTCTGTGAGCAATACATCCATGTACTGAGTCACAATTTCTGTAGCTGCCGCGTCTTTGCGGAAATAGGATAAAGAAGCCACCTTGATCTCCTGTAAAGCCACTATAGTCGCTTCAGAAGAACAGGCATTTTCAATAATTTCCCGTAAACCTCTGGTATTCACAGAGATGATATTAGGGTCACCAGCGACAATGGCATAAGTAGCATAGCGCAAGAACCAGGATAAATCCCGTAAGCTCTTGGCCATGTTACCCGGACCATAACGAGCGACGTTAATGGGTCTAAAGCCCGGAGGTGTCGGTCCGCCAGCAGAAGTATTGAAAATAGAACGCAGGTTTTCCAAGAAACCACCACGACTTTCAACGTAGGTGACTGTTCCTAATTTCATGCCCTCTTGCAGACTAGCACCAGCACCGACCATTGCCAATTCTCGTTCTTGAGGCTTTTCTAAGAAAGCCATAGGTGAACCACCGACGAAAATCCGGTTAGCAGCGCGAGAAACGATGATTTCCGAATTTTCTGTGAGAATTTGGGCGATTTCTAAACGTTTTGCCCCAGAGGCAAAATAACTGACCAGTTCACTTAGTTCACCTCTTCCTAAAAAGCGGTCTTGTTGTTCCGCTTGGGAAATAGTGGACACAGGTAGGGTTTGATATAGTTGCGGACGCGCAACTGAGCTTCCACCGCTTGCCTTAACACTCATTAGCTTTTTAAAACTCCTATCATAATCGTTTATGTGTTAAGCCTGAGTTATTTATTTTTAAGGCTTGACATTTTTGCGTATTTGTGAATATGACGCTGGCAAAACCCAGTAAATTAACCCAGTTCAATTTTTAGATTAGAACGTTTTGTGTTGACGCTGTTGGTTTATTAAGAAGTATGTCGAATCTGTAATCTAAATTTGATATTCCAGAAGATACATACTTCTATTTTCTGGGATGAACATAGATTTTATCCCATATTTTGCACCAATTTAATGATTAAGCTGACTCATAAAGGCAAAGGACAGACGGTAGGCAAAAATGATCAAGGCTATATTGATACCAGGTTGGTAAACCGCTATCTTATTTTTGTGGTTATTGATAAGTTAAAGCGTCACTAAATTAAATATGTATAAATATTCAAAGGTATGCCCACCTATAAGATTTTACATCACTGATTTTGTCAAACTTAAATGCTAAACAGCTTATTAAATAAAAGATTATCTATAATGGGGCGCTTCCCGTTAACGCAAAGATACGTCCTACCTAGTTTCTTATTTAGTAGCGTATGGGTAAGAGCTAAAGTATTACTAAATATAAACTAACGCATAGTATTTGACGTTGGTAGAAAGAATAAAAAATAATTTTCTCAATACAAGTATAAGCAGAAAGCATATCCCCGACTCCTTCCAGAACAGGAGCGACGCAAGGGTGGCAGTAAAAATTATAATTTTTCCTTTGTAGTCAGGGATTTAGCCTTGATTTTGTTCGCGTAGTATCTAGAAAAGAGGACTCAAGTCCTGACTACGGGGAAAAGGGGAAAAGAGGACTCAAGTCCTCACTACATTAATCAATACTTATCAGTAAATCCTCACTAAACTAAATTTTTACAGTTTCTTGAGACTCTTGATTAATTGTTTGTGAATAGTCTTCTTTTTGGAAGTAGTAATAGCTATGGGGTTCATTTTTAACGATTACACTATTAACCACCTGTCCTAAGACATTTTGTCCGGATTTTGCTAATAGTTCCTTAGCAAAAGTAGCATTAACAGAATCAACAATACCAGGACGAACCACTAATAAAACACCGTCGGCCATTTGTCCTAAAGTAACAGCATCAGCAGCAACATTTAATGCTGGAGTATCAACAATTACATAATCATATTTATCAGAAAAATTCGCCATTAAAGTTGCCATTCTTTGAGAATCTAAAAGAGAAGCCGGACTAGGAGGAACTATGCCAGAAGTTAAGATATCTAAGTTAGGCATGACTTTTTTGATAGTAGCAGAGATTTCCTCTTCTTTAATAATTAAATTACTTAAACCTTGATTATTCATCAAATCCCAAATTTTATGCTGAACTGGACTGTGCAAATCTCCATCTATTAGTAAAACTTGACGGTCCATTTGTGCCATTGCTGTAGCTAAATTGGCTGCTACCGTTGATTTACCTTCTTTGGGTACAGAACTGGTGACAACAATAACTTTTAGCTCTTTATCAGCACTCATGAAATTGAGATTTGCCCTTAACATTCGGTAAGATTCACTAATAGAAGAACGGGGAAAATCTCGAATGATAATACTTTGATTATAGGGATCACTTTCATCCTGATTGCTAGAGGATCTTTTCCACTTACTGGCTGTAGGAATAACTCCCAATAAAGTCAGTTCCAGTAATTCTTTAGCTTCATCAACAGTCTTAATAGATTTATCTTGGAGTTCTAGAATATATATAGTAATCAAGGCTGCCAATATACTAATTAAGGCTGAACTTAGATAAGAACCCATAACAGAGAAGGTAGATTCATCAGGAATTTGTGCTTCAGATATCTTAGTAGCATTACCTAAATTTTGATTTTCGGCTATTCTGCTTTCCTGTAGCTTTTGAAGTAACAGGGAATAGGTAGATTGTGCTGCTTGTAGTTTACGTTCTAACTGACGCTGTTGTTCTTCCAATTTCGGTAAGTTATTTAATCTTTGTTTATAAGCAAATTGTAAATCTAATAAAGAATTGACTTGACTTGCTAAACCTAGACGGTTAGATTCTAATTCTACGAGTCTAGTAGAGAGTTGTTGTTGTAATGCACTCAATTGTAAGTTACCTTGTGCTTGTAGTTTATTTTTACCTAATGCTTGGGCTATCCTCTGATCAATAACTCTGTTTAAAGAGATTATTTTGTCTCGTATGTCTATAATTTCTGGATGACTATTCTCCAAAATAGTTTGCCTATTTGCCAATTTTGATTGTAGCTGTTGGATTTCTTTAAGAATATCTTGTATTCCAGTGATTTGACTGATAGAAGTCATTAATAATGCCTGTTCGGGACTCATTCCCAATTGTTGACTTATTACCTGAGACTGGGATTTAACATTAGCCAATTGAGATTGAGTATCGTTCATTCTTAATTGCAAATTAGCCATGATTTCCACTGCCTGAGTTGCTTCTTCCTGTAAAGAAACAATCTTATTTCTCTCTTTAAAACCTGCTAATTCAGATTCAGAGCGACGCACAACTAATTCGGCTTTTGGTAGTTGTCTTTCTATGAATTTGCGAGCTGCGGCTGCTTCGGCTCTGCGTGAAGATAAATTCTGCTCCAAATAAACTTTCATTAGCTCATTTACAACTTGAGCTGCAGTTTTTGGGTTACTATCTGTGTAGGTAATTTGGAGAACATCAGCACCTTTAACTTCTTTGATAGTGAGGTTTTTGAGAAATAGCCTAGTTTTTAAAGCCAGTCCTTTATCATCTTTGAGTTCTAAACGGTTAATAGTTTTCTCTATTACCGGAAAAGAACGTATTATTTCTACTTCTGTGTTCATGGGATTACTTTGTTCCATGAGAGGAACTAATTTGCCTATTTCTGTTCCTAATCCCGTCATAGAAGAAGTAGAATTATTTCTTTGAAAACGTAACTTACCTTCTGCCACATAAAGAGGTCTTTTCAAAGATGTTGCTAACTGTGATATCCCAAAAACAACAATACTAATAGATAAAGTTGCCAACCAACGACGTTTGAGAATTGTCCAATATTTTGTCGGTGATATAGAAGATTCTTGTAGTTCCATAATCATTAAAGTTGGATATTTTTAAGTTGTTGAGTAAATAGCTGTAATAACAGAAATTACTCTTTCTAAATCTTCGTCTGTTAGATTAGAGCCAGAGGGTAAACAAAGACCGCGTACAAATAAATCTTCCCCGACTTCACCACCAATACATTCACATTCAGAAAACACAGGTTGGAGGTGTAATGGTTTCCATACAGGACGAGCTTCAATTTGTTCTTTAGCAAGTTGAAGACGAATATATTCTCGATCTGCACCAAAAGCCTCGGTCGCGACTGTTAAAGCCGTTAACCACCGCGTAGAATGTCCAAAATTAGCTTCGGGCATAAATTCGATTCCTGGTAAATCTCCCAAAGCAGATTGATAAATTTCAAAATTGCGTCGTCTCGCTGCTACTCTTTCATTTAAAACCTGTAACTGACCACGACCGATACCTGCTAAAACATTACTCAGACGATAGTTATAACCGATTTCTGAATGTTGATAATGGGGTGCAGGATCGCGGGCTTGAGTTGCTAAAAATTTGGCTTTCATAACTAATTTATCATCATCAGAAACTAACATTCCCCCACCGGAAGTAGTGATGATTTTATTACCATTGAAGGAGTAAATACCAACTCGCCCAAAAGTTCCAGGACAAAGCCCTTTATAAGTAGCACCTAAAGCCTCGGCTGCATCTTCAATTAGGGGAATATTGTATTGATTACAAACTTGGAGAATAGGTTCAATATCTGCACTTTGACCATACAAATGTACAAGGATAACTGCTTTTGGTAATTTACCAAAATAGGCGCGTTTTTGTAAAGCTTCTTGCAACAATTCTGGGTTCATATTCCAGGAAATGCGATCGCTATCAATAAAAACTGGTTTTGCACCTAAGTAAATGATAGGATTAGCAGTAGCAGCAAAGGTTAAAGTAGAACAAAAAACCTCATCCCCTGACCCTACGCCAACTAATTGTAAAGCTAAATGTAAAGCCGCAGTTCCCGAACTGACGGCAGCCGCATAACTAGCGCCAGTCCCAAGGCAAAATTCTTGTTCAAAAGCATCAACATGAGGACCTACTGGGGCGATCCAATTAGTATCAAATGCTTCTTTTACGAATGCTAATTCTTGAGATCCTATATGGGGAGTTGAGAGCAGAATTGGTTTATTCATAATTCACCTAAATAGTGCGTTTGCTGCTGAGTAATTTAGATTTGCCATTCAGGCATTTTCCGGTATTTAAATCAAACTCGTAGTGATGACCTAGACAGCGCAGAATCCCTCCAGGTAAAACCTCTCCTACCTCCTGTAAGTCAAAACCTGCATGGGGGCAATGGCGCTGTACCAAGTAATTACTTCCGTCGCAATGGATTGTAATTTGCTCTTGGAAATCCACTGAGTTTTCATAATCTTCTACAGCTTGTAGGGACTGAGAACAAGCAAATTTCAAGAGTCCTAAAAGATGGTCATTGTAGATATCTGGATTTCGCCATACCTGAAATCGTAAGGACAAAAAGAAGTCTTCCCAAGACAAGGAACCATCTAACAAAGAAGGAAGCCATCTTGAGGCAAAACGGTAACCATAACTACATTCACCCATCTCTTCATATACCCCCTCTAAACCGGGTCGAAAATCAACCGCCCATTTCCCCCCTCCAGGTCCTGTGATATCAAAGCCAACTCGCATCTTGATTTTGCTGTTGAAGTAAGGACTCATTCCTAAAAGACGCTGGAAATAGTCGCAAAATGGTAAGTAAAGAGATGCGGTAGGTTGAGGGTAACGAGCCTTTAAAGCCAGAAGATTACCAGTTCTCAATTCAGCATAGTCTTGTACATAAGAGGTGCGATTGCTAAAGTGAAAATCATCCCAGATAGGATCAGCTGCTTTTTGATTTGTAGTCACATCAAAAGCATCACCTGGGAGCAAAATCATAGTATTTTTAATTCCCTCCTGCCCTAGCCAGTCTACTACCTGCTGTTGATCTGGGAAAATTCCGGCTTCGATCTGTGCATTTGCCCAAGTCAGTTCTGAATCAAGGAAACAGGGAGGACCAGCACAGGGCATAACTGTTACTGGTTCAACAATAGTAATCGCCCGTTCCATGTACTTAAATTTAGCTAGGCGCTTATTCTGGGAAAGTTCTCTTTTACGCTCTTCGGGGTACTCGTAACAGATGGGATACCAAGAAGCTCCTGCTCCTTGCAGTGCTAACACATCAATTACTCCACCTACTTTGTTACGGATGCTGCTAAGTTGAGATCCAGACAAGCGAGCATCATTGAGATTAAGCAGAGTCTGCCCATCACCAACAATAACCACTGCGGAGTCATGGTTCATTGGTGACTGTTCTGATACAAAGAAAATACTAATGCTCTCAGCTATTTTTATTGGTTGCCACTGAGGCAATTCTATAATTTCCTTTAAACCGGCAGCAGCAATTTTTCTTTTTAAGACTGGTGAGGGATAGTGAGGAATAATAATAGATGTATTTGCTGGTATTTGGGACAGAAACCAAGGGTCAAGGTGATCTAAATGCTCATGAGAAATAGCGATGGCCGTTGGTTGCAGCAGTGCAGAAGTGATCAAATGTTGGTTATCTGGGTACTGAAACCATGAACCCAGAAACGCCCCTTCTGGTGAAAACCAAGGATCAATCAGCACTTTAGCATTTCGAGTTTCTACTTGGAGGCCTGCATGACCGAGAGAAATAATTTTCATAGGGAATAGGGAATGTGTAGGGATAATTATCAGTATTTATGTTAATCTTCTTTTGCCTCTTGCGTTAATTAAGATTAGCTTCTTTAATCAATCGAGCCGGCACACCTGCGACTATGCTGTTTGGCATCACATCCTTCATTGCTACTGAACCAGCACTGACAGTAGCCCAAGCACCAATTGTAACCTTTGGAAATACAATGCTTCCCAGGGCTATAAATGCTCCCTCATTAGCTGTTGCACCACCTGCAAGGTGGGAGAGTGCTAGATGTACATAATCTCCAACGCAGCAGTCATGATCAACGCTAGATTTAGTATTAATAATTACGTGCGAGCCAATTCTAGAATAGGGCTGGACTATAGCACCAGCACAAACTACAGTACCTACGCCTAAATAAACTTCGGGGTGAACATAAGCTAATGGATGAATCACAGTTATCCAATTAAGATTCAGTTTTTCTACTAAATGCTTTCTTACCTCATTTTCACCTATACCAATGATTGCATGAGAAAAATCGTTATATTTAAGCTCGCCCAGTGGACCAACAACGGGAATACCAAAAATATGCTTTCCCCTCTTTTGCAGATCATCATCGTAAAAACCTACTACTTGGTGTCCTGCGTCCATGAGCGTACTTGCTACTACTTTGGCATGACCTCCTGCTCCAATTACGACTACTCTTTGTTTCTTCATAACATTGTGAAATTATAGGGAAGTGACAATTAAATCTTCTACTTCAATAATGACGCTACTCAAAGATAAACCTACTCCAAACCCAGTTAAACACAGCCGACCACTAATTTTATTTATGCCTTGATTTAAGGCATAACGACTAATAGCAATGGGGATAGATGCACTACTGGTATTACCTATTCCTTCTACACAAATAGGAACTTTTTCTTCAGCAAGCTTTAATTTCTTACGGATATAATCAACCATAAATTTATTAGCTTGGTGAAACACAAATAAGTCAATATCTTCATCGCTTAAATTACAATTTTTTAAAGCTAAGTTAACAACTTCAGGAACTTCTTTAATTGAAAATGAGAAAACGGCAGCACCATCCATAATTAAATCATTTTCACTTCTATAGCTACCATCTTCTTGGATTTTGACAATTTTCGTATGTTCTGTAGTTGGTGTTTTCATACCACCAGCAGGAACTATTAACTTATTATAATCACTAGCAATAGTTCTCCAGCAAGCTGTTAGTCCTTTGCCTTTTTCATCAAATTCTAAAAGACAGGCAGCCGCTCCATCACCAAATAACAACCTTTCAGTTTTATCTTGAGGATTGACTAGCTTTGTAAGTGTATCTCCAACTACAAGTAATCCACATTTAATATCACCATTACTAATTAATTTTCCCAGGACAATTAGACCATGGGTAAATCCGGCACAACCAGCATTTATATCTAGTGTTAAGACACTTGTTTTTAGTCCTAATTGATGAGATAATAGAAAAGAATTTCCCGGAATCAAATAATCTGGAGTTTGGGTAATACACACCAAACAATCTATATTTTTTATGCTAATATTTGTAGTTTTTAAAAGGTTTTCTATAGCTTGGGACATCAGATTAAAAGCTGTAATTCCCTCACCAGCAACCTTTCTACTGTGAATACCAATTGTTTGACTAACTCTTTCTATGTCTTCATCATCTAACACATCGGATAATTGATGATTAAATTCAATTTTTTCAGGTAAAGCGATCGCAATACCTCGCATACTGATAAGAGGAATACTTGTTTGATTCATAGCATTTCCTTAACTTGAGAACGAATTTTTTTGTACCGATGATTGTGATGTTCACTAGAGTGTAAATAAACCTTAACTGGAATTTTATAACTTTGTAACTTTTCTTGACAATAGGATTGAATCAGTTGTCTCATTTTCCGTTCGTCAATTGATAAATCTGTGGGTTTAACTACAGCAACAACTATATTTCCCGTAATTGCATTCGCTTCACCAAAAACTGTTACTTGATCAATTTCCGGCATTTGGATTAAAATATTCTCTATTTCTTGGGGAAAGACTTTTAAACCACCGACAATAATCATTTCTGATTGACGACCAAGTATTTTAAAATAATCCCCTTTTGTTTCTACCACGTCTCCTGTATTTAACCAACCTTGATCATCATAAGGATAGGGAGCATTCAAATAACTAACCATAGCTGAATTAGTTTTTATCCAGAGGATATTATCTACTATTTTCACTTGGTAATCTTCCCCACCTAACTTAACCCATTTACTTTCAGAACTTTCACTTTTAGTGGGTAATATTCCCAATTCTGATAGTCCATAAGTCTGTTTTAAACTTACCCCAGGAAAAGCATTAGCTAAAGCCAATAATGTATTTTCTGGCATTACTTCTGTACCATAACTAATAATTTTTAAAGAACTTAAATCATAATTTTTATAAGACTCTGACATCAAAAGTAAATTCAGAAAAGTAGGAGAGACTGGCAATAACTCTATATGACAACTTTCAATTAATTGGCAGATATTTTCAGGTCTTCTATTATCCGTTAATACTGTTATTCCCCCATTAGATAATTGATATAATAGAGTGTTGATTCCCCCAATATGATCCAGGGATAAAAATGCTAAAGTATTAAGAGTTTTTCTGCCATGATTGTATTTTGATAATAATTTATCACAATCATGAAGCATTCCTTTGGGTGTGCCAGTAGAACCAGAAGAAAATAAGATAATTCCCGCAGTTTCCCCTTTGATGAATTGAGATAAAGTAGTATTATCTACAATAGTTTTCAAATCTTGAATTACTAACTTTTCTTCTTTATCAATTGACAGAATATACCTAAGATTAGCGATATCAAAATATCTCTTTTGTTCTTGCTGATTAATTACACCTAAAGGGACTAAGATATTTTTTAGCCGCATGAGTGCGAAGAATAAGGCTATAATTTCCGGGGAATAATCTCCTTGAAAACCAACAACAGATTTTTGTATACCTTCCTCTGACAAAATATAAGACCAGTATTCTATTCGTTCTAAAATCCAGTTATAACTATAATTTCGATTATTCAAGATTAAAGCAGTTTTATGATCATAATCTGCGAAATAGGAGAAAAATCTCTCAAGATTATTCATGAAACACCTCCAAGATAAATAACTTGTCCTGTAATGTATTGACTAGCTTCACTAGCAAAAAAATCAATCACATTTTCCACATCCTTAAATTCACCTAAACGACTTAAAGGCATTTTATTAACAAGATTTTGGATTTTTTCTGGAGATACTTTGGCAATCAAATCTGTCATAATTGGTGAAGGTCCAATGACGTTAACTGTGATGCCAAATCTGGCAACTTCTCTCGCAAAAACCCGAGAAAATTCTTCAATAGCTGCTTTACTAGATGCGTAAATTGCCTCTCCTTCAATGTGCATAGGAACAGCAACAGAACTAAAGTTGATAATTCTACCATAGTTTTTTTTCATCATCAACTTAGTGCTTTCCCGCGACATATTAAAAACACCAATTATATTGATATCAAGTATCTCTTTAGCAGTAGTTTCTGGCATCAACATAGAAGGATTCATTGACGCTATACCTGCATTATTAATCAGTATATCTAAATGATCAAACTTTTTTCTGATTTCTTGTATAACTCCTTTAACATCATTAACATTAGTAACATCTCCTCGATAATGATAGTATTGATTGTGTTGCAAAGATGATTCAGAACGAGCGAAACCACAAACAATAGCTTCTTGTTCTAAAAAATGTTTTGCTAAATGCAGTCCAATACCTTTAGTTGTGCCAGTAATTAAAACAATACGGTCTTGATAAAGACTATTCTGAAGATTTTTCATGTTTGAAGATTAGATTAGATTACCTACTATATAATCTGTCAATGTCCTAATAGATAAAAATGGACTTTTACCCTGAGACATAGTATGCTCATTAGCTAAGGTAATATTCAGGTTAAATGTATCTGCAATATAATCTTCAATCAGAACAATAATATTGACAACGTGCATAGAATCAAAAGGCGAATTTCCTCCTAAAATTCTCGTTTCTTCATCTAATTTTTTTGGCAAGTTAATATTTGACTTATCTCCAACTTCTGCAAATGCCTTTTTGATGATTTTGACAACTTCTTCTCTCTTCATCTCTAACATCTTATTCTCCTTGATTATTAAAATTACTGATAACTAATTACTTGATTGTCATTTTTATAGACAAGATCAATGAGGTCTTTAATTGTTTTGCTCTCGACTATAGCATTAACAGGAATAGATTTCTGAGCATAACTATCAATGATTGATATTACCGATAATATAGCCACTGAGTCCCAGGCATCTCCTAAGTTTTTTAGTGCTGTTTCTTCTGTAATATCTGCACTATTTATTTCCATCGCTTCACCTAAGATTTCTAGTATTTCTTGGCGATTTGGCATATTTATACATCCTAAATTATTAAATTATATTTATTTACTAATCTACTTAACGTAAGTTGCTAGTTAAAGAAAATATCTGATAGCGTAGTCAGATCAGAGTCATATCAGGATTTCCAAGATTAAAGGATTTACAGGATTAAAACAGAAAATTACTCACCAATGACCAATTACCCATTACCAGCCGATAACTAACAACTTCAGTTACTTAATAAACGCAAATGAGCAGTTATTAATAACTATACTAAATCCGTTCAAATATTCTCGCCACTTTGGCACTATGTTGATAAATGAATATTGAGGAATATCGAGAATCAAAAAAAATAAGTTTGTCAATTCAGAAATTCGGATTTTAGATTTTAGATTGAAGAGGAGTCAACCCAAAATCTAAAATATCAAATGATCAGCCTGTATTAATGGCAATAATTTATCTGGATATTTCCACCATCTCCACTTTTATATAACGGGATTTATTGGCACAAATTTGACCCATTGATGTAAACTGATTCGGGGAATTAGCCATAATCTGCCCAGAAATGTCGATTATAGTTGGAGATTGAAACAAAGTAATCAAGGGTAAATCTACATTAAATACCGAACGAATTTCCCCAATTAATCTCACAGCAACCAGGGAATTACCTCCCAAATCAAAGAAGTTATCTTGAGTTCCCACGGTGGAAATCTGAAGCACCTTTTGCCAGATTTCTATCAGAGTTTGTTCAACATGATTTTGGGGTATTATGGTACTTACACTATCCCCAGTCACAAGCGCTAACATGGGAGCAGGTAAGGCCTTGCGGTCAACTTTATGGTTGGGAGTCAGGGGAAACGTCTCCAGAACAACAAAGTTAGAAGGAACCATATACTCAGGTAAGTGGGAAAGTAAGTATTCTCGAATAGTTGTATGAGATGGTTTTTGTCCTGGTTGGGGACGGATATAGGCTACAAGTCGCTTATCCCCTGGGATATCTTCACGAACAATAATTACAGCTTCTTGTACTGCTTCATGTCGGCTTAAAATTGTCTCAATTTCTCCCAATTCAATCCGATGTCCGCGTATTTTTACTTGAAAATCTATGCGTCCTAAAAAGTCTAGATTACCATTTTTGCGGTAGCGAACTAAATCCCCAGTTCGGTATAAACGGGCGTTAGTGTCCCCACTAAAAGGATGGGGGATAAATCTTGACTGAGTTAACTCTGGTCTGTTTAAATATCCGCGCGTCACCCCTTGACCGCCAATATATAGCTCACCGGCCATACCAACAGGCACAGGTTGCTGATTATTGTCCAGAACGTATAACTCAGTATTGGCAATAGGACGACCCAGGGGAACAACTCCATTGACTTGAGTTAAAGTATGGGTTGCAGACCAAACAGTGGTTTCTGTTGGACCATACATATTATGAATCTGTCCGGGAATTATCTGCTGAAGTTCTTTTGCTAAAGCTTCGGTAAAAGCCTCACCACCTATCATTAAATTAGATAACTGTGATAAAGCCTGGCGGTTAGGGGTGTCTGCGATCAGTAAACTAGCCATAGAAGGAGTACATTGCAGATGTGTCACCTGATGACTCTTAATCAAATCGGCTACGGATTCAGTGGTAGGTTGATAATTGACCCGTGTTTTCAATTCATCCAGTAGCGGTAACTGAGATAGCACCGTATCCGTATCCACACCATAATCAATCAGACAAGAAATTTCGTTAACACCGATGGCTTTAATTCGATCTACCATCTGTACACAGGTATCCACTGTTCCAAATAAACTACTAGTTTCAAAGTAGCGTTCAAAGGAGAAATCTAGTACCTCACTCATATCTGGGTCAGACAAATGGGACACCGAAAACTGTCCCTTCTCATTCGTGGTTTTCTGCTTGAATGTGGGGAAAGACCAGGCCGCAAGCTTGATTAAATCCAAAGAACTGGCCAAGTATTGCCGCATTGGCTGCCGCACAAGTTCCTTCACTTCTTCCTTACTTTCCCCTACATAAGTATGTATCATCAAGCTGACAATTCCCTCGCCAGTATGTCCATTCTCTGTATAAGCTTGACGATAAATGGCAATTTTGGCCGCTAATTCTTCTAAACTTTGTCCCAGTAAGTGAGTTAAAATATTAAAGCCCTTAGCTCCCGCCTCACGAAAGGTCTCTGGGTTACCTGCGGCTGTGATCCAGATTGGCAGTGTCGGTTGAACGGGGCGAGGTAGGGTTTGCACAAAAAACCTTTCTCCCTTTCCGTTCGTAAGCTCAAGGCTTTCTCCCCGCCAAAGTGCCTGTACCTCTTCTATTTGCTCAAACATGATTTCCTTGCGGTTGGCAAATCTATCAGGATACAGCGCGAAATCGTTGGGTTGCCAACCAGCCGCAAAAGATATGCCTACTCGACCATTGGAGAGATTATCTACTAAAGACCAATCTTCCGCCAGACGAATTGTGTTATGTAGTGGAGAAACACAGCTACCAGCCCGGATTTGGATATCTTTGGTGATGGTGGCGATCGCCGCACTACTGACCACCGGATTGGGGAATAAGCCACCAAAAGCGTGAAAATGACGTTCCGGAGTCCAAACTGCTTTAAACCCATGAGCATCGGCAAATTTAGCCCCTTCTAGTAATAAGCGATATTTGTCCGCAGCATCTTCACCCTTCTCATGGCTAGAAAAATAGAAAAGACTAAAATCTATGGATTTAGAGCGATTTTGCCGTTTTAAACTGGCGGCAGTAGCTGGTTTTCGCTCTGCTTTGGGGTTATAAATTACTACTTTAAATCCCCGTGCCAGAGTCCAAAAGAGTTCTAGGACTGAAATATCAAAAGACAAACTGGTTACAGCTAACCATACTCCTGGTGGTTCATGGTTAATTACCCCATCCATTCCCGTGAAAAAATTAAGCACATTTCTATGTTCTACCATCACACCCTTGGGTTTTCCCGTAGAACCAGAGGTGTAGATGACATAACTGAGGTTTTCTGGTTTAACTTCTGTATGGGGATTCGTCGTCGGTTGTTGGCTAATTTCTGCCCTGATTGCATCAATGGAAATAATCCTGTAAGCGCAACCCTCCGTAGTTGCCCTTTTTACCGTAGTTGCTGCTAAATTGGTGAAGATGATGGGTGCTTGGGAATCTTCTACCATGAAAGCCAAACGCTCTTGAGGAAAATCAGGGTCTAGGGGAAGATAAGCCCCTCCAGCCTTATGAATTGCTAATAAGCCGATCATCATTTCTAGCGATCGCTCCATCAGCAAACCCACCAACACATCAGGTCCAACTCCCTGTAAAATTAAGTAATGCGCTAGTTGGTTAGCTTGTGTGTTTAATTCCCGATAAGTTAATTGTTGTTCTTGAAAAACCACAGCAATAGCATCAGGAGTCCGCTCTACTTGTTGAGCAAATAAATCATGAATACATTTATCTGCGGGGAAAGGTTGTGCAGTCTGATTCCATTCTTCTAAAATCTGCTGTTGTTGGCTGAGGTTAAGAATTGGTAAATTATCTAAAGATTGTTCGGGATGTTCTAAACAAGCAGAGATAAAAACCTCAAGTTGTTGGACAATTTGCCTAGAGTCCGCATCACTCAATTCCCCCTTATGTACCAACTCACTGTAACTCCCATCTTCATAAGCCACAAAGGCCATAGAAGCATTCATAAAATCCCAGTCAGCCAAATCTTTTAAAGCATCGGGAGCAGGAACAGATGCGATCGCCACAGGAAAGATTTTCGGCAACCACGGGTAGGGGCAAACGGCTGTTCGCCCCCTAGAAAAAAGATTCCGCCCGTATTCCGTATCCTGTAATTCAGGATAACGTCCTAATAGTGTATGTCTAAAACTACCTAAGTGATTTATGTAATCTAAATCCGCTGATAATCGCCCTTGAAAATCACTAAAAGACTCTTCCTTTTCAAATTTCACACGCAAAGGAACTATTTGCGAAAACAATTCAGGAGCAATACCGCGCTGAGATTCCGTTTGTAGTCCTAAATCAAATTCCCCACTTGATTCTGTCGCTAATCGCACACAATAAGCTGCAAACATCACCAGTAGATTTTTTGGTTCTACAGGTGCATTGGACAAAATATGATAACGTTGAAGCTGGGGTGATGAAAACTCTGGTAATTGATGGGATATTTCTCGCCCTAAATAGGGATGTTGAAAAGGCGTAAACCTTGTCAACCTTTCAACCCAAAATTGTTCATAACGAGATAAAGCAATATTCCGCTGACTAATTGCCTTTTTGGTTTCCGTGTCAATTACAGGTAAAACATCACCAACCCGCACACCATAATATTGTTGCAACTCTTGAAAAGAAATGTCCTTTCCATTTAATGTTTTTAAATTACCAAATTGCACTGCCCCGTCTATAGTAGCAATACTAATTCCTTCCGCATTTAAAATCAGAACTTGTCCAGGCGTTCCATGTTCAGATATGATTGGCCGGGCAGAACTGACGACGACAACCCCTCCTGGTAGCCAGATTTTAGGTTGACCTAATTCATTGCGATAACCTGCCTGGCCTAGCCATACTGGACCAAAATCCAGGGCCCTAACTAAATTGCAAATATCTTTACTGCTGACATCATAAGATATTAGGGAAACCGGACGATGTTCATAACCAAAATAAGTTCGTTGGGATAAATCCTGGGGTATTGGTTCAACATTACCAGCGATTAATTCTGCTGTGAGTTCATCAAAAGAAGCGATCGCAGCATCAAAGCAACTAATATTTAAAGTAAAGGCGGTATCATCTGGACGAATTGGCACTATTTTTTGTTTAAAAATAGGACCAGCATCAACTTGGGTAACGACTTGATGCCAAGTGACAGCGTGTTGGGTTTCACCGTTTAGTAATGCCCAGGAAGTTGCGTATAAACCAGCGTATTTTGGTAGTGGGGCATCATGATAATTGATAGTCGCTTTTTTTGCTCTAGCAATTACATTTTTGGGAATAATCCATTGAACATTATTAATACTAAAAAGATAGTCATATTCAACATTCATAAGTCTTTTGTGAAAAATATTGCGAGAACTTATGTAGTCAATTCCATGACTTTCACACCATGCTTGTAATGAATTATCTGGCGAATATACTCCTAATAATTGGCAATTTTTGAGCAATAAAAGTTCTAAACAATTGATAGATAGAGTCCCATTACCAACAACAAAACAGGAAAACCCGGTCATAAATTATTCTCTCCCTTAAATATGGATAAGATTGCTAGGAACTTGAAATTTTGGAGTTTCTCCTGGGGAGTAAACTGCTTGATCTTCGGTATTGGTAAGAATTATTGACCCTGCACCAATAATATTTTCTTTGCCAATATTTATGGCATTTCTGATAGTAGCATTCATGCCAATAAAACTGTACTCTCCTACCATTACTCTTCCACCAAGGACAACATGAGAAGCAAGAAAACAATGATTATTAATTATCGAATGATGTCCAATATGATTACCACCAGCGAGAATACAATTATCACCAATAATAACTTGAGGTTCTATGATACTATTCTCTAAAATCAAGCAGTTTTCACCTACAGATATATTATGATGATTCCTAGGTCGCGCTTCGCTATCAGCTTTAGAACTGATATAAGAAATAAAACCATATCCTCTCTTTTTAGCATCATAGTATTTTTCTGCCCGCAACTTATTTAATCTTTCATAACCGAGAGGAATAAACAACTTATATTCAGTCGGTGGATAATATTTTTCAAGTTTTTCATAAGCCACAACTGGTAAATCATGGAAACTTTCTGATGTAATGTGAGATTCATCAACCGTAAACGCGATTAATTGATGATCTGAATCATGCTTGAGATAAAAGTAAATACTTTCTGCAAAAAAACCGTTTCCAAAAATAACAACTTTGTCCATAAAATTCCCATCCTTGATTTGCCAAAAAAACTTAATACTTATTTATTGCTGACCTTTAAAATCCGGCGCAGTTGCATATCCTTCCTGACTGATATTTTCACGCTTCAGGACTTTCCAAAATGTTAATAGAAGAATTTTCAAATCTAGCCAAAGATTCCAATTGTCAATATACCAAATATCCAAGTTAAACTTTGTTTCCCAGCTAATAGCATTACGACCATTAATTTGGGCTAGTCCTGTGATTCCTGGTAAAACATCGTGACGACGAGCTTGTTCAGGAGTATAAAGTTCAAGATATTGCACACGCAAAGGACGTGGACCCACAAAACTCATATCACCCTTAAAAACATTCCACAATTGAGGAAGTTCATCTAAGCTGGTTTTGCGGATAAAATCACCAAAGGATGTTAAGCGTTTTTCGTCAGATAATAAATTACCTTTTTCGTCCTTTTCATTAGTCATGGTGCGGAATTTATAGAAGTTAAAAATCCGCGCATTTTTACCTGGACGGGGTTGGATAAATAAAACTGGACTCCCCATACGCAAATAAATAGCACCTGCTACAATTATCAGAATAGGAAAAAGAAAAATTATGCCGATAAAAGCGACAAATCTATCTAATACTAATTTGATAAATCTGCTAATCCATCTTAGGTAAGATTGATTATAATTCCTAGTTTGTGATTCGCTATTTCCCATGTTTTTCTACTCTGTTAATCTTATAAATCCTGATTCAGACATTTATATTCTTCTTTGCGTCTTTGCACATTTGCGCGAAACAAAACCCTTATTAAAAATATAGCGAAAATACAAAAGATAATATAGCCATATTGTCAATACCTTTAATCATTATCCTTAATTGTATAAGTATATAAATTTTTATTCCCTAATTTGGCATTAACTGTCTGATAAAGCTTAATTTTGATAGTCTCATTATTTTCTTTTTGATCATCATTAATAATTGGTATTGGTAAATATTTGTACTGTTCTCCAGCTTTAAATGTCAACTGACCATTTCCTAATTTATAATCTATACCATCATTCTTGGCTGTACCCCCTACAACTGAATAATTAACAGTTACCGTTTTCCCACTCATGTAATTTAGTTTTACTAGGGGATAATCCATATTTAAAAATTCACTTCCACTTGCTGCACTTACATGAAATTCCACTTGCGGTAATTTATTGGTCATACTATAATAAGTACTTGATATCAAACTTGTAGACCCATTTGGAGTAAACACTTTAGCTTTTACCATAGCACTTTTAGTTAGTTTAATCGGACTAATATAAATTCGAGAATTTTGATTTGGTTCGCTATTATCAAGAGTATATCTAATAGTTGCATTGGGTATTTTACTCTCGATATTAACAAGAACTTCACCCGTGATCATCCCTTCTTGAACTGGACTAATCACAGGTTTCTCGGCTCTGACTTGTGGACTAAAAACTACATATTTTGCTGTTTTATCTTGAATGACAATTCTTGTTACTGGACGATGATCTTCGTCAAAATATTTCTTCCCTGATTTTAATTTTATGGTTTGCGTTTTTCCCGTGAGATTAAAATATATAATTCCTCCTTCATAACTTCTTGAATAAAGACGATATCCTTGACTTTTATTTATT
Organism: Dolichospermum planctonicum; assembly: GCF_005402965.1. Classification (GTDB taxonomy): domain Bacteria; phylum Cyanobacteriota; class Cyanobacteriia; order Cyanobacteriales; family Nostocaceae; genus Dolichospermum; species Dolichospermum planctonicum. The sequence continues at coordinate 69,170 of NZ_BJCF01000007.1, forward strand.
TCCTGTTGGTCTGTTGCTGGAGAAGTTGGATTACCCAAAGCATTTTTAATTTCTATATATCGTTTTGGATCAATCTCTTGACTTTGATCATTATCCATACTTAAAAATCGATTTTCTCCACCAAAAATTAAATACCCAAGGTACATATCATGAATAAGTTCATCTCGGTCGTGTGTATGAGGTTGATAAATTTGTACTTTGTTGGTCGCAAAATTTTTCATTCGCAAATAAATTTGATAAATTTTATCTCTAGCATAATTTCCATCTTGATTATATATCTCACCAAGAAAATCTTCTAAAATAACTCCATCTGTATTCGCAAATATTTGATTATACTGAGTTTCATCAGCAATACTCCCTTCATTACAAATAATTTTAATATCGGGTGCTAATTCTTTAACTCGTTTGAAAAAATACTTGACAGATTGTAAAAAATCCTGATTATTTTGGGGAAATGGTTTCTCCCATTTAACGTTATTTATAAAATTATTTTTTTCGTCAAATACACCATATAAACTGTAATTAAAAGCGCAGTTATCCAGTCCTAACCAAATATTTTGATAGGAATTTTTTTGTAGTTTATTACGGACATATTTTTTAATAAAGAAATTTATATAACGCTCATCAGCAAAATTCACACCTTGAGCTTTTTCTTTTGACAACCATTCAAAAATTACAGGTTTTCTTTGATTTTTATACCTAGCAGTAATCCATAATGGTGGATGATTTTGATTTAATTCGTCAGTTTCATATTCCTTTAATTCAGCATAGGGAAAATAAGCATATTTATTTTCATCTTGAGAATGAAAGTGTTGAAAACGACCCTGAATTCCTCTAATAGCTTCTTGATTCATGGCTTCAAAACTATCATAATGAGCTAATCCTATATAAGCTCCAACTTTTGACCAATCATCATTATAAGGAAATACATAGTAAAATCCTCTTTCGTTATTAATAACTTTTCTTGTTGCTAACGCAGATAAGTTTTGTGGAAATACTCCATTTTGGAAAACTATAAAAATGCAGATAACAATAGCTAATAATACCGGATATTTCTTCATAATTATTGCAGATTTTCTAATCTTCGTGAATCACTATAAGTTTGGTGTCTGAACTTGGGTGTATAAGGTTGTGTGCATGTTAATAATTTGGTTTATGTCATAATTAGCTATTATTTCTCGTCCTTTTTTACTGATAATTATCGCTTTTTCTGGATGATCTAATATCCATGTCATTGCTTTTGTTATTCCTGCTATATCACCCACTTCTACAAGTAAACCACATCCATTTTCTAATAAGTCTCTCGTTCCGCGAATATTTGTACCAATTACTGGAGTTTCTAAGGACATAGCTTCCATTACACATCTGGGTAAACCTTCTTGTTCGGAAACTAAAATGGTGGCTGCTGCGGTACGCATTAAAATGGGAATATCTCGACGTATTCCTAAAAATCGGACTTGATTTTGAATATTTAATTTCATTGCTAACTGCTGCATTTCCTCCATTAATATTCCATCTCCAGCAAAAACTAAACAGGTTTCAGGTCTGTTTAAATTAGAGTATGCTTTTAAAATATCTGACAATCTTTTTCGGGGAATAAATTCAGCTACTGATAACAGCAATTTAGTGTTTGCTGTTAGTCCTAATTCTTGACGTAATTTCTCAATATCTTCTAAAGAAATAGAATCAGCTTTATAATATTGCAAATTTACGCCAATTCCTGGCATATAATTAAGCCGTTCTGATGAGACAAGTTTGTATTTTTGAGCCGCTGCTTGATCTTCACGATTAATCACTACTAAATAGTCCGTCCAATACCCAGCTAATTTTTCTAAAGCTAGAAAGAAAGCATTTTTTAAAGCTTTACCTCCTTGGTAGAAATGAAAACCATGAGCTGTATAAATGACTTTTGTATTAAGTCGCTTTTTCAGTTTTTTTAAAGCATAGCGAGTCACGAAAGCTGCTACTGGTGTGTGAACATGAACTATATCATATTTCTCTTTTTCAACTATTTTCTGAATAATCTGAGGAGCAGCTATTAAATTCAATGGATTTAGGGGATTTCTTGACCATTCTATATCCCACACTTGATCAAATGCTGCTAAACATTGAGCATTTGCACTGATTCCCCGTGCCATTGCATCTACTTTCCAACCATGAGCGCGGAAATGTTCAACAAAAGGTAAAAGAAAAGCATTAATAGTGCTAGGAATTGTTGTTACTATTAAAATTTTATTCATTTTTATTTAGAGTTTGTTTAGAGGTTGATAGATAATTTAGAAGGATTTTGTCTGGCTTGATAACCATGTCTGCGTTTGTTCTCTGACATGACTGTAGAATTTAATTCGGCGTTTTTGCAAAATATCTTCTCTGTAATTTTTGGCTTTTTCTAAATTGGAAATTGACATATTTCCTAAACGGTATGGGTTGGTGACAACTTCCCGGATTTTATGTGCCAGTGCTATGTGACAACCAGGGTTAACCATATCCTCCTCTGGTAATAATTCGGGAATACCCCCTACATTTGAGCCAATACAAGGTAGCCCCCGCGCCATGGCTTCGATCATGGCTTTTGGTAAGCCTTCCTGGTATGATGGGAGAACGAAAAGATCCCCTTTATCCAATTGCTCAATTACTTGCTCTCTGGTTGATAAATATCCGCAAAATGTGACTCGCTTATTTATACCTTTTTCCGCTGCTAATGTTTGCAATTCTCTTTTGTATTTACCATCTCCTACCCAAATTAGTTGTAGATCTAACCCTTCTTGTACACAAACTGCAATGGCTTTAATTAAGATATCTGGTGCTTTATACAGTTGAGCCAATGTACCTACGCTAACCAGCGTAAATGATTTTATACCTGTTCTTGGTTCTCGCGGTGCAGCCGCAAAGGCTGAATTGGGTAAATCAATACTGGAAAAATAAGTGGAAAATGCGCCATTTTTCGGCGGATATCGCTTTTGTAATGAGTATTCTGTTACATAAGCAGCAGCCGTAGCATTGGCGGTATGACGTTGTAATTGCCACGTTGACCATCTCCGAAAAACTGCTCTTAAAGGATGCTTATAAGCACCAGGGGCAAAAACATCATAAGGATCATTAACTACTTCTATCCCATAAGGTCTTGAAGATGCTAAACACCGCCAGACAATTCCACCAATATCACAGGATAAACGCATTTGTACGGCTTTCGTATTTGCTAACGCAGCGATCGCAGTTTTTTTGATGTAAGTATAGTTTTTTACTAATCCTGATCCGCCTTGATAGTCGGGTAAGGGTATCGCTTTGATTCCTTGTCCTGAAGCTTGATTCCAGCCGGATGGTGGTAATTGATACGATTTTGCTCGTGCCAAGATTTTAACTTCATCGTATACGTCTAAATATCGAGACCAGAAGTGATAATCTAATGATTGATTTGGAGTCCACAGCATACCATCACTTGTTATCGCAAAGCGGGCGCTGGCTGTTACTAATACATCCATTTTTTTGGGCTTAATTTTTATATTTTGATTGGGCAATTATGGTAAATTTCTATTAGTTTTTTGGTACTATTTTCCGTGGAATATTTACTTTTTATCCAGGTTCTTCCAGCCTGAGCAAGTTCCTGAGCATATTGGCGATTATTGATGATTTCAATTGTTGATTTAGCCATGCCTTCTAGGTCTTCTACTTCATGTAAAATCCCTGTTTCTCGATCTTTGACCGCTTCTATTAAACCGGGTATTTTTGAACCAACAATTGGCAATCCCGCTGCATTGGCTTCAAGAGAAACTACTGGTAATCCTTCATGAAAAGAGGGAAATAAAAAAACGTTAGTACAAGTCATTAATGCCGGAATATCGTCACGCAGTCCGAGTAGCTTAACTGCATTTATAAGTCCAAGTTTGGTGATATTTTCTGTAATTAATCCTCGTAATGGACCTTCTCCTACTAACAAAAGTTTGGCTGTAGGAATCTTTTCTACAACTTTTTGGAATATAGAAAGTAATCCTAAATGATTTTTTTGTTCTATTAATCTTCCTACATGAAGAATAATCGGGGTATCTTCAGTCCAACCAAAAGAATTACGCAACTCTTTGCATTTTTCAGGTGTTGCTAAATCGGGAATATTCACACCATAATTTAAAACAAGACCAGAATTTTTTATGTTTTGATCAAAACTCGTCAAACTATCAATTACTCCTTGAGAACAACCTGTGACTAAATGAGAATTTTCCAATGCGTAGCGAATACTAAATTTTGCGTAAATTGACCGTAATTGTCGAATGACAAAACGACGAGTTAATGGTGTTTGGGGAGTAAAAAATTTCGTATTATGAAAGGAGGTAATCACGGGGATTCCTAATTCATTACCTAGCCAAGTGCCAAGACCACTATAAGTTTCTAAATGGTTATGGAGAATCTGGTAATTTCCCTCTATGATAATCCGTTTTAAGTTGTCAATAAAGCCAAAATGAGCAAAATTTAATTGACAATGAAATACTTTTGCACCTAATTCTTCTGCAATATTTGCTAATGCACCTACATTTTGTCCTTTACAACAGAAATCCATCTCATATTGGTTTCTGGGAATTTCTCGCAGCATAGAAAGTAGCCACATTTCAATTCCACCTCTATTTAAACTGCTAATTAAATGAAGAATTTTTAACATAGGTAATTGCTAATGGGTAATTGGTCATTTAGTGATAAAGGGGAGTTTTTTCCCTCTCGTTGATCAGAGGAGAGTGAGGGAGGAGTATTTTTCTTTCAGAACTGCTAAAAATTACTAGAGAAGGAACACCACCGACAGTGATTAAAAAATATATAAGATTATCCAAGTCACCTATCAAAATTGTAAAACTGAAATTGATTAACATTGGTAGCAACAGTAAGCGAGTATCTCCTTTTAAATACCCCGCCAAAGAACGTTGAATAGATCCTACAACTACCCCCAGAAAAATATAAGAAAAAGGTACAGCAAAAGGTCCAAAATTTAGCATTATTTCTCCAGCAATTCCGTAAACTTTGGAGGATACCCACACACCAGGAACATAAGAACCCATACCATAAAGCAGGTCTGTTCCTTCTTTGGATTTATTCGGCGGTTTTTCGGGGAAAGGCCAAAGTTGTTGGGGAATTAAAATAGTAAATGCTGAATAATAAGTTCTCCCCCAACCATATTGGTAATCACTATCATCGTCCATTAATCTATATAGCATATAAGCATGAACGTCGGTTCTGCCTAAATCTCCTAATAATAAGTTCTCCCAAGTTCTCCCATTTTCTGCTGTGTATTCTTCCCTGGCTTCTGCTCCCTCTAAGGCAGTTTGAAATCCTTCAGTTCCCCCTGATTTTAAAAATCCATAAAAGTACATGAAAAATATGAAGAATATCATGCCCATGAGGATTTGTTTTTTATTAATTTTCTTCAGCCAAAAATGAATCATTCCCGCTGCCCAAAATAATGCCCATATTGTATTACTACGACTACCCCGCAAGCCACCAAATAGTAATTTAATTACAAAAAATATGACCAGAACTGTAATCAATACAGGCCATGTTTGTAATCTTTTTTTGTCTTTAGCATAGACTGCAAATGCCATCATTGCTAAATTGGGAAAACTTTCACAAATCATTAATAACCAACCTTGTCCTACTCCGGCTTCGGTTTGTTTATCTGCAAAAGCATTGATATAACCAATTAACCCTCCATACTGGCTATAAACTAATATTTGTAAAACTAAACAAACAATTAGTCCTATCCCCACAATTAAAGGAAAACGTTGTTTATTAATCATCCAAACTGTTTTTTGATTTCTCTTTTGATTAATTGATTTTTCCTGGAAAAACCCAGAGAAATCTATATTTCTAGAAATGCGATAAAGTAAAATACCTAATAAGTTCAGAATTGCCATTCCACCTACCCAGGGTCGCCAGTCTGGGGGTGGTATTAAATCACTACTTAACCAATTATTCCAACTAACATGAAGTAGGGGTGCTAAAAAGAAAAAATGAACACCTAATAAACCCATAACGCCTACGGGAGAAAAGATATTCAAGCGCCCCCGAAACCATTGCACAGCGTCAATACCAATCACAATTCCACTCAATGTTACTGGAATAATAAACCAGTGTAAAAATTGATTTGTAGTTGGCAGAAATCCTAGCAATACGATGAGACAAAGGAAAACGGAAATTATTAAACTATCAGGATAAATTGTTTTCCTGTGAAGGGGCTGTTGATTCATAAAACTATGTTGTTGGATATTTAATTTTGATAAATCTGTTCTAATTGTTTGACGGCTTTGTCAATGTTGAAATTACTATCTTTCATGATTTTTAAAGCGTCAGTTTGATTAATCGCTGGTGCTTTATTTTTCCAAGTTAAAATTGCTTCTGCCCAAGTATCCGCTGATTCACTTAGAGAAAGTCGCTGCACTAGGGGTTTGATTACATCACCTTCCTCGGGAACAACGTCGGAAATTACGGCAGGTAATCCCGCACACTGTGCTTCTAACCGTACATTTCCTAATCCTTCAAAAAGGGATGGAAACAGGAATACATCCATAGCACCTCGCATTAATCGGGGAACATCAGCACGAACACCTGCAAAGATCACATGATCCGTTAAGCCTAATTGGGAAGCTTTTTGTTCTATTTGCGATCGCAGTGAACCCTCTCCTACTAACAAAAGACGTATTTTCGGTTCTCTTTTGACTACTGCTGCGGCAATATCAAGAATAAAGGTATGGTTTTTTACTTCCACAAATCTACCTATGTGACCAATTACAAAAGTATCCGTAGGGATACCAAGTTCAGCCCGGAGAGCGGCTGCATCAATTTTATCTGCATAAGGGGTGATATCCAGACCATAATTAATAGCTTGCCAACGGGGGTTAGATTTGTCACTCGAACCAAATAAGGCTGCTACCGCTTGGTTGTTGATTCCTAAACCCATAGTTGCATAGCGGTTAATCCAAGATTTCATCCAGGTATAATATAATCGGCGATCAAGTCCCCCTTTCGTGGCTATGGCTGATGTATCTGTGTGACAGTGAGCAATACGACAGGGTATACCTGCTTGAGCAGCCAGACGCAAAATATTGCCACTGAAGAGATGTACGTGACTATGAATAATATCATAGGGTTCATGTTCACGCAAAATCTGGCGAAATTTGGGAACGTAAATCCAGGGTCGAGAGGGATAGGGACAGGTAATAATTTGACTGTTGAGAGCGCGTGCTTCTTGGTCATAAGCACCGGGTTCTGTGCTATGGACTAAAAAATCCATTTGGAAGCGATCGCGGTCTATATGCTGTAAAATTTGCATGAGCCAAGTTTCAATTCCCCCCCGATTCATACCCCCTAAAACATGAAGAATGCGTCGAGGTTTTTGAGTAATTTCTCTATCTGTGTGTTTGATATCTTTGGATGCGATGTACGGCATGAAATATGACTCCTAATGTAAAAATTATGCGAACTATTTCGGCTATCATCAGTGCTATTGCTGCCCCTTTGAGTCCATTTTTAGGAATAAACCAGAAGGAAGCGATCGCAGATGTACTGGTGACTATAATGAACAATGGAATTTGCGTACGAAAATATCTAGCAGCGGTCATTCCTTCACCGAGAAAAGAGGAAACATACCCAATTCCCGCTGTCACCATTAACCAAATCAGAAGCTCAGTATATTTGGCGTATTCTGGTTGGTAAACAATAGTTAAGATTTGCCCACCAGCAACCCAAGCGACTAAAATACCGGACAACCCCAACAGACAAGCAATAGCAACAAGTTGGAGGAGAAGTTTTTGGTACGCGCTAACGTTCCCCCCTGCGTAGTATTTTGCCAGTCTAGGACGGGCTGCGCTACCTAATGCACTGACTACCATGTTTCCTGCCACTATCAGGTACGCAAGGGCAGCAAATACACCGAGTTCTTTTTTTCCTAAAGACTGCTCTAGAAAATAGCGAGGAATATTAGCATTCAGGGAAATCAACATCATTACCAAACCCAAAGGTAAGGATAACCAAATTAACTTCCTGATAGTTCCTAATTGCCACCGAGGTTTTGCTGTCTTTCCCTCCAGAGAATCAGGAATTTCACCTTCTAATGTAAATTTATTAATCAACCACCGATAACTAGGGATATCCCAGATCAATAAAATACAAGCCCAAGCTATGACTAACCCAACGACTCCCCAAACAATACTACCTGATATATAAGTACCTATACTTAACATCAGTAAAGATAAAGGACCTTTCATGATTACAGATACGGCCATGCGATCCATTTTTTCATGTTTCTGAAGCAGTCCATAAAAAACATCGCTAATTGATTCTAATCCTTTAGCAAAACCAATTAAAATTATGACTATTGCTGTCTCACCTTTATATCCTGTAGCTAAGGTAATCCATAAGATTATTGGTAATGCTAACCCTGTCGTGATCAATCTTAAACCTAAATAATCATTGAAAAGATAATGATTTTTAGCATCTGTTGTTTGAATATCTCGTAATTGGAGATTACTAAACATCATTACTGGGGCTGTTACTGCTAATCCTAAAGTAAATGTCCCTACCATTTCTGGATTACCAAGTTTAGCTAAAACTACTAACATTCCCCATTGGCAACCTGAATAAATTAGATTACCAATGAAAGTCCAAGAAAAATTACGACGTAGGGTTATGTCTTTATTTTTTGGCATTGGCTTTCGTCATGATCTTAATTCTTTTTCTTTCTGCCATGCCAAATACAAAAACTATTTGATAACCATCCACACAAGCTATCCATTTACCATTATCAAGTTGATGTGGATCAATATTGTGCATACCAATTTTATTCCAACCTTCACCACTTCCTTTAATCACTGGATTATGGATGATCTCTTTTTCTTCATAGTTAGTAGTTGTCAAATTTGTAATTTCATAAGCCCTAACTTGATTACCATAAAAACCCACCACATCCTGTGTATATCGGAAAATCTTGCCATCAGATACTATTACCCTTCCTCCCGGTCTGGATATATGAAAATTTCCTTCTATTAAAGGACTTTGAGGATGCTTGACCCAATTTCCCATTAATTCATCAGCATAGTAAAGATGCAGTATATTCCCCTGGGGAGATGTCGTAAACATCCACCATTGATCATGGAAATTGAAAATTGAAGAATCTACATAATCGCTGCCTTCTAGTAAGGTTTTAACTAATGTCCATCTAGTAGGAAATTCAACTGCTTTATATAGCCTAATTGCATTAGCTTTATAGCTTTCTGGAATCATATAGTATTCATTTTGGAACTTGAATACATAAGGATAAGATAAATGAAAATCCTCCCTAATTATGATTTGTTCATAACGCCAACTCAAGCCATTTTTGCTAGTTGCAAGTCCTATCTCTCCTTTAAAATTCAAACTATTTAGTACCTCGAAAAACATATACCAAACTCCATTCTCACGAACCATAAATGGATCAGCAACGAAGTCTGCTGGTATATCTGTAACATCTTTAGCCGTCAAAACCGGATTTTTGATATTCTCTGGAGAACTTAATTGAAAAGGTGATTCACCTGTATAAATTCCTATTGACCAATCACATTTTCTTCTCACAAAAGTTCTCACTGTTTTTTTGAGGGAAGATAAATAGTTTGATTTAGGAAAATCTTTGATCTGAACTCTATTACTTAATTCCATAATTTTCATTGAGATTGATTTAAACTATCAAGAATGCTTATGCACTTGTTGGCTCGATATTTGCTAAAATATTTACCTGCCTATGGGAGGTCTGATTGGCATATTTAGCGGTATCTAATAAACTGCTTTCTTCCGGGAATTTCGGTTTGTAACCTGCTACCAATTGCGATAGCAATAAGATAATAGAATTGGTATCATTTCTGGCAGCTACTCCTAGCAATTTTTCTACAGTAATATTCAAAGAATTAGGAATAATCCGACTCGCATTTTTCACAACTAATAGTTTTTCATGTTCAGTATTTTCATACTCTTCCCCCTCAATAAACAATTCCTCAAATAGCTTTTCCCCCGGTCTTAAACCTGTAAATACTATGTCAATATCTTTGTTAACTTCATATCCTGAAAGATGAATTAATTCTTTTGCTAAATCTACAATTTTCACAGGTTCACCCATATTTAACATTAAAACTTCACCACTACGACCCAGAATAGATGCTTGCAAAACTAGTTGAACTGCTTCCGGTATGGTCATGAAATATCGGCAAATATCGGGATGAGTAACTGTAATTGGTCCCCCTGCTAAAATCTGTTTTTGGAACGTAGGAACTACGCTACCACGACTTCCTAAAACATTGCCAAAACGCACCGCTACATAGGATTTACCACTTTCTTTTGCAGCTTGTAAAACTAACATTTCCGCTACTCTTTTACTAGCACCCATGACATTAGTAGGATTAACTGCTTTATCTGTGGAAATCATCACAAAATGTTCAACATTATATTGCAATGCTACTTGTAGTAAATTTCTCGTTCCCATTACATTATTAGTAATTGCTTCTGCGGGATTTAATTCCATCAGAGGAACGTGTTTATGAGCCGCAGCATGAAAAATTACATCCGGTTTAAATCTCTCAAAAGCGTGTTCTAATCTCGACTGCACTCTAATATCAGCAATGAAGGTATAAATCTGCGGTATATTAACATCCGTCGCTGATTTATGATTATTTTTCAGTATTTGGATCAGTTTTTCTAGTTCTTGTTGGATATTAAAAACAGAATTTTCTCCATGGCCAATTAGGATAATTTTAGCTGGGTAACAACGTAAAATTTGTCGGCATAGTTCACTACCAATCGATCCTCCTGAACCTGTGATTAATACTGTCTTATTATTGATAAATTGGGCTACTCTTTCCAGTTCTGTCTGAATGGGTTCACGTCTGAGCAAATCCTCAATTTTGATGTCTCTAACACTATCTACTCTTACACGACCATTCAGGATTTCATAGATTCCTGGTAAGGTACTAGGTTGCACTCCATTGTTTTGACAAATATCTACAATTTCTCTAATAGTTTGTCCAGGAACTGTAGGCATAGCAATGATAACTTTATGGATTTTTAGTGTTTTGATAACTTCAGAAATTTTCTGACGATTTCCTAATACGGGAATTCCCCTTAAATGTATATTCTGTTTTTTGATGTCGTCATCAATAAATCCTACGGGATAAGCTCCAAATTGGGGATTTCTTTGCATATCTTCTACAAGGGAAACCCCCGCACTACCAGCACCAATTATCAACACTCTTTCTCTATTTTTAGATATTTTTTGTCTGTGGCTTATCCTTTCTACAACTCGAACACTAAACCGCAGTAAAATCACAAATATGCAAGATAGTATTCCCTCCAAAATTGGCAGTGATTGCGGAAGTTCACTTAATAGCATCTCCAATAAATTAAATAGGGTCGTTTGGATGACTACCACACCCATCATCAATGTGACTATATAAATCCCTTCTTCGATGCTTGCATACTTCCAATAGCGTCTATAAAAACCAACCCCCCAAAAGATAATTAGTTTGACTACTAAAAACAAAATTGTCGCAATTCCCAACTGGAAAATATCTTGTTGCAAGTTTAGATTACCATCTAAACGCAATCCTAATGCTAACAATGGTGTCATTGCAAAAACCGTGATATCACAAATAAACCAATGTCTATTCCTGATTTTACTTAATTGACTCGATAATTTTCTAATTGTTCTCTGAATAGTAACGTGAGAAACAAAAAATAGGATATTCATATCAGTATCTCCAGGAAAATCTACAGAATTTTTTCACTGGATAAACACCTGAAATTCTCATTAATAACCTCAAAAAACTACTTATGGAAATAACCCTATTCAATTATCAATCATAGGGATTACCTGCCCAGTTCTAAATTGGTTATTAATACAAACAAATCTTAATGGTAAAATGGTGGAAATTTAATAATCAATGAATCTACTCAATATCTTCATCATTTTTTGAGAATTTATCCCAAATCACATAGCATCAATAGCTGATTAATGAAAATATATTCTTGCGGTTTGTGTCTTCTGCCTCTGGGGTGATAATTTACAAGAATAAATTTTCACTAGTCATGTTTGAGTGCTATATAATTTATATTTACTAACCAAATATGAACATAATCTATGGGTTATTATTTTTTGCTTTGAACTATAAACTTTTTATCAAGTTTTCACTCATTAAGTCACGCCAGGTTGACATAATTCCTGATTAAATCAAAATAATAGCAAAATAATAGCAGCAGACATAGTAGTTACACCATATCTGCTGCTTAATTGGACGGGAAACTTCGATTGTTAACTATAAGTTTAATCCGCGTTTAATCACCCTAGACTTTTACCTGTAAAGACTTCAGTAATTCAGTATTTACACCTGATTCACGAGTTAAAGAAATTTTACCTGTACGGGCAATTTCCCTCAGTCCAAATTTTTGTAGCACTTGAACTATCGCTACCATTTTACCAGGATCACCCACAACTTCTAAAGTCAAAGAATCTTCAGCCACATCAACAATTCGCGCCCGGAAAATCTGAGATAATTCAATTATTTCTGAACGATTACTGCTATTAGCATTTACCTTCAAAAGCATCAATTCTCTTTCTACGCAAGGTATTTCTGTAATATCTTGCACTTTGAGAACATTAACTAACTTATACAGTTGCTTGGTAAGTTGTTCGATGATGCGATCATCACCAGGCACAACCATTGTAATCCGCGATACTCCTCCCTGCTCCGCAGGACCGACAGCAAGGCTTTCAATATTAAAACCCCGACGTGCAAATAAACTAGCAATGCGGGATAGAACTCCTGCTTCATCTTCAACTATAACTGACAGCGTATGTTTCATCGGCAACTAAAAAAGCATGGCATGAACGCAGACCGGCACTCATGACTGCGAAGCGAATTTCTACCACGCTGAATTGTCGGTCTTAATTCTTATTTTATACTTAATAGTTCCAATCATTCAGTTCTTCTGGAAAAGTTATCTAGAAATCTAACTACTAGTGGATTTTGTCCAAAATTTTCTTGGTTAGATATATCTACTTTTAAGGACTTATATTATAATCAGAAGTGAATTATGATAGGAGATCAGTATTTATGGGTTGGTTACAAAGACTTTTTGGTTTAGAACAATCGGAAAGCACTCAAGTTAATCCCACGACTGATGCTAATAGACAAACAACTCCCCCAGAACGGATAGGATTAAACGGAGAATATGACCAAAGTGGTTTAGCAAAACGCGTAGCATTAGCATTTGATCAAGATCCTGACCTTGATGATATTGACACTCTCTGGGTTGCTCAAACGGGTAGCACTGTGGTATTAAAAGGTAAAGTCCCTAGTCAGCATATTCTCACGAAAATGGTTTCTATCGCTCATGGTGTTGACGGAAGTACGGATATTGATACTACAGAAGTCAATATTGAATAACTTCCCACCGTTACTCAAGAACTTAATCATCTCCTTATCTATTACCAGTTACCCATTCTACCTATCCAATCTAAAATTGCTTCGTTAACCTGTTCTGGTGATTCATCATGGGGACAATGACCCACATTTTCTAAATATACTAGTTCTAGTTTCTCATTGTAGCGCAGAAATTGATCCGCTAGTTTTGGGGGAACAAATCGATCTTTTTTCCCCCAAATTAATAACATGGGAATTGTTAAGTTTGGTAAAATTTTCTTGACACTAGGACTAAAATTAGCCCCTGTTGTTGCCTTAAATAAGGCTCTAAAAGCACGGGCAGATCCTCTGTCCTGGGGAGGTCCTGCTAAAATGTCTATCAGTTCATCACTAATCGCTTCAGGATGAGCATAGGCTAAACCCGCCCAACGCCGCAGCACGCTAGGACGACGCACAAAATAGAATATCGGTTTTAATATTAATCTGGAGGTAAATATACTTTTAATACCCCTAACCACGGGTTTGAAAGCAGTCGGGATCATTTCTTGTTCTAGGCTGGGATCTGGTAAACTGATCATCACAATACCCTTTACCATGTCAGCATGGGTAGCCGCTGCCACTAAAGAAATCAGTGAACCTATGGAATTACCCACTAAAACAACTGGTTGACCGATAAAGGTTTTCCAAAAGTCGTAAACTTGTTCTACCCATAATTCTACATTGTAATTAGTTGCAGCTTTTTCAGATGCGCCAAATCCAATCATGTCTATAGCATAAACTGTATTGTGTTTACCTAATACCTCTAAATTATGCCGCCAATGACCAATGGAAGCACCAAAGCCATGTAGTAAAATCAATGGTGTTTGTCCTGGATAATCTTTGACAGGACGAATATAAGTATAACGAGTCTGCCAGCCCCGCCATACCCAGTCTCTTTGATTACCAACCCGTTGCCGCCAATGTATTGCAGTCGTCACTTTTCCCTCTTTTGTGATTAAGCAATTATTAACCTTGTTTCTTTTTCCCTAATATGTTAAATTATATTTGATTATCTCCACTGTATACCTAATTTTGTTATCCTAGAAGCATCCCCTAGATATCTTAGATTTCTAAGTATTCATGAGGATAAATTGCAACCATAGTTATTGGTGTTAAATATCATGTAATTTACATTAATTAATTTTTTGAACCGGTTTTTGTCAAGTTCTGTATAGCAATAGCATAACAAATATGTTGAGACTGCCAACTAGTGTATGAATTAGCTACACTGGAGATGGATATTCATTTTTCAATTCTGAGTTACTCTTGTATTTTGCCTTAATCGGCATATTCAACCAAGCTAACTAAATCAAGACCAACCCAAATTCTTAACTAAAGAGCTGCCACTAATCATAATGCCTGTGATTGAGAAAAAAAGAACTCGTGATCTTCCCCAAATTAACGAACGCATTCGCTTCCCGAAAATTCGGGTAATTGACACTGATGGCGCACAACTGGGAATTATAACCCCCCAAGAAGCCATACAATTAGCCGAAGAGAAGGAATTGGACTTGGTGCTAATCAGTGACAAAGCTGACCCGCCGGTATGTCGAATTATGGACTATGGGAAATATAAGTTTGAGCAAGAAAAGAAGGCGCGGGAAGCCCGGAAGAAGCAGCACACGGCTGATGTGAAAGAAGTAAAAATGCGCTACAAAATAGAAGAACACGACTATAATGTGCGCGTCAAGCAAGCCGAACGCTTCCTCAAAGATGGCGATAAAGTTAAGGCTACTGTAATGTTCCGAGGTCGGGAAATTCAACACAGTGACTTGGCAGAAACCTTGCTTAAGCGGATGGCTACAGATTTAGAGCCTTTTGGTGAACTACAGCAAGCACCAAAGAAAGAAGGGCGAAATATGATGATGCTGATTTCACCCAAAAAATAATCTTGTCAACAAACTGCTTTACCAGGTGATGAATATTGCATAAGTTCGGTAATAATAGTACCAAAGATTGACACCGGGGGCATTTTTTCCCATTCTGTCAACTTTCATCACTGTTAGATTCTTGTAAATTTATCTCAAAATCATCGTCCTGACGATTGAGTGTAAAATATAATACTCATTTGTTCAGGACTTTTACTATTGACAAAATGCTATGTATAAGTTAATAACAAGCTAATTTACATATTACTTATTTTCACCTGACTAGCTGCTTTTGTGGCCTTTTCTCTCGCTTCCTGAATATCTCCACCTTTGGCTAAGGCCACTCCCATGCGACGATAGGGATGAGCAATAGGTTTACCAAATAATTTAATATCTACATCTTTTTCTGCTAAAGCTTCAGCTACACCAGTAAAAGCAATAGAATCAGATTTTTCTGAAGCTAAAATTACCGCACTTGCAGAAAATCCTAACTGTTGAATATGGGGAATTGGTAAACCTAAAATCGCTCGCAGATGTAATTCAAATTCATTCAAATTCTGGGAAATTAATGTCACCATTCCTGTATCATGGGGTCTGGGAGAAAGTTCGGAAAAAATCACTTCGTCTTTAGTGATGAAAAATTCAACCCCAAAAATTCCCGCACCACCCAAAGCATCAGTAACTTTTTTGGCAATTTCTTGAGATGCTAATATTTTAGCTTCAGAAATAGCTGCGGGTTGCCAAGATTCTTGATAATCTCCTCTTTCTTGACGGTGGCCAATGGGAGAACAGAAAATTGTGGGTGCATCCCATTGTTTAATTGTTAATAAGGTAATCTCAACTTCAAAATTAATAAATTCTTCGACAATTACCTTTTGACTATCTCCACGAGAATTAGAAATAGCATAATTCCAAGCTTTTTCTACTTCAGTTCTATCATTAACTACAGATTGACCTTTTCCAGAAGAGGACATCACAGGTTTAACAACATTAGGAAAACCAATTTCTTCAGCAACAGTAATTAATTCTTCTAAGGTGATAGCATAACCATATTTAGCAGTTCTAATTCCTAGTTCCTTGTGGGCTAATTCCCTAATTCTGTCGCGGTTCATGGTGTAGTTAGTGGCCGCTGCTGTGGGAATAACTGTAATTCCCCTTTGTTCAAATTCCTGTAACTTTTCAGTTCTAATAGCTTCAATTTCGGGAATGATAAAATCAGGCTGATGTTTATTTACTACTGCTTCTAAATCATCAGCACTCAGCATAGAAATAACTTCAGCACAATCCGCTACTTGCATAGCAGGAGCATTAGCATATCTGTCAACAGCAATCACATAATTACCTAAACGTTGAGCAGCGATTACAAATTCCTTTCCTAGTTCTCCTGAACCAAGCAGCATTAATTTCTGGGGTAGTTTTAGTGCCTTAATCATCAATTTATGGGAATAGTTTTGGATCTAATTTGTTTGATTGATTATTTACAGATAGTGATCATATTGTCAAGCTTTAAATTAATACAAATTAATACATATAAATAAATATGATTCATCCCTAATCACTTGCATTTATCTACGGTTAATTATTATATTATAGCATATAATACTCGTGTCTCCTTCTCCCTCCCTAACTCAAACCCCCACAAATCAGTTAAATTAGCCGTATTAGGTTTATGCTGCAATTGAGTAACCAAAAAGGTTTATATGCCAAGAACACAGAAAAACGATAACTTTGTTGACAAATCCTTTACCGTTATGGCAGATATCATCCTCAAGATATTGCCAACCAACAAAAAAGCTAAAGAGGCATTTGTTTATTACCGAGATGGAATGTCCGCACAAGCAGAAGGTGAGTATGCTGAAGCATTAGACTATTATACAGAAGCCTTGGAAATGGAAGATGACCCCAATGATCGCGGTTATATTCTCTATAATATGGGGTTGATTTATGCCAGTAACGGTGATCATAATAAGGCTTTAGAGTTTTATCATCAGGCTATTGAGTTAAATCCACAATTACCCCAAGCTTTAAATAATATCGCCGTCATTTATCATTTTCAAGGTGAAAGAGCTAAGGAAAGCGGGGATCATGACGGTGGTGAGGCATTGTTTGATCAAGCAGCGGATTATTGGATTCGAGCAATTCGCATGGCTCCCAATAATTACATTGAAGCTCAAAACTGGCTAAAAACTACCGGGCGATCGCAAATTGACGTATTCTTTTAAGTTAGCCATGAGTCGGTTGTTAGTTTTATGACAACTGACAACTGACAACTCACAACTGATAACTGATAACTGATAACTGATAACTGACAACTGACCACTGACAACTGATAACTGATAAATTATGATTGATAGTCAACTAGTTCGTAAAGTTGCTAATCTCGCTCGTTTAGAATTGACAGCAGATGAAGAAACACAATTTACCACTCAATTGGGTAGTATTCTGGATTATATTCAACAACTAAATCAACTGGATGTTACTAATGTCGCACCAACAACCAGAGCTATTGATGTCAGTAATGTCACCAGAGAGGACATTCTCCAACCTTATCCTGACAGAGAAGCAATCCTCAACAGCGCTCCTCAACAGGAAGGTGATTTTTTCCGAGTTCCCAAAATTCTTAATGCTGATTAGATAGGGCCTAACTGGATTTTGGATTTTGGATTTTGGGTTTTAGGTTAAAGATTCAATATCTAAAATTTCAGAAACCTGCAATCTCAATATAAAAGAGTAGAGACGATCCGAGGAACGTCTCTACATCCCCGTAGGGACAGGGGATTAGGGGATTAGGTTTTTGGGTATGAAACTAATATAGCAGATGATCTTTTATTTGCCAAGTATTTTGACAACTTTTTTTTTGCATACTGATGTCAAAACTCTCAGTTACCATTTGGTTATTATTCCTCTTGATTCACTAAAAAAGCAGGATCAAGAATTTGAGAAATACTATAAGGATTTTCACTAGGAAAAGTGGTATCAGGTAAATTAGTTTCCTGAATTGCTAAATCTACACCATCTTGATAAGCAGAAATAACTACTTCTGATAGATAGGATTTTAAACTAGGGTTTTCTTCTAAATGTTCTTTAATCCGACGACGTTGTTCTCTAATTTTGGATCTTATTTATTCAAAAAGTAATCAGAATCAGGATTTTCTAGATGAGAATCTTAACAAGATTAAATATCACTTAACTATTATTTAATCCTGTACATCCTCAAATCCTGTACATCCTGATTCAGAATGTTACTTCCCAAATACAGTAGTTAGAGAACGGGCAATATTTTTCGGCTGCATTGCGTCCATTGCTGCTGTGGGTTCATAACCACAATGTACCATACAATCAGCACATTTGGGATTACCACTAGCGCGTCCGTATTGACTCCAATCAGTTTTATCTAACAATTCTTGGAATGTTTGATAATAGCCTTCATTCAACAAATAACAGGGTTTTTGCCAACCTAAAACACTGTAACTAGGACTACCCCAAGGAGTGCATTCATAGTCTTTTTCACCAATGAGAAAATCTAAGAATAAAGGATTATGATTAAAGTTCCAGTTTTTCTTTCCAGAGGTGTAGGGTATGAGAATTTCCCGGAATAAAGCGCGGGTTTGTTCTCTTTGTAAAAAATGATCTTGATCTGGAGCCCATTCATAACTATAACCAGGAGAAATCATCATCCCGTCAGTTCCCAATGTTTCCAGAAAATCGAAAAACTCCTGCATTTCTTCAACATTACAACCTTCAAAAATGGTCGTGTTGGTAGCGACACGAAAACCCTTCGCTTTAGCGGCGCGAATTGCTTGGACAGCAGTATCAAAAACCCCTTTTCTGTCTACACATTTATCATGCCATTCTCGCATTCCATCTAAATGTACACTAAAGGTGAGATAGGGAGAAGGCTGAAATTTATCGAGACTCTTTTCTAGTAATAAACCATTTGTACACAAGTAAATATATTTCTTGCGTTTAATTAAACCTTCAACAATTTCCCTGATTTGGGGATGTAATAATGGTTCTCCTCCGGGAATGGAAACAACTGGTGCGCCACATTCTTCCACCGCTGCAAAACACTGTTCTGGGGTGAGATTTTGCTTGAGTATCTCCACTGGATGCTGGATTTTACCGCAACCTGTACAGGCTAAATTACACCGGAACAGCGGTTCTAGCATTAATACCAGGGGAAACCGTTTCCGCCCTAATAAGCGTTGTGTAACTAAATACTTACCTATATCTATTGCTTGTTGTAGATTAATCGCCATGAAACTAACACTCCTCAATTTGTTTGGTAATGGGTAATGGGTAATGGGTAATTGGTAATTGGTAATTGGTAATTGGTAATGGGTAATGGGTAATTGGTAATGGGTAATTGGTAATTGGTAATTGGTAATTGGTAGTTAATTTCTGTCACCTGTCACCTATCACCTATCACCTATCACCTGTTCCCTATCACCTGTTCCCTATCACCTATCACCTATCACCTGTTCCCTGTCACCTGTCACCTATCACCTGTCACCTATTCACATAACCATTAGACACGAACCAATCTACAGCATCCTTGAGCGCTACACTCAGGGGGGACTGAGGTAAACCTAATTCGCGGATAGCCTTAAAAGTATCATAATACATTGGTTGTTGTGCCATGCGAACACCATCTATGGGAACTGTTGGGGTTTTCCCTAGAGGTGCGAGGATTTTTTCTTCTACCCAACCGACTGTTAGAGGTATCCAAGCTGGTATAGACGTTTGTGGTGCAGGTAAATCGGTGATTTGGGCAAGTTGTTCTAGAAGTTGTTTGAAGCTAAGATTCTCATGACCTAGTATATAGCGATCGCCTTTTTTCCCTTTTTCTAATGCTAGTAAATGTCCCTTAGCTACATCCCGCACATCAATAAAATTTAACCCTGTGTCTACATAAGCGGGCATTTGTCGCCGCAGAAACCGTAAAATAATATCCCCGGTTGGTGTGGGTTTAATATCTAATGGACCAATGGGACTACTAGGATTTACTATCACAATATCCTGACCTTGATTAGCTGCTGATATTGCTATTTGTTCGGCTAAAAACTTCGATTTTTTGTAATCTCCCACCAATTTTTCTACCGGACTTTGATGGGTCTCATTCACAATTTCCCCAGGTTTTCCCACACCAATAGCCGCAACGGAACTAGTATAAACTGTACGTTCAATTCCCGCTTTTTGCGCTGCTGCTAAAATATTGCGCGTCCCTTGTACATTATTCAAATATAGCAAATCCCGGTCTTTTTGCCACAATGAATAATGGGCAGCAACATGAAATAAGTAATTACACCCCTGCATCTGTTCCCAAATATTCGCGTCGTTTACATCACCTTTAACAATATCTACAGCCAAACCCTGTAAATTGTTCAGGTTACTATGAGGACGGACTAAAGCTGTAACTTGGTATTTTGATTGTAACAGCGATCGCACCACATGAGAACCAATAAACCCTGTACCACCAGTCACAAAAGCCCGCATTTCTTTACCTCTTCATTTTCAATCTGTGATTAATTATTCATGTATTTGGGTAATTTACCACGGTTACATTTTTTCTTTTTCTTGTAATCAGTTAATAATAAAATGGTGATGTATAGCAGTTTCCGATATTATGAAGTACAGATATTAATAATAAAACTCTTGTGGTGCGGGCATCTTGCCCGCCAAAAGTGTACCTCACCCTTATATTAATCCGCTGTAATGGTAATTTATATTCATGTTATGACTAATTTATAAGTTAAAGTTATAGATTTTCTATTTTAAATAAGTTTTTTTGAAAAAAATTTTTTATTTTTAGGGTTCGTGTCGCTTTCGGCGTGTTATTATAGTCATATAAATATAATGGAGTGTAAGCAAAATTTTTATTGAAGGACGCATTCCCATTATCAGGATATCATGCCGCGCGGCACAAGTCAATCGGTTAAGACCAAAAAAAAGAAATTTTTTTTAAAATTTTTAGAATTTTTTTGAGAATTTTTTAATTTTTTCAAATTTTTCGGGAAACTCGAACCACTCACCATCAAGTTTCAGATAACAAAATTATAACACAAATAAGCATCCTGTCAATCCTGATTTAGACAAATAAAATATTAGCTCCCCAACCTCTGTAACCATTAATATATGGGATATATATAAGTTAAAGTTATAGATTTTCTATTTTAAATAAGTTTTTTTGAAAAAAATTTTTTATTTTTAGGGTTCGGGTCGCTTTCGGCGTGTTATTATAGTCATATAAATATAATGGAGTGTAAGCAAAATTTTTATCGAGGGACACATTCCCATTATCAGAATATCATGCCGCGCAGCGCAAGTCAATCGGTTAAGACCAAAAAAAAGAAATTTTTTTTAAAATTTTTAGAATTTTTTTAGAATTATTTAATTTTTTAAAATTTTTGGGAAACTCGAACCGCTGACCATCAAGTTTCGGATAACAGAATTATAACACAAATAAAGATCCTGTCAATCCTGAAATCCTGGAAATCCTGATATAGCTAAGGCCACGCTTCGCTATCAGACATTCTACTATATTTCCACATATTGCCAATATTTACTTTCTCCTATTTCTCGACACATTAAAATCCCAAACCATTCTAATCTCTCCAGATTTTCGGTAATAGTATTTTTATATTTTCCACCATTTTTAAATTGAGCAGCAATTTGTTCCACAGTCCACTCGTTGGTATTGGTGCGAAGTAAATCGCGGATAGTTGCAAGTTGGTCTTTTGGTTGTTTGGGAAAAGTTTTTTGTTCTGTGGGAATAATCACAGTTTCTTCTGTTTCCATAACTTCCGTTAGTAGTTGTTGGGTAACTTCATTTGGTGCTTGATATTCGGGACGCAACCAGCGAATTATTCCGTTACGTTCTTCTTCTGCACGTTCAGCATTGAGCGCGACTAATCTTGATAAAATTATTTCCTCAATTTCGGCTTTTGTTTTTTGATTATCTTTTAAATCTTGCCATTCATAAGCATCAAAAACGGCGTGATCTAATTCATCATGAATTTGTTTGAGGGTGGAAACTAAGGCTTTATTATTATATGTTTTATCTGCTTCGGTAAATGTTTCTCCTTTGCGGAGTTTTTCTAGCAGGTTATACATTCCCGTAATTGTGATTTCAGGATGTTGTGTTTGTACTCGTTTACGGTGGGAGTCTAATCTTTCTCCTAATTCTCGGATTTTCTGTTTTTGTTCTGGTGTAGGATTTGGAAAAGGGAATTTTCCAAAACAATCAGAATGGTTATAATTAGAATCATTACCAACTCCAAGCCATGCACCTGTTTTTAATGACCATATTATATGAGGTACTGATGAAAGAACACCAAGATAAAAAGCATCATCTAATCCGAAAGCAATTAATTTAGCATCAGGTAAAATGTCATTTTCTACAAACATAAAAACTCGATGCTTTGCGGTACGACAACTAACTATATAGCGTTTTAAACCATTTATTGCATTACGAATTTCTTGGTTAGAACGTCCAAAAAGCCACCATTGTTCCCGACGTGCTTTATCTTTCATTTCTAAACGTTTAGGTC
The DNA here is from genome assembly GCF_005402965.1 of Dolichospermum planctonicum. GTDB lineage: Bacteria > Cyanobacteriota > Cyanobacteriia > Cyanobacteriales > Nostocaceae > Dolichospermum > Dolichospermum planctonicum. The sequence continues at coordinate 92,045 of NZ_BJCF01000007.1, forward strand.
GAACAAGTTCATAAATTCTCTGATATATATATGGATATTGCATAACCTGAGATTCATTTAGACCATATAAATCAATAATTCGTAAATTACGAGATTTATCTGTAATATCTCTACCATTACGATATCGTTTAATTAAATGAATTGCTGTCGGTTCTTGTTGAATAAGTTTTAAATATTCTCCTTCATTTAGGTGGAAACCTTCACCCAAAACAATTACACCTTGTCCACTTAATCTAGAATTTGCTGTTAACTTAAATGCTGATACCACATCTACACCAACGCTTAAATCTACATTAATAAATCCTTTGGATATAGCTAAATCAACAATAGTTACACCATCATCACTTTCCACTTCTTTAACTACTTTTCCTAAAACTCCCTCATGTTTTCCAGATTTTACCACAGTCATGGCAATTCTCACTGCTGCACCATCTGTAGTATCTATCCAAGGATGATCAGGAATTGCAAATGTAAGAGATATTGGACTTTTACCTACTAGATATTTAACTAAAACTTTTCTATTAAATGTTTGAGTAATACTATTAGTTGTAATTAAACCAAAACTTTCTAGTTTACCTTCAACAACTAATTTAGCTGAATGATACCACCAATACATGACAAAATCAACTGTATCTGGTATGTCTTGATAAACTTTTCGTTGCGCTTCAACGTAACCATCACTTAATCTATCCCTCATCCTCTTATTACCAATAAAAGGAGGATTAGAAACAATATAATCTGCATCTGGCCATATAGCAGAACGAGGATTAAGATAACGATAAATAGGAACTTGATCACTCGAATCTGGAACATCTTCCCCCGTCACAGGATGCTTGATCGTTTTTCCACCCCAGCGCGTTTTTACCTGACCAGTTTTAGTATCAATATCTAACTCCTTCCCATCATAATCTAACACCGCATCACGATGTTCAACATTATGAAAATCCTGTAAAATCGGTTCTGGTGGTGGTGTACTTCCATAGCGTTTAAAATGCCATTGTAAATAACCAATCCAAATTACTAACTCTGCAATAGCAGCCGCTCTAGGATTAATTTCAATCCCTAAAAATTGCGACGGATTTACCTGTTTTCTTCCTGCTAAACGCGGATCAAATTCCTCTAATAAATTCGTTGTTACCTCTCCCAAAACATCCAGTAACCGCGTCTGTACTTCTTGCTCCAATGTCTTTAATAAATCTAATGTTACATATAAGAAATTACCCGAACCACAAGCAGGATCAAGAATACGAATTTGTTGTAATTTCTCTAAAAATCCCCGAATCTCATTTTCAGCTTTTTCTATTTGTGTCTTTGTCGGTTTTTGCTGTGTTTCTTTCAGAGTTAAAAAGCGATTAACTTCCGATTCCACTAATAACCATTCTGACCGCAAAGGTTCTATGACTACGGGACGCACTAACCGCTCAACATAGGATCGGGGTGTGTAATGCGCTCCTAAACTTTTCCGTTCTTTACTATCTAAAGCTCGTTCTAATAATGTGCCAAAAATCGCCGGTTCTACCTCAGTCCAATCTTTATTTGCAGCTTCATACAGCACTTCTAACTGTTCTTTGGGTAAATCAAAAGCTGTTGCATGAGCAAAAAAGCTGCCGTTAAATTGGGGAATTTCATCAAAGTTAAATTCCCCCCCAGTATTCATCACTTTCCACAGTCTTTCAATCTGGGTTTTAAATGTCTTGGGTTCAACCAACCAACGTTCTTTTAATGCTTTAGTAAAAACTTCTCCTGGCAATAATTTTACATCTTCTGCAAACATGGTAAAAATGCAGCGCATGAGAAAATTTGCCACTTCTTTCGGTTCGTGTCCTTGTTGTTCTAACCACCGCGCTAATTTAGCTAAGGTATCCGCAACTTCTCTTGTTACCCGCGCTCGATATTTTTCCGGGTTTAAACTTTGCGGATCATTAAATATAGCAACAAATCGATTAAATACTTTCTCATGTAAAAGCTGATCAAGATCAATTTTTTCCCGCGCTCCATAACCACCATAGTTACCACTAAAACTCATCCAAATTTCCAAATGTGAACCAATATCACAGGTAATTAAAAAGGGAGGTTTACTAGGTAGAAAAGGTGTATAGCTTTGTGCTTGATAAAAGGCCTTCTCCATGGCTATATCGTAGGTTTTTGTCCCTCGTTTGGCTGTACCCCGTTTATTTGCGTTTCCCCCTTGTTTGGCTTCAATTAAAAAATGTCCTTCTTTATAGAAGTCTGCAAAGTTTGTGGTAACTCCATCTTTGTTAAAAATTTTGATATCTTTATCAAAACAATAGCGATCGCCTGCTATACTGCCTTTAGGTGATGGACGCTCTACCCCCAGAGCATCACAAAGTTCTAAAAAGAAACCCTGATAATTTGCTCTCTCGTTCCCCTGAGAACCTTTCCACTTTTGCAGAAATATTTCTACCCGTTGACAATCTTCACTTTTCATGGCCAACTAGAATATTGAATATTAATTATTTATTTTCAGATATTTTCCGACTCAGAATTTACAATATCTACCAAAAAACTGAACTTTTACACAACTCATAAGTTTTATTTATCTAAACACCATTTTAAATAAGTTTTTTTGAAAAAAATTAAAAAAAAATTTATTTTTAGGGTTTCAGTCGCTTTCGGCGTGGTATTATAGTCATATAAATATAATGGAGTGTGAGCAAAATTTTTATTGAGGGACGCATTCCCATTATCACAATATCACGCCCACGGGGGAAAGTCAACTACCCCGACAAAAAAAGAAAATATTTTACAAAATTTTAAACTTTGAAATAGTGAGAATCAAAGCTGTATTTTCTTCCTAACTCCGTGTCCTCTGTGTCCTCTGTGGTTAGTTAATCTAAAAAACCCAAATCCCCAAATCCAAAAGTTAAATCCCCGATTTTGTCAATAAATCGAGGATCTAAGAAATATGATACTTTGGATTACTTCTCAGTAATATACTTTAGTAAACCTTCACAGGCATCCATCAGTAAATCAATCACAAAATTAAAACCCTCAACTCCTCCATAATAAGGGTCTGGAACTTCCTTGAGGGTATATTGAGAGCAAAAATCACACATCAGCCTAACTTGAGAATGATATTGCCCAGAAGGATCAAGAGCTAGGATATCATCATAATTACTACGGTCCATGGCCAAAATCAAATCAAACTCTTGAAAATCGGAGCTTTGAAATTGACGCGCTCGGCCTTGGAGTTTAAATCCTAACTTATTCTCTGCTGCGGCGCTCATGCGTCTATCCGGTGCGTTACCAATATGATAACCAGCAGTACCTGCAGAATCGCAAAGAATTGTTTTAGTTAAACCCCTTTGCGAAATCAGATGATTCATAATATTTTCAGCCGACGGTGAGCGACAAATATTACCAAGGCAGACAAACAGTAACTTATAAGTCATCTATTTTGATTTTTTGTGTCAGTTGCCAGTTACTTTATACCACTGACCACTGACCACTAGCTATTGACTACAATCCAGGTAACTCCAATCCACTGGTTAGATCTTCCATCCGTTCCCGCATGGTTTCGGTAGACTTTTTATAAGCATCTTTCATGGCCGCAGCGACTAAATCAGAAAGCACTTCTGCACCTTCTTCTAAAGCAGATTGAGCAATTTCCACTCGTTTGGGTTCTTGGTTGCCACTGACAATCACCCTAACCAGTCCACCACCAGATTCTCCCAGAATCTCCATTTCCTCTAATTCTTCTTGAAGACGTTTTGCACCCTCTTGAACTTGCTGCGCTTTTTTAAAAGCTTCGGCTAATTCTTTCATTTTGCCTAAGCCAAAGCCAAATCCCTGTCCTTTTCCTGTCATAACTGGTTATCCGCTGTACGATTACTGACAAATCAAATTCAATTATAGATGGATTGTTAAACCTCCAATGTTTTGATTACTATTTAATCTAAAATAGTAGATTTCGGCAAGTTTGTCTATATCTGGCTAGAATTTAACTTACAGTTTCAAACCCTATTCCCTATTCCCTATTCCCTATTCCCTTTAGAAAACCGCTGGAAACTCACCTAACATTTTTACCTCTGGTTCTAACCAAATTGACCAGCGTTCTTGCACCTGATTTTGAACATGACGAATGAGAGAAAAAATGTCGCTGGCTTTAGCTCCCCCCCGATTGACAATAAAATTAGCATGGAGTTGGGCAACTTGCGCTCCCCCTAATTGATAGCCTTTGAGTCCAGTTTGTTCAATTAACCAACCCGCAGTATAGGGTTGAGGATTTCTAAACACACTACCACAACTGGGGTAGCTGTATGGTTGGGTGCTGAGTCGGTGTTTTTTATGGTCTTTGGTTCTATCTGTCACTACCACAGGATCTGCCCCTGGTTGCAGTTGCAAGGTCGCTTGAGTCACAATCCATTTCCCACCTTGTAGCCGTGAACTCCGATATGTATAGCCTAATTCCTCCGGGGTGAGAGTTACCAAAGTTCCATCAGGACAAAGAACTTGAGCGCTAACTAACATATCTGCAATACAGCTACTATGCGCCCCAGCATTCATCACCACCGCACCCCCTACCGTTCCAGGGATACCCACAGCCCATTCTAATCCTTCCCATCCCAAAGCAGCAGCGTCCCATGCTAAAGCAGGAATCGATTCTCCCGCAGATACGGTTAATTGACCTGTATCTGGGTTAAAATATTTAGAGCGGAGATGACGAGTGGCAATGACTAATCCAGGTATACCGTGATCGCTCACTAACAAATTAGAACCAGCGCCTAAGATTGTTATCGCTAAATAATTCTCTTTGGCAAACTCAATACTTGCTTTTAAAGCCTCTAAATTCTGAGGAGAAACATAGTATTCAGCCTCCCCCCCAACTCGATAAGAAGTAAACCCTGACAAGGAAGTATGAGTCTTGAGAGAACAATCAGTCCCTGGTAAGTAAATTGATTTACCATTATCCCCATGATCTTTAATTTGTCTTTGCGGGGTCAAATCAGAAAAATTACAGATTTTGCCAAGTTCCTGGGAAGTTATCATCTTTACTTCAATTGGTGAATTTTTGACTTATGTGATTTATTTACCGTAAAAATCCGGTCTTGCAGTTAACTTATCACCCCACTGCTAGATGCAGTTATCTTTCTCAGATGTAGCTTTTTGCTGGTTTACTCATGGTGGTAATCAATTCAGGAATAGTCTGATTTAAATTACCAGCACCTAAAAACAGTGCTAAATCTCCTGAACGCAGGTTTTCCAGTAAAAATTCACTAACTAAAGGTAAATTTGGTTGATAAACTACTTGAGGGTTGTGTTTACTAATTGCAGTGGCTAAATCTTCTCCACTGACTTGACCCAAATCAGGTTCACCAGCACTGTAAATATCAGTTAGCACAACCAGATCAGCATGAGCAAAAGACTCAGCAAACTCTTCTAAAAACGTTAATGTCCGAGTATAACGATGGGGTTGAAAAATAGCCACTACCCTTTGTCCAGGTCTAGATTGAAGATTAGCTGCGGCTAGAGTAGCACGAATTTCACTAGGATGATGGGCATAGTCATCAATAAAAGTCACCCCAGCAGCTTCACCTCGGAACTCAAACCTTCGTCTTGCACCTTCAAAAGTCGCAAGACCTTCAGCAATTTGCCCAAATTCTAAGCCTAAGAATCTACCCACCGCCACTGCTGCTAAGGAATTGCTCAGGTTATGACGACCCAATAGCTGTAAATTTAATACACCTAAAGCTTGACCTTTTTCCCACACCAAAGCTGTTGTCCCATCCGCCCGATAATTGACATTACTAACGGTATAGTCAGCACCTTGATCTGGGTCAAGACTATAGCTAATACTTGGTTTCAAGCGATGGCGCACTGTGTCACAATCAATGCTCCCTACCAAGGTTTTGCAACCTCGAGCAAAGGTTTGAAAGGTATCAACTACTTCTTCTAAAGTCTCGTAATGATCAGGATGATCTAATTCAATATTAGTGATAATTCCAATCTCAGGAGCGTGTTTCACCAAAGAACCATCAGACTCATCAGCCTCTGCTACTAAATAACGGCTTTCCCCCATTCTCGCATTACCTTCCCAAGCTTTGACTTCCCCACCAACCAAAATCGTCGGATCAAGTCCAGCTTGCAATAGCATATAACCAATCATGCTACTGGTGGTGGTTTTCCCATGAGTGCCTGCTACAGCAATACTGTAATAATCAGCAATTAAAGCAGCTAGAACATCAGAACGATGCAAAATCGGGCAACCTAATTCCAAAGCAGCTTTATATTCCAAATTATTCGCATTAATAGCTGTGGAACAAATCACCTGCGGCAAATTGGTTTTTGCTCTAGTTAATAATACCTCATCACTAGCTACTTGAGGCAGAAAAAACTCCAGATTGTTGGCTTCTTGTTTACTAAAAATGTGAACACCCAGAGATTCTAATTTGTGCGTAATATGATTAGGACGCGAATCTGAACCAGATACTGGTAATTGACGTTTGGTTAAAACATAAGCCAAAGCAGACATTCCGATACCTCCAACGCCAATGAAATGAAATGGTCTGCCACTAAAATCTATAGAATTACTCATTTTATTCTCCTCTTACACCACACCAGAACCATATCAGACACGCGGATCATAACAGGATTCTGATTTTTACAGAAACTAACTATCCCATCCAAAATATTCATTCCTGTTGAATGATTAAATTTTGACTTTGGTTTTGGTTTTGTCTCCTAAGCCAAATGATCCCCCATCCGAACATTTTGACCAATTCTAATCTGCTCATAAGATTATTCTGAAAATTTCTGCTACATCGGGAAAGAAAATTGTGTAAATTTAAATACATTTTATTGTGTCTTTTTTAAAACTAAGTAAAATAGCTTGAAGCACAGCAACTTGCATCACTTGCCTAAAGCCTCTGTCGGAATTGACTACAATATTACATTGGTAGTGCAACTATTATTCAATTTAGAGAAATCATCATTAGTCATTAGTCATAAGTCAGAAATCTACCAGCCGCTCCCTCACCTCCAACAATTTATAAATAAATTCTGTAATTTTTTGTGAATCTAAAACTTTATCGTTATAAACAGATTCCCCCTTTGCGATATGATTATGGTCAACGATATCAACTTATAGGCATAAATACAGAGGGGAACACACTGTGATTAGAGTTGCAATTAACGGTTTCGGGCGCATTGGACGCAACTTTGCACGCTGCTGGGTGGGCAGAGAAAATAGCAAGATCGAATTGGTTGCTATTAATGACACATCTGATCCCAGAACTAATGCTCACCTGCTTAGATATGACTCTATGCTAGGCAAATTACAAGGTGTGGACATTGCCGCTGATGATAATTCCATCACTCTTAATGGTAAAACCATTAAATGTGTATCTGATCGCAACCCAGATAACTTACCCTGGAAAGAATGGGAAATTGACCTGATTATCGAATCAACAGGGGTTTTTACCAGCAAAGAAGGGGCAATGAGGCACGTAAATGCTGGAGCTAAAAAGGTTTTGATTACCGCCCCTGGCAAAAATGAAGATGGTACTTTTGTCGTCGGTGTCAATCATCATGATTATGACCACAACATCCATAACATCATCAGTAATGCTAGTTGTACAACCAACTGTTTGGCTCCCATCGCTAAGGTATTAGATGAAAAATTTGGTATCATCAAAGGCGTAATGACTACTACCCACAGCTACACAGGTGATCAGCGTTTATTAGACGCTTCTCACCGTGATTTGCGTCGGGCAAGAGCAGCAGCTATCAATATTGTACCCACCTCCACTGGTGCTGCAAAAGCGGTGGCTTTGGTTCTTCCTCAATTGAAGGGTAAGCTCAATGGTGTGGCTTTGCGCGTACCTACCCCTAACGTTTCTATGGTGGATTTTGTAGTTCAAACTGAGAAGCGCACCATTGCTGAAGAAGTTAACCAAGCTCTTAAAGCTGCCGCTGAAGGTCCTCTAAAAGGCATTTTGGGTTACAGCGAATTGGAACTTGTCTCTTCTGACTATCAAGGTACAGACGAATCTTCTATTGTTGATGCCAATTTGACTATCGTTATGGGCAGTGACATCGTGAAAGTCATGGCATGGTATGACAATGAGTGGGGTTATAGCCAACGTGTTCTCGATTTGGCTGAGTTAGTAGCTGAAAAATGGGTTTAATTTAGGTGACAGGGAACAGGGAACTCTTAACAGGGAACAGGGAACAGGCCAGAGGTGACAGGCCAGAGGTGACAGGCCAGAGGTGACAGGCCAGAGGTGACAGGTGACAGGCCAGAGGTGATAGTTGACAGGCCAGAGGTGACAGGCCAGAGGTGACAGGTGAGAGGGAACTCTTAACAGGGAACAGGCGCTACGCCACGGGGACAGAGAAAAAAGCAAATTACCTATTACCTATTACCTATTACCTATTCCCTATTACCTATTACCTATTACCTATTCCCTATTCCCTATTCCCTAACTAATTAAAAATGTTGAAATCCCTGACTGAGGTTAAGAACTCGGTCGGGTATTTCTCCTTTTTGATCTTCTAAAATTACTTTTGAGCCTGGGGTAATTTTACCGATTATTGCCGCACCATTTCCCAGTTGTTCTACCAATTTTAATGCCGGTTCTATTGGTAAACACAGGACTAATTCAAAATCTTCCCCACCATAAAGGGCATATTCTAAGCATTTCTCCTCAGTTAACCATCCTCCAAAGGCTGCTGGTAATGGTATTTTACTGGATTCTATCACTGCACCGACCTGACTGGCTCGACAAATTTGTAATATTGCATCTGCTAAACCGTCACTGCTATCCATACCAGCAACGGTAATTTGAGATTTGAGATTTGGGATTTTGCATTGGGATTCTACAATTTCCCACAAAATAGGTAAGACATCTAACCGGGGGTTGGGACGCTGGTGGGCGGTAATTAAAGCCGTCTTGGCTTCAGCTTTGAGATTTTGACCTATTTCGGGATGTAAAAGTAATTCTAAGCCCCCACGGGACGCTCCATGTACCCCTGTCAGGACAATAGCATCTTCTACCTGAGCAGTGCCACGACGAATAATCAAATTAGGGTGAGCTTGACCAAATGCCGTAATAGCTAAAGTAGTAATAGGCGATCGCACAATATCACCACCAACTATGGGAATATGATACTTTGCCAAGCATTCTGTCATGCCCGCATATAATCCCTCAACCCAACTTACAGTTACATTTCCGGGTAAACCCAATCCCACAGTTATCCCCATGGGAGTTGCCCCCATTGCTGCTAAATCAGATAAATTCGCCGCCGCAGCCCGCCAACCAGCATCCTGAGCAGAGGTGGTAACATCACTAAAATGCACGCCGTCAACGAGCATATCAGTGGTAACTATTAAACATTTATCAGACTCCGTTACTAATACTGCCCCATCATCACCAATCATACCTGGTGGACAAAAGCGTTGTAATCTTTCTAAAAGACCTTGTTCACCAATATCTCGAATTTGCAGGGAAGATAAATCACTATTCATAATTTTACTATTTTGGATTTTCGATTTACGATTGTTAAATATTGATCAATTCAATATTGATCAAATAATGTCAGATTTTATTTAGCCTTAATGATGATAATTTAGACTAAATTAGAAATTACTTCCAGGAAATTTTTCAAAATTATAGACACATTATCACTTCTCCAAACAGCAACAAGTTCTAATAATGGGGATTTTCCTTGTATAGAACGATAGATTACACCATGTCGTTGCAAATTTTGTACATTTGCTGGAAGTAGCGAAATTCCCATTCCACCCGCAACTAAACTGAGAACAGTTGATATCCATGCAGCTTCTTGTTTAACTTTTGGCTGAAAACCTGCATCCAGACAAAGATCATTAATTTGCTCACGCAAATTATATAACAGGTTATTTGGTGGAAGAATAAACTGATCATTTGCTAGTGCTGCAAGTGAAATACTAGTTCGTCTTGCAAAACGATGGTTTTCAGGTAAAACAATGACTAGGGATTCCTGAAGAACAGGGATAGAAGTCAAAACATGATCATTATCGTTATTAATAATATGCAAATTATGGAGGTGAAAGAAACCTAAATCAAGTTTTTGGTTTCGCAATTTGTCAATTTGCTCATAAGAAGCTAACTCCTGTAGTACCAATTCTACTTCTGGAAATTTATCATGAAATGCTCTGAGAATGTCGGTTAGTTTACTATTAGCAATGGAGGTATTGATTCCTATATTTAATCTTCCTTTTTCACCCCGACTTAATCGTTGACCTAATTCAATTGATTGTTCAATCTGATGGAGAATTTGACGGGCTGCTTGCAAAAACTCATTGCCAGCATCTGTTAATTTTAATGGGCGCTGGTGACGATCAAATATTTGAAATCCAATTTTTTTCTCCAGCCATTTTATTTGCTTACTCAGAAATCCCTGATCAATTTCCAGATATGCAGCAGCGTTGGTAAATCCCTGCTTATCATTAACAGCGATCGCATAATTGAGATGACGTATTTCTATTTCATCCCAATTAGACCTGATATGATAGGGGTGTGTGCTGTTAGTCATCATGGTTAAAAATTCTTGTTTTTTCAGCATTATGATATTTTAGTCATGGAATGTTGCATAAATAAGGTGATTGTATCATGGTTTTCTCGGATATATTCAGAACAACACAACCACTTGTCACTGGAGAACCAAAAATGAAGTATGATCATCAACTCAGTCGGGTGTTAATTGTCGGTGGAACTCACGGGAATGAGTTTACTGGAGTATACTTAATTAAAAAGTTTGAGCAATTCCCGCAATTAATTAATAGATCCAGTTTTGAAACACTGACTTTGTTGGCTAATCCTCAAGCCTTTACAGCAGTAAGACGATACATCAACAAAGATTTGAATCGCTGCTTCCTGCGCCACAATTTAGAAGATTTAACACTATCTAGTTATGAGGATTTACGAGCTAGAGAGATTAACTATCTGTTTGGAAAAAATGGTAAAACTCCTGTTGATTTTATCGTTGATTTACATAGTACCACTGCTAATATGGGCATAACCATAATTGTAGATAATGATGAACCATTCAATTTGCAATTAGCCGCTTATCTTAATTATATTAATCCTGCAATCAAGGTTTGTAATTTGGGAAACTCTGGTCGCAGTCATGATTCACTGCGATCGCTTGGCAGATTTGGAATTTGTATTGAGGTGGGATCTGTTCCTCAAGGTGTTTTAAATGCAGAGTTTTTTCTGAAAACTGAAGCCATAATATACACAATTTTAGATTATTTGGAACTGTACAACCAGGAAAAAGTTCCATCTTTTTCAAATAACCTAATCTGCTATGAATATCTAGAAAAAATTGATTATCCGAGAAACGAACAGGGAGAAATTCAAGCTATGATCCATCCTCATCTTCAGTTTCAAGATTATGAAGTTTTACATCCCGGTGATCCTATGTTTTTAACATTTGATGGTCAGATAATTAGCTATCAAGGAAACTCTACGGTTTATCCTGTCTTTATCAATGAAGCTGCTTATTACGAGAAAGGTACTGCTATGTGTTTTACAGAAAAGCATCAAATCACAATTTAGAAAAAGTTTGAAAGGATTAATTCAGGAGTTAACAAATCTGTCTAAATCTCCAGGTTGTTCTGGATGCGTCACACTTTTATTATTTATTTGTTACATAATGTGGTGGTCACCAATTAGTATTTCTGATACTATCACTTGTCACCGAGTAAAGCAGGGATATGTGAATTGTCGGCTAGAACATAGTAGTTTGTCTGCATTTTGGTCTAATTCAATTACCGAGTTCCAGCTTTTAGATACTCAGGTTGAGACCCCATATAATTCGGAAGGATGTCAGATATCAACGCTATACTTAAAAACTAACCAAGAACGCATCAAATTTTCTGATTACTCTTGTAACAATCACCTGGTAAATATTGATGCTACAATCCATCTAAAACTTTAGCTGGACAGGAAAGATTTCTCAAGCTTTTTGTGTCTTTACCTTTTGATGATGCTGCTGCTAGTATTTTTGGGCGCATTAGGGCGGAATTAGCTGCTAGTGGTACGCCAATTGGTCCCTATGATTTACAAATTGCAGCTATTGCGATCGCAAATAATTTGATTTTGGTGACGCATAATGTCAAGGAATTTAGCCGGGTAAATGGTTTACAGTTTGAAGGTTGGGAAGTTTAATTTTAATTTGCTTATATTAAAAATATAAATGGCTCTACCGATACCTTGATGATATTTTCGGTAAAATATCCCTAAAAACCTTACACTGACTGGATTTGAGGTTTTAATATTTATATTTTCAAAAATAGGTGATTCCTACAGAGCGCAACGCTTACGCATATTAATTTAGATCAAACCCACAAATTTTAAAACGATTAGGAGAACCCATGATAGCTTAATTTATCTGCACCTGGTTTCAATATCTAGTTATGCCAAATCATGTTCCAATTAGAGTATATTAAAAAACAGTTGTCTTTTTAGTTTCCCAAATGAGCGACACCAAAAGAATAGACACAAACGCCTATGTGACAGTACAAGGGCAATATGCTGTAGTCAATGAAGGTTCTGGCTATGCCATTATCACTACTCACACAAAACAGGTAATTGCCCGCAATATCTCATCTTTCTTGGACTGCGTAAAAACTCTAGAGTATATCTTTAGTAATGCTGAGTCTCAAAATTCAGATCCAATCCAAACTTCTGCTTTTATTTATGAACCAGACACTCCTCCTAAATCAGTTCAGGAAAAAATTAATTATGAACCTAAAAAACTAGATGAACTAGATTTTGCTCTTATCAGAAGTCTAGCCTCGTATTTTGAAGAAATGAATGGTAAAATCCGCCATTACCGTAAAGATCATAATGCTTCAGAAGCAGAAGCAGATGTAATAGCGAGTTATTACCTCAAGACTGCTGGTATTATTAGGGGTGTTAAAACTGAAAAAGATTTGGTAGAACTGATCCAATATATAGAAAACCTCAAGGAAAAGGTTAGTATATACCAGCATAAAGATTATAACTATCGTTGGTCTACAAGTTTAGAAAAAAAGGTTCTAGCTAAATTAAGGAAAATAATGGATAGACTCAAAAATTAATTGAAAGACGTTATTACTACTAACCGCAAGCGGAAAGAGCTAAAGTCGCTTTGAGAAAGTAGAGATGTTTACCAAATTCAAACATCCCTACCTTTTGATTTTAATCTTTTATGAAACTGCTTGCGGCTGAACTAAATTTTCCACACCTTGAATAACAGTCGCAGATTCAATTTTGTCACCAGCTTTGAGTTTATCTAAAATCTCTCTCCCTTCAGTCAGATAACCAAATACAGCATAACGACCATCTAAAAGATTACGTCCTGCGGGGGTAAGTTCTGGTTCAAACAGAAAGAAGAAAACTTGAGAAGAACCACCATTAGGTTCATTTTCTGGCCGGGCCATAACTAAAGCGCCAAAAGAAGAAAAAGGTAAAACTGGCATATCTAAATAACGTCCAGATTCTTCGAGCGTAATACCGTAGGTTGGTTCTTTTTCACCTTGGACTAAAATCTCTAAAGGAATAGCCCGATATTTGCTAGTTTCCGGGTCAATAAAACCAACTTCTTGACCAACAGGATCTCCAGTTTGTAAAAAGTAAGATTCTTCCGAACGGGTAAATTCTAAACCATTATAAAAACCGCGTTGTACTAAATCTACAAAATTACCAGCAGTGACAGGGGCGCTATAGCCATCTACCACTACGGTAAGATCGCCTTTATTAGTTTTAAAAGCAATGGTAGCGCGTCCTTTGAGTTGGGGTAAATTACTGTACTCAGCCGGAACTGCAAAGGGAAATTCCTTGACCATTGATTCTTCTAACAAGCTGACAAGATCGAGTAATTTGGCTCTTCCCTCAAGAACTGCTTCCTTTCGCTTAGTTTTAACTATTTCTTGCAGTTCTGTTATCCCAGATTTCAATTCAGTCATCCAAGCTTGAGCTTGAGCTTGGCGTTCTTCCGGAATACTTGCTAATATTTGGGAAGGTTTATCGAGTATCCGCGATGCTTGCTTGAGATCATTATTAACCGCGCTCCACCGCTTATTCGCTCGCAGTTGGTTAGAAATGTCTTCTAAACTGGCTTGTAGTTTACGTACAGGTTGATTATCTATCGGGAGTGCATAGCGTAACAAGGCCTTTCCGTCGGTAATTGCGTTTCCCGCTGGTAAGCCGGCGTTACTAGTGGGAGTCCACCCAGCCGTACTTATGCCTAAAAATATTGTTATTAACAATATTAGTTTGAGACTGTTCTTCACCCAGGACTTTAATAAGTTCAACATCAAATTTCTCTTTCTTTAGTATCAAAGTGTTGATTGGAAGTAACTTATTGATTATCTTCCCACATTGGGAGTCTGGAGATTGAAGACAGTGGGGAAGCAAAAGAATTAGGTGAAGCACAGGAGTTGCAGGGGAGAATTTACCATGACCCATGACCTCTTCTTGAATAACTAACCATTAATGACCCTAGAAGGGTACAATGAATGCCGATTGTCTTGCAAAATTTGAAAGTTTCATGATCTCTAGTAACGACTTTCGACCTGGTGTTTCAATTGTATTAGATGGTTCGGTCTGGCGCGTGATAGATTTTCTTCATGTTAAGCCAGGTAAGGGTTCTGCTTTCGTGCGGACAACCCTGAAAAATGTCCAAACTGGGAAACAATTAGAAAAAACTTTTCGGGCTGGGGAAACTGTCCCCCAGGCTACTCTGGAAAAGGTAACGATGCAACATACCTATAAAGAAGGTGATGAGTTTATCTTTATGGATATGGAGACTTATGAAGAAGGTAGATTAACTTCAGCGCAAATTGGCGATCGCGTCAAGTACCTCAAAGATGGTATGGAAGTGAATGTGATTCGCTGGGGCGAACAGGTGCTAGAAGTTGAACTACCTAATTCTGTAGTCTTGGAAATTGTGCAAACAGATCCTGGTGTTAAGGGTGATACTGCTACAGGTGGTACTAAACCTGCAATTCTAGAAACTGGAGCAACTATCATGGTTCCCTTGTTTATTGCTCAAGGGGAGCGCATCAAGATTGATACCAGAGAAGATAAGTATTTAGGCAGGGAATAATTTTCCTATTTTTTTGATACCAACTGGGAGTAGTGAAGACTAAAACCCTTGGTAATCATGATTTGAATCCCTTTTTTATAGAGGGATTAAATCCCTGCCTTACTTAGAATTTTAATTTAACGGTTAGGTCGAGGTAAAATAATTGTGACATTAGACTTTAATGAAATCCGCCAACTACTGGTAACTATTGCCCAAACTGATATTGCGGAAGTTACACTCAAAAATAATGAGTTTGAATTAACGGTACGCAAAGCTATCAGTTTTAGCAATAATGCCCAAGGAATAGTTAGTGGTGTGGTGAGTGCTGGTGTAACCCATTTGGGATCTACAACTTCACCAGAAATGGTCATAAATAAAGTTGTGGATAATTCCATAATTCAACCTGTTGTTTCTCCTTCACCCATTAATCAAAAATTGGTTGACGTATTATCTCCTATGGTGGGGACATTTTACCGCGCCCCAGCACCAGGAGAAAGTCCCTTTGTGGAAGTGGGCGATCGCGTCAAATCTAGTCAAAGTGTGTGTATTATTGAAGCAATGAAGCTTATGAACGAAATTGAAGCCGAAGTCTCTGGACAGGTGATGGAAATTTTAGTTCAAAATGGTGAACCAGTAGAATATGGTCAACCTTTGATGAGAATTAACCCCGATTAATTATTAAATAGGGAACAGGGAACAGGGAACAGGGAACTCTTAACTGGGAACAGGGAACAGGGAAACTGACTAAAGGGGATAATTTTTCTGAAAACTTTCCCGGGTGAGTGGTTGTTCTAATTCCACACCTTCACCACCTAAAACCTCCAAGGGTTTACCGTTGACTTCAATGTAAACTTTAGCTTGAGGGTTTAAACTAGTAGCAGTATATACAACTTGTCCAATTCTTCCGATCATGGAACTGCTACCGCCACCAGTGGTAAAGTTTTCAGATAAGTTGACGTGAACATCATTATTTTCGGCTTTGAGTCCCAGTAGTTTGGTCCCCTGGGGAATAGTAGTAGAGTCTGTTCCTTGAGGAGGTCCGGCTAATAAAGTTTTAAATGCTGTTTCTAAAACTTGGTCCGGTTGGGTAGCAGCAATTTTCAGAGGTTGGGGAACTAAATCAAAACGATTTTCCTTAGACCTGAGCCAATATATATTAGCAGTTTGTTCATTACCCTGTTGGCTGTTCGATTCCTGTATTGGCTTTTTAATGATTTCCGAGGGGTTGGTAGGTGTGGGAGTATTGGCGCTCTGGGAAGAAAACCAAGCTACTCCACCGCTTACCGCTACCACTGCTACCGAAATGGCTGCTACTAGACCGGAAGAAATACTGTTAGTTCTTTGTTGGTCATTCATATCTAAAACCTAGTTGACTAAGGACTGAAATAGTATTCGTAATATAAGTATATAAGTAGCCTGTTTATAGAGGTTATATCTCTGGTACAAATCTTTGGCTTTGATTTATACATAAACTACTCTTGCTGGTTTTGCCCCTTTTCACTCCAATTGTAGAGTTATCCTTTGGGGTCTGTCACCTATCTCTTGATCTAAATTCCATGATTTCTTGAAAAAAGATTTAAATTAAAATTGGGCAAAATGTGGTAAGTAGGTTGGCGTGAAAAATTGTCGTTATGACAAGGGAACAGGGAACTCTTAACTGGGAACAGGGAACTCTTAACTGGGAACAGGGAACAGGGAAGAGGTTTTGAGCAACTTTACTTTTCGTTACTTGTGTCGGTTTTTTCCGTTCACTTACTTGTACAAGTCAGTTGGTGATAAATATTAGTTATTTTACCAGATGAAAAAGTATAATTTATGTTTTTTTCACCCAGGGGCGCAGAGGCGCGGAGGGTAAGAGTTAGGGTAAAAGTTTAAGAAATGTAATTTTTGCAGGTTTCCTGAAAAATAAGTTGATTAGTTATAGTATAATTCATGAATCCCTCTGATGTGGTGGCTATGGTTGTTACTGCTTCGACCTGCAAGATTACCTGGGAACTCTTACCTGAAGATTTTGTTTTAGAAGATGAACCTGTGGATAATGTCAATCAACCCTCTTTAGCTGCGGCGCTGACCGAAAGTCTACAATTGGCGGGGAAACTACCAGAAACAGCCCTGGCTACGACTAATTATGGCATCTGTGCTACAGTTAACAACAAAATTGTGATCAAAGCACCTGATTGGGCTTATATACCGAAAATTACCGTATCTAGAGAGGAAGTACAACGTAGTTATACTCCTCACAAACAGGGTGAAATACCGATTGTGGTGATGGAATTTCTTTCGGATACAAATGGGAGTGAATATTCCAGTAAACGGACTTTTCCCCCCGGTAAATGGTTTTTTTATGAAGAAGTTTTAAAAGTTGCCAATTACCTGATTTTTGCACCTGACACGGGCATTTTGGAGGTACATCGGTTACAAAATTCGGGAAAATATGAATTACGTTCTCCTGATGAAAATAACCGTTATTGGTTAGAGGAGATGGAATTATTTATTGGTGTGTGGTCAGGAAAGCGCGAAAACCGTGATGGTTACTGGTTACGGTGGTGGGATAAACAGGGTAATTTGTTATTGTGGGGGTTTGAGTCGGTTGAGCAGGAACGACGAGAAAAGGAAGCTGCTTTACAACGTTTAGCAGAGTTGGAGAAACGATTGCGAGATGCGGGAATTGAAGTTTAAACTAAGTAGGTGAACGGAAAAAAAACCGACATAAGTAACGAAAAGTAAAGTTGCCCAAAACCGTTCGGCTGACGCTCACGGCGAAGCCTCTTCCCTGTTCCCAGTTAAGAGTTCCCAGTTAAGAGTTCCCTTGTCATAACGACAATTTTTAACGCCCACCTACTTAGATTCTGTTTCCAAGGATAATCCTCAAAAAAAATTTTTAGATCGCTTCGTTCCACTACCCTCTCAAGGGTAAAAGAAGAAGAGCAAAGAGCAAAAGCGCAAGAGTGCAAAGGGCTACTAAGTCCACGCAGCACCACAGACAACACGAAAACCAATATTGACGTAGATGTAGCCGCGCACGTCCCCATAGTTGACGTCGCGAGACGCAGAACGGCAGTCTTGAGGATCGTAGACCCAAGACCCGCCCCGCAGCAACTTTATATCACCGCTTCGACTTGTCCAAGCTCCACCATCTTTAGGCGCATCTATATAATTATCATGCCAATCGTCTTGACACCATTCCCAGACATTGCCGTGCATATCGTATAATCCAAAAGCATTAGGGGGAAAACTACCTACATCTGTTGTTCGTTCAAGATATTTACCTTTTGGCTCAGAAGCATAAGTGTCAGTTCCATCATAATTAGCTAACTCAGTTGTAATCGTTTCCCCAAAATGAAAGGGTGTAGTCGTCCCCGCACGACAAGCATATTCCCATTCTGCTTCGCTGGGTAGACGATATTCCCGTCCTGTCTTTTGACTCAACTTTTGACAAAACTCTACAGCATCATTCCAAGATACTTGTTCCACAGGACGTTTTGCTCCTGAGAAACTAGAGGGATTGTTACCCATGATTTGTTGGTACTGTTCTTGAGTCACAACAAATTTACCCATAGAAAAACCAGGTACATTTACCTGATGTTGTGGACTTTCACTTTCACGCCGACCTTTTTCTGATGCTGGTGAACCCATCATAAAAGAACCACCAGGGATTTGTACCATTTCCAGGGTGATACCATTACCTAAATCTTCTTTAAAATATTTAGCTTGATGATTCTCTTGATTAACTATTTTTCCTGTTTTGTCAACTGTTACCGTTTCAAACTCAAATGTTAATAATTTAGGTTGTACCTGAAAAATCTGACTAAATACAACAGTGGTAACTAAACCTGTTCCTCCTAAACCAGCATAAATTAAAAATTGTCTGCGTTTTATGGGAGGTGGGTTTGACCCTGAAGAATTTCCAGATGGTTTTCTATTTTCCCCCTGAAGTTTTTGATATTCAGCTTCTTCTGACATAAAACTTACTACCTGTATGGGTATGAAAATAAATTACCACAAGTCGTCATATTTATCAAAGGGCGGGCAAGATGCCCACCCCACAAGGTTTGAGTCTTGACTTGATATGGCGGGCAAGATGCCCACCCCACAAGGTTTGAGTCTTAACCTGCTATTGCGTCCTTAATCCATTGTTGTAATGTATTAACGACTTCTTCAATGGCTATTTCTTGAGATTCACGAGTTGCGCGTTTGACTATTTCGACTTTACCATTTGTAATGGCGCGACCGGTGACAATTCTGAAGGGAATACCAATTAAATCCGCATCTTTGAATTTAACACCCGCTCGTTCATCTCTATCATCTAATAAGGTTTCTACTCCTGCTTGATTAAGTTCTGTGTAAAGTTTTTCAGCAACGGCGATTTGTTGGGCATCTTTAATGTTAGGAATTGTGATAATGGCGTGATAGGGGGCGATCGCTATTGGCCAAATTATGCCATCTTGATCATAGGATTGTTCTACCGCTGATTGTGCTAACCGTGACACACCCACACCATAACAACCCATCACTAAAGGCTTTTCTTCCCCTTGTTCATTGGTATAAGTTGCACCCATGGCTTGAGAGTATTTTGTACCGAGTTGGAAGATGTGACCAGCTTCGATACCTCTAGCTGTTTGTAGGCTTTGGTTTGGGTCATGCACAGAGCGATCGCCTGGTCTAGCCTTACGAACATCTACGGTTATTGCAGGTAATGTAAATTGCTCACCCCAATTTGCACCAACCACGTGGAAACCGCCAGTATTAGCACCAGTGACAAAGTTCTTTAACTCCACAGCAGTTTTATCTACCAACCGGACAAACTGAGAATTTACCTGTTTATTAACCCCAATATAATCATCACTAATATCTGGAGCGATATAACCTAAAGGTAAAGATTTAGCTTGCCATGTTGCTTGCGCTTCAACATTTGGTACAGTTAAAGTCAGAATCGTTTTAGCACCAAATCCAGGAGCTAATTTAGTTAATTCATTTTGTAACTTAACTTCATTAATTTCCTGATCTCCACGAATACTAATCAAAACCAAAACCGTTAAACCATTATCATAAACAGTTTGATATAAAACGTTTTTGACCACTTGAGTAGGAGAACATTTCAAGAAACTACAAAGTTTTTCAATAGTATCAGTTCCCGGAGTTTCCCGTTGCTCGTAACTTGTAAAAGGTGAAATTTCCGCTGCTGCTGGTAAAGAAACCGCTTTTTCTACATTGGCTGCATATTTACCATCTTGAGTATAGAGAACCTCGTCTTCTCCTGCATCTGCTAACACCATAAACTCCGTCGAACCAGAACCACCAATAGCGCCAGAATCAGCTTCCACAGCCCGAAAAGCTAAACCAGAACGCCGCAACATATTACTATAAGCAGTATACATTTCCCGGTAAGTTTTCTGCAAACTTTCCTCATCAGCATGAAAAGAATAACCATCCTTCATAATAAATTCTCGTCCGCGCATTAAACCAAACCGGGGACGAATTTCATCACGAAATTTAGTTTGGATTTGATATAAATGTACAGGTAATTGACGATATGAACGAATCATATCACGAGCAACAGTAGTAATTACTTCCTCATGAGTTGGACCTAATCCTAATTGTTGTTCTCTTCTATCAACCAAAGAAAACATAATTCCTTCAGCCTTAGTATAAGTATCCCATCTTCCCGACTCTTGCCATAATTCCGCCGGTTGTAACTGCGGTAATAAACATTCTTGTGCGCCAGTAGCATTCATTTCTTCGCGCACAATTTGAGAAACCTTTTGCAAAACTCGCCACATTAGGGGAAGATAAGCATAAATCCCACTACCAATGCGACGGATATAACCAGCACGGAGTAGTAATTTATGGCTAGGGATTTCCGCATCAGCCGGATCATCTCTTAGTGTAACAAATAACATTTGTGATAACCGCATTCTTTTTACCTTTACCTTTACTTACTAATTTTTCAAATCAGTGAAAATCCACCCCAGATACAGAAGGACTTTTAAGCATTTTTTGGTCACCATGGCGTAGCACCTGTCACCTGTTCCCTGTCACCTGTCACCTGCTATAACTTGAGGAGATAATTACTTTGTCCAAAGCAATATATCAAGCCCAACCACCTTTAGAATTTATCCCACCAGCTTTTAACCCTTTATTGTTAAAATTGGTACATTTAGTTTTACCTAACTGGATGCAGTGGAAAACACCCATTAGCAACATTGAAGCAAACAACGTTGAAACTTTAGCCAATTGCTATCAACGATTTCAGGATGGTAAAATCCGGTTTATGTTAGCATTTCGTCATCCGCAAACAGCAGACCCGCTTTGTTTAACTTATTTACTGTCCCAAATCTTGCCTAAAGTAGCACGAGTTGGGGGTATACAGCTACAATATCCACCTCATGCTCATTTTATCTATGATCGGGGCATTCCCCTCTGGGCAGGAGATCATGTAGGTTGGGTCATTTCCCATTTAGGGGGAACTCCCATTCAACGTGGTAAAGCTGACTGGACTGGTTTGCGTTCTGCGCGAGATTTGTATATTAATGGTCGGTTTCCCATGGCTGCTGCGCCGGAAGGTGGTACAAATGGTTTATCAGAGATTATTAGTCCTTTAGAACCGGGTATAGCCCAGATGGGTTTTTGGTGTGTAGAGGATTTACAAAAAGCCGGAAGAGAAGAGGAAGTTTTAATTTTACCAATTGGGATTAAATATAGTTATGTGAATGAGCCTTGGGATAATATAGCAAATTTATTAACTGAATTAGAAGCAGCCAGTGGTTTATTGATAAATCAGGAAAAAACAGAGGCTACTTTTACTGTACTTTATCCCCGATTATTAAGTTTAGCCGAACATTTGTTAGGGATAATGGAGCAATTTTACACTAAGTTCTATCATCAAAAATTACCAGATGAAAAAATTACCAATGGGGAAATTACAGATAGAAATGAGGCTTTAGCTTATCGGTTACAATCTGTGATGAATATTGCTTTATTTATTGCGGAACAATATTTTGATTTACCATCTAGAGGTCATTGGAATGATAGATGTAGACGGGTAGAACAAGCCGGTTGGAATTACATATTTAGGGAAGATTTTAAGGATATTAAATTATTATCAACCATTGAGAAAAGTTTAGGAGATAGAATTGCTGAAGAAGCAAATTTTCGGATGTGGCACATGAGATTAGTTGAGAGTTTTGTAGCTGTTTCTGGGATTTATATCCGCGAAAAACCAACGGTAGAAAGATTTGCAGAAACAACTTTACTTTTATGGGATATGGTTAATAAAATTAAGGGAAATATGACCTTAAATCGTCCCCAATTGGGTAAGCAGCAGGTGAAGATAACTGTGGGTGAACCAATTTCTGTTTCTGAACGTTATCCTGTTTATAAAAGTAGTCGAGTTGCTGCTAAACAATGTGTAGCTGAGTTGACGAGTGATTTACAACAAGTTTTGGAGGGTTTGATAGATACAGTGGCTAATATACAGCAGTTCCCGGTATTATGAAGTACAGATATTAATAATAAAACTCTTGTGGTGCGGGCATCTTGCCCGCATAAAGTGTATCTCACTCAAAGCTACTCGCTGTATAATGAGAATATAATTCTCTTATAATTTTAGCTCAATTTATAAATTTCTCCCCTATCAACTAATATCTCTCCTCTCAATAAATCCTTCACAGTTGCTAATAAAGTCCGTCGAGAATCTACCTCAAATAACACAGATATTCTATCAATACCTGCCTCACCTGGTGGGTTAAGTTTAGCAACACATACCTGTTGATGTTGAGTATCTAGAGAACGGTAACTTTCTTGATGTTGAAGAGTGCTAGAAGTCATTCTTCCCCAAGCATCAAAAGCTATTTCCGTTTGTGTCATATCAGCTAATTCACCAATATCTAAACGAATTTCTGTTTGTCCATTATTTGCTGTTTGTAAAGTTAACCATTCTTGACGTTGACAAGGATATTTGTCACCTTTAGTAAATAAATGATGATAAATATAACTTTTGCTGTAACTTTCCCATAAACGAATTGCGTAACTATGACGTAAAAAATCATCTATTTCAGTAATTTGTGTTATTGCTAATGCACCATGAGAGACAGCATCAAAAGGTTTATTTAGTTTTACCTTAGCTTTACCAAAATAAGATATAATTAGTTGTTGAACTGCGGGAATTAAACAACTTCCTCCCACCAATAAAACCTGTTCAATATCATTTTTACTAATACCCTTTCGCAAAGCAGAAGCTAAAACCTCATCTAAGGTATTTCGTAACTGTTGTAAAAACTGTCTATATTCTAAAATTTCCTCTAATTTTTCACGATTAATCTTTAACTCATAGGACATAAAAGATTCATCATCAAACCAACTTTCAGCCACAGATTGATTTTTTGATAATTGAATCTTTAACCGTTCAGCAATTTCTAATAAATTCTGATAACCAATTTTTCCTACTTGTTCCGCTGTTAAATTTTGAGAACGTAAATAATCATCAACTATCCAAACATCAATATCTTCCCCACCTATGTATGCTTCCGACTTAGCTAAAACCTCAGCACTTAAATTTCCATTATTATCAGAATTTGCAACAGTTTTAACTAAACTTAAATCGAGAGTTCCCCCACCAAAATCTACTACTAAAATTAACTTACCAGGGTGTTTTATAGCATATCCTAAAGCCGCAGCAGTAGATTCATCAACGATAGATACCTTTGGAACATTTAACTTTTTTCCTAAATCTCGAAACCAATCTAAATAACGTTCAAAAGCACCAACGGGAACAGTAAAAATCAAATGACTAGGTTCGATATTTTGCTGTTTAATTTCTGTCCAAATAGTTTGCATAAATAACTCACAAACAGAAACAGTATGATAATTTATACCATCAATTTGGATTGCTGGTGGTTGATAATCTCCCGCCAAATCGCGTTTAAACTTTTTAAATAACCGTTCAGGAGGATAACTTTGAGAAAGTCCTAAACGTTGACTTCTCACACCTTCACCTAATACAATATTATTACCTGATTTAATAAACATTAAACTAGGAATAACAGGATATTCTACTCTTTCACCATCAGGATTGACACCCAAAAACAAACGGGATAAATTAGGAAAACGTAAACTTTTAGGTTGTTGAGTATCAGCCTCTAAAATACTGATTACAGTATTACTTGTACCAAAATCAATTGCAATAGTCGTCATAATTATTAATCATATTGTGGTTGTCTTGTGGAGCAGGCATCTTGCCTGCTATTATCATCTTACCTGCTATTATCATCTTGCCTGCTATTATCATCTTACCTGCTATTATCATCTTGCCTGCTATGATATTTGTATATTTGGGCGGGCAGGATGCCCACCCCACAAGATTGTATAATAATTGTATGATAATTTAATTATTATTAAACCCTGCTGGCAAAGTGCGACTAACTTTTGCAGGATAGAGAACCTTATCACCATCCTGATAACCAATAAAACGAATATAGACTAATTCCCCCTCTTGAATGTCATCACTATCAGCTTGATGTAATTGGGGATTATAATTAACCTGTTCCCAAGTTTCCCCAATAACAGTATAACCCCAATTGGTAATTAGATTATCTAAAGCTGTAAATAGAGAAACCAGGTTTTTAGCTGGTAACTCTGGTTTAGCTAAAGCCATTTTTTTAACTGTAGGATAGTTAGCGAGTAAAGTTTGTAAGTGGGTAAAAGTTTCCTGTTGAAAATCAGTTTGTAATTGTTGAGATTGTTGTTTTAATTCCTCCCTGAGTCGTTGACATTGAAATTCTAACTCTTTAATCTTCTGTTCTGTGTCTGGAGAAGTTACAGATTCATTATTAATAGGTATATCTTGATTATTTGCTGGGAATAAAAACCGCAGAATAAGATAAACAATGATTACGAGAATTACAGCAAAAGCGACTTGATTAATTTGTTCTAGCATATTGTTTTTTTAGTCCAATACAGAATATATTGTAGGGTGCGTTAGGTGCAAACCGTAACGCACCGTAATAAATGGAGATAGTATATTGTAGGGTGCGTTAGGTGCAAACCGTAACGCACCGTAATAAATGGAGATGGTGCATTACGCTATCGCTAATACACCCTACTTATAGAGGAATTATTGTTGTTGTAAAGATTGATTTTCCGAAATTGTCATTAACTCATCATCTTGATAATATTCCGGTAACAATTCTTGAGATTCTATTTCTCCCAAGGATTTTTCTAACCCCTTTGTTGTTTCCACACAACTAGAACCAGTGACATTTAAAACCCGCTCCACAACTTTACCATCTTTACCAATGCGATATTCAATCTTTTGATATTCAGCCATAATGATTTTTCCTTTTGTCCTGAGGTCCCCGACTTCTTATCTTATTTAATCATTGATTGATAAAATATTACAAGACTTACGCAAAATAGAAAGAAAGTAGGGGTAATTCATGAATTACCCCTACGAAATAATCAGGGTTTCAGTTACATCTTGCGTAAGTTCTATATTAAAAAGAAGTCAGGGATCTTATTTATTCTTATTTAAACCCATCTACCAACAATAACCCGCAGCGTACCATCTGCTAAAACTTCCTCTTCCTCCACATTAAAACCCTCAGTATGTATAGTTTCCATCAAAGTTTTATGAGCGTATCTTTGACTAATATGATTAACAAACTCCTGCTGATTAATTTCAGCGCCCCAAAAATCAGCCACTAACTCATAACCTTCTCCATTTTTACGAAAACCCAAATCGTAACCATTAGCTTGACGAATCACATACTCAGCATTAGTTTTATCACCCATATAACCCCGAACTTGAGTATTTTGTTCAACCTGATAACCCAACTCTTGCAAAACCTCAAGCAAAACTTCACCCTGCTTAATTTGCACCTTGATAGTTGTAAAATGAGACATAAAAAATCAACTCCTATAAAAAACTCTCCAAAACCTCTTCCCTCCGCGTCCTCTGTGCCTCTGTGGTTCGTTAAAAAAATATTGAATTTAATCCACCTCCAAAGGACCCAAACCCTGCTGCTGAGAATAAACCTTCAACTCCTCAATTAACAGCGTATCAATAGAAGCCGTTCTTGCGCCAGCTTCCGCAGCCCAGCGTTTTAAACTAGTAATTTGTTCCTTAGCAATAGCCGCCAAAGGAACAGTTTCCGATACCGCTGCTAAAATATCTTCCGTGCTAAAATCCCGCCTATTACCATCAATTAAACTACCAAAAGCGCGGTGCATACCATCAATAATTACCTGTTGAATTTCCGCACCGCTAAAATTTTCGCTATGACTTGCAAGTCTTTGTAAATCAAATTCTCGCAGTCGGGAAAGACGGATTTTTTGCAGGTGGACTTTAAAAATATCATGGCGTTCTTCTTCCGTAGGTAAATTTAAAAAGAATATTTCATCAAATCGCCCTTTTCTTAATAACTCGGCTGGTAATATTTGCACATTATTAGCAGTAGCCACCATAAACACCGGACTAGTTTTTTCTTGCATCCAGGTAATGAGTGTACCAAATACCCGGCGCGATGTTCCAGAGTCACCATCTGTACCACTATTAATATTACCAAATGCTTTATCTATTTCATCCATCCATAATACACAGGGTGATATTGCTTCTGCTAATTGTATCATTTGGCGAATGCGATTTTCACTTTCTCCGACTATGCCTCCAAATAATCTGCCCACATCTAAACGTAACAATGGTAAACGCCATTCGTGGGCGATAGTTTTAGCCGATAATGATTTACCTGTGCCTTGGATTCCTACTAATAAAACGCCTTTGGGGTTGGGTATTCCATAAAGTCTTGCTTCTTCGGTAAAAGCATCTTGACGCATTCGCACCCACTGTTTAAGATTTTCTAAACCTCCGACGTTTTTTAATGATTCATTGGCGGTGTAAAATTCTAAGATTCCGGTTTGGCGAACTGCTTGTTTTTTCTCTTCTAAAACTCTATCAATATCTGTTTCGTTGACTTGTCCTTTGGCTGCTAAAGCGGCGGCTAAAACTCTTCTAATTCTGGCGCGACTTAATCCTTGACAGGCTTTGATTAATTGTTCTTTTCCCAATCCATTTAAGTTAAGTTTTTCCGGGACTATTAATTGCTGAATTAAATAATCAATTTCTTCGATGTTGGGTAAGGGAAAATCAATAACTGTAACTTCTTCTTGTAATTCTGGAGGAATGGTTAATATATGACTAGTGAGGATGAGGGTTTGGCGTGTGCGTTTGAGTTGACGGGTGAGGTTTTTGATAGCCCGAATTACGGGAGCATTTTTTTCTGTTTCGGGGTTTTTGAGGATAAAATGAATGTCTCGCAATACAAATATTGTGGTTGTATTTTCTGAGGTTTTGGTAATTCTTGATAATGCACCCATGACTGAACCTTTATCACTTCCATTATCATCCCAACCGGTGACAATATCCCATAATAATAGTTGTCGTGGTGTCTGGGATATTTGGGTGAGTTGTTGCAGGACTTGTTCTATTGGTTCTTCTTCCACTCCGACTATATATAGTAGGGGATAGCGGGCGCGAAGCATGAGGTCTATTTGTTGGAGTAGTTGTTGATGTGGGTTATTCATTATGTATAAATAGGGGGGATTAGTTGTTAGTTTATTGGGTTTTTATTTCGCGCAAAGTTGAAAAGAAGAAAATAAATATCTGAATTAATTTAATTTGTCAATTCCAGAAATTTGCTCTGTCAGAGTTTCTTTATTAACATTGGCTAAAAAAATTTTAGTTCCTGTTACATCAGCACCTTCAAGATTTGTGTTTAAAAAACTTGTATTAGCAATAATGGCATTTTTAAGTTTTGCCCCAGATAACTTAGCACCATCAAATTTAGTGTCAGTTAAATCAGCATTACAAAAATCAGCACCACTCAAATCTGCACTACTCAAATCTGCACCTTGAAGATTAGCATTAGAAAAATTAGCAGAATGCACACACCCATTCAATTTTGCACCTTGAAGATTAGCATTAGAAAAATTAGCAGCATAAAGATTATTATTACTGAATTTTGCATCTTGAAGATTAGCATTAGAAAAATTAATATAATGTAAAGTATATCCGCTCAAATCAACTCCTTTAAGACTAGGAATATACGTTTCTTCTCTTATAAATTGATTCCATAGTCTAATTCCTAGATCACCAGCTTTTAATAAATTTATCGCTCTTTCTGTGGTCATTTTCAGATCAGGACTACTTGATATTTGATTTTCACCACCAAGCACAGCATCATACTCTAGGGGTTGTTGTGGATTATTCATGATTGGTTAATGGTAGGTTTCATGTATGCTGTATCTAAAATAGCATATTTAGGGAATTTCGTTATTTGTTTACATAATTTTAAGATTGTCAGAATCAGGATGTCCAGGATTTGAGGATGTACAAGATGTGATTGTTTAATTATTCGTCAGTTGTTGATGATTAGGATAGAGAAAAGTAAATAGATATTTATGAAGTGAGATAGAAGAATAAATATATGAATCTCATCTATCAATCATCAAATTACAATCCTGTAAATCCTTTAATCCTGGATATCCTGATTCTGACAAAAAAATTTTTCTCCCTACGCGAGAGAGATAAGACAAGAAAAGAGCAAGAGGGAAAAAGCGCATAGTGCTATTAAGTCCTCGCCGCACTACCACATACAACCCGAAAACCAATAGAGTTGTAGTAGTAGTCGAGGCCGTTGTTGTAGCGATAAGCAGAACGGCAATTCCCAGGATAGAAGTCCCACGAACCACCGCGCAGCAGCTTTGACGTAGTTAAGCTTGTCACAGCACTACCATTTGTAGGCGCGTTATTATAGCTATTTACCCAATCATCCAAACACCACTCCCGGACATTTCCGTGCATATCATATAATCCAAAAGCGTTAGGGGGAAAAGAGCCTACATCTGTAGTTTGTCTACGATACTTACCTTTAGGAGCAGAAGCGTAAGTATAATTACCATTATAGTTAGCTAAATCCGTTGTAATCGTCTCTCCAAAGTGAAATGGTGTGGTAGTTTCGGCTCTACAAGCATATTCCCATTCGGCTTCACTAGGTAATCTGTAGGTTTTTCCTGTTCTTTCGCTTAACAGTTTACAGAATTTAACCGCATGATTCCAACTAACCCATTCCACAGGGCGATTACTACCTTTAAAAAAAGAAGGGTTATTACCCATGATCGCTTGATATTGTGCCTGTGTTACTGGATATTTCCCCATGAAGAAACCTGGAACAGTAACTTGATGTTGAGGATTTTCACTATCCCTTCTTTTCGCTTCATTTTCTGGTGAACCCATCATAAAAGTACCACCAGGAATTACAGCCATTTCCAATGTCACACCATTACCCAAATATTCCATAAAATATCTAGCTATACGGGGCTGTCGTTGAATGATTTCCCCAAATTTATTAACTGTTACTACTTCAATTTTTTGTAGTTTAAAACCTAATTGACGAGGATTTTGTAATATTTGCTTAATTCTTGGTTCTGTTCTGTCACTTAATATTAAATAAGCCGCATTTTGAATATCCCAAGATTCATCCTTTAAACCTGCAATTACTAAATCTAAACCCTGTTCTCCATAATTCACAGCTTGCTCAAGTGCAGCAATTCTCACCTTTGCATCTGGATTTTGCAACCGCAACTTTACCCCTTCAATACCACCTAAAACCGCAGCACCTTCTAGTGATGGACTATTACCACCAAGCACAGCATCGTATTCTCGCGGTTGTTGTGGATTATTCATGATTCGTTAATCGTTGGTTGGATGTATGCTGTATCTAAAATAGCATATTTAGGACATTTCGTTATTTGTTTACATAATTTTAAGATTGTCAGAATCAGGATGTAAGGTTACTGAGCGACTTGTACTGAGCAGTTCGACAAGCTCACTGTAACACTTGTCGAAGTAAGTCGAGATAATGTCCAGGATTTGAGGATGTACAGGATATGATTGTTTAATTATTCGTTAGTTGTTAATGATTAGGATAGAGAAAAGTAAATATTCCTAAAGCGAGATGTCAGAATAAATACATAAACACCAGCCATTAACCATCAAATAACAATCCTGTTAATCCTTTAATCCTGGTTATCCTGATTCTGACAAAATAAAATATTATAAACACCAGCCATTAACCATCAAATAACCATCCTGTTAATCCTTTAATCCTGGTTATCCTGATTCTGACAAAATAAAATATGATAAACACCAGCCATTAACCATCAAATAACCATCCTGTAAATCCTCTAATCCTGGTTATCCTGATTCTGACAAAATAAAATATGATAAACACCAGCCATTAACCATCAAATAACCATCCTGTAAATCCTCTAATCCTGGTTATCCTGATTCTGACAAAATAAAATATTATAAACTGAGTCATTAACCATCAAATAACAATCCTCTTAATCCTTTAATCCTGGTTATCCTGATTCAGACAAAATATTATAAACACCAGCCATTAACCATCAAATAACAATCCTGTAAATCCTTTCATCCTGGTTATCCTGATTCAGACAAAATATTATAAACACCAGCCATTAACCATCAAATAACCATCCTCTTAATCCTCTAATCCTGGTTATCCTGATTCTGACAAAATAAAATATGATAAACACCAGTCATTAACCATCAAATAACCATCCTCTTAATCCTCTAATCCTGGTTATCCTGATTCTGACAAAATAAAATATGATAAACACCAGCCATTAACCATCAAATAACCATCCTGTAAATCCTTTCATCCTGGTTATCCTGATTCTGACAAAATATTATAAACTGAGTCATTAACCATCAAATAACAATCCTGTTAATCCTTTCATCCTGGTTATCCTGATTCTGACAAAATAAAATATGATAAACACCAGCCATTAACCATCAAATAACCATCCGTTAATCCTATCATCCTGGTTATCCTGATATGGCTAACGCCACGCTTCGCTATCAGACAAATTCATCATAATAGGTTCTTTATTAGGAAGTTTGATAATAATTTCCATAGTTCCTCCTAAAGCATTAACAACATTACGCAGCGTATTTAATTCTAAACTTTGTCCACTTTCTAAATCAGATATTTCTCTTTGGGATAACTCCAAACTAGCAGCTAATTCTGATTGTGATAAACCCAGTTTTTCTCCCAAATTTTGCAGCGTAATTTCTTCTAACCTTATTTCAGAAGTTCTTACAGCAATAATTTCTTTTCTTTCTTGAGAAAGTTGATTTAACTCCTCAGATAAAGTTGTATATTTTTTCATGATTTTTCTTCCTTGAGTGTCTCCAAATATTCTCTATACCGTTCATCTGCTATGGGAATATTCTCTTTATACCATTTTTTATTACCAGCTTTGTTACCTCCAACTAATAAAATCGCTTGTCTTTTAGGATCAAATGCAAATAAAATCCGCCAAGGTTCTCCTTGATGTTGAATACGCAGTTCTTTCATATTGCTGAAACCAGAACCTTCTAAAGTATCAACTCTTGGTCTTCCTAAACCAGGTCCAAATTCTGCTAAAATACCTAATACTGCAAATGCTTCATTTTGAAATCCCTGTTCTTGTTGATAAAACCAAATTCTAAAATCTGGATCAAATATTATATTCCATTCCATAAATTCATTTAACTTATTCTATTTTATCTCAATCAGTTGTACATTTTTCTGAATTAATTTTTGTTTGATATATCTTCTATTAAATATACCACATTTGGGTAATTTTGCTAGGTTTTTAGATAATTTTAAGATTGTCTGATAGCGAAGCGTAGCGTTAGCCCAGAATGTCCAGGATTTGAGGATGTACAGGATGTGATTGTTTAATTATTCGTTAGTTGTTGATTAGGATAGATAAAAGTAAATATTTCTAAAGTAAGATGTCAGAATAAATACATAAACACCAGCCATTAACCATCAAATAACAATCCTGTTAATCCTCTAATCCTGGTTATCCTGATTCTGACAAAATATTATAAACACCAGCCATTAACCATCAAATAACAATCCTGTTAATCCTTGCATCCTGGTTATCCTGATTCTGACAATATGTTACAATCGGAATTGACAGAAACAGGAGCATAAAACTATGCCATTAATCAAAATACCAAGACATTATCTTGTATCTCAAGATGAAGATTCAATTACAGTAGATGTACCAGAATCAATGCTATCACATTGGAAAAAAGACTATCAAAAAATTATTCAAGCTAAAGGAATTTTAAAGCATAAAAAAGCAGCAATGTTAGCTCATTTAGATACTCTGCGTCAGGAATGGGAAGAATGAAATATCTTTATGATACCAATATTTTTATTTACTATCTAGCCGATGATATAACAGTTAATTCATAGTTTACAGAAGAGTTTTTGAATTTGCACGAAATTTTAATTTCACCGATTATCCGCATTGAATTACTGAGTTTTACTGGCTTATCAAAAGAAGAGGAACAGTCTATTGAAGATTTGCTATCCCAGTTTAACACAGTTCCATTGTTACGAGAAATTGAAAATCAGACAATCCAAATCAAACGACAATATAAAATTAAACTTCCTGATGCAATTATCGCAGCTACAGCAATAAATCAAGACGCATTTTTAGTAACAAGAAATGTCGGTGATTTTAAAGGAATTACTGGACTAAAGATTGAAAATCCCTTTATTAATTGATAATGGAGGAAAATATAACTTTTATCCTGTAAATCCTATCATCCTGGATATCCTGATTCTGACAAAGATTCATATTACTAAATTACTAAACCATCTTTTCTCACATTACCAAAAAAACCACTATCATAATTTTCTAATTGTTCAGAATTAGCAAAGGCACAACTGATTAAAACATTATATTCTAGGCACAAATCAGCGATTAATTGACTAATCTTCTCACTTTCTTGGGAATAGTTAAAAACATCTTTTAACACAATTAAAATATCAATATCTGAATCTGGTTGTGCTGTTCCTCTAGCTTGTGAACCATATAAAATTAGTTTTTCTAACTGTTCTCCATAAAGTTGTTTTAACTTTTGCTGTACTTGGGTTAAAACAGTGGAAATAGGTTGATTTAGCATAATTGTTAATTAACAATTACTCTGAGTTAATGGTTACTTTGATATATCCTATATTCAAAATAGCATATTATTCTCTGAAT
Organism: Dolichospermum planctonicum; assembly: GCF_005402965.1. Lineage (GTDB taxonomy): Bacteria > Cyanobacteriota > Cyanobacteriia > Cyanobacteriales > Nostocaceae > Dolichospermum > Dolichospermum planctonicum. Next base: position 125,243 of record NZ_BJCF01000007.1, read on the forward strand.
CAGGATGTACAGGATGTGATTGTTTAATTATTCGTTAGTTGTTGATGATTAGGATAGAGAAAAGTAAATATTCCTAAAGCGAGATGTAAGAATAAATACATAAACACCAGCCATTAACCATCAAATAACCATCCTGTTAATCCTATAATCCTCGTTATCCTGATTCTGACAAAATAAAATATTATAAACACCAGCCATTAACCATCAAATAACAATCCTGTTAATCATCTAATCCTCGTTATCCTGATATGGCTAACGCCACGCTTCGCTATCAGACAAAATATGACAAAATATTATAAACTTGCTTGTGCTATGTTGGTTTGGCTGAGATTAAAAAATTTAGCCTATCAAACAGGTCAAACTATTTATAAAATCAAGCACAATTTACTGTCTAATTATTTAATTCAGCCACTAAAACGTCCAGATGTTCAAATGTATTTGGTCTGATTTAAAATCATCCGCTTCCTTCTGTAGCGATCGCTGGTGCCAGTTGCGTAAGTCTTGGCTCCTTGCCTTGCTATAACGATTATTTTTAACACCAACCTACTTAGTTCGATTAAATTGTATACTAAACTCAAAATCAAATTGAAAAAGGCTCTCAAAAAATGGTTAAAGAGGAAAAACTGCCTTTAGCAAAGCCAGAGATAGCAGTTCACAACCAACAAATCAACCAAAATTCTCAAACCTCTATTGAATATTACAATCGCATTAATCCAGACTTACTAAAATTATTACCAGCAGATGCTAAGGTTATAGTCGAGGTAGGTTGTGGTGCTGGAGCATTAGGCGCACAGTACAAACAGATTAATCCCCACTGTCAATATATTGGGCTAGAACTAAATCCCACCGCAGCCGAGATTGCCACTACCAGACTAGACCGCGTTATTGTCGGCAATGCGGACGACCCCACGTTAGCCACAGGAATTGACCTTAATAGCGTTGATTGTCTTGTTTATGGCGATGTGCTGGAACATATGCAAGATCCTTGGGCTGTATTAAATCGTCATATTGCTTGGCTCAAACCAGAAGGGCAAATATTAGCTTGTATCCCCAACATCCAACATTGGAGTTTAATTGACAAAATATTGCGCGGTGTCTGGGAATACGAGGATGAAGGATTGTTAGACCGTACCCATTTACGCTTTTTTACCTTGAATAGTATTAAAAAGTGGTTTGCCGAAGCCGGGTTGCAAATTTATGAAATTCGGAGGCGGGGACGCAAAGAGGAAAATTATCAGGCATTTCAACAAATTTTATCCCCAGTGGTTCAAGCATTAGGTCTTGATGCCGCCCAATTTGCCATCCAAACGGGGGCGTTGCAGTATGTAGTTAGGGCGTTGAAGTCACAACAACCACCCCGCAGACTATTAATTCAAACTATGATGATGGCTCCTGCTGCCTGTGACAGAGTGCGGGTATTAGAACCAGATCGTCTCAGTTTAACAATTCCTGGTATCCGCACTGTATCAACAGTAAAAACTGCTGATTTGGATATCTCCCAACCAGGAGAAGAAAAAGTATTTATTTGGCAACGCGGCCTGTTGCAAAATCCAGATGATCTTCCTAAAGTTCAAAAACTGCTGCAGCAGAACTATTTGATTGTGGCAGAAATGGACGATGACCCCATGCGCTGGCCTGCTTATGCAGATAATGAGTTTTTTACTTATAAAGCTTGTCACTGTATCCAAACTTCAACGGAGCCAATAGCAGAATTTTTGCGCCAAATTAATCCCAATGTTGTGGTTTTTCAAAATCAACTGGCTCATTTACCACCACCAAGGGAATACAAAACAGATGGTACTATCAGGCTGTTTTTTGGCGCAATCAATCGAGAAGAAGATTGGTCGGTAATTATGCCAGCCTTAAATCGGGTTTTAGCTGACTATCCAGAAACTGTTTCTGTACAAGTTATTTATGACCAGAAATTTTTTGATGCTTTAGCAACTTCACAAAAACAGTTAGAACCTTTCTGTGCTTACGAACGATATCAGGAATTAATGAAAGAGTGTGATATTGCTTTGCTTCCACTGAATTTTAACCGATTTAATAGTATGAAATCGGATCTAAAATTCATTGAGTGTGCTGGTCATGGTGTCACAGTTTTAGCGAGTCCTACTGTGTATGAAAACTCTATTATCGAAGGACAGACAGGTTTGATTTACCGTTCAGAATTAGAGTTTGAAACAAAACTACGGCAATTAATCAAGGATACGGTGTGGCAGCAGCAATTAGCCAAGAATGCTTACCAATGGGTCAAAGACCATCGTTTATTGTCTCAACATTATCGGCAGCGGCGCAATTGGTATCTGCAAATGTGCGAAGATTTACCCAGGTTAAATCAAGAGTTGGCAATACGAGTGCCGGAACTATTTAAGTAACTCACTCAGTTTTTAAGCTATGGGGTTTGACAACTTAAATGATTCTCTAACAAAGAGGCGATCGCTTCTGGATGAACTTTCTTGTATTGCTTTTTACCTAACATTAAAACACAATTAGGGGCGCTACTACAACGTTTTTGACAATCGGTATGTTCAATGATGACTTGATCCGATAAACCGCGATCGCCCAAAGTTTTTTCTAAGTCTGATAATAACCCCTTTCCACCTCGTTTCAAACAACCAGATTTTTGACATACCATAATCTTGGCTTTGGGTTGAGAAAGGGGATTTTTCAGAGGACAAAAACCAACCGCTTGGATGTGATCAGCTTGGAGTTTTAGCTTATGGCTGCGGGGGTTTAATTTACTAATAGCATTAATGCGAATTTGTTCACCAGGTAATAAAGATGAACCGAGAGAACAACGTAAATTTTTAGGAATTTTGATTTTGATATTTCCTGAGCCAATTCCCAACTGTAAATGTTTACATTTACCTGTTTCCTTACCCACAAATCCTAAAAATTGTCCCTCAATATTTAATTCCGATAATGTCAGATATTTCTCACTCATTTTCAATAACTCAACCTTTGCAAAAGAAAATAATAAACCCCATTTTACTGGGGTAATATTGATAATTACCAGCAAGAAGGAAGAGAAAAAAAGAGATTTTTAACTTTTACCTTCTTGATATTTTCTCAGTTTTTAAGAAAGACGTTTAGCTTCCACAGTTAAAGGTAAACAGCTTTTATCTGGTATTTCACTAAATTCTAATTCCCAACCATTAGCTAAAGTGAGAATTTTAACTTCTCCACTATCTGTTTGTTTGACTACTTCTTCTTCTAAGTCTTTTTTAGCGACATAGACAACTAAAGTACCAGCATCATTCATTCGCAACATTACTTTCATGTTTTTCCTCAGCAGATTCTAGTTCTCTTTTTCGACAACCGATGATGTACCCTGTTTCCAAAAAATGTACAGCATAGATATAATAAGCTTGCAAAAATGTGCCGATACTGGATACATAACCCACATCACCAATTCTTGCTAAAACTTCCCCAATTTCTCGACCAGGAAAAGTTCCATCGTTTTTGATTAGTTTCTTAACTCGGACTTTTTGACCAATTTCAAAAATAGGTTGCGAGTTCAGTTCTATTTCATCACGTTGCATGGGAATACCTTTTTTCGCTGACTAAATTTAATAATTCTTCTGTAGTGAGACTACGTTTTTTGAGAATTGATTGTTGACGAACTATATCCAAAATAGCTTGGGTTTCTTGAGAATCAAGAAAGATTCCATGCTGTTCTAATAGATTAGATAATGAATGGCGGCCAGAGTGTTTACCTATGACTAAACGCCGTTCCCAGCCCACATCTTCAGGGGAAAATGGTTCATAAGTAATGGGGTTTTGGAGTACACCATGAGCATGAATACCAGACTCATGAGCAAAGGTATTTTCACCCACAATTGCTTTCCAAGGTTGAACGTTAGCACCGGAAGCTCTAGCAACTAATTGAGATAGTTTTAACAGATGTTGAGTTTTAATTTCTAAATCAACACCGTAGATACATTTGAGAGCCATAATTACTTCCTCTAGGGCTGCATTTCCGGCTCTTTCTCCTAATCCATTAACGGTGGTATTTACAGACATAGCACCAGCTTTGATTCCGGCTAAGGCGTTAGCAGTTGCTAGTCCAAAATCATTATGGGTGTGAATCTCAATAGGAATTGATAGGGTTGATACTAAACGCTGAACTTTTATGTGAGTGCTGAAGGGATCAAGTACCCCAACTGTATCACAAAAACGAAACCGTGACGCTCCCCATTCTTGGGATAAAAGAGCAACATCTTGGAGAAAATTTTCATCGGCTCTAGAAGAATCTTCGCCACCAACTGATACCCAAAGACCTTCATCTAATGCAAAGCTAATACAGTCTTTTAGTCTTTGTAAACTTACGCGCCATTGACCATGAAATTTAGCCGCAATTTGTACTCCAGATACAGGAATAGCAATATGTACTCGCTGCAATCCACAGGCTATAGAAGCTTTTATATCTGATAATACAGCGCGATTCCAACCTAATAATTTAGCTTGTAAATCTAAGTTACGAATGGCAACAATGGCGCGAATTTCTTCCTCTCCCATGGCGGGAATTCCTACTTCTAATTCATGGACACCAATGGTATCTAAGAATTGAGCGATCGCTACTTTTTCCTCTAAGTTAAAAGCAACACCTGCCGCTTGTTCTCCATCGCGTAATGTCGTATCATTAATCATGATTTGATACATTTTAACATCCCTCTAGCGGAGTTTTTTTGTAATATCCTTGTTCGCTACAATTCTGAGTAAGGTCTGAGTAAGGGTAGATGTGCAATAAATACTTGATTGAGCGAATAAATCATGAATCATGATTTACGATCCTTAATTATTACTCCAATATTTCCGTTGCATCTGTATGGTATGAAACCAAAAACTGGTATCACTTCTCAAATATTTTTGGTGGTATTATTTGTGGATTTTGTCAGCAGCCAATAACCCAGATAAACATTAACAAATCCTGTAAAAAATAACATACTCAAGCCAGCAATGAAGCTAGTAATCATAATTTTACCTCTGATGTTCACTGATAATTTTTCATCTACCTTCACTAAGAATGTTCTGCAAGCCAATCAAAAATTCTGTCTAATTGCTGTAAATCCACTAAACCATATTGCCAAAGCAGCATCGGTAAAGGACAATGATTAAATTCAGGGTGTCGCGTTGCTACTGCAATATCAGCGGTGGAAAGTGCTAGTTCTTTTTGTAGGAATTGCAATAACTTCTTATTACTACTATTAATCACCATAATTGGACATTGACAATCGAAATCAATATAAAGTACAAGTTATTCCCATAAGCAATGACTAATTATTTTAGTTTGAGCAAACTGGGTGAACCTAAGCTTAGGTGAATTATCTTGAATATGCAAGATAGTTTGTGAGCGAACAATGACTTAGGATTGATATGCTTTTGATTAGATATTCCCAAAATCATTAATAGTCATCATTCATACTGATCAAAACTCCACACCGTTACACAAACAATTCTCTAACCATGTCACTAATTGATGACGAGAAGCAAAAAATTGCATTAATGTACTACGAACTAGAATCGCTTCTTGAAGGTTATTCACTTGGATACGCAAAGACCCATCCGGGGGACAGGAACAAGAAATCATTAACTCTTGCAAACGGTGATAAATACACCATCTATCACCCAGAGGAATTTGCAAAATTTGTTCACCAATATTTAAAAAATTACAATTGTGTGGCATGAGTAATTCAAACTGGATAAAGTTGACTTGATTAATCATCTTGATGATGATTTGTGAGAATTTGTATTTGTTTTTCCAGTTGGTCAATCCGGGAAAGTAAAGAACGAATTACACCTGCTTCCAGATCGGGTAATTTGTCATGTTCTAAGAGTGAAATGTGGTTATTCGACTTACGAGAAATAATCCTTCCCGGAACGCCGACTACAGTGGCATCTGGAGGCACATCACTCAAGACAATTGAACCTGCACCAATACGAACGCGATCGCTAATTTGAATATTTCCTAATACTTTCGCACCGGCACCGACGACAACATTATCACCTAAAGTAGGATGACGTTTACCGCTTTCTTTACCAGTTCCTCCCAATGTTACACCCTGATAAATAAGAGCATAATCTCCGATAATCGCAGTTTCACCAATTACCACACCCATACCATGATCAATAAATACGCCTTTGCCAATTTTTGCCCCTGGGTGAATCTCAATTCCTGTCAAAAACCGTCCCCAATGGGAGATAAACCGAGGAATAAAACTCACTTTATGGAGGTGTAACCAATGGGCAAGACGATGTAAACAAAGGGCATGAAACCCAGGATAACAAAATATCACCTCTAACCAATTAGAAGCGGCTGGATCACGCTCAAAAATCATCCGAAAATCACTAATTAACGGTTCTAAAAATAGTCCAGAAGGTTCATGTTTTTTCAGCTTTGTATTGACATTTTCGGTTTTACTGATACTGTTTAAAGACTGGTGCATTGATACTGTGAGGTGAAAAGATCCTGTAGTGTTTTCATGCTTATATCAGATAACTTTCCAAGGGACAAAATTAGTAACGCAGATTAGATTTATTAAATTTATTACCTTTGTACTCAATGGGTTTAAACCCCTCTTTAACAGAACTTTACATTTTCTGTTGGGGTAGGGGTACTAGCTTTTTATGATAGGGGTACTGGTATTTTTGGTTGAGGGATACAGCATTTTTGTACTCAAAACAAATCCCTTAACCTGTAAGACTTTGCAGCTATTTAGGTAAGATATTTTCAGATATATTAAGTTGTACTCATTGCTTCAGAATCGTTGCTTTGATGACAGTAAATATAGTTTTTATGTATTACCTAATACTATTATTATTTTATAGGTTTGCGAGATCAAAGCTGGATTTCTTTATTCTCTTTTATGGTTTGTTAGCTGTAGCTGGGTATACAAAATTTCCAAGCATTATCAATAATGACCTCAGAATATTTAGGCGTTGCTAAATTCATACCGCTATTATGCAACGCCAATATTTACATCAACATACAGCAGTTAACGGTATTCACAAAGTACAGATATTAATGATAAAACTCTTGTGGTGCGGGCATCTTGCCCGCATAAGGTCTACCTCACTCAAGCTGAAATTGTTGTAAATCAACGACCCAAAAGATATTGCATTTTGATTTGAAGATCAGTATTTGAACCTGCTACCAAAACAGCCGCTTGATTAAATTTAGGTGGACCTGTCAGAATTGCTGGATTGTTAGAAAACCCAAAACCTTCTACGGGAATACCAAAAGAATTAGTATTCATCATACCATCTTCATTGGCATCATGAATTAAAGCAACGGCATAATTCCCTGGTTTTAAGTTTTTAAAACTCAGTTTTTGAGGATTTTCTGTGATCTTGATACATTCGGATTGTACAGCTTTTTCACTATCACTAGGAAATCCCTTACTTCCAGAAAAAAGACTAGCACAAATTTTTCCAGATTGGTTTTTTATGCCTGCCACATTAATCGTCAAATTACCATTAAAATTGGCACTCGCACTAGTTAAAAATAGGAAACTTCCCAAAATAGGAAGTAACACTATTAGTCCCTGACTTGATGCTTTCCGCAAGGCGATTTTTAACTGTTCTTTCATTAACTAATTTACCCTCCATTAAATAGAACTAATATTTTATAATATTTTATCCAGCCATCTTGTCAATGTAGATTTTACGATTGTGTAATAGCTACAAAAACATCACTTTTACAAGTATAACAGGAACTAAGAAGATATTAAAAATCATGGAGATTAAAGTCTGATGTAGTGACAGAAAAATTAATTGACAAGTAGGGCTTGCTGATAGCGTGGCGTTAGCCATATAAACCTAAAACCATTTATTAACAAAGGGTTTCGCGGATTTTTACCACAAAAAAGTGCCAGGTTTTGGCTAACGGTGTCTCAAAATAAGTGCATTTTTCTTTGTCGGATTTGGAAAATTGAGGATATCTAAACAGTTAAAACTGTTCCCTGTTCCCTGTTCGGCCAACTTACTTAATGAAAATAATCAATTAAAATCCGCCATCATGGAAATTATGGAGTATAATATGTTGTGTATTTTAGTTTAAACCAACTGCAAAAATCTAGATTTTATCTGGTTGCAGAAAAATCACCCTATAGACGGCAACTTAACAGTTACATATCTGGGTAATCCCAGAAATTAAGCCTTGATTAACAAAGGACTTTTCAACCAATCATTATTTCTTTTATGCGGAACTCCATGCTGACAGGATTGCTCTTAGCGGGGTTTCTGTCCCTACCTTTAGGGATGGTCAGTCAAACCCCAGGTTCATCTATTGCTCTAGCTGCTCCCAATAATCAGAACCGTGATCTTTACAATCAGTATATGCAGGAAGGGTATAAAAAAACCGCAGTTAGAGGATTTAGAGAAGCTTTATCTTTTTTCAAGCAAGCTGAACAATTACGTCCCGGCGATCGCTATGCTCAAAATGCTATCAGCAATGTAGAGGCATACATTAAGCGGGGTAAGCAACTTATCTTTTTTGTTTCCAGCAAACCTACGAGATTGAGAGCAGGATCAACGAGAACAGAATCAACAAGAGATTGTTTTAATCCTGTTACTAGTCTAGATGGGAAAAATCATCAATCAGAATTAACAGCCTTAACGGCCATGTCTGATACTGACAACTCACAACTGACGACATCAGATCACCCAACATTCTTTTTCTACATTCCTAAAACTGCCCAGCCAATTCAATCACTCAAATTTGTCCTCAAGAATGAGGCTGATGAACCCTTGTACACCAAGAATTTCAACACACCTCCCCAAGGAGGCATTTTCAGCATCAAAGTACCTGATCATCGCCCATTAAAGCTAGATCAAAAATACACTTGGATGTTATCAGTAAATTGCGCTAATTCTGGCAACAAAGCAGACCTATCCTTAACCGGTGCAATTCAGGTTGTTAAAGATGATAACCTCTCAGCCGCCATCCAACAAACCAGTGATCCTATAGAGCAAGTAATGCTTTATGCTGCATCTGGAATTTGGGAAAATGCCATTACCACATTGGCTGATTTACGTCGTCAAAAACCCAATGATCCCACAGTTCAGAATTATTGGGAGCAACTACTAACATCAGTCAAACACTTGCAAGAGGCAAACATTGCCCAAGAACCACCTCTCAATTGAGGATAATTGAGCAGTTTTTTGGAAATATTTAACCCAGATCCCCGAATTATTAAATAATTCGGGGATCTTGTCATTTAAGAGGATTGAATCTTTTGTACATTTAGTTTGTATAACTATAGCGGGCAAGATGCCCGCACCACAAAGTTTAAGTAAATTGTGGTTGTCAAATTTAGCTGCGTAACAGCTTACAACCAATTACCTAAAAGAACGTAACCCGCCCAAAAATTAGGATCTTTGTAATCCTGACTTTGCAGTAATGCTAGTTGGGCTTGACGTAAAGCATCAGCTTTACTAATATTCTGATTCTTAAAAGCCTCATAAAACTTACCCATGAGCATGGAGGTTGACTCATCATCAACTAGCCACAGAGTTCCCAATGTACTCCGTGTACCCGCTCTAATAGCAACACCCGCTAATCCCAAGGATGCTCTTTTATCCCCCGTTAAAGTCTCACAGGCACTTAACACTAGTAATTCCACCGGATCTCTCGAACTCAATAAATTATCTAACTCATTGACTCTTAGCTTCTTATCGGAAGTAACAATAAAAGTCTGATCCGGTTGGGAACTAAACGCACCATGGGTGGCCAGATGAATAATTGAAAAAGAGGAGGAATTAAGCCTATTAGTCAAGGCGTTGCTGGTAAACTCTTGATCAAGTAACTTAGTTGAATTAGGCAGTAGGGATTTAATGTTGTTAATTTCATCCTTCACAGACTTTAACTCACCAAACGGTCTACCTTCAATAATTCGTGATTCACTCAAGCCAGCGATTAAGGCCGGGACATTTTTCCTTTGGAAACGCTGAACGTCCACCAGTTGCAAACTAGGAGCTAAAGCAATATTATACTGTTCGATTAGATATTTTGGCTGACCGTTTTCCTGACCCTTGCTTAACACCGACATAGGAAAATTTTGCAAAGAACTATCCAGGACAAAAACTAAAGTTTTCACCCCACTCTGCTGTAAGTCTTTTTCCCCAGGACGAATAATCAAATCATATAGTTTTTCAGCAATACGAGGTAATTTGTTACCACTAGTTCCATCGCTTTTAGCGGTAATAATAGGTATTGCGTCTGCAATCTCACCCTCAAAATCTTTTTTATTTTTCTCAATCTTGGAAGTATAACGAGTTAAAGGCCTTTGGGGTAACTTGACAATCACCTCAAAACGGTCTTCTAATAGCACAGGATAAATCAGCGCAGTCGTAGGATCTTGTTTGTCAATCACCTCATCAATACTCACTGACTTGCTAAAATTATCATCACAGGCTGATCGCAAAAAGTTTTCTAACTCTGCTAATTTTAAAGAATCAATGGTTTCACGAGCCAATTTCAGGTCTTCTGGTGGTACTTCTTGCGGTTGCAAAAGTAAACTTACATATTCTAGATAAACAGGCTCAGTATTCTCCCGGAAATTAAATTGACTGTCTCGGTTAACAGCAACAAAATCACGGCGCAGAGATTTCAGTGTGGCTAATGATGTTTGATAAGAGTTAAGAGCCTCTTTATTTTTACCCTGAGCCTTAAATATCCGTCCCTCTTGCCATTGCCATTGATAGGTTAGTTCTGGTGCTTGAGCCTGGCGAGAATAATCTAATGCTTTTTGAGTGTAATTATTAGCACCATTCCAGTCTTGACGACCTTCGGCTAATTTAGCCAATAAGCCCATGATAGAAGATTGTGTCCCCTTATCTTCCAATTCACTGGCAACTTCATCAGTTTGATTTAACATCTTCACCGCTGCTTGCAAAGATTCTGCTGTCACAGATGATAAATTTAGGGTGGTTGGTTTCAGACAATTCGGCTGTTTTTGCTCTAAACACAGAGAATTTTTCACGTATTTAATTTGAGCATAAATACTTTCTCGACTAGGGGATAAATAGGTTAATGGAACTTTGATTTTATTTTTTAAATCAGTGGCTTCTTTCCATTTTTCCTGTCCCATTTCCTCGTTTTTCTGCCCCATTTCCTCGTTTCCCTGTTTTAGCTCATTTTCTCCCTGTTTTGTGAATAATTCTCCCTGTTCCATTAATATCTCTAATTGACTCAGTTGAGATTGAAGTTGTACAATCGCTAAAGGAGAAAGAGAAGCCGCTTCTTGATATTGAGCTAAAGCTTGTTCTTGGTATTTAGCTCCTTGATCATTATTTAGTTCTATATTTCTATTAGCTAAGTCCCGTTGAGTGTTACCTAAATTCAGTAAAACCTTACTCAGATCTTCTGGAGAACCACTTTTTCTGGCAATAGCTAAACTAGCTTGGAGAACTTTTTCAGACTCTGCTAAATTACCTGTCAAACGCATGACATTACCAAGACTTCTAAAAGCCTTAGCTTGATAGGTTTTCTCAAAACTACCTGATATTTTATCTTGAATTGTATTAATTTCCACCTCAGAAATCATACATTTTTTCTCAGTATAACCAAGAACAGCCAATAAAGTTTGACAAGCTCGCGGATACAGTCCCAAGTCTTGCATAGCTTGAGCTTGGTTAATCTGATTTATCAACCCCATTTGATTATTTACAGAGTTGGGATATAGTTTCGCTGCTTGCTGCCATGTATTTAAAGCTGCTTGAGAGTCTCCGGCTTTTTGCTGAAGTTGTCCTTGAATATCCAGGGCTTGAGCTAAAATCCTCTGTTGTTCTGTAGTAATTTTAGCAGACTCTAATGTCTTTAGACTTTGGTTAATTTCGCTTTTAGCTAATTCCCATTTTCCCTGTTGCTGATAAGTCAAGGCAAGATTACTTCGTACTAAGGCTTGATTAAGAGAATCCTGGGGTAAGGACTGGATAGCTTG